>JBKBJF010000015.1:0-36279 GCA_046293935.1 Hyphomonas sp.
GCAACGGCTATGCCACCAGTTTCGGGCGCACGCTGGCGGCGATCCTGTGCTCGCTGGCCAGCCGCAACCAGACGCTGGTGGCTGTGCAGGAGGGCGCCGATGGCTGCGTCGTGCAGGCAGAAATCCCGTCGAGCCTGACGACCTGGAAGGGCAACCTTACCCTGACGCTGGAGCGCCGTCCGGAAGGCACGCTGGTGTCGAGCGCCGTGGTGTTCCCAGGCCAGACCTCGGACTGGGGGCGGGCCAAGCGGGTGCTGGAAGAGTTGCACCAGGATATTCTTAACTACCGGACGCTGCAGCCTTAACAGCGCAGGTGAAAAGATTTCCACAAACCGCCTTTGCGGGCGGGCAGAATTGCATTATGTGCACCGCATCAAATGTTCCGGGCATGGGATTCGCCCGGCTGCAGGCTTTCCGGTCATGGGGACCAGAGGCTGCAGGACGAGAGCCGCCAATCCGGGCGGCCAGGCAAATCAACCAGACATCCCGGAGAACCATCCCTTTGACTGACGTTACATTCGCGGATTTCGGCCTCGCCGAGACCATCCTCAAGGCTGTGACCGAGGCCGGCTATTCCGTGCCGACCCCGATCCAGCGCGAAGCCATCCCGCACATCCTGATGGGTGGCGACGTGACCGGCATTGCCCAGACCGGCACCGGCAAGACGGCGGCCTTCGTGCTGCCGATGATCCAGCGCCTGTCGAACGGCCGGGCGCGGGCCCGCATGCCGCGGTGTCTGATCCTCTGCCCGACGCGCGAGCTGGCCGCCCAGGTGGCCGAGAACTTCGAGAAATACGGCAAGTATCTGAAACTGACGATGGCACTGCTCATCGGCGGGGTGAGCTTCAAGGACCAGGAAGCGCTGCTGCAGCGCGGTGTGGACGTGCTGATCGCTACGCCCGGACGGCTGCTGGACCAGTTCGACCGCGGCAAGCTGTTGCTGATGGGCGTCGAGACGCTGATCATCGACGAGGCCGACCGGATGCTCGACATGGGGTTCATCCCCGACATCGAGAAAATATGCACCAAGCTGCCGGCCAGCCGTCAGACCCTGCTGTTTTCCGCCACTTTCCCGGCCGATATCCAGCGCCTGGCGAAAACCTTCCAGAAAGACCCTAAGAAGATCGAGGTCGCCCGCCCGGCCCAGACGGCGGAGACGATCACGCAATATGTCGTCAAGCTGCCGACGAATGACGGCAAGGCGCGCCGGACAGCGCTGCGCCGCGTGATCGAGGCGACGAACGTGAAGAACGGCATCGTGTTCTGCAACCGCAAGGTCGAGGTGGACATCGTGGCCGCGTCGCTGACCAAGCATGGCCATGACGCCGCACCGATCCATGGCGACCTGCCACAGAACGTCCGTATGGAAACCTTGCAGCGTTTCCGCGACGGGCAGCTGAAACTGCTGGTGGCCTCGGATGTGGCTGCACGCGGGCTGGACATTCCGGATGTCGGCCATGTGTTCAATTTCGGCCCGCCGCCGAAGGACGAAGACTATGTGCACCGCATCGGCCGCACCGGCCGCGCCGGGCGCACGGGCGAGAGCTATACGCTGGTCTCCCCGGCAGACGAGAAATCCTGGGGCTTCGTGCTCAAGATGATCAAGAAGGATGTTGCCGAGTTCATGCCGGACGGCCTGCTGGGCGAGCTGGCCAGCCTTCCGCCCGAAGAAAAGCGCGACCGGGATGGCCGGCGCGGCGGACGTGACCGGGATCGCGGTCCGCGGGGCCGCGGCGAGCGCGGTGAGCACAGCAAACGGGGCGATCGCGGCCCGCACCGGCGGGAGCGTGAAGATCGTCCGGCTGCGGAGGGCCAGCCTGAACCCGCCTTAGCCGTGGGTGAGGCAGCGGAAATCGTGGCCGGGGCACCTTCCCGCGAGCCTGCCCCAAAGCGCGAGCGCGGCCCGCGCGGCGACAAGCGCCGGGAGCGCGGCGATCAGCCCCGCATGGAACGCACGCAGCGCACCGACCGCGCGGCCGAGCGCAGTGACAGGCGCGACCGCCCTCACCGCGAGTTCAAGCGCAAGGATGACGACCTGATCCTCGAGCCCGCTCCGGAACGTGTCAAAGGCTTCGGCTCAGAGATCCCAGGCTTCCTGAAAAAGCGCTGAGACGCAGGCAAGCTCCAGCCAGGGCAAGCCCCCTCCTGCAGGAAGGGGGCTTCTGGTTTATTTTTTCAGCCGGCCTTTGACCTGCGCCCGGAACTTGTCCGTATACGGCGGGCGCATCATCGCGAGGATCTCGTTGCCCGTCTGGGTGTAGATGGCCTTCTTGTGGCTGAACTCGTAGAAGCCTTCGCGGCCATGATAGGCGCCCATGCCGGACGGGCCGACCCCGCCAAACGGCAGGTCTTCCTGGGCGACGTGAAAGATCACATCATTGACCGTGACACCACCCGACGTGGTGTTGTTCAGAACCAGTTCCTTTTCCGCCTGATCCTCACCGAAATAGTAGAGGCCGAGCGGCCGCGGATGGGCATTGATATAGGCAACGGCATCCTTCGCATCCCCATAGGACTTGACCGGCAGGATCGGCCCGAAGATCTCGTCCTGCATCACTTTCATGTCGTCGGTCGGATCAACGATGATATGCGGCGGGATCTTGTGATGCGGCTGCTGGGCAAAATTCTCCGCCTTCGGATTGATCTCGATGATTTCGGCGCCTTTCGCGCGGGCATCTTCGACATAGCCCATGATCCGGTCGTAATGGCGCTGGTTGATGATCGAGGTATAATCGTCATTGTCCTTGAGGCCGGAGGCATACATCGTCTCCACCGCCTTGGTGGCCGCGCCGATGAAATCGCGCGTCTTTTCCTTCGGCACGAAGGCATAATCCGGCGCCAGGCAGATCTGGCCGGCGTTCAGCGTCTTGCCGGCCATGATGCGGCTGGCGGCTTTCTGCATGTCGGCTGAACGGCCAAGGATGACCGGCGACTTGCCGCCGAGCTCCAGCGTCAGCGGCACGAGATTGTCGGCAGCGGCGCGCATGACGTGGTGGGCAATCGATGTCGCCCCCGTGAACAGGATGTGATCGAACGGCAGGCGCGTGAATTCGGCGCCGACTTCCGGTCCGCCTGTGACCACGACACATTCTTCCGGGCTGTAGTATTTCGCGATCAGAGATTTCATCAGCCCGGAGGTCGCCTCCGTGAACTCCGATGGCTTGATCATGCAGCGGTTGCCGGCGGCGAAGACGCCTGCCAGCGGCGTGAAGGTGAGATTGACCGGGAAGTTCCAGGGGCTGATGACGCCGATCACGCCTTTCGGCTGGAATTGCAGCTCCGCCTTCGAGCCAAGCAGGCCGAGGGGAAACTCCACCTTGCGCTTTTCAGGGCGCATCCATTTCGCAAGATTGGCCTTGGCAAATTTGAGCGCGCCGATGGAGCCGGCGATGTCGGTGAGGTTCGACTGGTCTTTCGAACGGTGGCCGAAATCCGCGCACATCGCGTCATTGAGCGCATTCCCATGCGTGACCAGCAGGTCGATGGCCTTGTCGAGCCATTCGATCCGTCTGGCGGCGGACGGAATGCCATCGCGCAGGTGAGCGGCTTTCTGCCGGTCGAGCAGCGCGCGCATGCCGGTATCTGTGGTGCCGTCGAGGGCCATTGCGAAATCTCCCGATAAATGCCTCAGGGGTCTGTCCTGTTGTGAAGACTGTAGCGCGTGTTCAGCATTCGCCCAAGGGGCCATGCAAATCCCTGCCCCTGCGTGACGTGTTCACGGCCCCGCGCAATCGCGCTAGGCCATGGCAAACCGGGACAAGGGAGCGCCAGATGGCCAAGTATGAGAAGATTTCCTATGAGCTCGACGGCAGCGTCGCGATCATCAGCTTCGATGATGACAAGACGCTGAACGCCTGCGGGGTCGATACGGCCATCGAACTGCTGCATGCCTTCGAAGTGGCCGCCAAAGAAGCGCGCTGCACCATCCTGACCGGCAAGGGGCGGGGTTTCTGCTCGGGTGCAAACCTGGGCGGCATGGGCGCAGGCCCGCAGATCGCGCACCCCGACTCCCAGCCAGATGCGGGCAAGGCGCTGGACGCCTTCTACAATCCGCTGGTGACGGCGATCCGCGAGCACCCCCATCCGGTGATCACGGCCGTGAACGGCGCAGCGGCCGGCGTCGGCTGCGCCATCGGCCTGATGGGCGACCTGGTGATCGCGGCGAAGAGCGCCTACTTCCTGCAGGCCTTCCGCCGCATCGGACTCGTGCCCGACGGGGGCTCCAGCTACCTTCTGGCCAAGACCATCGGCCGGGTGCGGGCCATGGAAATGGCACTTCTGGGTGAAAAAGTGCCGGCCGAAACAGCGATGCAATGGGGCCTCGTTAACCGTGTGGTCGAGGACAGCGAGCTGATGGCCGTGGCCAAGGACTTTGCGGTCAAGCTGGCAACGGGGCCGACGGTCGCCCTGTCGCTGGCACGACAGTGCATCTGGGACGCCTGCGATGCCGATTTCGGCGAAGCCCTGCACAACGAGCGGGTGGCCCAGCGCACCGCCGGACGCACGGAAGACTTCCGCGAGGGGGTCTCCGCCTTCCTGCAGAAGCGCCCCGCAGAGTTCAGGGGAAAGTAATCTTTGGTGGATGCGAACAAATCGCGTTTCCCTTAAAGATTACGAAACCTAATTCGCGTTAGGGTTCCGGCGGATGGAGATAAAGCCGGGACGCTATGGACTTCAGGCTCATACATTTCAATTGTGCCAGGCCTATGGGCCGGTTCGACCTCAGCAATGAGTTCGTGCAGGTGTTCATCGCGCTGCTGCCGCGGATTTTCCGCGATGGAGATACGTTCGAGGGACTGCTGCACCACGACCACGGCCTGCGCTGCCCGGATGGCAGCTGGCGGGGCTTTACCAACGCTTTTCCGTACCCGGATGAATGGCGCGCGCCGGAGATTTCCACACTCGCGGTCTGGCGATCACTGGAGGACCTGAAGGCGTTCAGCCATTCCGGCAAGACCCACCCTCCCGGCATGCGCCGGCTGGCCAAGGAGATCGACCGCTCCGATGGTGCCGGCTTCGTGATGTGGTGGGCAGCAAAGGGCGAGCACTTTACGCTCGAGGATGGCTGGCAGCGACTGCAGCACCTGCGCAAGCATGGCTCGTCGGACTATGCCTTCTCGCTCGACCAACCGGCCCAGCGGCCGGAAGTGGCCTAGGGTTTCTTCCTTTTACGGACGGGTCTGGCCGCCGCTTTCGCGCGGGCGACCGCCAGGGCTTTGCGGCCCCAGATGACGGCTTCGTCCGGATCGTCCAGCGCGGTGGAGGGCAGGCTGACATAGCCGAGGTCGATCAAGGCCCCGTCGGACGGACGCTGCCAGACGAAGGGGTAGCAGCCGTCTTCGGTGAGCGCGGCACGCAGGGTGTCATCGGCTTTCAGGAAGATGGTCTCATCCGCCAGCAGCGCAAACATGACGCCGCCAGCATAGACGCCGGCCCCGCCGAACATGCGCCGCACACTGACAGGGCCGAGCGGGGCGAACAGCTCCATCACGAATTCGTGGAACGGATCAGGCGCCTTCGCCACCGGCGCCTCCTGACAGCACTTGTTCGACAAGATCGGCAAAATTGGCCGGGAATACCGGATCCGTCAGCTTGCGGATGTCTTCCGGTGTGAGCCAGGCGGCCGTTTCGATCATTTCGCGTTCGATCGCTTCCCAACCGTCCGTGGACAGCTGGTCGCCGGAGACCTGCACCGAAAAATAACGCTCATCGCCATAGATCCAGTTCCCTTCCGGCCCCTGATAGGTGGTCTCCCGGCGGTGAAACTCCGGACCGATGCGGGCGCGGATGCCCGTTTCCTCGGCGAGTTCGCGCCGGGCCGCGGCGGTATAGTCCTCACCCGGAGCAAGCACCCCGCCGGGTGTCGCCCAAAAGACACGCTCCGGAAAGCGGAACCGGAAGAGCAGTGCGCGCCCGTCCTCCGTCACGATGACCAGCCGGGCGGAGGGGCGAGGGGTGACCGGCTCAGCCGTCATCGCCCTCAACGCTTCCGGTGCCCCTGCCCGGAAGGCCAAGGCGGTAGACGCCTTTGAACGTGTCCGGATCATCCACCGGCCGGCCTTTCCGGTAGATTGCGATGGCGCCCGCCTTGTGCAGGCGCACGGCCTCGGCGCGCACATCGGGCAGCAGTTTCTGCCAGCGCGCTTCGCTGACGGCCTTGGCCGCCTCGGTCGGACAGATCGTCTTGCCGGGGCCGCGCTGGGCTGTCAGCGCGAGGATGGCCTCGCGGACGGGATGAGTGCCGGGTTCGCTCACCAGTCGATCGCCGCATAGACGAGCTGCTGCAATTGCAGCCGCATCGGATAGGTGGAGGACGGCATCAACTGGGTGGCCTGTACGGCAATCAGCTCCTCTTCCGGGTCGATCCAGAAGAAGGTCGAGGCGAGACCGCCCCAGCTGAAGGTGCCGTTGCTGCCAGGCTGCCGGGTCTGCACGATGTCCGTGATCACCGAGCCGCCGAGGCCGAAGCCGACACCATCCGCCATCACTTCCGTGAAGGCAGAGCGGCCCATGCCGCGCATCGTCTGGTTCTCCGGCAGATGGTTCTGGCGCATGAACTCCCAGGTCTTGGGGCTGATGATGCGCGCACCGTCGAGTGTGCCGCCGCGCAGCAGCATCAGGGCGAACCGGTGATAATCGCGCAGGGTCGAGACGAGACCACCGCCGGCATTGAGCAGGTTCGGGCGCTTGGCATAGAGTTTCGACGCCGCCCCGGCGGGATCGGCGAGGGTCGTCTCGCCGGTCTTCGCATCCTTCTGGTAGCAGGCCATCAGGCGGTGGATCTTGTCTTCCGGGACCCAGAAATCCGTATCGCGCATGCCGAGGGGGCCGAAGATGCGCTGGCGGAAGAATTCGTCCAGCGGCTGGCCGCTGACGATTTCAACGATCGCGCCGAGCGTGTCGATGGAGTGGCTGTAGCGCCATTCCGTACCCGGAGAGAAAGCGAGCGGCAGCGTGGCAATCTGTCGGGCCATCTCCTGCAGGGTCTGCTTCGGGTGGCCGACCTTGTTGATGCGGTAGATCTCGTCGGTCTCGTCCTGCATCAGGAAGCCATAGGTGAGGCCGGAGGTGTGTGTCACGAGATCGAGCACGGTCATCTCGCGGTCGGGCTTGCGCAGTTTCGGCGCGGCCGCCGTGCCGCCGTCCCAGACCATGGCATCCCTGTACTCGGGAATGAAGCGGCTGACCGGGTGATCGAGGCGAAGCTTGCACTCCTCGAACAGCATCATGATGGCCAGCGTCGTGATCGGCTTTGTCATCGAATAGATGCGGAAGATGGTTTCCGGGCCGATGGGCTCCTTGCCGCCCATTTCGGTGGTGCCGGTGTAGCTCTCATGCGCGACTTCACCGCCGCGCGAGATCAGCAGTGCCATGCAGGGCAGCTTGCCGGTGTCGAGATAGTTCGACTGGAAGAATTGCGGGATGGCAGCAAGGCGGTCTGCGTTGAGGCCGACTTCATGCGGATCGGTGGGATCGTGTTCGAACATCAGAGGGTTCCTGCTTTGGCGGCGCGGGCAAGCTCGCGGGCGATGATGATCTGCTGGATCTGGCTGGTGCCTTCATACAGGCGGAAGATGCGGGCGTCGCGGTAGAACCGTTCGATGCCATAGTCGGCGACATAGCCGGCGCCGCCGAATACCTGCACCGCGCGGTCGGCTACCCGGCCGCAGGCCTCAGTGGCGAAGAGCTTGGTGGAGGAGGCAAGCAGCGTGACATCCTCTCCGGCATCGCGGCGGCGGGCCGCGTCAAGGATCATGCATTCGGCCGCGTATGTTTCCGCCTGGCTGTCCGCGATCAGCCCCTGGATCAGCTGGTGCTCGAAGATCGGCTTGCCGAACTGCCGGCGCTCCAGCGCATAGGTGACCATCTCGCGGATCAGGCGCTTCGACATGCCGGTGGCGACCGCGGAGATGTGCAGGCGGCCCTTGTCGAGCACGCTCATGGCGACCTTGAAGCCCTCGCCCTCCTTCGCGATCAGGTTGGTGGCGGGCACCCGCGCATTCTCGAAGATCACATCGCAGATATGAGCGCCCTGCTGGCCCATCTTCTTCTCCGGCTTGCCAACGGAGAGACCGGGTGTCTCGCGCTCGACGATGAAAGCAGACACACCCTTGGCACCAGGCTCGTCCGGGTTGGTCCGTGCCATGACGGTGAACAGGTTCGCCTTGTTGGCGTTGGTGATGTAGCGCTTGGTGCCGTTGAGGATGTAATGGTCGCCGTCGCGTACCGCGCGGGTCTTGAGCCCGGCAGCATCCGATCCCGCTTCAGGCTCGGTCAGGGCGAAGCTGGCAATCAGGTCGCCAGAAGCGATGCCGGGCAGCCATTTCTGCTTCTGGGCCTCGGTGCCGAACAGGACCAGCGCCTGGCTGCCAATGCCGATATTGGTGCCCGCAACGGACCGGAAGGCCGGGGAGGTCTTGCCGAGTTCCATCGCCACGAGGCATTCGGTTTCCATGTCGAGGTCGAGCCCGCCATAGGCTTCCGGCACGGCGATGCCGAACAGGCCGAGGGCCTTCATTTCATCGACCACATGCTGCGGAACCTGGTCCTCCTCGCCGACCTGGGCCTCGACCGGCACGCAGGTCTCGGTCACGAAGCGGCGCACCTGTTCGATCAGCGCGGCGCGGGTTTCGGCATCAAACGCCATCGGGCTCTCCCATCGTTTCTTGGCCCAGTCTATGCCCCAACGGCACGCTTGTCGAAGGGGGCCGTCGGGGTATGGTTGCCGCAGGCCTGACGGGAGGAGACATGCCAGCTGTAACGCTGACCGAGGGCGAATGGGCGGGATGGACGACCTGGCCGGATGAACCCTTCGAATACGAGACCGCCGGGCCCTTCTATTTCCGGGTCGATGACAAGGGGCCGGTGGCCGCCTTCCGGGCCGAGCGCAAGCATATGAATGCCGGCGGAGTCATGCATGGCGGCTGCCTGATGACGTTTGCGGACCTGGCCCTGTTCGCGATTGCCCATCCGGTGATGGAGGGCGGTTATGGGCTGACCGTGGCATTCACGGCAGAATTCCTGGACGGCCCGCGCATCGGGGAATGGGTCGAGGCGCGCGGCGAGGTGCTGCGGGCCGGCGGCTCGCTGGTCTTTGTGCGCGGCATCGTCACGGCGGAGGGCCGGCCCTGCCTGAACTTCTCGGGCACACTGAAAAAACGGAGGAAACAGACATGAGCCAGCCGCCCTATCAGGAACTGTCGCGCTCGATCAGAGGCAAGACGGCCCTCATCACCGGCGCAGCCAGCGGCATGGGCCGGGCCACTGCCCACCTGTTCGCCCGCGAAGGCGCGAATGTCGCCGTGACCGACCTCAAGCAGGAGGCCGTCGATATCGTCGTCGGCGAAATCAAGGCGGCGGGCATCGACCATGTGAAGGGCTGGGCGCTGGATGTCGGTGATGCGAAGGCGATCAAGCGCGTGATCGATGAAGCGGCGGCGCATTTCGGCGGGCTGGACATTCTCGTCAACAATGCGGGCTTTGCCATTCCGGCGCAGGTCGGCGAGGAGAGCTATGAGGACAGCTGGGGGCCGAGCCTCAACGTGATGCTGACCTCGCACCAGCGGGCCATCCGTGCGGCGCTGCCCTACATGCGCAGAAATGGCTGGGGGCGGATCGTCAACATCGCCTCGACGGAAGGACTCGGCGCCACGCCTGGCAACTCGCCTTATGTGGCGGCCAAGCACGGCGTGATCGGCCTGACGCGCGGCCTCGCAGTAGACCTCGGGCGTGAGGGCATCACGGTGAACTGCATCTGTCCCGGCCCGATCCGCACCGGCATTACGGCCGGTATTCCGGACGAACACAAGGAGATCTATGCCAAACGGCGGGTGCCGCTGCGGCGGTATGGCATTCCTGAGGAGGTGGCGCACATGACGCTGTCGCTGGTCCTGCCGGCGGCGAGCTTCCTCAACGGCGTCCACATCCCCGTGGATGGCGGCCTGACGATCAAGAACGCCTAGAGCGCAAACGCAGCACGGGCAGCCTCTGCCTGAACGGAACACAAAGTCAGGTATTCCACCGTTTCGGCAAGCGCGCGCTCATAGCCGGCGATCTCGCGCCCCTGGGCCGAGAAGAAGGCGTCAACCTCAGCTGCACGGGCGGGGTCGCAGAAGGCGCGGGCAAGGCGCGGTGTGCCCCGCCGGGTCTGAGACGGGATGGCCGACAGGAAAGCCGGGAAATCCGCCTTGAGATTGGCCCAGACCGTTTCGCGGTGGAGGGGATTGGCCATCAGGCTGAACGCGATGGCATTGCTCTGCGCGGCACCCAACGCGCCTTCGCGCATCAGCCTCTCGGCCCGTGCAGCAAGCTCCGGATCCTTCACAGCGCCGATGGCACCGGCCACTGCGGCTGTGAACACGGCATCATCCAGACGGTCGCGGGCCGCCAGGATACGCTCGAACGCCGCCGCGCCGCCGTCTTCAAAGGCTGCTCGCAGCGCGGGAGCATACAAATCGCTGGAAAGGCTGCCTGTGCCGGCCAGCAAAGGCTCCAGACGCCGGCGCAGATCACTGCGGGCATCCGGATCGGCAAGCACCTGGGCGCGGAAGCTGAGGATGCGGGCTTCGGCTTCCGGCTCTGCCAGCAGGGGCGAGCCGGGGCGTGCGTCCAGCGCGGCGGCTATCTCGCGGCGGATACCCTCCGCTGACGGATGACCTTCAAGCTGGCCCAGCAAGGTCTCAAGCGCGCGCAGACTGGCGGAGAGTACCGCCGCTTCCCGGTGGGCCAGCGCCGGAAGCAGCACGCCAAGATAGGTTTCCCCCTGCATCGCGCCGGCAGAGAAGGCCGCTGCGGCGCTGTCGAGGCTGACCAGCGCTTCCGTGGCAGGCAAATCCTTCAGCGAGTGCCCCAGAGACGCCCAGGCCTCCGGCGTCAGGTCGAACCGGTAATACCCTGCACCCTCCGCATTCGGAACAATCATCCCCGGACAGACGGTGCCTTTCAGTTCGATGGTCCGGCGGGGGCTGGCGAGCATCGTGCAGGTCTTGCCGCTGTTGGCGCCGTCCTGCCAGGATGTGCAGACGGGGATGGTCCATTTCGCCGAAGGATCAATGGCCGAGCCGAGCGGGCGGTAGCGGGCCTGGCTGAGAGTCAGCTTCGGGGCGCCGTTGCCGCAGGACAGCTCTGCCCGGACCAGGGGGACGCCCTTCTGCGTGACAAAGCTGCGGAACACCTCACCGATCTCCGGCTCGCCCGTGATCCGGGAGATTGCTGCGTAGAATTCGGCGCTGCCCGCCTCACCGTCCGCAAACTGACGAATATAGCGGCCAAGCGCAGGGCGAAACTTATCCGGCCCAAAGTAATGATCGACCATGCGGATGACCGACTGACCCTTGGAATAGGTGATGGCATCATAGGCATTCCGGATGTCTTCATTGCGGAGCACAGGCTCGGCAACCGCGCGCGCACTTGCCAGGCTGTCGAGCGCCATGGCCGTCAGGCCATCTGCCACGCCAGCCACCTCATGATTACCATAAGGTTCCATAACGGAAAGCACAGCGACTTCGCTCCAGCTGGCAAAGGCCTCCTTCAGCCAGAGATCATCCCACCAGGGCGGTGTGACAAGATTGCCGAACCACATGTGCGCGATTTCATGCGCATGGATTTCCTTCAGGGCACGGATCAGGGCCGGGCCGGCATCAGGCCCTTTCAGGATACGGGCCTCGTTGTAGGTGATGGCCGCTGCCAGCTCTGTCGCACCGGAGGGCCATTGCGGCGAGGCAATAATGTCGAGCTTGTCATACGGATAGGGCTGCTCGAGCATCTCCTCGAAGACGCGCATCATCTGCGGCGTGAGGTCGAGGGCAAAATCGAGCTCGGCTGCCTTGCCGGCGCGCGTATAACCCGTGAGCGGGACTTCCACCTTGCGCACCCTGTTCGGCGGCAGCGGCGGGCGTTCGATCCTGTCGAACGCTCCAACGGCCGTGGATAACAGATAGGTCGACAAGGGGCGTGTGGGGGCAAAGTGGATAGTGACATGGCCAGCGCGCGCCGGCTCGCGCGAGACTTCCGGCGTGTTGGCGATGGCGTGCATGCCTTCAGGCACTGTGATCGCCATCTGAAACACGGCCTTGAAGCCCGGCTCGTCAAAACCTGGCAGGAACCGCCGCGCCTGGATACTTTCCGACTTGGCGAGCGCGTAGCGCCGGCCCTGGGAGTCGACCCGGAAGAGGCCGGCGAGATTGAGATCGAAGGGCGCCGTATAGTCGATGGACAGCGTCACACGCCGCGCGGTGAGGCGTTTGGGAAAGCCGACCCAGACCACGCCGGTATCGAGCACCTCAGTCCAGGTCGCCTCTACCGTCTCGCCGCCCGCGGTAGCCGTGACACGGCTGACATCGAGGCTGTCCCCATGCAGCCAAAGCCCTGTCACTGCTGCCTTCAGATCGATGTCGATCTCGACCGAGCCGCTGAACAGGTCTTCCCGCGGATCGAGGTCCAACATGGCACGGTAGTAGACAGGACGGGCAATGGCGGGAAGCCGGCCAGCCGGCGCTGCCCGCTGCAACTCCTCCAGTCCGGCCGCCTGCACGGGCAGGGTCCAGGCCGAGCGCTGTACGCAGGCTGTGCAGATGAGGGCGAGCGCGGCGAGCAGGCCGGTCCAGCGCATGACGGCGACTCCGTGAAACAGCTTCAGGCGCTAGATAGCGCATCTGTCGCAGGGGAAAAGCCCTGCCCTGAAGTGCCGCAAGCCAGCCATCACTGACCCTGTTTCATCTGCCTGCGGAAGGTCAGGCTGCCTGTCCTGCAAACCCCCTGTCCGACATTGCCGCATGCCAGCGGCCGAGATGCGGCAGCTCCTTGTGCGGCGCCCACTTCATCACCCGGCAGAAGCCACAGGTAATGTAGAGCGTGATGTCCGCGATCGAAAACCGCCCGGCAGCCACAAATTCATGCGTAGCCAGATGATCGTTGAACCGCTCCGCCATCTTCCTCGCGGCCTTCTCGCTCTTGGCCGCTGCTTCAGCGCTCTGCGGCACCTCCAGAGGCGCCATCGCGGGATGCGCATTGCGGAACCAGCCGGCAAACGGGCTGAAGAACATCAGCTCCACACGCCGGTCCCACATTTCGATCAGCGCCTTCTCCTTCGGGTCGCGGCCCATCAGGTTTGGCTCCGGAAAGATGCCCTCGAAATAGGTGCAGATGGCGCGGCTTTCAGTCAACTTCGTACCATCGTCGAGCACCAGTGCCGGCACCTGCGCATAGGGAGAAATGTCCCGATAGCCCGGCTGCTTGTGCTCCTGCTTCATGATCGAGACTTCCTCCAGATCGACCGCTTCCAGCTTGCCCTTGGCCCGCAGAAAAAAGACAACACGGTCCGGGTTCGGCGCTTGCGGGCTGTGATAGAGCTTCATGGTTTCCTCCTAGAATGTCCGGGTCAGGCCGAAGGCCGCATTCAGCGGCTCTCCGGGAAAATAGCGCTCATTGCCCTGCGCCACATCGGCGCGGTCGGCATAGCGTACATCCGTCAGGTTACGGACGATCACATAGGCCTCCACCCCGCTTCCCAGGCTGAAGGCCGCGCGAGCGCCCAGAACCGTATGGCCGGGATAGGTGACTGTATTTGCGGGATCAGTGAAGTATTTGCCGACATGCTCGAGCATCAGGGAGAGTTTGAGCCCATCTGCGGCCTGCCAGTCGGCGCGCAGGTCAGTCAGCCATTCCGGCGCCGTGTCAATGCGGTTTCCCGAAACGATCCGCTCCTGCGCGGCAAGAACAGGGCGGTTGAACGTGTAGGTCTGTTCACTCCAGGCGACATTGCCGGAGAGGCTGAACCGGCGCGAGAGAACCAGTGTCGCGGCAGCCTCCGCGCCAATATGCCGGGTCGATCCGTCGGGCACGTTCAGCCCATCGGAATCGCGGAAGAAGAAATTATCCTTCTCCATCCAGTAGGCTGCGATGTCGAACCGGAGATGATTGAACAGCGCAGCCCCGCGCGCGCCGATCTCGAGACTGTCGAGCGTCTCCTCGGAAACCTGCCCCGGCTGCTGCAGATTCTGCAGACGATAGAGATCGGACACCTGCGGCGCACGCGCGCCACGCGCATAGTTGGCATAGAGACTATATTCGTCCTGGTCCCAGATCAGACCGAGCTTGGGCGTGATGAAGCTGAAATCATCAGACCGGTCCGGCACGACTTTGAACCGGCCGCGAATGCCCGCAGGGATGCGTGTGCTATAGTCAAAGTCGTGCGCTTCCGTGCGCACACCGGCCAGAAGACGCACGCTGGGGGCAAGGGCAATTTCCGCCTCCCCCCACAGGGCCAGAGCCAGGGTATCGACGGCATAGTTGTAATGCAGGCCCTGCGGAAAGGCCGGGCTCGGGTGCGGCAGGGGCTGGATTTCCTTGAGATAGCCCGAGGCATAGTCCGTGTCCGCACCAAACCGCCAGCTAACGCGCTCGCCCGCATCAAATTCGTAACGCACCATCAGGCCGCCGCCGGTATGCGCATTCTTTTCCACACCGCCATAAGGCAGGAAATGCTGGGAGAATACCATCGCCTGCGTATGCAGGTTCGGAATCAGTGTCAGCGTCCCGGCCCCCAGATCACGGACAAGACGCGCCCCCGCACGGGCAGACCAGGCATCGCGGAAGGCTTCCGGGTTGGGGTTGGACTTGCGCCGCCCTTCGTCCTTGTAAGCACGCGGGCCCTGGATGAACCCAGCCGTCTCCTGATTAAGGTTGGACCCCGAAAGCCAGACAGTTCCATCCCATCCGGCAATATCCGCACCGGCCACTACGGACAGTTTCTGCTGGTCAGCCCCGGTGCGGCTGCGCCAGCCGGTATCCTTCATCAGCGAAAGATTCAGACGGACGCGCCCGGTGGCATTCACTGATGCATCCGCGCGCCAGCGGCCAAGGGTTCCATAGCTCGCCCGGACAGTTTGCGGCGATTCCGGCCCCGGCAGCATGACATTAATCAGTCCGTGTACGGCATTCGATCCATATCTTGCGCTGCCTGGACCGCGCACGATCTCGATTCCGTCGGCAATCTCGAGATGCGGTTCGATCAGGCTGTTGACATTGCCGAAGGCGGGCGAGCGAGTAGGGACACCATTCTCCAGAATGAGAAAACTGCCCTGCCCGGCCCCGGCCGTCAGCACCGGAGAGCGGATCGCGATCAGATGCTCCTGCCCGGAGTTCATCTGGATATTGACCCCGGGGGCCTGGTTCAGGATTTCAGCCGGCCGATCTGCCGCCGTCTCCGAGATACGTTCCGCATCAAGAATCGCGCGCGAGCCGGGGGCCGCCTGAGGCCTGTCGCCATAAGTCTCCACAGACGGCAGACGCAACTCGGCGAGACGAACCGGCGTGCCGCTTTCCTGAGCGAAGGCGCAGGGCACCGCGCTCGCAAGCGCAACGATGACGACACCTGTCCGGACGGGCACGCAGCATCACTCCTGTTGAAAAACATCCTGCCGTTTCTAGGCGCAGGCGCCGCGAATGGCGACCCCAGCCGCAGCGTCAGCCTGCAGACCCCGTGAACAGCTGATAAGGCAGGGCACCGACAACCGCGCCTGACAGGCAGGTGGCCAGCGTGCCGGCCAGCAAGGTGCGCCAGGCGAGGGCGAGAAAATCTTCCCGGCGCTCCGGCTCGACAATCGACAGGCCGCCTATCAGGATGCCCATGGAGCCGAAATTCGCAAAGCCGCAGATGGCGTGCGCCGTGATCATGCGGGTGCGCGGATCCATCGCGTCGACCGGAATCTCGGCGAGCTGAATGAAGGCCACGAATTCCGTCAATACGGTTTTCACGCCCATGAGCGAGCCGGCCTTGGCCGCCTCGTCCCAAGGCACACCAATCATGTACATCAGCGGAGCAAAGATCCAGCCGAGGATGCGCTCGATGGAGAGCGGGGCGCCGGCAACATCCGGAAACGCGCCGAGGCCGGCATTGACCAGCCAGAGCAGCGCCAGGGCTGCGATCAGCATGGTGGCGATATTGAACACGATCTTCAGGCCATCCGTCGCACCGGTCGAAAAGGCATCCATCGTGGAGGCGTAGTTGAAATCCGGATTCTGCGCGCGCTGATCGGCTGGCGTGGTCTCCGGGATCATCGTGAGCGCGACTGCGACGGCTGCAGGCGCAGCCATGATCGAGGCCGTCAGCAGCTGGGCCAGCGGGTTGGCCATCTTGCCTTCAAGGAACGCTCCGTACACGACCAGAACCGACCCGGCGATGGTGGCAAAACCGGCGGTCATCATAATCAGCAGTTCGGAGCGCGTCATGCCCTTGATGTAAGGGCGGATGAGAACCGGCGCTTCCGTCATGCCCATGAAGACGTTGGCGGAAACGGCAAGTGAGGTCGCCCCGCCGAGGCCCATCGTGCGCCGGAAGACAGCGGCGAAGCCGTTGGTGATCCAGCGCAGGATGCGCCAGTGCCAGAGCATCGCCGACAGGGCAGCGACAACGATGATGATCGGCAGGATCTGGAAGAAGAACAGCGGCGGTGCGGAAGAGCCGATCAGTTCTGAAGCAGCTTGGTTGTTGCCGACATATCCGAACACGAAATTGGTGCCGGCGCGTGTGGCATCCTGCAGTCCACTGACGACATTGTTGGCCTGGAAGAGGATGTCGCGCACCACCGGGATGCCGAACAGGACCAGCGCGAAGGCAAACTGCAGGGCCGTGGCACCAAGAATGATCTTCCATGGCAGCAGCTGCTTTTTTTCCGAAAGGGCCCAGCACAGCGCATAGATCAGGACGATGCCGATCAGCGCGCGGCCATTGTCCCAACCCCACTCAAATCCTGCCGGCATGCCTGACGCGCCTCCCGCTTGCTGGAAACCCCGCCGACAGGCTTAGCCGGGGCGTCCGGCCTTGGAAAGCCAGCAATGGCAACGCCGGGCCGCTGGCCGCTCCCGTCAGGGCTGCATCCGGCGGGGCCGGCTAGCGCAGGGGGCGAGTTGCATTGACGGGGGCCAGCCGATGGCTGACCCAGACCGGGCCGGCAGATCAGAGGTTTATACGCATGCCCCGGCGGGTCGCCTGTCTTGTTGCGATACTGCTTACCGCCTGCACGCCGGAGGCGCACGAGATTACCGTGGCGATGGGCACGGTGGGAGCCGATCCGGCCGCGGAGACGGGCTGGAATGCCGAAGATGATCTGGCGCGCGACGCCCGTGCCTTCTTCTTTGCGCAGGCTGACCTCTACCTGGCCGGCGCCAGTCCCGCTGAGGGCGGCCCTCTCGCCGACATGCTGCGCGCCATGGGACGCGATGACCTCGTGACGCCTGCCGCAGACAGCGAGCCCGGCATTCCCTGCCCGCAGCGCTGGGTGGAGCCGGTCGAGCTGGTCTCGCGCGCGGTGGGCGGGGCGCGGGCTGTGATCGTCGAAAGCGAGAAGCACGCCCCGGAACAGATCGCCTTTGTGCAGGAAGTGGCCAGCCGTCTCGCCAGCGACGGGTTTGATACTTATGCCGATGACGGTCTGTCGCTCGGCCCCGGGGGGGCTTCAAACCCCAGCGTGCCGCTGGTGACGGAAGGTTCGGTCACACGCGATCCCGGCTATGGCCGGCTGCTGCGGGAGATGAAGATGCGGGGTCTGGAGCTGATCGACCCCGGTATCTGGTGGACGAGCGCGCGGGAGCTGGCCTCGCTGAGCGCAGACGAACAACGTGCGCGGCGCCATCTGGCCCTGGCCCAGCAGGTGAACCGGCGGGTGTTCTCCCGCTCGCCCACCGCGCGGGCGATCGTCCATGCCGAACGTGGCGGAGACGCCAGGCTGCTGGAAAAGGAATTGCGGCGGCTGTCCGGCTTAGAGCCCGTGGTGATTACCTTCGTGCGCTGCACAGAGACGGACGAGGCCCCGGCCTTCCTGCCGGATCATGGCGAAGGGCCCCCACCGGGCGCCGGTGCCGACATCGTCATCGCGATCCCGCGTCCGCCGATGGTGGAGGGACGCCAGGCTTCCGCAAAGGACAGCGCGGAGGCGGTTGTGCCGCTGCCGCCAGCCTTTGCGCCGGAAACCCAGCCTGTGCTGGTGGAAGCCCGCCGGAAGGGCGATCCGGTACTGGCTGTGCCGGAAGACCGGCTGATGCTGCTGCCGGGCGACAAGCTGCCCCTGCTGCTGCCACCGGGGGATTACCGCATCGAGGCCTGGACGAAAGACGGGCCCCTTTCGGAGCCCGTCTCACAGCGCGTCGGCTGATCGTTCCCGCCGCTTTCCCGCAGATTCCAGCTTTTTCCAGCTTATCCCAGCTTGCAGACGCAGATCTTGTTGCCGTCCGGATCCCGGAAATAGGCGCCGTAGAAGGTCGGCATCCGGTTGCCGGGGGCGCCTTCGTCAGCGGCGCCAAGCTCGATGGCCTTCTTGTAGACACGGTCGACGGTTTCCTTGTCCTTGCAGGCGAGCGCCGGCATGACGCCATTGCCGACAGAGGCGGCGCCCTTGTCATAGGGATCGCCGATGGCGATCATCGGCTGGCCGGGAGCCACGCCATAGAATTGCAGGCGGTCGTTGGCGAAGAAACGCTTGGCGCCCATCTCGCCGAGTACGGCATCATAGAAGGCCAGCGCCTTTTCCTTGTTGTTGGTTCCGAGGGTGACATAGGCCAGCATCTTGGATCCTCCCTGAGTGCTGTTTCAGAACGAATTCACATCATGCCCTTCGGGCCGGCGCAAGGCTGACGGAGGGGAAGTCCCGCCCGGCTCATGTCCCGGGAGGCGCCATGCCGCAGCGGACCTTCTTGACGTTGACGTGAGCGTCTGGTGTGACACCGCCACAACAAGACCCACCGTTTGAGGGAGACCCTGATGTCCGAGATCCGTTTTGACGGCCGCGTGGCCATTGTGACTGGTGCGGGCGGCGGCCTTGGCCGCGCCCACGCCCTCGAGCTCGCCCGCCGCGGGGCGAAGGTCGTGATCAACGATCTCGGCGGATCGCGCGACGGCACCGGCGGCAACTCTGCAGCCGCCGAAGCCGTGGTGAAGGAAATCGAAGCCTTCGGCGGCGAAGCCATCGCCAACGGCTCGTCGGTCTCCGATGAGGCCGGTGTGCAGAAAATGGTCGATGACACGATGGCGAAATGGGGCCGGATCGACATCCTCATCGCCAATGCCGGTATCCTGCGCGACCGGTCGTTCTCGAAGATGACGGTGGAGGACATCGACCTTGTGCTGGCCGTGCACCTGCGCGGCACCTTCCTGCCGGTGAAGGCGGCCTGGGACATCATGAAGGCTCAGAACTACGGCCGGATCGTCGTGACGACGTCCTCCACCGGCCTCTACGGCAATTTTGGCCAGGCCAACTATGGCGCTGCCAAGCTCGGCGTCGTCGGCATGATGAACACGCTGAAAATCGAAGGCGCCAAGAACGACATCAAGATCAACGCCGTCTGCCCGATCGCCGCTACCCGGATGACGGAAGACATCATGTCGGAGCAGATGCTGGCCGCGCTGAAGCCGGAATATGTGACGCCGGGCGTGATCAACCTGGTGAAGGAAGACGCGCCGACGGGCATGATCCTGTCGGCGGGCGCCGGGGCCTTCTCAATGGCGCGCATCGTTGAAACCGCCGGCGTGTTCGTTGGCACCGGCGATGCGCTGACGGCCGAAGCCGTGGCGGCCAAGTGGAGCCAGATCACCGATGTGAACACCACCCGCCCCGCCTTCAAGGCCGGTGGCGAGCATGGCCAGAACATCTTCGCCGCCGTGGCAGCCGCGACGGCCAAGGCCTGAGCCTTGCCAGAATCAGCATCGGGGCGCAGGCTCTCTCCGTAACCGGAGACACGCCATGCGCCCCTTTCTTTTTGCTGCCGCCTTCCTGGTCCTCACCGGATGCGCTTTCTGGCAGAAAGCCGAGGCACCGGCGGACACGGCGCAGCCGGCCCCCACGCGCCCTGTGGCCTCTGCCGGGGAGATGTGCGGCGGAATCGCCGCCGTCGCCTGCGCGCAGGGGCTGGTCTGCCTGCATCCGGACGGAGCCTGCCGCACGACGGCGGATTCTGCCGGCACCTGCACCGCGCCGCCGATGATGTGCACCTATGAATACGCCCCGGTCTGCGGCTGTGACGGCAAGACCTATGGCAACAGATGCGCCGCACACGCGGCAGGCATCAGCGTTGCGGCCAGTGGCGCGTGCCCGCCAGAAGGAAGCTGACGCAAGCCGGCCACTTCAATCCCCCCCCGCCATCGCCGCCACCAGCGTCGGACGAAACGGATTCGGTTTCGCGCGAGTCGCCGGAGGGCGCGCCGGATTTGGTTTTACGTGACCCGTCGAGCCCGATCTGGCTGGCCGGCAGGACCGGGCCGCCATCATCCCCGCCCCTGCGCCAGTCACGCGGCGGACGTGGCGGTGTCCGGCGCAGCGCGAAAAATAGCAGCACCGCCGCGACAAGCAGGAGGAAAACGAGGATCTTCAGCATCCGGAGCTTTCCTCCCGTTCAGGCTCAGGCCTCTTGCTTGCGCAGATACATGGAATTGACCGGACGGGCGAACACGCGCTCGACCATCGGAATGAAGAACTCCAGCGGCTCGCTCTGATAGCCCGGATCAAAGGCCGACTGGTCGTAGAGATGGCAGAACTGCGCCGTGTATTCAAAGTAGGGATGATCGCGGAACTGGTCGCGCATGTTCCGGTCGAGCCCGAGATGGTGGAAGAAATAATAGCCCTGGAACATGCCGTGATGGGCGACCATCCAGTGATTCTTCTCCGACACGAAGGGCTTCAGGATGGCGGCGGCGACATCCGGATGGTTGTAGCTGCCGAGCGTGTCCCCAATGTCGTGCAGCAGGGCGCAGACGACATATTCCTCATCCCGGCCGTCGCGGTGGGCTCGGGTTGCGGTTTGCAGGGAGTGGGTGAGCCGGTCGACCGGGAAGCCGCCGAAGTCGCCGTCGAGCAGCTTCAGGTGGTTGATGACGCGCTGGGCGAGGCCCTTGTTGAAGTGGCGCGAATGCTCAGAGATGATGTCCCAGTCTTCCTTGGACCCTTCGAGCATTTCCTTGAACTTCGCCTGTGCGCCGGGCTGCTGACCGTCTGCCATGCCTGTTTCCTCCATTTTCTCTTGCTGGAGAGTAACCCGGAACGGGAGGCCTGAAAAGCAAGGCGCCCCGAGGTTAACCCCCGGAGCGCCCTGCTCTATCGCGACTTTCAGTATTGTCGCGGCGTTTTCCCGAAAACCGGTTCCAACGTTCCTAAACTCCCTTCGGAATTTCGATCACCCGAACAACCTCCTAGACAGCTTATACTGTTTTGGAACGCCATTTTGTTCAAAAAACCTGTCTAAGAACAGAATGTACTTCACGACTTCTTCGTTCCTGAATATCCGACGCCCATGATAGTACCACTTTCCAGAATGCTTCTTCGATAGAATTCCCGCATCGATCTGTAAGGCGATATCGTCGAACAAATATAATAGTTTATCGATCCGATATTCTTGTTCCTTATCCGAGAAGCCTGTCGGTGTGTCCTCGCTGTAGCGGAAATGCCCCCATTCGATCTCATGATAAGCATGCTGGACGTCGGCCTCCATGAACGCTTGCCATAGCCGAAAGGAAAACTCCGCCTTCGTCGTCGAAGCACTTGTATGTGCAACTGAGACTGAGATTGCGAATGATACAATCGCAACGACAATACCGATGACAGAAAAGAGCTCGAAAAGGGTGATTTCGTTCTTGAGCAGAACGTCACCATTAGGTGGAACTGGAACGATCCGCATGAGCAATCCAATCACAGCTTGCGTCTCCTTCTGAAATGCGAGCTGAGTACAGGGCAGGTTTATCAGCTCAGCAGAGTCAATTTTCGTCTGAAGACGCTGAAAAAGTCAAACAGACCGACCGTGAGGATCACATATAGCGAACTACGGGCCCTGAACGATTTGGTGTTGAATCGGACCGATGTTCGAAAGTTCTGCCCCATCAAGCGATGGGGGCAAACAAAAAAGCCCGGACCTTGCGGGTCCGGGCTCTTTGATCCGCTGCCGGAGGGATTATTCGCCGGCTTCGAGCGAGGCTTCGTGGCGAGCCTTGTCAGCGGCGCCGCGGGCGGACTCGTCACGGTCGACCAGTTCGAGCACGGCCAGCGGGGCGTTGTCGCCCTGGCGGAAGCCGGCCTTCAGGACGCGCGTGTAGCCGCCATTGCGGGCCTTGTAGCGCTCGCCGAAGGTGTCAAACAGCTTGCGGACAGCGTCCTCGTTGCGAACCTGCGACAGGGCCTGACGGCGGGCAGCAAGGTCGCCCTTCTTCGCGAGCGTGACGAGCTTGTCCATCAGCGGGGCCATTTCCTTGGCCTTCGGCAGGGTGGTGACGATCTGCTCATGCTCGATCAGGCTGGCCGCCATGTTGGCGAACATCGCCTTGCGGTGCGAGGTCGTCTTGTTGAGCTTGCGGTGGGCAATCTGGTGGCGCATGGCGATGTTCCTTCCGAGGTGGTCAGGCCCCGGTCATTTCCGGGCTAGATGTGGTCGTCGTATTTCTTGGCGAGGCCTTCGATATCCTCCGGCGGCCAGTCCGGCACTTCCATGCCGAGGTGCAGGCCCATGCCGGCAAGGACTTCCTTGATCTCGTTGAGCGACTTGCGGCCGAAGTTCGGGGTACGGAGCATTTCCGCCTCGGACTTCTGGATGAGGTCGCCGATGTAAACGATATTGTCGTTCTTCAGGCAGTTGGCCGAGCGCACGGACAGCTCCAGCTCGTCGACCTTCTTGAGCAGGACGGGGTTGAAGCCGAGGTCGGTCTCGTCGGCCGAGCTGCCGGTATCGAGGGTGGGCTCCTCGAAGTTGATGAACAGCTGAAGCTGGTCCTGGAGGATGCGGGCGGCATAGGCGACCGCGTCTTCCGGCGACACGGAGCCATCGGTTTCGACATCAAGCGTGAGCTTGTCATAGTCGAGCACAGTGCCCTCACGGGTGTCTTCGACCTGATAGCCGACGCGGCGGACCGGCGAGTAGATCGCGTCGATCGGGATATAGCCGATGGGGGCATCTTCCGGGCGGTGCGCTTCGGCGGGCTGGTAGCCCTTGCCGGTGGCGACGGTGAACTCCATACGCACTTCCGCGCCGCCATCGAGCGTGCAGATGACATGGTCGGGGTTCAGGATCTTCACATCGCCCGAAGTTTCGATCTGGCCGGCCTTCACTTCGCCCGGGCCTTTCGCGCGAAGCACCATGCGCTTCGGCGTTTCAGATTCCATGTAGATGGCGACCTGTTTCAGGTTCAGCACGATGGTGGTGACATCCTCGCGCACGCCCGGGATGGCCGAGAATTCATGCACGACACCGTCAATCTGGACGCCGATGATGGCTGCGCCCTGAAGCGAGGAGAGCAGCACGCGGCGCAGCGCGTTGCCGAGCGTGGTGCCATAGCCGCGCTCGAGCGGCTCGACGACGAGCTTCGCCTTGCGCTTTGCGTCATACCCGGCCTGAACCACCGGGCGGTTCGGGCGGATCAGGACTTTCCAGTTGCGGTCGTTCACGGTGGTCATTCGGGATCCTCGAAAGAAGGACTGCAGCGCCCTCTGACAGGCGCTGCCGGGAGCAGTCAGGGACTAGACGCGGCGGCGCTTCGGCGGGCGGCAGCCATTGTGCGGGATCGGCGTCGTGTCATTGATCGCAGTGACAGTCAGCCCGGCGGCCTGCAGGGCACGCAGAGCGCTCTCGCGGCCCGAACCCGGACCACGCACGCGCACTTCAACCGTCTGGAGGCCGTGCTCTTTCGCTTTCTTCGCCGCGTCTTCAGCCGCCATCTGGGCCGCATAGGGCGTCGACTTGCGCGAGCCCTTGAAGTCCATCACGCCCGAGGACGACCAGGAGATGGTGTTGCCCTGGGCATCGGTGATGGTGACCATCGTGTTGTTGAAGCTCGAGTTCACGTGAACAATACCCGAGGTAATGTTCTTGCGTTCGCGGCGGCGGATACGGTTTGCTTCGCGGGCCATGGGGGCTCAGTCCTACTTCTTCTTGCCGGCGATCGGCTTCGCGGGGCCCTTGCGGGTGCGGGCGTTGGTGTGAGTGCGCTGGCCGCGCACGGGCAGTTTCTTGCGGTGACGCAGGCCGCGGTAGCAGCCGAGGTCCATCAGGCGCTTGATGTTCATCGAGGTTTCGCGGCGCAGGTCCCCCTCGACGAGGTAGCCGGCATCGATGGTTTCACGGATCTTGATGACTTCGGCGTCGGTCAGCTGGTTCACACGGCGCGATTCCTCGACCCCCACCTTCTCGCAGATTTCCTTCGCGAAGGCCGGGCCGATGCCATGGATATAACGCAGCGCGATGATCACGCGCTTGTTGGTCGGAATGTTTACGCCTGCAATACGGGCCAAGGCCGTGTCTCCTCAAGCGGGTTTCAAACATGAAATGCGCGCCAACCGGGCGAAAGAGCCCGTCGCGCGCATCGGCGGTTAAGCCTGAAGCTAAGAAACGAGGCTTATAGCCGCGCTTTTTCGCCCGTCAACAGAAGAACTGCGCGGTTCAGGCCGATTGTTTCAGGGCCGCATCAATTGATGCAGACACCTCCTCGATCGTGCCCATACCGTCAACTTCGACGAGAACGCCGCGTTCCGCATAAAGCGGAACGAGAGGGGCCGTATCTTCGTAATAGCGCTCCAGGCGGCGGGAGAAGGTGGCCGGATTGTCGTCCGCCCGTCCCTGTTCCTCGAAACGCCGGGTCACCCGGGCGAGAAGGCGCTCGTCGTCCACCCGCATCCGGATCACCAGATCCACTTTCTCCCCGCGCGACTCCAGAAGGCGGTCGAGCGCCTCGGCCTGGCCGATCGTGCGGGGGAACCCATCAAAAATGAAGCCCGGCGCACCGGCGCGGGCTGTCAGCTGTTCATTGATCAGGTCAATGACGATCTGGTCAGACACCAGCCCGCCTTCATCCATGATCTTCGCCACCTTGTTGCCGAGCTCGGAGCCCGAGGAGCGGGCGGCACGCAGCATGTCGCCGGTGGACAGCTGGATGAAGCCGCGGCCTTCGACCAGGCGCTTGGCCTGCGTGCCTTTTCCGGCCGCCGGCGGCCCAAACAGTATCAGGTTCACTTACGCTTGCCCCCGAGCTTCGACTTCCGGATCATCCCCTCATACTGGTGGGCGATCAAGTGCGACTGAATCTGCGTGACGGTGTCCATGGTGACTGACACGACAATCAGCAGCGAGGTGCCCCCGATATAGAACGGGATCTGAGGGAAATAGCGCCGCAGCAGCTCGGGCAGGATGCAGATGAAGACCAGATAGACCGCACCGATGGTGGTGAGCCGGGTCAGGACATAATCGATATATGCCGCCGTGTTGGACCCCGGCCGGATGCCCGGGATGAAGCCGCCATATTTGCGCAGGTTGTCCGCCGTTTCCTGCGGGTTGAACATGATAGAGGTGTAGAAGAAGGCAAAGAACGCCACCAGCACGGCATACGAGATGATGTAGCTCCACGAGCCGGGCGAGAAGTTGGCCGCCAGCCAGCCCAGAACGCCTGTGGCGGACCCCGGATCCGCTGTGGCGCCGGCGCCGAGGAAGCCCACTGCCGTCATCGGCAGCATGAGCAGGGCGCTGGCAAAAATCGCCGGGATGACACCGGAGGTGTTGATCTTCAGCGGCAGGAAGCTGCGCTGCCCCTGGGCGAAACCCTGGCTCTGCTGCCGCTTGGGATAGTGAATGATAAGGCGCCGCTGCGAGCGCTCGATGAAGACGATGAACACGACCAGGGCGAGCACCATGACGGCGATGCCGAGCACGAAGCCGATATCGACAGAGGTGGTGCGCGCCTGCGCCACCAGATTATAGATGGCGCGCGGCATCTCCGCGATGATGCCGGCGAAGATGATCAGCGAGATGCCGTTACCGATACCGCGGGCAGTGATCTGCTCGCCCATCCACATCAGCAGCATGGTGCCGCCTGTCAGGGTGACGACACCGGTGAGAATGAAGAACCAGGACGAAATGCCCTCAAGACGCACGGCCGCGAGCCCGGCCGAGATGGCGAAAGACTGGACGAGGGCGAAGACCAGGGTGAGGTAGCGGGTATACTGGTTGATCTGTTTACGGCCTGCCTCGCCTTCCTTTTTCAGCTTTTCCAGCGTTGGCGAGGCCGTCGTCATCATCTGGATGATGATCGAGGCGGTGATATAGGGCATCACGTTCAGCGCAAAGATGCCCATGCGTTCGACGGCACCGCCGGCGAACATGTTCATCGATCCAAGGATACCACCCGATTGCTGCTCGAAGAGGAAGGCGTACTGGGCCGGATCAAGACCGGGAATAGGGATGAAGGTGCCTAGCCGGTAAAGGACAAGAATGCCGAGAGTAAAGAGGATACGGGCCTGAAGATCCTTCGCCTTCCCGAACGTCGAGAAATTGAGGTTGCGGGCCATTTGTTCCGCAGCATTCGCCATCGGCTGCACGAGCCTCCCTGAAAGACGTTCGCCGCCAAAGATCGGCGGCGACGCATGGTTTGTGAAGGGGCGTTAAGCAAACCCCCCGGATTATTCCCCAGCCGCTTCCCGGGCTGCGCCGGTGACCGTGACCTTGCCACCGGCCTTTTCAACGGCTTCGACAGCCGCTTTCGACGCGCCGGTGACCGTGATGTTGAGCTTTTTCGGGGCATCACCCTTGGCCAGCAGGCGCACGCCATCGCGTACGTTCCGGATGAGGCCGGCGGCGACGAGAGTGTCCTCCGTCACATTCGAGGCATCGAGCTTGCCGGCCTCGACCGCCCTAGCAATACGGCCCAGGTTGACCCAGGCATGCGTCTTTGAGCCGGGGGCTTTGAAGCCGCGCTTCGGCAAGCGCATGTAGATCGGCATCTGGCCGCCCTCAAAGCCGTTGATCGCAACGCCGGAGCGCGCGTGCTGGCCCTTCACGCCGCGGCCACCCGTCTTGCCCTTGCCCGAGCCGACGCCGCGGCCGATGCGCATGCGCTTCTTGGTGGAGCCTTCAGCGGGGGAGAGGTCGTTGAGTTTCATGACACTGCACTTTCAGGTTCAGGGACAGGGGCCGGCGGCGGATATGCCTATTCGCCGACCACTTCCACGAGATGGGACACCTTGCGGATCATGCCGCGCACTTCCGGCGTATCCGCGAGTTCTTTCGAACGTCCGAGCTTGTTCAGGCCAAGGCCGATCAGCGTCTTGCGCTGGTCCGGCTTGCGGCCGATCGGGCTGCCGATCTGGCGGACGGTGAGCGTTTTATGAGCCATGTGCCCTCTCCTCCTCAGTTCGCCGAATCGGCCATGCCGGCTTCGGAGACGCCATCGGTGCGGCGGGCGATCACGTCCTGCACCTTCAGGCCACGCTTCGAGGCGACCGTGCGCGGATTGGCCTGGCCCTTGAGGGCATCAAACGTGGCGCGCACCATGTTGTAGGGGTTGGACGAGCCGATCGACTTGCCGACGACGTCCTGGACGCCGAGCACTTCCATGACCGCGCGCATCGGACCGCCGGCGATCACGCCGGTGCCCGGAGGGGCAGCCCGCAACACGACCTTGCCCGCGCCGTGGCGGCCATTGCCGTCATGGTGCAGGGTGCGGCCTTCGCGCAGGGGAATGCGCACCATGTTGCGCTTGGCTTCCTCGGTCGCCTTACGGATCGCTTCCGGAACCTCGCGGGCCTTGCCCTTGCCGAATCCGGCACGGCCCTTCTGGTCGCCAACCACGACGAGCGCGGCGAAACCGAAGTTCTTGCCGCCCTTCACGGTCTTGGCGACGCGGTTGATGCCAACCAGCTTGTCGACGAGTTCAGAGGCTTCCTCTTCACGCTCACGCGGTTGCTCGCGATCGCGGCGGCGGCCCCTTCTCTCTCCTCTTTCCTCAGCCATCAGGCAGACTCCTTAGAATTTGAGACCGCCCTCGCGGGCGGCATCTGCCAGGGCTTTCACCCGGCCGTGGAACATGTAACCGCCGCGATCGAAGACGACGTCCTCGATGCCGGCCTTGCGGGCGCGTTCAGCAATGGCCTTGCCGACCAGTGCGGCCGCTTCAATGTTGGCGCCGGTTTTCGCGGAGCCCAGAACATCCTTCTCGAGCGTCGAGGCGGAGGCGAGCGTGATGCCCTTCTCGTCATCGATGATCTGGACAGAGATGTTCTTGTGGCTGCGCGCCACCGAGAGGCGCGGAAGGCCTTCGGCAACCCGGCGGAGCTTGGTGCGGACCCGCTGGGCGCGGCGCTGCTTCTTTTCGCGTGCTGTCTTCATGGCCTTACTTCTTCTTGCCTTCCTTGCGGCGGACATATTCGCCCTGCAGGCGGATACCCTTACCCTTATAAGGCTCAGGCGGACGGAACTTCTTGATCTCGGCGGCAACCTGGCCAACGGCCTGCTTGTCTGCGCCGGAGATGATGATCTCAGTCGGCTTCGGCGCTTCGAGCTTGATGCCCTTCGGTGCCTTGTAGATCACATCGTGCGAATAGCCGAGCGCCAGCTTCAGGTCGTTGCCCTGCATCTGGGCGCGGTAGCCGACACCGACGAGTTCGAGCGTCTTCGAATAGCCCTTCGTCACGCCCTCCACCAGGTTAGCAGCACGGGCACGGGCGGTGCCCCACTGCGTGCGGGCATCTGGCGTCAGGGATTGGGCGAAGGTCGGCGGACGCTTGCCTTTCGCTTTCGCGGCTTCGATGGCGTCATGGGCAGCCTTGGCGAGATCGGCCCGCGGCATGACCATGAGCGAATTGCTCTCGACCTTCGGCGTGATGACTTCCGGCAGGACAAGCTCAAGCTCGCCCTTCGGGCCTTTCGCCTTGATCGTCTGGCCACTGACGGTAACGGTTGCACCGGCAGGAACCGGGATCGCAAGTTTTCCGATACGGGACATTGAACTTGCCTCCTAGAATACGCGGCAGAGCACTTCGCCGCCGACATTCTTCGCACGGGCGACGTTGTCCGACATCACGCCCTGCGAGGTCGACAGGATCGAGATGCCAAGACCATTACGCACCAGCGGAATGTCCGACACGGACGAATAGACCCTGCGGCCCGGCTTCGAGATGCGCTTGATCTCGGAGATGACCGGCTGGCCTTCGAAATATTTGAGCTCGATCTCGAGGGATTTATGACCATCCTTCTCGATTTCGGTGTACCCGCGGATGTAGCCTTCCTGGACGAGCACATCGAGCACGCGGCTGCGCAGCTTCGATGCCGGAGTCACGACTTTCGACATGCCGCGCATCTGGGCGTTGCGGATGCGGGTCAGCATATCGCCGAGGGGATCGGAAATGTTCATCTGCTTCCCTCCTCTCTTACCAGCTGGATTTAACGAGGCCGGGGACCTGGCCACGCGAGCCGAGCTCGCGCAGCGCAATCCGCGACATCTTCAGTTTACGATAGTACGCCCGCGGACGGCCGGTGACTTCGCAGCGGTTGCGAACCCGGTTGGCTGCCGTGTTGCGCGGCATCTGGGCCAGCTTGATGCGGGCCTTGAAGCGCTCTTCCAGCGACAGGTTTTCGTCCATGGCGGCCGCCTTGAGGGCAGCGCGCTTGGCGGCGTAACGCTCGGCCAGGGCCTTGCGCTTGTTATTCTTCTCGATTGCGCTCTTCTTTGCCATCTCAGCAGATCTCCTGGCGCTAATTCCGGAACGGGAAGCCGCACTCCGCGAGGAGAGCCTTGGCTTCTTCGTTCGTCTCGGCGGTGGTGCAGACGATGATGTCCATGCCGCGCACCTCATCCACCTCGTCGTAGTTGATCTCCGGGAACACGATGTGTTCCTTGATACCCATGGCGTAGTTGCCGCGGCCATCGAAACTCTTGCCGTTCAGGCCCCGGAAGTCCTTGACGCGCGGCAGCGCGATCGTCGTCAGGCGGTCCAGGAACTCGTACATGCGGTCGCGGCGGAGTGTGACCTTCGCGCCGATCAGCATGCCTTCGCGCAGCTTGAAGCCGGCGATCGACTTGCGCGCGCGGGTCGCTACCGGCTTCTGGCCGGCGATGCGCTCGAGCTCGGCCAGGGCCGACTTGATCTTCTTGGAATCGCTGACAGCTTCGCCAACGCCCATGTTGATCACGACCTTGTCGAGTTTCGGAACCTTCATCGGGTTCGAATAGTTGAACTGCTCCTGCAGTTTCGCCCGGATCTGTTCCCGGTATTTCCGCTTGAGGCGGGGTTCATAAGCCTCAGACATCGATCGATTCCCCTGAACGTTTGGCCACGCGCGTCTTGCGGCCATGCTGGTCAATCTTGAAGCCGACGCGCACGGGTTTGCCATCGCGCGGATCGGCATGGGCGACGTTCGACACATGGATCGGGGACTCAAAGGTCTTGAGTCCGCCCGGATCAAGCTGGGTCGGCTTCTGGTGGCGCTTGACGACATTGACGCCGCGCACGACGACGCGGTTCTCTTCCGGCAGCACTTTCAGGACTTCACCCTTGGTGCCCTTGTCCTTGCCGGCGATAACGATGACAGTATCGCCTTTCTTGATCTTCGCGGCCATGATTACAGGACCTCCGGCGCCATGTTGGCGATCTTGACCTGGTTCTTCGCCCGCAGTTCGCGCGGAACTGGCCCGAACACGCGGGTGCCGATCGGCTCGCCATTGTTGTTGATCAGGACGGCCGCGTTCGAGTCGAAACGGATCGTCGAGCCATCGGGGCGGTTGATATCCTTCGAGACGCGGACCACGACAGCTTTGCGGACGTCGCCCTTCTTCACGCGGCCGGTCGGGATCGCTTCCTTGACCGAGACGACGATCACGTCGCCCACCGAAGCATAACGGCGGCCGGCGCCGCCGAGCACCTTGATGCACATCACGCGGCGCGCGCCCGAGTTATCGGCGACCCGCAGGTTGGTTTGCATCTGGATCATGCGTCACTCCCTTCACCGGTCACGAGTTCCCAGCGCTTCAGCTTCGACTTCGGCGCGCACTCGCGGATGGTTACGGTCTCACCCTCGACGGCCACATTGTGCTCGTCATGGGCATGATACTTGTTGGAGCGGCGAACGATTTTCTTCAGCATCGGGTGCGTGAATGTCCGTTCGACGCGGACAATGGCGGTCTTGTCCTGCTTCGCGGAGACAACGACGCCTTTCATGATACGCTTGGGCATTGATCTCTCCTTACGCCTTGCCTGCCTGGGCCTTCTCGCGAAGGATCGTCTTGATCCGCGCGATGTCCCTGCGGACTTCCGACACGCGGCCCGTCTTTTCCAGCTGGCCGGTAGCCGCCTGGAAACGCAGGTTGAACTGTTCTTTCTTCAGCTTCACCAGCTCGTCCTTGAGCTGATCAGCGGATTTCGATCTGACGTCAGCAGCTTTCATGGCCTAGATCCCCTCAATGCGCTTGACGACTTTGGTCTTGATCGGAAGCTTGGCGGCGCCGAGCGCGAGGGCCAGGCGGGCGGTCTCTTCCGGCACACCATCGATCTCGAACAGGATACGGCCCGGGGCGACGCGGGCGACCCAGCGCTCGACGGAACCCTTGCCCTTACCCATCCGGACTTCGATCGGCTTCGCGGTGACCGGAACATCCGGGAACACGCGGATCCACACCTTGCCCTGACGCTTCATCTCGCGGGTGATGGCACGGCGGGTGGCTTCGATCTGGCGCGCGGTGACGCGTTCCGGCTCGAGCGCTTTAAGGCCGAACTCACCGAAAGCCAGCGTGTAACCGCCTTTCGTCTGCCCGCTGATGCGGCCCTTGAAGGCCTTGCGGAATTTGGTTCGCTTCGGTTGACGCATGACGGGTTACGCTCCGGCAGCTTGCGCGCCCGAGGCCGGGCCGCGCTGGTTGGCGTTGGCGCGCGCGCGCGACTGGCCCGACGTCTCAAGACGCTTGTCCTGGGCCATCGGGTCGTGTTCGAGGATCTCGCCTTTGTAGACCCACACCTTCACACCGATGATACCGTAGGTCGTCTCGGCTTCGGCGGTGCCATAGTCGATGTCGGCACGCAGCGTGTGCAGCGGCACTGAGCCTTCAGCATACTTCTCGGTGCGGGCGATCTCGGCGCCGCCGAGACGGCCGGAAACCACGACCTTCACGCCTTCAGCGCCGAGGCGCATAGCGGACTGGATCGACCGTTTCATGGCCCGGCGGAACGAGGCCCGGCGCTCGAGCTGCCGGGCGATATCATCGGCGATCAGCGTGGCGTCGATCTCCGGCTTGCGGATCTCAACGAGGTTCACGCGGACTTCATCCGTGGTCATCGCTGCAAGCTCCTTGCGGAGCACTTCGATGTCGCCGCCTTTCTTGCCGATCACGAGACCCGGACGCGCCGTGTGGATCGTGATGAGGCATTTCTTGTGCGGACGTTCGATAATGATCTTCGAGATGCCGGCCTGCTTCAGCTTCTCCCGGATCGCCTTGCGGATCGCGAGGTCCTCATGCAACAGGCGGCCATAATCGGCGCTGTCGGCATACCAGCGGCTGTCAGCCGTGCGGTTGATGCCGAGGCGAAGGCCGATCGGATTGACTTTCTGACCCATTACACGGCCTCCGCAGTCTGGCTGGTGTCACGCAGGACAATGGTGAGTTGCGAGAACGGCTTCTGGATCGGCGCCGCGCGGCCACGGGCACGGGCCCGGATGCGCTTCATCACCAGGTTCTTGCCGACATGGGCTTCGGCAACGACAAGACTGTCGATGTCGAGGCCGTGATTGTTTTCGGCGTTGGCGATCGCGCTCTGCAGCAGCTTGCGGACGTCCTTGGCCGGACGTTTCGGGGAGAATTGCAGTTCCGCCAGCGCGCGCTCGACCTTCAGGCCGCGGATCTGCTGAGCCAGGAGGTTCAGCTTCTGCGGGCTCGAGCGGTACATGCGCAGCACGGCGCGCGACTCGTTGGCCGCCTGCTTCGGAGGATTCTTGGCCTTTGCCATGATTACTTCCTCTTCGCTTTCTTGTCCGCGCCGTGGCCATAGTAGGTCCGCGTCGGCGCGAATTCGCCGAACTTATGACCGACCATTTCCTCGGTGACGGAAACCGGGATGAACTTGTTGCCATTGTGGACCTGGAAGTTCAGGCCAACGAATTGCGGCAGGATCGTCGAGCGGCGCGACCAGGTCTTGATCACGGCCCGCTTCTCCGAGGAACGGGCTTCCTCAGCCTTCTTCAGAAGGTAGCCATCGACGAACGGGCCTTTCCAGACAGAACGGGGCATGTCTCGCGGCTCCCTTAGCGTTTCGCGTTGCGGCGGCGGATGATCAGGCGATCCGTCGCTTTGTTGTTACGGGTCTTCGGACCGCGGGTCTTCTTGCCCCACGGGGTGACCGGGTGGCGGCCACCGGAGGACTTGCCCTCACCCCCACCATGCGGGTGGTCGACCGGGTTCATCACGACGCCGCGCACGGTCGGGCGGACGCCGCGGTGACGCGTGCGGCCGGCCTTGGAGCTGACTTCGTTCATCTTGTCCGGGTTCGACACCGCGCCGATCGTGGCGAGGCAGTTGTCGAGCACCATGCGCAGCTCACCAGAAGCCAGCTTGATCTGGGCGTAGCCGGCATCGCGGCCGACGAGCTGGGCATAGGTGCCGGCGGAGCGGACCATCTGTGCGCCCTTCTGGGGCTTCAGCTCGATGTTGTGGATGATCGTGCCGACGGGGATGTTTTTCAGCGGCAGCACGTTGCCCGGCTTGATGTCGGCTGTGGCGGAAGTGACGACCGTATCGCCGACTTCAAGGCGCTGCGGCGCGATGATGTAGGACAGCTCGCCGTCCTGATACTTGATCAGGGCGATGAAGGCCGTGCGGTTCGGATCGTACTCCAGACGCTCGACGGTCGCGGGCACATCCCAGCGGCTGCGCTTGAAATCGACCTTGCGGTAGAGGCGCTTGGCCCCGCCACCCTGATGGCGGACCGTGATGCGGCCCTGATTGTTGCGGCCACCCTTCTTGGTCAGGCCCTCGGTAAGCGCCTTGATGGGCGCGCCCTTGTGCAGGCCCTTGCGGTCCACCAGCACCAGCTGGCGGCGGCCGGGAGAGGTCGGATTGAATGTCTTCAGTGCCATTTGCTTCGTCCTTCTCCTCAGAGGCCCGTCGAGATGTCGACCGACTGGCCTTCGGCAAGCGTGACGATGGCTTTCTTCACGTCGGAGCGACGGCCGAGGAAGCCCCGGAAGCGTTTCGTCTTGCCTTTCTGGGTCAGGGTGTTGACCTTCGTGACGCTGACCTTGAACAGGGCCTCGACAGCCTCCTTGATCGCCTTCTTATCGGCACCAGGCGCGACTTCGAACACGATCTTGTTCTGCTCGGCAACGAGCGTCGATTTCTCCGTGATCAGCGGACGGCGGATCACGTCATAGTGGTGAGGCTTCACATCGGCCATTATTCAGCCTCCGCTTTGGCGCCGTCGAAGCGGGCCTTGATGCCCTCGGCGGCTTCCTTGGTGATGACGAGCGTACGGCGGCGCAGGATGTCGTAGACATTCAGGCCGGCAACCGGGAGCACGTCAATGTTCGGGATGTTGCGTGCCGCACGGGCGAAGTTCTCGTTCACTTCCTTGCCCGAGATGATCAGCGCGTTCTCGATGCCAAGACCCTTGAAGGCATTGACCAGTTCCCTGGTCTTGCCTTCGGCGAGCTCGGCCTTATCGAGCACAATGATCGCATCGCCCTTCACTTTCGAGGACAACGCGTGGGCAAGCGCCATCTTGCGGATCTTTTTCGGCAGGTCATGCGCATGGCTGCGCACCCGCGGACCATGCGCGGCGCCACCACCGACGAAGATCGGGGCGTTGCGCGAGCCATGACGGGCACCGCCGGAGCCTTTTTGCTTGATCGACTTTTTCGTCGTCCGGTTCACTTCCGAACGCGACTTGGCCTTGTGCGTACCGGCCTGACGGCGGGCCAGCTGCCAGCGCACGGTGCGCTGCAGGATATCGCCGCGAATTTCGTCAATGCCGAAAATCGCGTCGTCCAGCTCGATCTTGCCGGCGAACTTGCCGGCGAGGGTTTTGACGGAGAGTTCCATTAGCCTTCACCCCCGGCGGTCAGCTTCTCTGGAGCCTTGAACGAGCCGGCAGCCGGCGCGTCCTTCGGCAGGGCTTTCTTCACAGCGTCGCGGATTTCGACAAAGGCGCCATCAACGCCGGGCACTGATCCCTTCACGAGGATCAAGCCGCGCTCGACATCCGTGCGCACGACCGTGAGATTCAGCGTCGTGATGCGGTCCACACCAAGGTGGCCGGCCATCTTCTTGTTCTTGAACACGCGGCCGGGATCCTGGCGCATGCCGGTCGAGCCATGCGAACGGTGCGAGATCGAGACACCGTGCGTGGCGCGCAGACCGCCGAAGTTCCAGCGCTTCATCGCGCCGGCAAAGCCCTTACCGGTCGAGATCGCCGAGACATCGACTTTCTGACCCGGAACGAAATGATCGGCCAGAACCGTGGCACCGACTTCCGGCAGATCTCCGGTGACGCGGAATTCCTTCAGCTTGGCTTTCGGCGCCACCCCGGCCTTGGCGAAAGCCGCGCGCTGGGCCTTGGGCGTCCGCTTGGCTTTCTTGTCGCCGGCGCCGAGGATGACCGCCTTGTAGCCATCGGTACGAGTAACTTCCCCGCCTTTCTTCGTCTTGACGGTGCGCGCCTCTTCGGTGCGCACGCCAACGACCTGGCAGCCGTCAAGCGACAGGACGGTCACCGGAATGTGGCGGCCGTCGTCACCGAACACGCGGGTCATGCCAACCTTGCGGGCGAGCACGCCGGTACGGGCAGCAGGCTGTGCCATTAACGGCCTCCCTCGAGTTTGATCTCGATGCCGACTCCGGACGACAGGTCGAGCTTCATCAGGGCATCGACGGTCTGCGGCGTGGGGTCGACGATGTCGAGAATACGGGTATGCGTGCGGATTTCGAACTGTTCGCGCGACGTCTTGTCGATGTGCGGCGAGCGGTTCACGGTGAAGCGCTCGACGCGCGTCGGCAGCGGGACCGGGCCGCGGACCTCAGCGCCGGTGCGCTTGGCCGTGTTCACGATTTCCTTCGCCGACATGTCGAGCGCGCGGTGATCAAAGGCTTTCAGCCTGATCCGGATGTTCTGTCGTTCCATATCGCTTCCGTCCGCGCAAAACACTTGAGCCCCGGGCGCGACAGCTCGTCAGCTTCGAGCGGCCCTGGGCTTGGGTGGAGTTGAATTGTCTGTTTCGAGGGAGCGTTCGCTGTTCAAAGCGCAGCCTTCCCGGCGAAGTGGGGCGTATACGCGCGGGAATCAGATGCGTCAACAGCCGTTAAGGGGGAATCTGCAGGCAATCTGGCAAACCCCGCATCTGCCTGCCCCCGCCCTGGCCTTTTCCGCTGTCCCAACCCGGCATTGCCCCCGCGCTTTTTTTGTTACCGGCGGTTGTGGTTTTTTTGCCGGGCTGCGGCCAGACAAAAGGCCGCCTCCCTGCGGAAGCGGCCTTTGTCGTTTGGCACCAGCCCGGCGCCTGTGCCCG
>JBKBJF010000057.1:0-5779 GCA_046293935.1 Hyphomonas sp.
GATGCCGGAGGCCGCCTCTGGGCGCAGGAGATGGGCCCTGCCCATGGCGACGAGCTGAACCTGATCGTCCGGGGACAGAATTACGGGTATCCCCTTGTCTCTAACGGCGACCATTATGATGGCCGGCGTATCCCCGACCATGACACGCGCCCCGACTTTGCCGCCCCGGCGGCCTGGTGGATGCCTGCGATCAGCCCGGCCGGGCTGGCCATCTACGCGGGCGGGCTGTTTCCCGGCTGGACCGGAAATGCTTTTATCGGGGGGCTGTCGTCCGAAGCCCTGATCCGGGTGGAGCTGCGCCCCGATGGCAGTGCGGCCGAAGCCGGGCGCTACGCCTGGGGCAAGCGGGTGCGGGAAGTCGAGCCGGGGCCGGATGGCGCCCTGTATGTGCTTGAGGACCGCGATGGCGGGCGCCTGCTCAGGCTGTCTCCGAAGGACTGACGGGGGAGTTGCGCGAAGCGGCAACCTGGTCCACGGATGACCCGCACAGCCGGTCAAGGGGCGCTGAATGATCCGAACCTATGCCAATCGCGAAGGCCGTTTCGTCTTGGCGGGGGAAGACCTCGCGGCCCTCGATACTGCGGTCTGGATCGACCTGCTGCGCCCTTCCAAGGATGAGGAAACCGCCCTCGAGCGGGCCTTCTGCATTGATGTGCCGACGCTTGAGGAAATGAGCGAGATCGAGCTGTCGAGCCGGCTCTATTTCGAGGATGACGCTCACTTCATGACGGCGCAGATGCTGTCACATACCGATGGCGACAACGTTCTGCTCTCGCCGGTCAGCTTCGTCCTGGCCGGGCCGCGGCTGATTACCGTGCGCTATGAGGAGCCGCGGGCCATCGATGCCTTCATCGCGCGCTGCCAGAAGGGCGCGTCGCTGCCCGCCGACAGCCTGATGGCCGGCCTGCTGGAGGGCCTGATCGAGCGGGCCGGCGATGTTCTGGAGCGCACAGGCCATGAACTCGATGTCATCTCGACCGGGATCTTTTCCATCCCGTCACCGAAGGCGAAGCCGGCCTCGCCGCTGTCGCTGCCAGAGCCCAAGTCCAAACCCCGCGATTTTCGCTCCGTGCTCGAACAGATCGGGCGCAAGGGCGACCTTCTGTCGAAAGTGCGCGAGAGCCTGATTTCGATCCAGCGTCTCGTCACCTACGCCATCGCCGCAGTGCAGGCCCGCAAGCATGACAAGGAGGCCCCCGGCAGGCTGAAGGCCATCGGCCGCGACGTGCAGTCCCTTGCCGATCATACGGTCTTCCTGACCCAGAAGATCAACTTCCTGCTTGATGCAACCCTCGGCATGATCAACATCGAGCAGACCGGCATCATCAAGATTTTCTCGGTGGCTGCGGTGGTGTTCCTGCCGCCCACTCTGATTGCCTCGATCTACGGCATGAACTTCGACTTCATGCCGGAACTCGCCTGGCCCTATGGTTATCCCTTCGCGCTTGGCCTGATGGTGCTCTCGGCGGTCGTGCCCTACCAGTTCTTCAAATGGCGCGGCTGGCTCTGAGCCCGGATTGCTTCGCCGCTCAGGCCGTCGCTTTGATCCGCAGGCTGTTCATGCGGTCAATCGCAGCCTCGGCGTCGCGCATGATGTCGTTGACAATGTCCGCCACGGGTTTCACCTCGCGCACGCCGCCGGCCGACTGGCCCATGGCGAAGCAGGAGGAGTCCGGGTTCAGCTTCGCCTCGTCGGTGATGCCGCCAATGCCGCCGATCACGCCGGTCCGGGCGGAATGGATCGCCTGAAGCGGGAAGGGCTGGATGTCCTGCGGGCGGCGTTCCCAGTCCTCGACATAGGCATTGGTGCGCACCCGCATCGGCTTGCCGGAATAGCAGCGGGTGCGGGTCGTGTCGGTATCCCCGGCCTCGACGACGGCCTGCTTGTACATGTTCGCCGCATGCGCCTCGGCGCTGGCAATGAAGCGGGTGCCCATCCAGACGCCCTCGGCACCGAGCGCGAGGGCAGCGGCGAGGCCGCGCCCGTCATAGATGCCACCCGCGGCGATGACCGGAATCTTCACCGCCTCGACCGCCTGGGCAACCAGCGGCAGCGTGCCGACCAGACCCGTATGCCCGCCGCCTTCGCCGCCCTGCAGGATCACCGCATCACAGCCGGCCTCCTCGGCCTTGATGGCATGTTTGACGGCGCCGCCGACCACCATCACCTTCACGCCGGCCTTCTTCAGCCGGTCCATGATCGGCAACGGCACGCCGAGGCCCGCGACGAAGGAATCCGCGCCGCCCTTGATGATCACGTCGACCGAGGCTTCCAGGCTCTCCGGGCTTGCCGCCAGCAGGTCGACACCGAACGGCTTGCCGGGGGCCAGCGCCTTCACCCGCTGCATCTGGCCGGCGATGAAGTCCGGCGCAGTGCCGGCCATCCCGAGCACGCCATAGCCGCCTGCATTGCACATGGCCGCGCAGACTTCCGCGTAGGAAACCCCGCCCATGCCGGCGAGCATGATCGGGTGCCGGATGTTGAGAAGGCTGGTCAGCCGGGTCTTGAGCGCCATTTTCGTCTCCATGGTGTCTGGCTTGCCCAAGGCTTAGGCAAACGCCGCAAGGTCAACGCAAGGGGCTACAGCGAAGGGCCCGGACTGCCGCGTTTGGAACAGAATTGTCCTTGCTTTGCCGCAATCTCGCCCCGATCAGTGTGCATTAGCGGCCGGTCCGCGGAATAGTCCGCCGGGCAGGGTGTCAAAAAGAGGAAACCTCCAATGACGAAACTGTTTGCTGGCGCTGCTGCCGCTCTCGTTTTCGCAGGGGTCGCGTTCGCAGGTGAACCGGCCGCTGAGACTGAAGTTGTCGAAGCTGAAGTGGCTGCTGAAGCCGTTGAAGCCGAAGGCGATGGTGAAGCCGAAGCCGTCGAAGTTGAAGCCGAAGCCGTGGCTGACGCTGATGCCGAAGACGGCGTTACCGAAGAAGCCGCTCCGGAGTAATCCGGTCCGGCGGAAAAGCTGCCCTGGCCCATAGGCGGGCCAGGGTTTTTCAACCGAACCGCGACGACCCAACAGGCCTGAAAAATTAACTTCCGGCAATGTTGAAGAAGTGCTACAGCACCGGCCGTTCGCAAGAACACTCAACAGGGGTACTACCATCATGAAAAAGATCGTCCTTGCCGCTGCTGCTGCTTCGGCCCTCGTTCTCGCCGCTTGCGGCGCGACCGAACAAGCTGCCGCTCCGGCCGCTGAAGAAACCACTGTCGAAGAAGTGGCGACCGAAGCTGCTGACGCGACCGAAGAAGTTGTGACGGAAGCCGTCGAAACCACGACCGAAGCCGTTGACGGCGCTGTCGAAGCCTCGACCGAGGCTGTCGAAGAAGCCACGACGACCGAAGAGCCGGCTGCTCCCCAGTAACCTGGGAAAGCTGGTCTTTCCGGCTTGAAGTCAGGGCCGCATCCTCCGGGATGCGGCCTTTTTCTTTACCGGCCGCGTGCGGTTCAGAACTTCGCGTAGCCGCCGTCGATCACCAGCGTGTCGCCCGAATGGTATTTCGAGGCGTCCGAGGCGAGGTAGACCGCAATCCCGCCGAAATCCGCCGGTTCGCCCCAGCGGCGAATCGGCACGCGGGGGATCACCTTGCTGGCGAACACCTCATTGCCCTGGGCGCCTTCGGTCATGTCGGTGGCGATCCAGCCGGGCAGAACCGAGTTGGCGCGGATGCCATAGCGGCCATATTCCACGGCGCAGGCGTTCATCATCGCGATCAGGCCGCCCTTGGTGTGAGCATAGGCCTGGTTGCGGCCGGCGCCCTCGATGCCGGCCAGCGAGGCCGTGCCGACGAGGCTGCCGCCCGGATCGCCGGCCTTGGCGCGGGCCACCATCGACTTCGCCGCTTCACGCAGGGTGAAGAACGCGCCTTCCGAGTTGATCCTCTGGTTGTAGCGCCAGGTGTCGAGTGTCATCGTCTCGAAACCGGCCGAGCCGCGCCCGACACCGGCATTGGCAATGCAGCAGTCGATTCGCTTGAACTCTTCCTCAGCCTCTTTCATCGCCTTCACCACCTGGTCTTCCTCGCCGACATCCACGGTCCAGGCTTTCACCTTGCCGTTGCCGAGCGTCTCCAGCGCCTTGACGGCGGTCTCGTTGTCGGCCGTCTTGCGGCCCCAGATGACGACATGGGCGTTGGAGGCAGCCAGCGCCTCGGCCATGCCGAGGCCGATCCCCTTGTTGCCGCCGGTCACCACGCAGACCTTTCCGCTGAGGTCGAAGGGTTTGTAGGTCATGGGCTTTCCTCCTGAATCTGTCTTTGCCGTACAGGTCTAGACAGAGCTTCCCTTGCGGAGGGTCAAGGGCCTACCCTCGCACCAGCTTCCGTGCCGCCTCGATCACCCGGCGGGTCTCATCCCAGAGGGGCAGTTCCGCCAGCCGCGCCGGGGGAATCCATTCCGCATGGCCGGCATCGTCGCCCGCCACCGGTTCGCCGGCGACCCAGACCGCTGCATAATCGGCCAGCAGATAATGGCGCGTCACCTCCCCGCTGGTGCGCGAGCGGAAGATCGCATCGACCACATCGACGAGGCCGACAAGCTGCGCCGTCACGCCCGTCTCCTCCCGCAGCTCGCGCAGCGCCGCTGCCTCCGCCCTTTCCCCGAACTCGATCCGCCCGCCCGGCAGCGACCAGTCGCCCGCCAGCGGCTTCGTGCCCCGGCGGATCAGCAGCACGTCCTCGCCGCGGAAACAGACGATGCCCACGGCCGGTTGCGGTCTGTCGCTCACGCGGGCTTCTCCAGCAGGGCCACGGCCTCGACATGCGCCGACCAGAGGAACTGGTCTATGGGATGTATACGGAGGATGCTGTATCCTCCGTCCACGAGCGTCCGCAGGTCGCGGGCCAGCGTGGCCGGTTCGCAGGAGACATAGGCAACGCGCCGTATGCCTGACTTTGCGATTTCCCGCACCTGCGCCTCCGCGCCTGCCCGCGGCGGATCGAGCACCACACCGTCGAATCTCGCCAGTTCCGCAGCACTTACCGGATTCCGGAACAGGTCACGCACCTGCGCCTCGACAGGCTTCAGACCGGGGGCCACGCGCGCGGACTCTTTCAGCGCCTCAATCGCCGCCGCATTCCCTTCCACAGCCAGCACGCGGGATTCCGCCGCCAGGCGCAGCGCGAATGTTCCGCATCCGGAGAACAGGTCGGCGACTCGCGACGAAAACTTCAGATGCTCGCGCACGATCCGCTCCATTTCGGCTTCGGCCTCGGCGCTCGCCTGCAGAAATCCGCCGGGCGGGGGCATGAGGTTCGCTGCGCCGGCCGGCAGGCTGGGGCGCCGGTCGGTCAGCACGTCGCCGCCTTCGATCGACATGCGCGCAAATCCGGCCCGCAGCGCAGCGCTCGCCGCTTCCGCCCGGGCCAGCGGCTTCGTCTCCCCGGCAAGACCGCTTGCGTGCAGGTCGAGGCCAGAGGCCGTCTCGGTCACGAGAAGGCCAATCTCTTCCTTGCCGGAGATCAGGTATCCGGCGATCTCCCGGAGCTTCGGCAGGGCTGCCACGATCGCCGGGCGCAGCACCTTGCATTCTGCAATCGCCACCAGCGCGTGGCTCTTGCGCGCATGAAAGCCGAGGCGCACCTGATTGCTCTCGCGTCTGGCCGACAGGGCCGCCCGCCGCCGCGATCCTGCCGGGGTGACCCAGGTCTGCGTCACCTCGGCGTCCAGTCCTCTCGCGCTCAGGGTGCGGATGATCTGCTCCCGCTTGAAAGCCGCATACGGAACCGGGGCCATGTGTTGCAGCGTGCAGCCACCACATTCGCCAAAATGCCGGCAGGCCGGTG
>JBKBJF010000016.1:0-34189 GCA_046293935.1 Hyphomonas sp.
TTCAGGGACTGCGCGAGGCTCGCCTGGCTCTTCAGAATGACCCCATCGGAGAGAATCTTCAGGCCATTGGCCCGGAGGGTTGCTCCGGTGGTGGTTATGTCAACGATGACATCTGCGGTGCCGGTGGATGGCGCCGCTTCGGTCGCCCCGGCACTCTCGACGACGCGGTATTCGCCCACCGATTTCTGCGCGAAGTAGCGCCGCGTCAGCCGGAGATATTTGGTGGCCACCCGCAGACGGCGGTGATGGGCCTTCCTGAAGGCCGCACCGGCCGCTTCCAGGTCGGCCATCGTGTCGACATCCAGCCAGGCCTGCGGCACCGCGACGACGACATCGGCCGGTCCGAAACCAAGGCGCCGGACGATCCGGAAATCCTGTGGCCCGTCCGGTGAAAGATCATGCAGCAGGTCTTCCCCGGTGACGCCGAAATGCAGGCTGCCCTCGATCAGGCCTTCGGCGATCTCGCGCGCCGACAGCAGCCGCACCTCGGCCTCGAGGCCCTCGATCTCGGCCGTATAGCCGCGCTCACCGCCGATCTGGCGCACAGGGTGGCCGATGCCGGCCAGCCAGTCTTCGGTCTGTTCCTTCAGGCGTCCCTTGGAGGGGATGGCGAGCGTGAGGCGGGTCATGCACTCCTCCGGACACGGATCATACGGTCGGGGCGCACGACCCCCCCGATACCGGTGGCGGACACGCGCGCGCCGGACAGGCCAGAGATGAGACCGTCATAGCGGCCACCGGCGGCAACCGGCTGCGCAGGCGTGAGGCCGTCTGCCAGAATTTCGAAGACGAAACCGTCATAATAGGTGAAGCGCCGGCCAAAGCCGGAACGGAATGTGGCGGTGCGCCGGGCGGAGCCGACGCGCGAGAGGATCGCCTCGACGCGCGCTGCGAAAGCCTCCAGCGCGTTCCCTGCCCCGGTAAGGCCGTGGCGCTGCGCGAGTGCAGCCAGAATACCGGGTGCCTCCGCGAGCGGGCAGTCGACCTCCCGCAGGGCCATCAGCGCGGTGCGCGCCTCCGCCGGTAAGCCGCCTGCAGAAATGGCCGCGCGTTTCGCGTTCAGCCCGCTGACGATTTCTGCAAGGCTGCGGCCGCCCACCAGCGGAATGCCACGCGCAGCGAGCAGGGTTTGCAGGGCACCCTCAGGCTCAGCCGCATCCAGAACGGCCAGAACTTCAGGCTCCAGCGGATTGGCGGCTGCATCCAGCACTGCACGCACGCCGCCTTCCTGACGGAAGGCGCGCTTCAGCAGACCGGCGGAGACGGCCGGAAGGCCGAGCGCATCAATAAAGGCCGGGAAGACCGCAAGATCACCCGTGACAATGGCGGAAGGACGCACACCGCAAGCCTCGACCGCCCGGTGCACGAGGGCGAAGAGGTCGGCATCTGCCTCCGGTGTGCGCGCATAGCCGAAACGTTCCAGGCCAACCTGTGTGAACTCGAAGGGATCATCCGGCGCTGCCGGCAGGCGGAACGCCCGGGCGGCGTAGGTATAGGTTCGGGCCGAGGCACCTTCGGCAGCGAGCCGCGCGGCCTCGCGCTGGGCGACCGGCAGCGTCAGGTCCGGCCGCATGACCATCTCGGCGCCACGATTGTCCGTGAACACACAAAGGCGTGCGCGCACGGCCTCACCGGACAATTCCAGAGGAATGTCGGCGGGCATCACATAGTCGGGGTCCACCGGCGTGCCACCGGCGGCTTCGAAGACCGCGCGCGCAACCGCCACGAGGGCGTCATGGGTCATCGCTGCGCCTCGACGATCTTTCGGACAGCTTCAACCATTCCCGCGCGCGGCACTTCGATCTGGCCGGGGCGGGCTTCGCGGTATTCCTCATTCGAGGCGATGGCCTTTGCCTGCTGTGCGCCGATCTCCAGATCCTTGATGGTGACGGTGCCTTTCGCAAGCTCATCACTGCCAACAATAACGACAGCGGGCGAAGCGCGCCGGTCAGCATATTTCATCTGCGGGCGCATGCCGGAGGCGCCCATATAGGCTTCGGCCCTGATGCCGCCGCGGCGGAGTTCGGCGGCGATGGAAAGCGCGATACCGGGATTGTCCTTGTCGAGATTGAGCACGACTACCGGTCCGTCCAGCTTGCCGCCCTCACCGAGGATGGCCAGCGCTGCAGCCAGCCGCGAGATGCCGATCGAGAAACCCGTGGCAGGCACGCGCTCGCCGGTGAAGCGGGCGACGAGGTCGTCATAGCGGCCTCCGCCGCCGATAGAGCCGATGCGGTAAGTCTTGCCGTCTTCACCGGTGACTTCGCGCAGCAACTCGGCCTCGAAGACGGGGCCGGTATAGTATTCAAGTCCTCTGACCACGGACGGATCAATCTTCACATCATCCTCTGGTGCGCCGAGCGCTTCGAGGGCGAGGGCAATCGCCTCAAGCTCCGCAAGGCCCGCCCTGCCTTCCTCGGTGAAGCCTGCGGCTGTTGCGAGATTGGCCAGCGTGACCGCACGCGTGGCGGCACCGGCTTCGGCGAAGGCGAGCACGCGCTTGACTTCGCCTGCGCCGAGGCCTGCGCCTTTCGTGAAATCCCCGCTCTCATCCTTGCGGCCTGCGCCGAGCAGGTCGGCCACGCCGGACACGCCCAGCCGGTCGAGCTTGTCGAGGGCACGCAGGATGGCGAGGCGGGTTTCGGCCCGTTCCGCGCCGACCGAATCGAGCACGCCGTTCAGGAGGCGCCGCGTATTGACCCGGATGACGAACTCGCCATCCTTCATTCCCACCGCCCGCAGGGCTTGCGCGCCCATCGCGATCATCTCGGCATCGGCATGGAAACCCGGCGCGCCCACCGTGTCGGCATCGCACTGCCAGAACTCCCTGAAGCGGCCGGGGCCCGGCTTCTCGTTGCGCCAGACCGGGCCAGCCGCATAGCGCCGGAACGGCCGGCCAAGCATCTGGCCCTGCTCCGCGACGAACCGGGCGAGCGGCGCGGTCAGGTCGTAGCGCAGGGAAATCCACTGTTCGTCATCATCCTGAAGCGAGAAGACCCCGGCATTCGGCCGGTCGGCATCGGGCAGGAACTTGCCAAGGGCATCAGCATATTCGAACGCGCCGGTGTCCAGCGCCTCGAACCCCCACAGGCGGTAGACGGCAGTGACCGTCTCCACGAGCCGGGCCTGGGCGTGGATCAGCCCTTCCCGCCGGTCGGGGAAGCCGCGCGGCTTGCGGGCGAGGTCCTTGCCGCTCAGGGGCTGGGGATCCTTGGTGCTCATGGCGTCAGTCCGTATCCTGTGTGTGGGCCCGGTCCGCATAGAGGCAGGCGGCCGGAATGGGAAGGCAACGTGGCCGGTTGGGCGCGCCCGGGGTGCGGTCTGCTCGTCTGGATCGGTTCTCGGAAGGAGGAACACTTTTCAGAGGCGCAGCCGGACCGGTTCGCGCCTCGCCGGCGCGTCATGCGGGATGATGATGGTGGTGCAGAGCGGTGTTCATGGCTGTGCGGATACTGAGGCGGGCGGGGAAAGTCAACCGGATTGGCGCCCTGCCGGGTGCCGCTTGACGGGCAAGCGCGTTGGCCTATCTTCGCGTGGTCACTTGGAACCGGGCCCCTCTGGTACCTGCGGCGGCAGGTGCGATGTCGGATCCCCCTATGGACTTCGCGCGGACGCGGCGCACCTTTCCGGACCTGTCCTCTCCGATGCCTGACATCCTTACCGTGGACTATGCGGGACAGCCCCTGTGGCTGTGGCTCGGGTTTCTCAGTCTGATCGTGTTCCTGCTCTGGGTCGATCTCGGCCTGCTCAACCGCAAGGACGAGATCATTTCGCCCAAGAAGAGCGCGCTGATGTGGTCGAGCTTCGCCTCGCTGGCGGTCGCCTTCGGCTTCTACATCTGGTTCTTCTATGAGCCGGACCCTCAGTTCTATAACGATCCCACGAACCTGAAACAGCAGGCGGTGATCCAGTATGCCACCGGCTATCTGCTCGAAACCGCGCTCGCCTTCGACAATATCTTCGTCATCGGGATGGTGTTCACCTTCTTCGCCGTTCCGCGCGAATACCAGCACCGGGTGCTGTTCTGGGGCATCATCGGGGCCATCGTGTTCCGGGGCATCTTCATCTCGCTCGGCGCGGCGGTGGTGAACGAGTTCACCTGGGTGCTCTACCTCTTCGCCGCCTTCCTGGTGTTCACCGGCATCAAGATGCTGCTCGATCATGGCGATGACGGTGACGAGGAACTCGACCTGACAAAGAATCCGGTCCTGCGTTTCCTGAAGAAACATCTCCGGGTGACTGACCGGATCGAGAACCACAATTTCGTCGTCCGGCGGCCACACCCCGTGACCGGCCGGATGGTGCTGTATGCCACGCCGCTTCTGCTCTGCCTGCTGATGGTCGAGATCGTCGACATCATCTTCGCGGTCGATTCGGTACCGGCGATCTTCGCGGTCACGCGCGACCCGTTCATCGTCTACACCTCGAATATCTTCGCGATCCTCGGCCTGCGCTCGATGTATTTCATGCTGTCGGCGGCCATCGCCCGGTTCAGGTACCTGAAATACGGCCTGTCCCTGGTGCTGGTGCTGATCGGCCTGAAGATCTTCTGGAACTTCCTGCTCTACAAGGAACTGCACCTAGTGCCCTACCTCGAGCCGCAATGGTCGCTGATGCTGACGGTGCTGTTCTTGGGCGGGGCAATCCTCTACTCGCTGTGGAAGACGGGTTCCGAGGCGAAGGCGGCGCAGGGCAGCTGAGCCACCTTCAGGCGCGGACGAAGGGTTTCTTCTGTGCTTCGTCCCGCCGCGGGATGATCTTGAAGATGCCGGTGCCGCGCATCAGGACCTTGTCGCCCGTCCAGATGCGGCCCTCGACGGTGATGACATCGTCCTGCCGGCCAACGACGCGGCCGTCGCCTTCGACAAAACTGCCGAGCGGGGCGCCGGCGAGGAAATCGCACATCAGGCGGACCGTGACCCACCAGGTGTCCTCGTCATTCTCCACCGCCCCGCCCCAGGCCATGTCGGCAAAGGTCATCAGCATGCCGCCATGAGCATTGAGCATGCCGTTGGTGTGATACTCCTCCACACGGAAAGCGCGGGTCAGGTGGCCGTTCTCGCGCTTCTCGAACAGCGGGCCGATCTGGCGGCCAAAGCCGCGATGCCAGGCCAGCTGCACATAGCCGGGAGGGAGTTCGGTGGTCTGGTAGCGGTTGAAGTCGTCGGTCATGGGGCGCGGGCATAAACCCGGCGGGCGCCGGACTGCAAGATGTGCCTTGAAATTGCCATGTCTGATGGGAAACCATGCGCGCATGGTCCGGGCTGCGTTCTCCTTCGTTCTGATGGCCTCCCTCCTTGCCGCACCGGCGCAGGCCGAGCCGCGCGCCCGTGACAATCCGCTGGTGGCCAGTTCCGTGCTCGCTGCACGCGAACCGCTGGATGCCTGCGGTGGCCGCGACCTTCTCGATTCCATCGTGCCGGACGGACCGTTCCTGGAGGCCTGCAAGTATCATGATGCCTGCTACCGGTCCGCCTCGCTTGACCAGGGCGTGTGCGATGCAGACTTCCTGCGCGACATGCGCCAGGCGTGTGACACGAACTATCCCCTGCCGGACCGGGCCGGTAAGAATGCGGCCTGCCAGGTCGCGGCCTACACTTACTACCGGGCGGTCAATTCGCGTTTCGGCTCGATGCTGTATCCTGGCGGGGTGACCGACGGCCAGATCGGGCGGACGGCGCAGTCGGTCCGGGCCGGGCTCAACAACACACCGCACCTGGAAGCCTGTGTGGAAGCCCGCAACGTGTCGAACCGCAAGCTGCGCTTCTTTCTCACACTGCACGATGCCAGGGGCCGGTGGGTGGCGACGGCGCCGGGGCTGGCCTCACTGGCGCTGCAACCGGGCGAGGTGCGCGAGCTGTGCGTGGGCACGGCCGTTTCCTGGTTCCGCAGTGCGGAGACTATCGGCGCGGCCTATGCCCTGACGCTGAAGGTGGATGATCCGTCCACGCTCAATCCGTTCGGCGACCTGATCGATGTCGACCGCGTGGACTGCGAGACGGCGACGGGCGAGTGCCGGCGGGTGGCAAGGTAGTTTTTTGGTCTGGTTCACGGCTGTTGTCCCCGCGCACCGCGCGGACGCCGCTGCGCCTTTGCTGTGCCCGGGAGGGCTTCTGGCCTTGCGTGCAGCGCCTGCATCCGGACGCGGGGGTGTCCCGGCCGGTTGGGTCTGGTCTGAGCTTTTATCTGCGGGGGATCTAGGACGTGTCGGGGCTGGAGAGGGCGCAGGCCCCGGCCGTCCGCGCGCGGGGCCTGAGGCTCAGCCATGATCCGTCACCCCCGCAGGCCTGGAGGGCCCCCGGCCTGACGGTGTCCGAGACGGCCCGCGCGAGCAGGGGCGCGGGCGCGTGCGTGGACCAGCCGGGATCATCCCAGCGGGGCCGGGTCAGGACATAGGGTCTGGGGGCGGAAGGGTCGGGGAGCCGGTCGCCATAATAAACGATGCGGATGACGCCCCAGCGGCTGGTCGCGTAGAGCACTTCCGCGTAGCCCGAGGTCTCGTACCAGCCGAGCAGGCGGTTGAGGCTCCACCAGAGGATCGGCCAGCAGAGCGGATGCACCCGCGCGAACAGGCGCGCGAAGTGGGGGTTGGCTCGCAGGACACGCATCGGGGTCATGGGGCCTACGATACCCCCACCCGCGGGGGTGTTGCACAAGTTTCCGGGACTTCTTTTCCGCCCCCTGATCCGTATAGGGATTTTTCCCGTCTGGCCGGATTTGCTGTTGCATAAGCCGGCCCGCGGAAAGCTGCCGGGGATGCCTGCGCCGGCAGGTCTCCGGCACACCAAGAGACCGGACCCCTGCCTGCGCAGGGGTGTGAGGAGGGGTGGTCGTTTGGAGGCGGTGCATTGCGCTTCGCTGAATGCACCCTACGGGCTTCGCCGGACGTTACAGGCGATTCCAGCTTTTTACAGGTTTGCCGGGGATCAGGCTTCAAGCCCGTAATTATAGAGCGTGACGATCAGGTTGCTGAGGGCATGGGCGAGGATCGGCGCGGCGATGCCGCCGCTGGCGATGCGCAAACCGCCCATCAGGACACCAAGGACGAAGACACTGATCTGACCGGACAGATAGTATTGCTCGTGGGTGGCCGCAAACAGGGCCGCCACGACCGTAATGCTGCCCCAGACCGGCCAGCCGCGCGCAAGCAGCACGCTGAGCAGGAAGCCGCGGAAGGCCAGTTCCTCGAACAGGGGCGCCGCGATGACGGCAGAGAAGAGTTCGCCAGGCAGGGTTTCGGGTGCGTAGCTGGTTTCGTAGCCCGGTTTTTCCACGGGCAGTTCTTCCTGCCCCGTCAGCTGCAGGGCGATATAGTCGATCGGCGCATAGGCAAACCAGTTGAAGGCGACCGCGGCGAAGATCAGCAAGATGATCAGCGGACCGAGATCGCCACGCGGCGCCGCCTCTTGGCGCACGCCCCGCTGTCCGAGCCAGACCCAGAGGCCGGCGCCGCAGGCCAGCATCACCAGGCCCCAGACGACCTGCGAAAGCGGGTGGTCATTGTACCACCACGGTGCCCAGACGGCTTCGGCCATTGCCGGGGCGGCGGCTTCATGCAGGAAGGACAGTTCGGTGATCAGCCAGGGCAGGAGCACGAGCGCCGCCATCGACCAGAACAGCGCCGACATCCACATGCGCGCGATCGGCGGCGTCTGCGGCGCGCCGGGTTCGCTTGTGTCAGGTTGCATGCCAGTTTCCCCCTGCCCGGCCAGCCTAGCGGCGGGTGGTGGCGGCTTCAACCGGGTCCGGGAAGACCAGCGGCGCTGAGCGCTTCGCACTGCCGGGCGGCAACAGTTTCGACCGTGAAGCCTTCGAGGCTTTCCTCGAACAGGCGGTGGAAGTTCAGCTCCGCGCCGAGACGGAGATAGGCGGCACCGAGGCCGATGGCGGCACGGTCCATGAAGACGAATTCGCGCGGAATCTTCACGGGGCCTTTCTCCTTCAGGAGCTGGCGGACGCGGAAGGCTTCCCTGCGGCCATACTCGCCGGGCCGGATGCCGTCGGCGACGGTTCGCTCGCGGTCATCGATGATCGGGCCGTAGATGAAACGGGCCCAGACGTTCAGCACTTCGGCCAGCTCGCGGGAAAGATTCTCGAAGCCCCAGGTTTCATAGGCGGCGTAGGCCGCGTCGAAATCATCGTGCAGCATGGCGCGGTAGAGATCGACCACGCCGCCGACGAAGCGCGGCGGGAAGATGCGCACGCAGCCGAAGTCGAGCAGGTTGATCCCCTGCCCGCCGCCGGTGACCTGATAGTTGCCGAGATGGGGATCGCCGTGGATGACGGCGTAGGCGTTCATGGGCGTCCACCAGGTCCAGAACAGCATTTCAGCGATGCGGTTGCGGGTTTGCTGCGGGGCGGATTCAAAGGCGGTGAGCTTGTCTCCGGAGAGCCAGGTCATGGTGAGCAGACGGTCGGTGGACAGAGCCGCCACCGGCTCCGGGCAGGTGACGAAGCTCCTGTCCGCCAGCATCCGGCGGTAGAGCGCGATGTGTTTGGCCTCGCGGGCATAGTCGAGTTCCTCGCGCAGGCGGTCGGTGATTTCCTCAACCATCGCGTCGGGGTCGATGGAGCCATCCATGCGCTTGAACAGGCCGAGAAGAGTGCGCAGCTGGCCGACATCGGATTCCACCGCGCTGGCCATGTCCGGATACTGCAGCTTGCAGGCCACCTCGCGGCCATCGTGAAGCGTGGCGCGGTGGACCTGGCCGAGGGAAGCGGCGTAGGCGGCTTCGCGGCTGAAACCGGCAAACTTCGCCTCCCAGCCCGCCCCGAGTTCGGCCCGCATACGCCGCTTCACGAAAGGCCAGCCCATGGCAGGCGCCTCGGCCTGAAGCCGGGCGAACTCGGCAGCGTATTCGGCGGGCAGAAGGTCGGGGATGGTGGAGAGGAGCTGGGCCACTTTCATCAGCGGCCCCTTGGACCTGCCGAGAGCAGCGGCGAGGGCTTTGGCGACCTTCTGGTCGCCTTCATCGCTGCCGAACAGGGACTGGGCGGCGAAGGCAAGCCCGGCGCCGGACAGGTTCGCCCCGACCTTCGCGGTGCGGGCGAGACGGCCGGTGAGGCGGTTGCGTTCGGGATCGTCCGGCCGGGAAGTGTCGCTCATGCAGCGGATATAGAGGGCGGCCCGGCGCTTGCACAGGCTGCGGCGGGTGGCCGCGTGACAAGGCGGTAAGGCTGGAGTATAGCGCCCGCCACTTCGACAGTTTCAGAGGCCCGACTGCCCCATCGCCGCGACCCGCTGCTGACGGACCTTTCCGCGACCGCGCCGCGCCTCCCCGCACCGGAAATCAACCCATGTCCTACAAGACCCTGATCACAGAAGCCGTTCCCGAGGATGGCTATGCCATCATCCAGATGAACCGGCCGGAAAGCCTGAACGCCCTCAGCGAAGAGATGATGACGGAGCTGACGGCCGCGCTCGACCGGTTCGAGGCCGATGACGACATCCTGTGCATCATCCTGACGGGATCGAAGCGCGCCTTCTCCGGCGGGGCCGATGTAAAGGAGATCAAGGACAAGACCTTTCCGCAGTCCTACTACGAGGACTTCATCACCCGGAACTGGGAGCGCACGGCGCGCGCCCGCAAGCCGGTGATCGCGGCGGTGGCCGGGTATGCCATCGGCGGGGGCTGCGAACTGGCGATGATGTGCGACATCATCCTGGCGGCCGACACAGCCCGGTTCGGCCAGCCGGAAATCCGGCTGGGCGTGATGCCGGGCGCCGGCGGCACCCAGCGCCTGGCGCGGGTGATCGGCAAGTCGAAGGCGATGGAACTGTGCTTGACCGGCCGGATGATGGAAGTGCAGGAAGCCGAACGCTGTGGCCTGATCAGCCGCATCGTTCCGGCCGACGACCTGATGGACGAGGCGCGCGAACTGGCCAGAACCATCGCCCAGATGCCGCGCGCCGCCGCCATGATGACCAAGGAGGCCATCAACGCGGCCTACGAAACCCCGCTCTCGCAGGGCATCCAGTTCGAGCGGCGCCTGTTCCACTCGCTGTTTGCAACCGATGACCAGAAGGAAGGCATGAAAGCCTACCTGGAAAAACGCACCGCGCATTTCCGTGACCGGTAAGCCTGCGGGCGGCTGCTTTTCGGCGCGTGTGCCGGTTGACGCCCCCCCTGCGTTTATGTATTCCCCCGCCTTCTGCCTGCCCGGACAACCGCTTTCACGGGCCGGGGGCAACTGGAGTTCACGATGGCAAATACCCGCTCTGCCAAGAAAATGGTGCGCAAGATCGCGCGCCGCACCGAGGTCAACAAGGCCCGCAAGTCGCGCGTGCGCACCTTCGTCCGCAAGGTCGAGGAAGCCATTGCCTCCGGCGACAAGGCCGCTGCGGCCGAGGCCCTGAAAGTGGCCCAGCCGGAAATCATGCGCGCCGTGACCAAGGGCGTCGCCCACAAGAACACCGCCGCCCGCAAGGTTTCGCGCCTGTCGGCCCGCGTCAAGGCGATGGCCTGATCCCTTTCCGGCGCCTGCCGGAACGGACCCGGCGTGAAGATCAAAACGCCCGCCAGAGCCCCTGGCGGGCTTTGTTTTTGCCCGCTGCCCATGACTATCAGGGGATTTCGGCGAGCGTCGCGGAACACGCCGGATTGCAACCTGAACGGGACCTCCGGTTCTCTGGAGTCTTCGGGTGTGGCACGCCTGCAAAGCGGATCTGAAAAAGCGGAAATTCCACAGCGATTTATGGAAGTTCCCGGTTGACAGAACTAACGCGAACAAAAGTCATCAGATGCTCACATGCATTTTTTTTGGGCCATCCAAGCGGATGAATCTCAAGCGCATTTTCACCCTGTGAGCCCTGTCAACACCCTTATTCCCGCCTTCAAAAAAAAGTTGGGCTTGCTACGTAACTCTGTGCCGAATAACTTCTCCCTCACCAGCCGAATTTAGTCCCGGTAAAGAGTATTTTTATGTCGCAGGCGGGGGCCTGCCGGGGCGCGTCGTGTGCGAGTTGGGAAGAGCGATCAAAACTAGAAACGGGGTCGGTGATGGGCCGAAAAAGATTGTTTGTCTCTCGCTTCATTCAGAATGGTCAAGAAGGCCAGGGCGGTGATGCCACCGGGCTGCGCGTCTGGGATGACGTGCTGGCGGCGCTCGAGTCCCGCCTTGCGGCGGACGAGTTTTCGCGCTGGATTCTGGAGCTGCGGCTTGTCGCCGAGGTCGATGGCGAGATGCTGCTGGCAGCGCGCGATGCGGTGGCGCTGGACCGCGTGAACACCCGCCACAAGCGCGAGATCGAGCGGCTGTGGGCGGCTTTCGATCCGCAGGCGCGCCGCATCAGACTCGTCAGCTGGCGGATGATCAACGAGGATCTGCGCGACCTGATTGGCGACCCGTGGGCCGATGATGAGGCAGAGGTGCCGGCCGATGCCGCCCCTGCTCCGGCCCCGTCCGGCAGCCCGGCCATGACCTTTGCGAACCTGGTGGTCGGCGCCTCGAACCAGATTGCCACGGAGATGGCCAAGCGCATCGCCGCGGGCCTGCCGACGGGCACGCCGATCACCCTGATCTATGGGCCCCAGGGGACCGGCAAGACGCATACGGTGCTGGCGCTGAAGGCCGATGTCGCCGCACGCGATGCCCGCCGGCCGGTCGTCTACCTGACGGCGGAGGAGTTCATGTCGGCCTATCTCGACGGGGTGAAGGCACGCGACACGAGCGGGCTGAAGCGCCGCCTGCGCACCGCCGCCATCCTGATCGTCGACGACCTGCACCGGATTGCCGGCAAACCGGGCACGGCCAATGAACTGTACCAGAATATCCGCGAAGTGACCGGCAATGGCGGACAGGTCGTGCTGGTGGGCGATGCCGCTCCCGGCGAGACGACCGGCTTCGGCCAGCGCCTGCTGAACGAGATCAAGGGCGCAACCGCGATCGAGGTCGGCCTGCCCGATGCGGCGATGCGCCGTGACATCCTTGTGCGTCTTGCGTCCCATATCCGTGCCAGCCATCCGGAGTTCCGCTTGAGCGACGACATGATCCAGAAACTGAACAATGGCATCCGAGGCCCCGGCCGCGAGCTGACGGGCGCGGTGTGGAGCCTCTTCACCGAAGCCAATTTCGGGCAGGAAGAGCCGACCCTTGAAATGCTGGACCGGGTGATCCGCCGGCATGCCGGGGAACAGCGCGAGCCGACGATTGACGAGATCAAGAAGGCGACGCTGAAAGTGTTCCCGATCGCGCGCAACGATCTGGAAGGCCCGAGCAAGGTGCAGGCCTATGTCTATCCGCGCCAGATCGCCATGTACCTGTGCCGGACGAAGACGCGGAAATCCTTCCCGCAAATCGGCCGGGCGTTTGGCAAGCGCGACCACACCACCGTGCTTTACGCCTTCCGCCGGATCGAGAAGACGGTGGGCGAGGATGCCCGGCTTGCCGAAGACATCGCCCGGGTCGAGGCCACCCTAAGCGACCTGATCGAAGGTGGGCACGCCTGAGGCGCCGGCGCGCGGCGGGCCACCTCGGCGCTTGGCTTTTGCCGGAACTTGTTTAAGCATCCTCGGCCCGCTTCCCCCCGGAGGCGGGCTGATTCCCGGCCTGTGCGGGAGCCAGCAAGGACCAAACAACAACACCTGGATTGGGGGCCGCCGCACACCGGGGCCTGTGATAGACGGACAAGACGATGAAACTGACGATCGAACGCAGTGACCTTCTGGATGCGCTGGGCCATGTGCAGAACATTGTCGAGCGCCGCACCACCATTCCGATCCTGTCGAACGTGCTGCTGGAAGCGAAGAAGGGCGAGCTGCGCCTCACTGCCACCGACCTCGATATCGAGGCGGTCGACTCGGCGACGGCGAAAGTGTCGAAGGACGGCGCCGTGACAGCCCCGGCAGGCACGCTGTTCGATGTCGTGCGCAAGCTGCCCGCCGGCGCGGCCGTGCAGATGGACCTCAATCCTGAGACACAGCGCCTGGTGCTGACCGCGGGGCGCTCGCAGTTCGAGCTGCCGACGCTGCCGGCGGCCGACTTCCAGACGATGACCACGGATGAAGGCGGCGTCTCGTTCAGTCTGCCGGCCGCAGATCTGGCACGGCTGATCGACAAAACACGGTTTGCAATCTCCACCGAGGAGACGCGCTATTACCTCAACGGCGTCTACCTGCACGCGGCAAAGAATGAGGCCGGCAAGCCGGTTCTGCGTTCGGTGGCGACCGATGGCCACCGTCTGGCCCTGGCGGAGCTGAAAGCACCAAAGGGCAGCGAAAAACTGCAAGGCGTGATCGTGCCGCGCAAGACGGTGAACGAAATCCGCCGCCTGATCGACGGGCGCGAGGACGAAGTGTCAGTGACGGTGTCGGACACCAAGATCGTGGTGCATGCCGGCAAGGCCGTGCTGACTTCGAAACTGATCGACGGCTCGTTCCCCGATTATGCCCGCGTCATTCCGAAGAGCAATGACAAGAAGCTGACGGTCGACAACAAGGCGTTCGAGGCGGCGGTGGACCGCGTGTCGACAGTTTCGGCGGAGCGCTCGCGGTCCGTGAAGCTGTCTCTGGCCGATGGCCGCCTGACGCTGGCGGTGAACCATGCGGAAACCGGCGCCGGCAATGAGGAGATCGAGGCGGAATATGCCTCAGACCCGATGGAGATCGGCTTCAATGCCAAATACCTGCTCGACATCGCCGGCCAGATCGAGTCCGACGAGGCGGAGTTCATGTTCAATGATCCCGCCTCGCCGGCGCTGGTGCTGGACCCTTCGGACGAGTCGGCGCGCTATGTGCTGATGCCGCTGCGGGTGTAGCCGTCACTATCCGGAGCGAGATGTTCTGCGGGAAGCGGAGCAATCTGCAACTGCTCGCAGAGCTTAGTGGTCATCCGCTCAGTGCGGGCCCTGATATCTGCAGGCGACCATGAGCGCGCGGATAGCACATCCTGCACCGTGGTGAACCGCTGCAGCCGGGACTGCGACTTCTGAAGTATCCTGCGCTTTTCGTTGAAGTCCTTCCGGCCCAGCTCCTCATTGACGGATTTGGGAACGACGACCAGGTTCCCGATTAAGTTAATCACCGAAGCCTGCGACGCCGAATCCGGGACCAGGGTGTGCCAGTCAGACTGGATACTGGGGTTCTGAGGCAGGATGTGTTCGATCTGGGCCGGATCGAATACGTCACTCCTGTCGTCGCGCCCTGATTTCAGGTGCCGGAGATTCAGGCCTTGATCCTGAGACTCTATCCATAGCATTAACGATCTGCGTAATCTAAAGTCATCAAGCGGTTTCCGCAGTGTGCGATGAACCCGCGCCACCATATCGATCCCGGAGCCGGCGATCACCTGCTGAAATGGCGAACTGCCTGACCGCAGCGCACAATGAAGGGTCCGGAACAAACTGCGCCGCCCGCTGTCTGACAATTCCGAAAGTAAGACAATCATACAGAACCGCTGAAGCGCGTCGAGGTCCGACGGCAGCCACTTCTCCGGCACCTCCTTGTCAAGCCGCCGCCGTGTCAGCTCCATCGCAACCGGAATCCAGTCCCGCCAAGGAATGACCCAGACCGGCAGAAGCGGCGCCATCTCCTTCGCTTTGGTCCAGCCATCCGTGCAACTGATGACGCGGTTCCAGGCGAATGTAAGAGCACGGCCTTCGTCAACCAGCTGAAAAGTCCGGCGAGGCGTTGCCGCGGCACTGTCCGCCAGCCAGTCAAACAAATGATGCATATGATCGCGGCGTTGTAGATCCGGATATTCCAGCAGCCTGTCCGTGAGCGATTGGGTGAAGGCGTCATACTCCTGCGCCACATTCTGCCGGACAGAGTCCCAGCTGCTAACTGTATATTCCGCCTCTTCCGAATCCATAGCCAGCTGCGCGAGCCGACTTTTGATAAGATCATGCGGCTGAACGGCGAGCCCGCGCATGTTGACGGTCTCGAACACCTTCTCAGCGATTTGAGGGTGAGAAAGGCTGATCAGCACAAACCGGGTTTGCTCAAGAACCTTCAGGGCAAATCGCGCGAGCCAATCCGGCTGGCGCCGCCCCAGACAATTCCCGATGGCATTGAGGTTGCGCCGAAGCGCAATCCGTCGGCCGTGAAAACCGCCGAGGATGCCAGCCCTCGTTGCACCTCGCGGCGCAATCGATTCCGAATAGGTCTGGTCCGGCGGCGGCAATCTCAGCCTGAAATCAGTCTCCCCAAACCCTATGCACGCATGAAGCCGATCTGAAAGCCTAGAATCGTCGATCCGGTCGCGCAGGTATGCGATCAACAGGGACAATGTCGCTGTCCGCTGCAATCCGTCATATAGGCGCAGCATCGTATCCTCGCGCACGCCGATCAAAGTGCCGAGAAAATAGACATCGTCCGGTGCTCCGGTCTCGATGCTTTCAACAAAGCCGATCAGGTCTTGGATCAGGACGCGGACCTGCTCTGGTGTCCACTGATAGTCCCTCTGGATGTTTGCGGGCATCAGCTGTCCCAACTGGAAATAGCTCTCGACAGAATGCACTGCACTTGTGATTTCGGACATCTGCCTCTTGCCTCGCCTCCGCCCAAGCAACCATCAGTTCCGAAAGCTGCGCACGAATCAAGTTCTGATAAACGAATGACTGCCCTGACCCGTCTCTCCCTGACCGACTTTCGTAATTACGAGAGCGTGACGCTGAAGCTCGACGGGCGGGCGGTCTGCCTCTACGGCAGTAACGGTGCCGGCAAGACCAACCTCCTGGAGGCTGTGAGCCAGTTCGGGCCGGGGCGCGGATTGCGCACGGCGCAGCTGGCCGAGATGACCCGCCATGGCGCCACCGGAGGCTGGGCGATTGCGGCGACGCTGGACGATGAACAGAAGATCGGCATATCGCTGGATACGGCCGGAGCGGCTAAACGAACGGTGCGCATCGACGGCGCACCGGCAAGCCCCGGCGACCTGGCCGAGCGGGTGCGGCTGATCTGGCTGACCCCGGCGATGGACGGCGTGTTCCGGGGCGGGGCTTCGGAGCGGCGGCGGTTTTTCGACCGGCTGGTAATGGCCCACCAGCCTTCGCACGGGCCGGCTTCGGCGCGGTACGAGAAGGCGCTGGCGGAGCGCAATGCCCTGATCGAGCGCGGACCTGTGGACCCGGCATGGGCGGACGCGATCGAGGCGCGGCTGGCGGAAGCGGGCGCGGAGCTGGCGATCAACCGGGCGCTGGTGCTGGCCGATCTGCAGGGGGCAATCGAGGCGCGGCCCGAGGGGCAGTTTCCGAAAGCAGACCTGACACTCATCGGCGAGGCCGAGACAGCGGCTCTGAGGGGCGAGGACTTCCGCAGCGTGTTCGACCTGCTGGTGGAGGCGTACCGCAGCGGGCGGCGGCGCGACATCGGGGCCGGACGGACACTGAGCGGGCCGCACCGGACAGACCTGGGTGTGATCCATCGCCCGACGGGGGCACCGGCAGGCGAGGCTTCGACCGGGCAGCAGAAGGCGCTGCTGATCGGGCTGGTGCTGGCTTCGGCCGAGGCGCTGGCAGCGAGCGCGGCAGGCCCTTCGCCTTTGCTGCTGCTGGATGAAGCGGCCGCGCATCTCGACCCGGACCGGCGGGCCGCGCTGTTCGATGAACTGGCCGCAATGCGGGGACAGGCGTGGCTCACCGGCACCGACGCATACTTATTCGAGTCCTTCCGCAATCGATGCCAGTTGGTTCGTGTCGAGTCCTGTAGGGCTGTGGTTGAAGGATAGTTTCCGGGCTGCCCCCCGCGCCTGCTGTGTCTGCGCTGCCGAACTCATCTGCCTCCGGACTTTCTGATGGTGCGGGTGGCGGGAACCAGACTGTGTCCGCATGAAACCAGTTGACGAGCGTGTCGTTGACATCCGCGTGCCGCTTGTAATTGAGGCCATGATCACCGCCCGCAAGGACAGTGATCTCCGCATCCGGGACAAGCGAGGCCAGCCGCGCCGCGCTGGAAACCGGAATGGTCGGATCGGCATCCCCGAACATCGCGGCGACCGGTATGCCCTTCGCGGCAAGGGCTCGCCAGGTGTCATCGCGCCCGCTCATGTGGAAATTGCGAAATGTGGCGAGCAGCGCGCGGCCATAGCCCTCATACGCCATCTGCTCACGGATATCCCCCTGCAGACGGCTAGCGGGGTCAAGACCGGCCTCGTCATACTGCGGGTCTCCGGCGACGGTGCTGAGACCCACCATGCGCCACATCCAGTCGCCGATGAGCGGGGTACGCAGAAGCGCAGCCTGGAAACCCTCCGTACCCGACACATCGAGGCCTGCGGGCACGAACAGAAAAATCCGCTGCACGCGCTCGGGATGGCGTACCGCAAACTCCGCGACGATGGGGCCGCCCATCGACAGGCCGACAAAACCGGCCGGTTTGTCAATGCCGAGCCGGTCGAGCAGGGCGAGCAGCTCCCAGTCATAGAAGTCGGCATCGTACCTGGCCTTTGGCCGGTCGGACCAGCCGCGGCCCAGATGGTCGAACTGCAGGACGCGGAAGCCGCCTTCACGCAGGGCGGCGGCATTCTGCTCGAAGATGAAAGACGGCGTGGAGAAACCGTGGACCATCACGATGACTGGTCCCCCTTCCGGGCCGGAGAGGCGGTAGTGGACCTTGGCACCTGCAAGGTCTGCAAACTTACCGGGCGCGCGCTGGCGTTCGATGTCGTCCATGGGCTTCAGGTCGCGCCCGGCCCACAGCCAGCTCGCCCAGAAGGCGAGCGCCAAGACGACGATTCCGATTCCCAGCCACTTCATGCTGTCCTCCGCTGCGCAAGCATATGCGATGCTCAGCAATGCGTGTCGAGACAGGCTGCGGCGGAATACTCCCTGCGCCTGGTGGACCCGCGAGGCGGAGCGTTCTAATCAGGGGGGCAGCGAACAAGGAGCCCACCCGATGAAAACCCGCGCCGCCGTTGCCTTTGCGGCCAAGACGCCGCTCGAGATTGTCGAGGTAGACCTCGAGGGGCCGAAGGCGGGCGAAGTGCTGGTGGAAATCATGGCGACGGGCATCTGCCATACCGATGCCTATACTCTGGACGGGCTCGACTCGGAGGGCATCTTCCCCTCGATCCTCGGGCATGAGGGCGCAGGCATCGTGCGCGAGGTGGGCGCGGGCGTGACCAGCGTGAAGCCAGGCGACCATGTGATCCCGCTCTACACGCCTGAATGCCGCCAGTGCAAGAGCTGCCTCTCCGGCAAGACGAACCTGTGCACCGCCATCCGCGCGACGCAAGGCAAAGGCCTGATGCCGGACGGCACAAGCCGGTTCAGCTACAAGGGCCAGACGATCTTCCACTACATGGGCTGTTCGACCTTTTCGAACTTCACCGTGTTGCCGGAGATCGCCGTAGCGAAAATCCGCGAGGACGCGCCTTTCGACAAGGCCTGCTATGTCGGCTGCGGTGTGACGACGGGCGTCGGCGCGGTGGTCAACACCGCCAAGGTCAGGCCGGGCGAGACTGTTGCGGTGTTCGGGCTGGGCGGGATCGGTCTCAACGTCATCCAGGGTGCGAAGATGGCGGGGGCGGACCTGATCGTGGGCGTCGACATCAATCCGTCCAAGGAGGATTGGGGCCGGCGCTTCGGCATGACGCATTTTGTGAACCCGGACAAGGTGAAGGATGTAGTTGCCCATATCGTGGAGCTGACAGGCGGCGGGGCGGATTATTCCTTTGACTGCACAGGAAACACGGACGTGATGCGGCAGGCGCTGGAATGCTGCCACCGCGGCTGGGGCACTAGCGTGATCATCGGCGTGGCGGAAGCCGGCAAGGAAATCTCGACGCGGCCGTTCCAGCTGGTGACCGGACGGAACTGGCGCGGCACGGCCTTCGGCGGCGCGAAAGGGCGCACGGACGTTCCCAAGATTGTCGACTGGTACATGAACGGCAAGATCGAGATCGACCCGATGATCACGCACGTGATGACGCTCGACAAGATCAACGATGCGTTTGACCTGATGCATGAGGGGAAGAGTATCCGGAGCGTGGTGGTGTACTGATGAGCGAATGGAATCTCCCGTGGACGGCCAGTTGCCTGTGCGGGCAGGTCAAGATGCGCATAACCGCAGCGCCGCTGGTGTCCATGGCCTGCCATTGCACCGGATGCCAGAAGCTGACGAGCGGGCCTTATTCGCTGTCGCTGCTGCTTCCCGCAGACGGATTCGAAGTCACCTGTGGCGAGCCGGTCATTGGCGGTCTGCATGCGGAAAACCAGCAGATGTTCTGCCCGCACTGCAAGAACTGGTTGTTCACGCGCGTCCACAGCCTGCCCTTCGTGAACTTCCGCCCCGGCATGCTGGACGCCGGCAACTGGACACGCCCGATCATCGAAACAATGACGCGGGAACGCCTGCCTTTTGCCACAACCGGCGCTGAGTTCAGCTTTGAAGGCTTCCCGTCGCCTGAAGATTACGGCCCTGCCATGGCGGCCTTTGCCAATCATGGCGCGCGTCCGCCGTCGCACTGATCCGTTTCAGCAGAAAAGAGGAATCCGATATGTACAGTCACATGATGGTCGGCTCGAACGACATCGCCCGGTCAAAAAAATTCTATGATGCACTGTTTTCGTCCGTGGGCGGCAATCCGGGTTTCACCGATCCCAAAGGGCGGCTGTTCTACATGCACAATGGCGGCATTTTCGCTGTCACGACGCCGATCGATGGCAAGGCGGCGACGCCCGGAAACGGCATGACGGTCGGCTTCACGATGAAGACGCCCGAGGAAGCAGATGCCTGGCACAAGGCGGGCGTGGCCGCCGGCGGCACGGCCATCGAAGACCCGCCGGGCTGGCGCGAAGGCGGCGGAACACGGCTCTATCTCGCCTACCTGCGCGACCCGGACGGCAACAAGCTCTGCGCGCTGCACCGCGGCTAGGCATGGCGCTCTCGCGCGTTTTCAGTCGAAATCCTTCAGAAGTTTGCCGTGCGTAGGTCGCAACAGACCAAGATCACGCCTACGGCCAGCCTAGCATCTGACACGGTGGCGTTGTGTGTGCCGCCTGGCATGGATGCCGCTGCAAAGGGCATTCAAGCGTCCTGAGTGGCCTGCAGGAGATCAGCGGGGCGGGCGCATCTGCCTTCAAGATTTACCCTGGCTGAACCGCGCGGGTGGCGGGCGGGCGGAAAACGTGCCAATGGGCGCGTTTGACGCCCGAAGGCCCTCCATGACCCTGCCCCACACCCTGCCCGCTGCCCTTGCCGGCGCCCTTTCCGCGCGCGGATACACCGAGCTGACCCAGGTTCAGTCCGCCGTGATCCAGCCTGAACTCGAAGGGCGCGACCTTCTCGTCTCGGCCCAGACCGGCTCAGGCAAGACGGTCGCCTTCGGCCTGGCGATGGCGGGCGACTTGCTGGCGGGCGAAGACGCCCTCGGGCCGGCCGCTGAACCGCTCGCCCTGATTGTGGCGCCGACACGAGAACTGGCGCTGCAAGTGGCACGGGAACTCAGCTGGCTCTACGGCCTTGCGGGAGCAAAGCTCGCCACCTGTGTGGGCGGAATGGACATGCGCGACGAGCGCCGGGCGCTGGAACGCGGCGCGCATATCGTGATCGGCACGCCAGGCCGGCTCGGAGACCATATCAAGCGCGGTTCTCTGGTGACGGAGGGCGTGCGGGTGGTGGTGCTCGACGAGGCGGACGAAATGCTGGACATGGGCTTCCGCGAGGAGCTGGAGCTGATCCTCCAGGATACGCCTGAAACACGCCGTACGCTGATGTTCTCGGCGACTGTGCCAAAAGGCATTGCGGCGCTGGCGGCGCGGTACCAGAAGAATGCGGTGCGCGTGACGACGGAGGCCGAACGCAGCCAGCACCTGGACATCGACTACCGTGCCCTGCTGGTTGCGCCCGGCGATGAGGAGAACGCAATCGTCAACCTCGTGCGCCATTCGGACTCCGAAAGCGTGCTGGTGTTCTGTTCGACCAGGGCCTCCGTGAACAAGCTGATGAGCCGGATGGGCAATCGCGGCTTCCCGGTGGTTGCTCTCTCAGGCGAGCTCAGCCAGAAGGAACGCTCCAATGCGCTGCAGGCGCTGCGTGATGGGCGCGCGCGTGTGTGTATCGCCACAGATGTGGCCGCGCGCGGGCTGGACCTGAAGAATCTTGGCCTGGTCATTCATGCTGACCTGCCGCGCGACCCGGCAACGCTGCTGCACCGTTCGGGGCGCACGGGCCGAGCCGGGCGCAAGGGCGTCTGCACGTTGCTGGTGGTGCCGAAAGCACGCCGGCGCGTCGAACGCCTGCTGCAGGAGGCCAGGATCGCCGCCAGCTGGGGCAAGCCGCCCTCGGCAGATGAGATCGCGCGGCAGGACGACGCGAGGCTGCTGGCGGATGCGGCCTTTGCGCCTCCGGCGACAGAGGCAGAAACGACACTCGCAGCAGAACTCCTGGCGCGGCATGGGGCGGAAGCCGTTGCAACCGCATTCATCCGTGCGCGGCGCAGCGGCCTGTCGGCGCCCGAAGACTTGCGCGATGTCGAAGACCAGCCGGCCCGGCGTGCGCGTTCCGAGCCAGGCGCGTATGAGCGTCCGGAGCGCACGCCGCGCGAGGACCGTCCGCCGCGCGAGAAACGTCCGCATACCCAGCGCGCGGAAATACCAGGTGCGGTGTGGATTGCCCTCAATGTCGGGCGCAAGAAGAATGCCGATCCGAAATGGCTGCTGCCGATGCTGTGCAAGGCGGGCGGCATATCGCGCGAGGATATCGGCCAGATCCGCATCAATTCGGGCCATACGCATGTCGAGCTGACACCGGACGGGGCACGGCGCCTGTTCGAGAAAACCGGAGAGACCGGACGGCTGGAGGGCAGCCTTGCCGCCTTCCCGCTGGAGGGCATTCCGGAGCCGGAAAACCACGCACCCACGCTGCGCCGCACGCCCCGCGGGGAGACGCCCCACCCCACCTTGCGCAAACCACCCCCGCCACGAGGCAGCGCCACTGATCCGGCGCGCCCCGCGCGGGCATTTTCGGCGTCCGAGTATATCGAGGATGATCGCAAACTGCGCACGGTAAAGCCCCGCGAGGGTCAGAAACCGGCCCCTGAGGCGGCCTCCGGCAAGTCGCGTTTCAAGGGCAAGCCAGGCAGCGAAAAGGGGGCCCGTCCGGGCCCGAAAGCGGCCCGCAAACCCGGCTTTGGCAGGCCGTCCGGCAGGCGCCGCTGAGCGCCGCCCGCAGCGCCTGAAGTTTGCCGCGTAAGCCATTGATCTTTCAGACGAAAATAAAGCACTCGCGACACTGCAAAATGCCCGGCGTGAGCGTTCCCTAATGCCCGGAAATCTCCTATATTTCCGGAGGATTTCGAGAATCATCCGAGAAAGAATTTCCCATGGCCGATGACAGCAATCAGGCGGCGCCCGCTCCGGGCGGCGAGGGCGAATATGGTGCAGGCTCCATCAAGGTCCTGAAAGGCCTGGATGCCGTGCGCAAGCGCCCCGGCATGTACATCGGCGACACCGATGACGGCTCGGGCCTGCATCACATGATCTATGAAGTGGTGGACAATGCCATCGACGAGGCGCTGGCCGGACATGCCGACCGCGTGACAGTAACTCTGTATCCGGACGGTTCGGCCGAAATCACCGATAACGGGCGCGGCATTCCCGTGGGGATGCACCCGACCGAAGGCGTTTCGGCAGCCGAAGTGATCATGACGCAGCTGCATGCGGGCGGCAAGTTCGACTCCAATTCCTACAAGGTTTCGGGCGGTCTGCACGGCGTGGGCGTGTCGGTCGTCAACGCGCTCTCCGACTGGCTGGACCTGACCATCCACCGGGAAGGCTACGAACACTTCGTCCGCTTCGTCGATGGCGGGCGGGTGGAAGCACCGCTGACACGCCGCGGCCCTTCGCCGAAGCGCGAGAACGGCAAGCCCTATACCGGCACCTCGGTCCGGTTCCTGTCGAGCCCGAAGACTTTCACGAAGACCGACTATGACCGCAAGACACTGGAACACAGGCTGCGCGAGCTGGCCTTCCTCAATTCCGGTGTAAAGATCATCTTCCGCGACGAACGGGGCGCCGAGCCTTACGAAGTTGTGCTGGAATACGAAGGCGGCGTGAAGGCCTTCGTGCAGCATATCGACAAGCAGAAGCATTCGCTGATCGGCGAGCCGATCTATGTGCTGGGTGAGCGCGACGGCATCACCGTGGAAGCGGCGCTGGAATGGACCGACAGCTATCACGAATCCGTGCTCTGCTTCACCAACAACATTCCGCAGCGTGATGGCGGCACCCACCTTGCCGGCTTCCGCGGAGCGCTGACGCGGATCATCAACAAGTACGCCAATGAAACCGGCGCGGCGAAGAAGTCGAAGGTCGAGATTTCCGGCGATGACGCGCGCGAAGGGCTGACCTGCGTGCTTTCCGTGAAAGTGCCGGACCCGAAGTTCAGCTCACAGACGAAGGACAAGCTTGTCTCCTCCGAGGTGCGCCCGGTGGTCGAGAGCCTGATGAACGAGAAGCTCGGCGAGTGGTTCGAGGAGAACCCGAAAAAAGCCAACCTGATCATGGAAAAGATCGTCGAGGCGGCGGCAGCGCGCGAAGCAGCCCGCAAGGCGCGCGAGCTGACACGCCGGAAGTCGGCGCTCGACATCACGTCCCTGCCAGGAAAGCTCGCAGACTGCCAGGAAAAGGACCCGGCGAAATCCGAACTCTTCATCGTCGAGGGGGACTCGGCCGGCGGTTCTGCGAAACAGGGGCGCAGCCGCGACAACCAGGCGATCCTGCCGCTGCGCGGCAAGATCCTGAACGTCGAGCGCGCGCGATTCGACAAGATGCTGTCCTCCGATCAGGTTGGCACACTGATCATGGCGCTTGGCGCCGGCATCGGGCGGGATGAGTTCGACATCAACAAGCTGCGCTATCACAAGATCATCATCATGACCGATGCGGACGTGGACGGCGCGCACATCCGCACGTTGCTGCTCACTTTCTTCTATCGCCAGATGCCGGAGATCATCGAGCGCGGCTATCTCTACATCGCGCAGCCGCCGCTCTACAAAGTGACACGCGGGAAGTCCGAACGCTATGTGAAGGATGACAGCGAGCTGGAGGCCTACCTGATCGAGGAAGGCACCAGCGGCGAGACACTGATACTGGCCGACGGCACACAGATCGCCGGCGAAGACCTGCGCGAGCGGGTGCGGCAGGCGGCCAGTTTCCGCGCAGGCCTCAAACGTCTGGCTCTACGCGCACCGGCGGACCTGATCGAGGCCGCTGCGCTGGCGGGTGCGCTGGTGGCCGGGGCCGGCGCGGCCGAAGCGCAGGCGACCGCCGCGCGGCTGAACCGGATCGCCGAGGAAGGCGAGGATACCTGGGTGGGCCGCTTCGCCGACGGCGCACTCGTGCTGCAACGCACCGTGCGCGGCGTGGACGAGACGGCCGTGCTGCCGCCCCACCTCATCGCCAGCCAGGATGCCCTTCGCCTTGCCGAACGGGCGGCCGGCCTGAAGGAGATCTATGCCGAGCCGGCGATCCTCCGGCACGAGAAAGGCGGCGAGTTCTCTGTGAACGGACCATCCGGCCTGCTCGACGCTGTTCTGGAATCGGGCCGCAAGGGCCTGAAAATCCAGCGCTACAAGGGTCTCGGCGAAATGAACGCCGACCAGCTCTGGGAAACCACGCTCGACGCCAACGCCCGCACGCTGCTGCAGGTGAAGGTTGAGCACGCCGACGAGGCGGACGACCTGTTCACGAAACTGATGGGCGATGTGGTGGAACCGCGGCGCGAGTTCATCGAGGAATTCGCGCTTGAGGCGGAGGTGGATGTTTGATGAAATGCTTCGTTATCCAACCCTTTAGCCAGCCTTACCAGAAGCGTTACAAGGACGTTTTTGCACCAGCAATTGAGGCGGCAGGAATGAAGCCTTACAAAGTGGATGAAGACCCCGCTTCCACAATTCCCATTGAAACTATCGAACAAGAGATACGCAGCGCTGACGTTTGCTTTGCAGACATTTCCGAAGATAATGCAAATGTCTGGTTCGAACTAGGTTTTGCTCTCGCAGAAGGCAAAGCAGTCTGCATAGTCTGCGCATCGCAGTCTCGCGCACGACTCCCATTTGATGTGCAGCACCGAAAGGTGCTTTTTTATGACAGCGAGTCCCCAAGTGATTTTATCAGTTTGGCAGAACGCATAACAACGTTTCTCAAAGCTCAAATTCAGAAGGGAAGCGTAGCGAAGACCATTGCCAAACGCGAGCCCGCCGAAACAAGCGGCACTGCGCGCCTTGAAGACCACGAGCTCACATGCTTGGCGTTGATTGCTGCCGATCAGATCGTTGAAACTTCCTCCGTCACTGTCTACTCAGTAAGAAGCAGTATGAGTATTGCCGGATTTACTGATGTTGCCACAGCGCTTGCCCTTCGTGATCTTCAAAAAAAGGCACAGGTTGAAGTTATTGAAGAGTATGAAGATGGCAACGGCTACATGGCGTTGCGCTTAACAGCATCAGGTTGGGATACGCTTTCTTCCGAAGCGCCAAATTTGAAACTCAAGAAGAATAACAATCGACGCCCCAAGCCGGGGCAAAGTTTCTCCCAGAACTTGGACGACGAGATACCTTTTTAAGCGCGTTTAAAACGGTCGAGCACAATCCCCACGCTGCCGATCCGCACCTCGTTGTCCACGACATCCAGCCCGCGCCTTATCGCGCGCGCCGCCGCGGCGCCGGGCTCCGGCACGTAGACGCGGAACTTTGACAGGCGTTCTTCCGTTCCCTGACGGAATTCGATCATCGCATCCGTGAGCCTGACCACCGTGCCCGAGACCGGCGCGCCCAGCGCCTTGCCCCAACGGGCGGCGAGGCCTTCCGGATCGCGCGTCGTCACCACAGCGCCGGTTAAGCGTCCGGGGACGGACGTCTTTTTCCACTCCGGACCACCCCAGCGCCAGCTGCCGGCGGGGCGGGCCTCGTCGATCGAGACGATGGCAGCGCCGATATCGCCGGGGTGGAGGTGGCTGGCGGAAATATCCGGCAGGTCAATGTTCCAGACACGGCGGATGTTCATTGTGTCGAGCCGGGCGCGGGTGGCGGTGAGATCATCCGTCTGGAAGATCGCCATATAGCCGCCCTCCCCGCCCCGCGCGATGAAGCGGGCCGCAGGCGCCGTCAGCGCGGTGGGCACGACAACTTCAAGGAACTGGTCGCCAAGCGCATAGACACGGTTGACAAGACCAAACTCGCCCACACCGGGGTCAGCGAAACCGGGGCCGAGGCGTAATACATCCGCCAGCGCCTCGGCTGTTTCCAGCGATTTTGCCGCAATCACGAGCTGCCTCAGGCGCACCTGTGTCATTTCCGTCCCTCCCAGACTTATTTTACGCCACCTTACGCCGCTTTGGCGGCGTTATGCTATCACTCACGGATTGACCCCCGGCGTCCCTCACGGCACCCCGGCGCCATGACCCAGACGAACGCGCCCGCCTGCCCTGGCGAACCCCACACGCATCCCCACGATCACGGCCATGCCCATGGCAACAGCCACGCGCATGACCCTGCCCACCACCAGCACCATGCCGACATGACCACTGCCGACTCGCGCCGGCGCGTGGTGCTGGCGGCGCTGCTGACCGGCGGCTTCATGCTGGCCGAAGTGATCGGGGGTATCCTCTCGGGCTCGCTTGCCCTGCTGGCGGATGCGGCGCACATGCTGACGGACACGGGATCGCTGCTGCTCGCCTGGTTCGGCTACCGGCTGGCGGCGCGGCCGGCAGACCCGGCCCGGTCTTACGGGTTCGGGCGGATGAAGGTGCTGGCCGCATTCACCAACGGCGTGCTGCTGGTGCTGCTGGGGCTTTGGATCGTCTGGGAAGCCATTCATCGCGTGATGGCACCGGTGCCCGTGGCGGGCGGGCTGATGCTGGGCATCGCGGTGCTGGGCCTGATCGTGAACATCATCGCCTTCCGCATCCTGCATGGCGGCGCGCACAGCCATGACCTGAACCTGCGCGGGGCGCTGTGGCATGTGGCGGGCGACATGCTGGGCTCGGTGGCGGCGATCCTGGCAGCGGTGCTGATCCTGTGGCAGGGCTGGACGCTGGCCGACCCCCTCCTCTCGATCCTCGTAGCGCTGCTGGCAGTGTATGGCGGCACGCGGGTGATCCGCGCGTCCGGTCACATCCTGCTGGAAGGCACGCCGGAAGGGCTGGAGCCGGCGAAGATCATCGCGGACCTGACGGCGCATGTGCCGGGCGTGGCGGCAGTCAGCCATGTGCATGCCTGGGCGCTGACCGAATCGCGCCCTCTGGTAACGCTGGAAGTGACACCGGCGCCCGGCGCGAGCCCCGAGGCGGTGCGCCGGGCGGTGAAGGAGCGCCTCGCCCATGCCTTCGGCGCCAGCCATGCGACGGTGGAAGTGATCGCAGATGTGAGCCCTCCTGCGGCATAGCCGCATTGCAGGAGGGGCCGGAGCGCTTTAACCCTCACTTCCGGCGCCCCATATGGGGCATTCGGAACTGAAGGAGGCCTCAGATGGCCGAGACGCGCCACGCAGACATCCTCATCATCGGCTCCGGCCCAGCCGGCTGGACCGCCGCCATCTATGCGGCACGCGCACTGCGCAACACGCTGGTCGTCACCGGCGCGCAGCCCGGCGGCCAGCTGACCATCACCACGGATGTCGAGAACTATCCGGGCTTTGCCGAGATTCAGGGCCCGGAACTGATGGTGAAGATGCAGGAACACGCCGAGAAGATGGGCGCGAAGGTGGCCAATGATCACATCATCGAGGTTGAGTTCGAGACGCGCCCTTTCCGCGCCGTGGGCGACAGCGGCACGGTCTATACCGCCGACGCGGTGATCATCTGCACCGGCGCGCAGGCCAAGTGGCTGGACCTGCCGAGCGAGCAGAAGTTCAAGGGCTTTGGCGTCTCCGCCTGTGCGACCTGCGACGGTTTCTTCTACCGGGGCCGCGAAGTGATGGTCGTTGGCGGCGGCAACTCGGCCGTGGAAGAGGCGCTGTTCCTGACGAACTTCGCCTCGAAAGTGACGGTCATCCACCGCCGCGACCATTTCCGCGCCGAAAAAATCCTGCAGGACCGCCTGTTCAAGAATCCCAAGGTCGAAGTGATCTGGGATCATACGCTGGAGGACGTGCTGGGAGATGAGCACCCCCTCGGCGTGACCGCTGCGCGCATCCGCAATGTCAAGACTGGCGCCGTGCGCGATGTGCCGGTGCATGGCATCTTCATCGCGATCGGACATGCGCCGTCTACGGAGCTTTTCGTGGGCAAGCTGCCGATGCGCCCGAACGGCTACCTGATCACCGAGCCCGGCTCCACCCGCACCGCCATCCCCGGGGTTTACGCGGCAGGCGATGTGACCGATGAAACCTACCGGCAGGCCGTCACCGCTGCCGGCATGGGCTGTATGGCGGCGCTGGAAGCCGAGCGCTGGCTGTCGGAACATGCCGCGGAGAAGCAGGCCGTCGCGGCGGAATGACCCGCCCTACAGCATCGCCAATGCCTGGCGCTCAATTTCCTTCGGCTTGCCTGCTCTGACGGCCTTCAGCAAGACCGCCGCCCGGCCCTGCATCACGCGATCTAGCTCCGTAGCCGGATCAATCGCCAGCGCGGCCTCCAACTCGGCCTCGATCTCGCCCTTGTATTTCTTTGCGTCATAGGCTGCGAGCGCGCGGGCCCATTGCCAGCGCAGGCCCGCGTCGTTCGGGGCAAGGCGCACCGCTTCGGCATAGTTCGCCCGGGCGGTCTTCAGGCTTGCCCCCAGCATGGCTGCGCCCAGCGTGCCTCCACGCCGGTGCACCTCCACATGCCAGACGGCAAGGAATCCAAGGGCATAGTGATTGGCCGGATCATCCTTCAGCACGCTCTCGGCCAGGGCTTTCGCTTTCGGGCCATAGCCGGTCTCGCTCGCCTCCCCGAGGCCCATCGGCCGCACGATCAGCGACAGCGCAATTGCCTTCTGCAACCGCCCCTCCTCGTGGCGGGGATCGAGCGCCAGTGCCTTGTCGGCCGCTGCGACGGCTTCCTCAAGCATGGACCGGGGCGGATCTCGGTCGCCGCACATGGCCTTGGCCAGCAGCACGCGCGCCATCAGGCCATAGCCATCCGCCGATCCGGACTTCGCCGCTTCCTGCAGCGCCAGCTCATATTTCCCGGCACGGAAGGCTGCATCTGCGCCCGCGACATCAGCGCGGGCGGGCAGCGCCCCTGTGGCAAGGAGTGCAGCGAGAATCAGGCTGCGTCCGTTCATCCCCACTGATATTAGATCGAAGACCCCATCCGGGCGAGAGGGAGCAGAGACAGCCGATCATGACAGACCGTTTCGAGGCAGATGTGGTGGTGATCGGTGCGGGCGTGATTGGCCTGGCCGCGGCGCGTGCCCTCGCCCGTGCAGGCCGGGAGGTGATCGTGCTGGAAGCCGAGGACCAGATCGCCATGCACACGTCCTCGCGCAATTCGGAGGTCATTCATGCCGGCCTTTATTACGCCAAGGGCTCACTGAAGGCGCGCCACTGTGTCGCCGGACGGCGGATGCTGTATGACTATCTTGATACCCATGCGATCACAGTAAAGCGCTGTGGCAAGCTGGTGGTGGCCGTCGGGGACGAAGCCGGAGGCCTGCCCGCCATCCTTGCCCGCGCAGAGGAGAATGGGGTCGAGGGCCTGCGGCTGCTCGACGGCGCGGCAGCCCGGAAGATCGAGCCGGCGCTGAGCCCGCACGTCAGCGGGGCCATCCAGTCGCCGGTCTCCGGCATTTTCGACAGCCATGCCTATTTCCTCGCCCTGCAGGGCGAACTGGAAGATGCGGGCGGCTCCATCGCATTTGGCACCCCGGTGCTCTCCGGAGCGGTCGAGCCCGGCCATCTGAGGCTTGAGACAGGCGGGGCGAACCCTGCCAGCATTCTCGCCCGCACGGTGGTAAATGCCGCCGGGCATCATGCCATCCGCGTGGCCGCGCTGATCGAGGGACCGCACACGGCCCACCTGCCGGCGCCGCACTATGTGAAGGGCAGTTATTTCACCATCCAGGGCCATACCCCCTTCTCGCGCCTCATCTACCCGATGCCGACGACCTCCAGCCTCGGCCTGCACCTGACGATCGACCTTGCCGGGCGGGGCAAGGTCGGCCCGGATGCCGAATGGCTGCCCGATGACGCCCGCCCACCCTTCGATTACCGGGTGGACCCGGCGCGGGCAAAGCTGTTCCACGCCGAGGTGACCCGCTACTGGCCCGGCCTGACTCTGGAGCGGCTGTGCCCCGATTATGCCGGGGTGAGGCCCAAGCTGGTACCGGAAGGGGCGCCTTCGGGCGATTTCCGCATCGAGGGCCCTGAGACGCATGGCAGCGCCGGACTGATCAACCTGCTGGGCATCGAAAGTCCCGGATTAACCTCGTCCCTGTCGATTGCGGAAGATGTAGCGGCCCTCGCCGCCTAGGGCGCTTGCACCGCCCCCCGCCAGTGTGTATCAGGCGCCTTCGCTGATGCGGCAAACGGTTCGGTAGCTCAGCTGGTTAGAGCGTACGACTCATAATCGTAAGGTCGAGAGTTCAAGTCTCTCCCGAACCACCAGTCCCTTTCCATCCGGCATGCTTCCTGCTCTTTGGGATGTCCCTGAGGAGAGTTCCATGACGCTTACCGGTTTTCGCCGTCCTGCTGCCCTGCTCGCGATGCTGCTGGCCCCTCTGGCCGCGCTCGCGGAGGGCAAGCCCTGCGCTTCACCGGACCCGGACCGCCCCTCGATCGGGCTTGTCCTGTCCGGTGGCGGTGCGCTCGGCATCGCGCATGCCGGCGCCATCCGTGAACTCGAGGCCCGCGGCATCCGGCCGGACTGCGTGGTCGGCACGTCCATGGGGGCGGTGATGGGTGGCCTGTATGCGGCCGGCCTGACGCCGGACCAGCTGGAGACGGTCGTACAGGAAGCCAACTGGACCGGGGTGTTCTCACCCGGCACCGACCGTGACAAGCTCACCTATCGCCAGAAGCAGCAGCAGGCGGATTTTCCCGGCACGGCCGGGCTGGGCGTCTCACTTTCCGGCCTCCTGCTGCCCGCGGGTGCGGTCTCTGATCAGGCGCTGATGAAGGAACTGCGCCGCTTCACGCCCGCGCGCGCCCGGCTCGATAGTTTTGACGAACTCGAGATTCCTTTCCGGGCGGTGGCTACCGACATCGCCACCGGCGAGGTGCATGTCATGGCCAGCGGCGAGTTGCCGATGGCGATGCGCGCCTCGATGTCCGTACCCGGTGTTTTCCCGGCCGTGCAGGTGGACGGCAAGCTGCTCGTGGACGGCGGCCTCTCTGCCAACATCCCGGTCAGCGTGGCGCGAAACATGGGCGCGGATGTCGTCATTGTGGTGTGGACCCCAACAGAACTGATGCCGCAGGAGAAGATCACGTCCGCGGTGGATGTGATTGCCCAGACCGTCAGCCTGCTGATCCTCGCCAATGAACGCACCGCCATCAGCAGCCTGCAGGAAGGCCGCGACGTGCTGGCGCGGGTGGCAACGGCAGGCTTCAACCCTGCCGCCTTCAACCGCGGCCCGGAACTTATCGCGGCGGGAAAGGCGGCCATTGCTGACCAGGCCACCCGGCTGGCCAGCCTGCGCGCCGGCAGACCGCCGGTTGCCTATGCAGGCCTTCCGGTCAGTGATCCGCCGGTGATCAGCTTCGTCCGGATTGAGAATTCCTCGCGCCTCGACCAATCCCTGCTGGAAGCCAAGGTCATGGACCTGGCCGGTGAGCCAGCCGATCCGGCGCGGATCGATGAAGCCCTCGACCGCATCTATGCGCTGGGGCCATTCGAGCGGGTCGATTATGTCTTTGACACGCGCAATGGCAGCACCGGACTGATCATCCGGGCCGAGGACCGGCAACCGAATGCCGGTCGCGTCCGCCTGGGCCTGACCGTGGAGAATGACTTCAACACCGAGTCGGACGCCGCAGTCTCAGTCGATTTCCGCAGCCCTGCCCTGGATGCCTATGGGTCTGAGCTGCAGGCGCGCGCGACCATCGGCGATTTCAACGAGGTGGCGGTGGAATATTTCCGGCTGCTCGATCCCCAGCAGTACTGGTTCACGGCGCTGCGCGGCCAGATCCGCAACCAGCCGGTCAACATCTTCTCCACCCGCGGCTTCAAGGAAGCCGGCTATGACCTGACCTTCGGCCTCATCGGCCTTGATGCCGGATACCAGTTCAGCAATGTTGGCGAAGTGCGCCTTGGCATCGATCTCGGCACTGGCCGCGCCAAGCTGAATGAAGGCGCTGCCCCGTTTTCCGAGATTGACGTGGATATCGGCCGCCTTGTGGCCTCGGGCGGATATGACACGCTCGATGATCCCTTCTTCCCGAGACGCGGCCTGCAGGGCGACGTGCGCTGGACCCGAGGGTTTGAAGGCCTCGGCGACAATGGCGATTTCGAAACTGTCACCGCCTCAGGCCTCGCCGCCTTCAGCGAGGGGCCAAACACGCTGATCGCGGCGCTCTCCGGCGGTGAGCAGATCAGCGGACGTACGCCGCTGGATGCGTTCTACCGTGTCGGCGGCCTGTTCAGCCTGTCAGGCTATCGCAAGGAGGAGCTGACCGGCGAAGGCTTCGTGACCGGCCAGCTGATCTACCGGCGCGCCTTTGGCCAGGATTCCGAACAACTGTTCGGCGTGCCGCTGTTTGCCGGAGCCTCGCTGGAAGCGGGGGATGTGTGGCAGGCCGGCGAGGGGCTGGACTTCGGCGAGTTGCGGATCGGCGGCAGCGTCTATGTGGCGGCCAAGACGGCATTCGGCCCGGTCTATCTCGCCTTCGGTCGCTCCGAGGGCGGACGGCAATCGGCTTATCTGCTGATAGGACGGACCTTCTGAGGCCCCGCGCCTGTGATCGCTGCGGGGTTTCAGGCTGGCGCAAGGGGGCAGCCGCAGAGGCTACGGAAATTTAAGCCGGGTGGTTGCCGGAATTTCGCCCGGATTCCCGGGGAACATTCCCAGCTGGACGCGCTTGGGTGGGCGCACCGGAGTCTTCACGCAACGTGAAGCTCCCCCTGACGGACCTTTGAACGGCCATGCCGTATGACATGCCCCCTCCGCCCGAGACGCTGCGCGAAAGTGCGCTTCTCAACGCGCTGTTCGCGAAGCTTTCTGACGCGACCCGCACCGAACCTGAACGCGACTGGCAAGGCCATATGCGCGGCGTATCGGGCTCGGCACGCCGGGCCGATATTCATTTCACGGCACGCCTGCGGATCACGGCTCTGGCTATCGAAGGGCACGGCGCGGCCAGCGATTTCCCGCATCACGCCAGCAAGGCGGAGCGCTGTTTCGACATCCGGGGCACCCGCGAGGGCGCGGCGGTGAGTTTCCCGATCACCTTCGGCACCCCGTTCTTCTCTGACAAGCCGTTTCACCTCTCCGGCCAGCTGTCAGAAACCGGCGACGAGATCACCGGCACCTGGACCTTTCAGTGTACGGAGAATTGCAGCTGCGGCGGCTCGACCGGCAGCTTCCGGCTCTGGCGGGCGGAGGCTGGCTGAGGCTCAGGCCCCGGCCGCGCGGCGCGGCTGCGCGGACTGGATAAGAATATCTGCGAGTGCGGCGACGAGCGCACGGGCACGCACAGGCTTGTCGATGATGCCGGAGAATCCGGCCCGGCTGCAGGCGGCGTGCCGCTCCGGGCTGGTGTCGGCGGTAACGGCAACGACCGGCGTATGCGCGTTGAGGCCATGGCCGAAGCGCGCCGAACGCAGCACCGCCTCGCCGCCACCGCCCGCCATGTGCACATCCGTGAGGATCAGCTGGTAGCGGCGCTGGGCGATACGCTGGATGGCCGCGGTGGCGTCGGCCACGATCTCGACGCGCCAGCCGGCCGCGATCAGGGCTTCACGAATCACGTAGGCGCTGGCCTCGTGATCCTCAGCCAGAAGAACTTCGCCGAGATTGAACCGCGCCGGCCTGCCTTCGCTCCTGTTCTCCACGGCGAGGCGTGGTCCCGCCTTGCGCACGGGGATAGCCACGGTGAAGACGCAGCCGCCGCCCGGATTATCGGCCAGCAGGATTTCCCCGCCCAGCGTGCGCGCGAGGCCGCGGGCAATCGACAGGCCCAGGCCGCTGCCGGAGAAGGCATCTGCTGTCTGGGCCTGTTCGAAGGCTTCGAACAGGCGGGCCTTGTCGGCATCGGAAATGCCGCGCCCGGTATCGGCCACGCGCATGGTGAGCATCAGGTCTTCCGGCGCCGGTGACGTGGCAAGGGTCACAGTGACCTGGCCCCGGTCGGTGAACTTCATGGCATTGGAGACGAGGTTGAACAGGATTT
>JBKBJF010000017.1:0-33952 GCA_046293935.1 Hyphomonas sp.
CGAGGTCTCGTACCAGTCGAGCAGGCGGTTGAGGCTCCACCAGAGGATCGGCCAGCAGAGCGGGTGCACCCGCGCGAACAGGCGCGCGAAGTGGGGGTTGGCTCGCAGGACACGCATCGGGGTCATGGGGCCTACGATACCCCCGGTGCGGAGGGTGTTGCACACGTTTCCGGGAAATTCTTTTCCGCCCCCTGATCCGTATGGGGATTTTTCCCGTCTGGCCGGATTTGCTGTTGCATAAGGCCGGCCCGCGGAAAGCTGCCGGGGATGCCTGCGCCGGCAGGTCTCCGGCGCAGCAAGAGACGGGACCCCTGCCTGCGCAGGGGTCTGAGGAGGGGTGGGCGTTCGGGGGCGGTGCATTGCGCTTCGCTTAATGCACCCTACAGGCTTTTCCGGCCGGTACAGGCGATTCCAGCTTTTTACAGGTTTCTCGCGGCGGCTTATCTTGTGCCACGGGCCAGGGCCGTGCCCTGGCGGGCAAGCGCGTCGGCACGTTCGTTGCCTTCGTCGCCGTCATGGCCCCTGACCCATTTCCAGGTGATGTCGTGGCGGGCAGCGGCCTCTTCGAGAGCCATCCAGAGGTCCTGGTTCTTGACCGGCTTCTTGTCGGCGGTTTTCCAGCCATTGCGCTTCCAGCCCTGGATCCACTTGGTCTTGCCGTCCTTCACATAGGTGGAATCGACATGCAGGATGACCTTCGAGGGCCGCTTCAGCGCGTTCAGCGCCTCGATCACGGCCATCATCTCCATCCGGTTGTTGGTCGTGGCCGCCTCGCCGCCGAACAGTTCCTTCTCGTGCCCGTTCCAGCGGATCAGCGCCCCCCAGCCGCCGGGGCCGGGATTGCCGCTGCAGGCCCCGTCGGTCCAGATCTCGATCGTGTCAGACGTGCTCATCCCTCGCGGCGTGGCCCGCTTTGCCGGAGGCGTCAAGCGCGCCGGGCGGCTTCAGTTCGCGCGCCGGGCGTTCAGCAAGGCGCCGAGAAGGGGGTGCAGGTAGGTCACATCCCGGTTCTGCCCCTGAAACACGCCGACCATCATCGCGCCATCTGCTCGGCCATGGCACATGATCATTTCCGGATCGCCATCAACATTTAGACCATTGCCCGCCGACCAGCCCGCGGGCAGGTTTGCGGGCTTGTGATCCGGAAGCAGGTTCTCCGTGAAGGAGCCCAGCACTTCGGCGCAGGAATATCCCTCAAGCGCCATAACTTCCACTGTCACCGGCGGCAGCGAGGGCATCGTGCGTTCCAGAAAATCCACCCCATCGCCCTCGAAGGTCAGCCAGACATAGCCGTCTTCCGGCAGGTCGGCGAGCATCTGGTTGGTCGCAAGTTTGACGGTCCGCGCCGCATCTCCGCCTCTCTTTCGTACTTCCGGCCGCAAGGTCGGCTTCACATCGGCCACGCGATAGTCCGAGTACGAACGGGATGCTGCGGCCATGACGCCGGAAGCGGCCACCGCCTGCATCGTCTCGGCCTGGCCGGTCGTGTCCGGGCGGTCCACTAGATAATGGTGCAAGAGCAGCGAGGTGCCGTCTTTCCCGTCCCGGCAGAGTTGCGCGGCAGGGCGCCGGCCGAGGTCTCCGGTGAAGGTGTATATGCCGCCCTTCACATACCAGCCTTCGCCCCACAGGTTCGTCTTCGTGGTCCAGGACGCGTCCAGGTTTGTTTCAGCCAGCACGTCTGCACAGCTGCCTGCGTTAAAAAATCCGCTCTGCACCCATGTGCCAATGATCAGGGTGCCGCTGGCATCGAACTCGTCGATCACGTCGCGCGTGTCGAAGGTTCCTGTCTCGGCGCTCAGGGACCAGCTGGAGGATACCGAATAGCTTCGCCCCGCAACGGCGGGCAGGTCAACCACCAGGCCGGACGTCGGCAGTTCAACCCGGCCCTGCGTAACCTTTACAGCCTCCGCACTGGCCGGAAGGCCAGCAAGCATGAGTGTCGAAGCCGCCGCGATGAGGGCGGGGCGGAAGTTTCGGAAAAGCTGCATTCGGGTCCCCTTCAATGCGCCGTGTTCCCCGGCGAATCCATGGTATGGGATGCCAGCCGTGCGGCGGTTTCAAGGCGATTTTTCAGTTTCTGTGCTCAGGCCAGATCAGAACACACCCACATCCACATCCGACAGCTGGCGCACGGGGTCGATGATCCGGTGCATCAGGAAGCCGCAGAACGTGCCGGCAAGGGCGCCGATGGCGCTGCCGGTCAGCAGGGCGCCCAGGGCCGTGGCGGCGCCGCCGAACAGGCCGAAGCCGGCCGTAACCCCGCCGACGAGGAGGCCCCCCCAGATGGCCCCCCAGCGCAGCCAGGGCTGCAGTGCAGTGATTCCCCGGTGCGGGAAGCGGGCCACTGACACGCCCAGCACGAGGGCGGCGGCCGGCACGGTGAGGAAGAACAGAAAGAAGTTGTAGCTGGCGAGCACGAGGGCGAGTTGCACCCCGCCGCCGAAACTGCCCTCGGCGATGACCATGCCGGGGCTGAAGATGCCGAACAGGGACTGTGACAGCCCCATCAGGATGAAGCCAAGCAGCGTGACGGCCAGGCAGGCAGCCAGTGAGGCCACGAAAGTGGCGAGCCAGACCCGTTTCACCCGCTTCGGGCGCGGGGAGACGGCATAGGCGGGGAGTGTGTCTGCCGGCGGAGGCCCTGGTGTCACGCGCCATATCCTTCTGCGCTGTCCATGCGCAGATGGAAGGCGAGGCGGGCGGCGTATTCAAGGGGATTCTTTGGCCGCACGAGGGCGCCGGCCGGCGTAGATGTCCAGTCCACGAGACGGGTGAGGAAAAACCGCATCGCCGCGCCGAGGCAGAGTGCAGGCAGGGCGGCGCGTTCGTCTTCCGTCAGCACACGGACGGACTGGTAGCCGGCAAGCAGGGCCGCGCCCTTCGAGAAATTGTATTCGAGGCGTGAGGCATCCGAGGCGTTGCCTTCGTCGAACGCCCAGGCGTTGAGGCAGACGGCGACATCATAGGCGAGGGCATCGGTGCAGGCGAAGTAGAAGTCGATGGCGCCGGAGAAGCGGTCGCCGATGAAGAAGGCATTGTCGGGGAACAGGTCGGCATGGATGGTGCCGCGCGGCAGGGTGCCTGCAAAGGCCCGGGCGCTGCGGATGCGCGTGAAGGCGGTGTCTACGGTGCTGACGAGGCCGGGCTGCAGCGCGCCGGCGGCGTCCCTGCGCTCCTGCCACATCTGGCCCCAGGCCTTCGGGCCGAGGGAATTCTCACGCACCATGGAGAAGTCCTCGAGGGCAAGGTGCATGCGCGCGAGGCCGGCACCGAGCTCCCGGCACTGGCGCACGTTCGGCCGTCGTGGCGAAAGGCCTTCGAGGAAGGTGACGATCACCGCCGGGCGCCCTTCCAGGGTGCGCAGGGCAGCGCCGTCGCGTCCCATCACCGGCTGCGGGCAGGGATAGCCTTTCGCCGCGAGGTGCTGCTTCAGGCCGATGAAGAAGGGCAGTTCGGCCGCATTCACCCGCTTCTCGAACAGGGTGAGGATGAAGCGGCCCTTCTGCGTCTCCAGATAGTAGTTCGAATTCTCGACGCCTTCGGCGATGCCCTTGAAGGACAGGGCAGCACCAAGATCATACTCCGCCAGAAAGGCCGAGAGCGCTTCGTCCGAGACCTGCGTGTAGACCGCCATGGGCGGGCGGATTACGCAGTTTTGGCGAGCATGTCACGCGACAGCGTCTTGCCGGCGATCAGGTAATGGATCGCCGCCCAGCCATAGAGCGAGGCGAAGACGATGATCGACCATTGCAGCCCGCGCGAGTCGGCGCTGCGGCAGGTGGCGACCTGTTCCGGCGAGAGGGTGCTGAGATCACGGCAGATCTGCAGCGTCAGGCCAAGATCGTTGCCACTGAGGAAGGCCGTCTTCAGGAAGGTGGACAGGAAGCCTATTGCAGTGGGGCCGAGGCCGATGCCGATCAGGTTAACGGCGAACAGTGTGATGGCAACAGCGGTGGCGCGCGTGCGGCTGTCGACCACGCCGGCGGAAACCGCATACATCGGGCCGAGATAGAAATAGTGCAGCGTGGCCGCGAGCATCAGCGGCGGGATCATCAGCGGGATGGACGGCACGAGATAGCCCATCCAGTAAAGCGGCACGGACAGGCCCATGCCGAGTGCGGGCATCCATGACAGGGCGGTCGGATAGCGGACCGACAGCTTGTCAGCCAGGAAACCGGACAGGAATACGCCGAGGGCCGCCATCAGGCCGAGGACCAGCGAGAAGATCAGCGCGGCCTGCGTGAGGGTCAGGCCATGCGTGCGCACCAGGAAGGAAGTCGAGAAGGCGCCTACGGCATATCCGGCAAAGGAGGCGATGGCGGCTCCGGCGACCACATGCACATAGGTCGGCTTCTTCATCAGGTCCTTGAGCACCGTGACGAAACCGTCCGGCACGGCTTTTTTCGGCGCGCCCGGCGGATCGGAATAACCGCGCGGCGGCTCCTTCACCGTGAAGTGCAGGACGATAGCGAACAGCACGCCGGGCAGGCCGACAGCGATGAAGGCGATGCGCCAGCCTTCAAGGCTCTTCCAGTCGAGCAGGCCCTGAACCCAGGTCCAGCCCCAGGAGGCCAGCAGGTTGTGGACGTTTTCACCGGTGATGTAGTCGTTGATCGGGCCAGCGGCGAGACCCGCGAACATGCCGCCCAGCGGCACGCCCAGGGCATAGATCGAGGCGGCTGTGGCCCGGCTTGCGGGCTTGAAATAGTCCGCGATCACAGATTGGGCCGGCGGTGTGCAGCCGGCTTCGCCCACCCCGACGAGCATCCGGAAGATGAACAGGGTGATGAAGCTGGTGGCAAAGCCGCACATCACGGTCATCAGGCTCCACAGGGCGAGCGAGATCACGATGATCAGCATGCGGCTGCGCCGCTCGGCAATGCGCGCAATCGGGATGCCGAGCGTCGTGTAGAAGATGGCAAAGGCGAGGCCGCCCAGCACGCCCATGTGCCAGTCTTCGAGCTTCAGGGAGATCTTCATCGGCTCGACCAGGATGTTGAAGATCGACCGGTCGATGAAATTGAAGATGTAAACAACAAGCAGCGACGAGAGGACATAGCCGCGATACAGCGGCGTACCAAACCCGGTTTCGTAACCGGGACGTGTGGCAGCGGTTGTCTGGCTCGGGGTGGCGGCGTCGGTCATTCGGGTCTCCACGACAGTCAGGCAAGGGCTAGGGGAGGGACTTGGAAAGGATCAGGCCGCCGGACTCCAGCGGTCCTTGAGGTAGGTGCGGGAGGCAAGGAAATAGAAGGCCGCGGCGAGGGCGAGGAATACGACCGTGGCCACCATCGACTGGCGCAGGCCTTCGGAATAGGCCGAGCACAGCGCCGGGCCGGCTTCGCCGAGTTCGGCGATGCGCGCCCCGCACAGGCCCGGATTGAAGCTGGCGAAGGCCTCCTCGAGGCCGTTCCTGCGGATGATGCCGCCCATGAACGCGCTGCTCATCATGCCTGTGAACAGCGGACCGATGCCGTTGCCGATGAGGCTGATGATCAGCAGCATGACGGAGACGGTGGTGGCGCGTGAGCGCGGGCTGACGATGGAGGTGGAGACCGTGTACTGCGCGCCGAGATAGGCATAGTGGGCGATGGCGGCGATCACCCACATCCAGAAAGCGAGCGTCAGGCCGGGGCTCAGAAACGCGGCGATATAGGCGGGAATGGCAATCAGTAGCCCGACGCCCGGCAGCCAGGCGGCGACGGCCGGAAAACGCGGCGCCAGTTTTTCCGACAGGAAGCCGCCAAGGAAAGTACCAAAGGCGGCCACCGCAGCGAGGGGCGCTCCATAGTGGATGGCGGCCTCCGCCACGCTGACCCCGTGCACGCGCATCAGGAACGGGGCCTGGAAGCTGATCAGGCCATAGCCGACGAAGGCAACGAAAGCGGCGCCCAGTGAGATTGTCCAGAAGGTGGGCTTGCGGCCGAACTCCCGGAAAGCTTCGAAGAAACCCGCCTTCTCAACTTTCACCGCTTCCTTCGGATCGGAGTAGCCCCGTGGCGGCTCACGCGTGGTGAGCCAGAGGATCAGGGCAATAAGGATTCCCGGCGCGCCGACTATGATAAAGACGAGGCGCCAGCCCTCGACGTCGGCCCAGTTGATGCCGGAGAAGAGCCCGCCGAGACCGATCGCAGTAAGCCATCCGCCGAAGGTTTCGCCCTGCAGGCTGGCGAGCTGGCCGCCGAACAGCTGGGCAAGGACGCCGCCGATGGTGACGCCCATCGAGTAGATGCCGATGGCGTTCGCACGGCTCTTGGGCGGGTAATAGTCGGTGATGATGGAATTGGCCGGCGGGGTGCAGCCGGCCTCGCCGATGGCGACACCGATACGGAACAAGAGCAGCCAGAGGAAGCTGGCAGCGAGGCCACAGAAGACCGTCATCAGCGACCAGACGACGACGCAGAGTGAAATGATGAAGACGCGGTTGCCGCGGTCGGCCCACATCGCGATCGGGATACCCATGACGGCATAGAAGATCGCAAAGGGCGGGCCCGTGAGCAGGCCCCACTGCGCATCCGTGAGGGAGAAGGTGTTGATGATCGGCTGGGCGACGACGGTGATGATCGTCCGGTCGATGAAGTTCAGCGTGTAGATCAGCGTCAGGGCGACCAGGACATAGGCACGATAACCCTTCGTGCCGAAGCCTGTAATGTGTCCGTTGCCGGAATCGGCCGCCACTGCGGTTGTCATCTTCTCACTCGCCTCCCGGGAAATCCGCGCTTCTTGTGGCGCGCCTGCCTGTGACGGGACGGTAACCTGCCTGCGGCGCCCTGCAAGCCTTATCGTCAGGTCAGCCGCTGCCTGTTGAACTTTATCGACCCATGTCGTTGAATCCTCAGGCCCTCTGGCCTATCTGAGTGCCTCTGCTCTGTCCTGCCGGAGGCCTTTGGCCATGAACATGTTCAGCAAAACGACCGCCCTCGGATCAATTTGCCGGAAGATGTGCCGCCATGCCCGCCTCGATTACCCTGTCGGATCTCCGTTACGCCCTGCCTGACGGCCGGGTTCTTTTTTCTGACCTCAATCTCAGTTTCGTTTCAGAACGCACTGGCCTTGTCGGCCGGAACGGGATCGGCAAGTCCACCCTGCTGAAGCTGCTTTCCGGCGAGCAGGCGCCCGCGGCGGGTGTAATCACCGTTTCGGGCCGGCTCGGCGTGCTGCGCCAGAGCCTCGCGCCAGGGCCGGAGGAGACGCTCGCCCGGCTGTTCGGTATCGAGGCCGACCTGGCCTGCCTGCGGCGGATCGAGGCCGGCGAAGGCCGTGAAGCGGATTTTGCCGCTGCCGACTGGACACTGGAGCCGCGCTTCGCCGAGGCGATTGCCAGGGCCGGGCTGACGGCCGGGCCGGAGACGCCACTGACGGCGCTGTCCGGCGGGCAACGCACGCGGGCGGCGCTGGCGGCGCTGGTGTTTGCCGCGCCAGACTTCCTGTTGCTGGACGAACCTACCAACAATCTCGACCGGGACGGGCGCGCGGCTGTGGCGGAGATGCTGGCGGGCTGGCGCGACGGGACAGGCGCGCGCCGTGCGGCCAGGGGCGGGACGCCGCGTATCCTGCTGGGTGCGATGAAGCGGCGTGCGGAAGCCTCCAGCGGCGAACTCGACAAGCTCTCGGCGCGCCTGACCGCCGAGGCCGAGGCGACCGCGCAGGCGGCGCGAGACAGGATCGAAGTGCTGCAGAAGATCACGGTCAAGCTGCCGCCCTCAGGATTGCCCCAGAGCCGCACCGTCCTTGTACTGAGGGACGTGGTGGCCGGATACAAAGGCGGCGAGGCCATTCTGAAGGGGGCTTCGATGGAGGTGCGGGGGCCGGAGCGGATCGCCCTTTGCGGCGCGAATGGCAGCGGCAAGTCAAGCCTGCTCAGGGTGATCGCGGGGACATTGCCGCCGCGGGCGGGGGAAGCGCGCGTTGATGTGCCCTTTGTGCTGCTGGATCAGGATGTCCGGCTGCTCGACCCGGCATTGACAGTGCTTGAAAACTTCCGCCGCCTCAATCCGGACGCGGATGAAAACGGCTGCCGGGCCGCGCTGGCGCGGTTTCGTTTCCGGGCGGAGGCAGCTTTGCAGCCGGCTGGCAGTCTCAGCGGCGGCGAGAAGCTGCGGGCAGGGCTGGCCGCCGTACTGGGTCGCCTGCGCCCGCCGCAGCTGCTGATTCTCGACGAGCCCACCAACCATCTCGATATCGCCTCGATCGAAGCCGTCGAGGCCGGTCTCAACGCCTATGACGGTGCCCTGCTGGTGGTCAGCCACGATACAGCCTTCCTGGGGCGTATACGGATTTCGCGACGTATGATTCTGAGACACGGCCGGATTGATCCGGACACGGATCAGGCAGCCGGAACAACCATCTGCGCCTGAAGCCAGGCGTCAAAATCGGCCAAGGCGCGGATGGCCTGTGCCATCTTCTTGGCCTTGCCCTTTTCCTTGCCTCTGAGGCGTTTGCCGTCCGGGCCGGTTTCCGGATAGTCCGGAATGTCGGGGAACAGGCCAAAATTGATATTCATCGGCTGGAAGGTCTGGCCCTCGGCGAGATGGCCGCCGGTGATATGGCTGACGAGTGCACCCATCGCCGTGGTCGGCGGTGGCGGCTCAAGGCGGCGGCCGAGACGTTCTGCAGCCGCGAGCCGGCCTGCCAGCAGACCCATGGCCGCGCTCTCGACATAGCCTTCGACCCCTGCGACCTGCCCGGCAAAGCGAAGGCGGGGCATCGTCTTCATGCGGAGCTGCCGGTCCAGCAGCTTCGGGGAGTTGAGAAAGGTGTTGCGGTGGATGCCGCCGAGACGGGCGAACTCGGCCCGTTCGAGACCAGGGATCATGCGGAAGATTTCCGTCTGCGCGGCATATTTCAGCTTCGTCTGGAAACCGACCATGTTCCAGAGCGTGCCCAGGGCATTGTCCTGACGGAGCTGCACGACGGCATGAGGCTTCACGCCGGGATTGTGGGCATTGGTGAGCCCGATGGGCTTCATCGGCCCGAAGCGCAGGGTTTCCCGCCCACGTTCTGCCATCACCTCGATCGGCAGGCAGCCTTCAAAATAGGGCGTGTTCTTCTCCCATTCGCGGAACTCCGTCTTCGGTGCCGCGAGCAGGGCATCCAGGAAGCGATTATACTCTTCCTCCGTCATCGGACAGTTGATGTAAGCAGCTGTATCTCCGCCGGGGCCAGCCTTGTCATAGCGGCTCTGGCGCCAGGCGCGGGTCATATCGATAGTGTCGAAATAGACGATGGGCGCGATCGCATCGAAGAAGGCAAGATCCGCTTCGCCCGTATGCTGACGAACAGCCTCAGCCAGGGAAGGGGATGTCAGCGGGCCGGTGGCAATGATCACCGAGTCCCAGTCCTCCGGCGGCAGGCCGGCGATTTCCTCACGCACGATCGTCACGCCCGGATGCGCTTCCAGCTTTGCCGTGACGGCTTCGGCAAAGCCCTCGCGATCGACCGCCAGCGCGCTGCCGGCGGGCACCTGATGGCGCCTGGCCGTGGTGATGATCAGCCCGTTGGCGCGCCGCATTTCCTCGTGAAGCACGCCGACGGCATTGGTGGTGTGATCGTCCGAGCGGAAGGAATTGGAGCAGACGAGTTCGGCCAGCCGGTCGGTCTGGTGGGCCTCGGTGCCGCGCACGCCGCGCATTTCGTGCAGGATCACCGGTACGCCGGCCTCAGCGATCTGCCAGGCAGCCTCAGAGCCGGCCATGCCGCCGCCGATGACATGGATGGGTTTCAGGGTCATGGCCGGGACATGGGACCGGGCAGGCGGGCGCGTCAAGATGGCGTTTGCCCCTGACCTGCCGCCGGATTATCTGGCTGCGGTGATGACGGTCCGCATCTCCGCCCTGAATCTTGCCAAGGAAGGCTGGCGCCACGGCCTTGGCGCGGCAAGGCCTGTGGCGCGCTGGCTGGCGCTGTTCGCGCTGGCCGGCGGGTTTTACAGCGCGGCGCTGCACATGCCGGGCAATCTCGCGGCGCCGCTGGCGATGGCGATCCTGACCTTTCTGGCCGGTGTGCAGCTGTCGCGCGAACTCTATCTGCGGCTGACCGGCCCGCGGCGGGGAAGCTTCCTGCAGCTGGCCCATGCCAACCTGGCCGTTTACTTCCTGTTCCTGATCCTGCTGATTTTCCTCGTGCCGCTGCTGAACCTCCTCCTCGGCATCCTGATCCGGGCAAAGGGCACATATGACCTGGGCAAGGCGGCTTCACCGGAACTGGTTCAGCAAGCGACTTTGGACCTGCTCCCGACAGCCTATGGCGCTGTGTTCCTGATGCTGACGGTCCTGACCTTCGGCGTGATGGCCTGGCTGGCGCTGCGCCTGTGCCTGTTCGGGGCAGCCACCATCGACCGGGGGGAAACGCATGTGTTCCGTGCGTTCAGCTGGACACGCGGCCATGTTGTGAAGCTGGCACTGGCGGCGTTGGCGACACATCTGGCCCCCTTCGCCCTGGGACTGGCTGCAAACATGGCGCTGCGCGCTGCCTTGCCAGACACGGCCATCGGCCATATCGCCGAAGGTGCGGGCGGTATCCTGCTGTTTGCGCCCTTCCTGCTGGCGGGGCACGGCATGGCCGTGGCAGCTTACCGGAGACTGAGGCCCGAGGCGGCGGGGCCAGACCACACGCCGGATTGATCGGCCGGGCCAAACACGGCTAGGCTTGCCCCGTCATTCAGGGAGGGGCAGGCCGGTGATCCGGGGATTCACATTCGAACGCGCACTGAGCTGGCCCTTCACGGCGCCGCACGCCGCCACCTTTCCGCTGATCTTCGGGCTGGCCTACGCCGCCGTTTTCATGGGGGTGCTCGCGCTGGTCGGCACGCTGGCCTTCACGGATCTGAGGGACTGGATCACCCTCATGGAAGGCCTGGAAAACGAGACGGACCCGGCGCGGATCACCGGCGCGATGTGGGGCGGCATGACGCGGCTGATACCTTGGGGACTGCTGACCCTGCTGCTCTCATGGGCCGTCTGGGCGATGTTCGAGACGGCATCGCAGCGGCGCTATATCCGGGGTGAAGGATTTTCTCTGGGCTTCGGCGCCGACGAGATGCGCATGATGGTGGTCGGCCTGCTGTGGTGGCTGATCGGCGTGGCCGTGATCTTCCTGCCCCTGCTGCTGATCATGGGGTCGGCATTCTGGGCGATCTTCTCCAACATCGGCAATCCGGAAGTGTTCGAGAGCGAGGATTTCGGCAACCGCATGGCGATGCAGATGCTGGGCACCTTCGGCCTGATGCTGCTGGTGCTGCCCGTGTATGTGTTCGTGGCGACGCGGCTGGCGCCGTGTTTCGGTCTGACGCTGATGTCGCGGCGTATCCGGTTCTTCGACGCCTGGAACGTCTCACGCGGGCGCTTCTGGCCGATCCTCGGCGCGTATCTGATCCTGGCGATTGCCGGCGGCATCATCGGGCAGGTGATCGCCGCCGTGGCGCAAGTGATCCTGATGCCGTCAATCACGCGCCTGGTAAACGTGGCCGATTCCGGAGGCGATGTCGGCGCGCTGTTCAGGTCGCCGGAATTCCTGGCACCGGCCGGCCTCTTCTATTTCCTTGCGCTGGCCGTGCAGGGCGTGCTGCAGCACATCGTCGGCGGGCCGGCAGCCTTTGCTGCGCGCCACGACCCTGATGGCGGGGTGGAGGAAACCGCCCGCGTTGACGCGTTCGTCTGAGGGACGGTCATGACCGCGACAAAGTACCGGTTCGGGCCGGCGACCTTCCATTTCCTGCAGACGGACGGACCGCGCGGATTCCTGTTGCGGTATGCGCTGGCCTATGCGCTGGTTTCCGTCGGGGTGCAGGCGGCAAGCCTGTGGCTGCAGGGCCCTGTATATGAAATCTACTTCAGGGCCTGCGTGGAAAACGGATGCGATTTCACACCGTATACGGATGAACTGAATTCGGCCGGAGTGCAGGCGAACCTTTCTGCCCTGATGCTGCTGCCGCTGACACTCGGTATCTGGGTTGTATTCGAAGCAGCCAGCCAGCGGCGCTATATCCGCGGCGAGGGGTTCCGGCTGGCGCTCGGCGGCGATGAGGGGCGCCTCGCAATCGTCAGCCTGATCTGGGCGGCGCTGCTGATTGTGGGTTATTTCGCGCTGGTGATCGGCGCCCTTATCCCGGGCCTCATCCTGGGTCTGGCGCTGGGCGCGGCTGCGGGCGTAATCGCCGGCGCGCTTGCCCTGCTCGCCGGGGCAGGGGTGGCGCTGTGGCTGTTTGCCCGCCTGTCACCGGCTTCTGCGCTGACCATCCGCGACCGCGAAATCCGGTTCTTCGAGGCCTGGCCGCTCAGCCGCGGGCAGGGCGGCGGACTGGCGCTCAGCTACCTCGCGCTGTTCCTCGCCTTCCTGGTTGTGACGATCCTGGCTTATGGCGCGCTTCTGATTATGGGCATCGCCTTGCTGCCGCCATCGCTGACAGATGGCGGCGGGGATGCGGATGCCATATCAGATGCTGTCCGCCAGCCCGGATTCTGGATGCCGCTGACGCTCGCCTTCCTGCCGGCAGCCGGCCTGCTCAGCGTGTTCGCGCATGCGCTGGGCGGTCCGGGCGCCTGGGTGGTGCGGGCCCGGACACTCAGCCATGGCACGGCCCTGAGCGAGACGTTCAGCTGATCATTTTGCTGCTGTACTGGCCCTGGTCTTCTTCGCGGGCTTTTTCGGATTATCCTCCGCGGGCGGAGCAGGTTTTGAGGCAGCCTTCTCCCGCCGGTTGCGGGCGGCGCGGCGCTCGTCCTGACGGCGGAAGGTTTCGGCAAGGAAGCGGCCGGTATGGCTGGCAGGGTTCGCGGCCAGATCTTCCGGTGTGCCGGCGGCGACCAGCCGCCCGCCGCCATCGCCGCCCTCGGGGCCGAGGTCGAGCACCCAGTCGGCCGTCTTCACGACATCGAGGTTATGCTCGATCACCAGCACCGTATTGCCGCCATCGACCAGTTCGTGCAGCACTTCCAGCAGCTTTTTCACATCCTCGAAGTGCAGGCCGGTGGTCGGCTCGTCGAGAATATACAGGGTGCGTCCGGTCGCACGCCTGGACAGTTCCTTCGCGAGCTTCACCCGCTGGGCCTCACCGCCCGAGAGAGTCGTCGCCTGCTGGCCGACCTTGATATAGCCGAGGCCGACCTGGTTCAGCGTGTCGAGCTTCGAGGCAATCGCCGGCACGGCCGCGAAGAATTTCGCACCATCCTCGACGGTCATGTCGAGCACGTCGGCAATCGACTTGCCCTTGAACAGCACTTCCAGCGTCTCGCGGTTGTAGCGCTTGCCCTTGCAGGTCTCGCAGGTGACGTAGACATCCGGCAGGAAGTGCATCTCGATCTTGATGACACCATCGCCCTGGCAGGCCTCACAGCGCCCGCCCTTGACGTTGAAGCTGAAGCGGCCCGGCTGGTAACCGCGGGCTTTCGCTTCCGGCAGGCCGGCATACCAGTCGCGGATCGGGCCGAAGGCGCCCGTATACGTCGCGGGGTTCGAGCGCGGCGTGCGGCCGATCGGTGACTGGTCGATGTCGATGACCTTGTCGAGATGTTCGAGGCCCTCAAGGCTTTCGTAGGGCGCCGGTGATTCCGAGGCGCCGTTCAGCTTGCGGGCGAGGGCCTTGTAGAGCGTTTCGATGATCAGGGTCGACTTGCCGCCGCCGGAGACGCCAGTAACGCAGGTGAAGGTGCCGAGCGGAATGGACGCGGTCACGTTCTTGAGGTTGTTGCCGGTCGCGCCCTTGATCGTCAGCGCGCGTGACCCCTTCGTGACCGGACGGCGTTTCGGAACGGGAATCTCGCGCGTGCCGTTGAGATAGTCCGCCGTCAGACTTTTCTTCGACTTCATGATGTCCTGCGGCGTGCCTGAGGCAATCACTTCGCCGCCATGCACACCGGCGGCTGGGCCCATGTCGATGACGTGATCGGCCGTCAGGATCGCATCCTCATCATGCTCGACCACGATGACCGAATTGCCGAGGTCGCGCAGACGCTTCAGTGTTTCCAGAAGGCGTTCGTTGTCGCGCTGGTGCAGGCCGATGGACGGCTCGTCGAGCACATACAGCACACCGGTCAGGCCGGAGCCGATCTGAGAGGCAAGCCGGATGCGCTGACTTTCGCCGCCCGACAGCGTGCCGGAGCCGCGCCCGAGCGAGAGATAGTCGAGGCCGACATCATTGAGGAAGTTCAGCCGGTCGTTGATCTCCTTGAGGATGCGGGTAGCGATTTCCTTCTGCTGTTTCGTCAGCGTCCTGTGGACATTGCCGAACCATTCACCCGCCTTGCGTATGGAAAATTCGCCGGCTTCGGAAATATCCAGCCCGGCAATCTTCACCGCCAGTGCCTGCGGCTTCAGCCGTTTGCCATGACATTCCGGACACGGAGCGGCAGACTGGAAACGCGCGATTTCCTCGCGCACCCAGGCGGAATCTGTCTCCCGGTAGCGTCGGTCGAGATTCGGGATCACACCTTCGAAGGTTTTCTTCGTCTTGTAGGTGCGCATCCCGTCATCATAGAGAAACTGCACTTCCTCCTCGCCCGTGCCGTAGAGGATCATCTGCTGGATCTTCTCCGGCAGCCGGTTCCAGGGCTTGGTCAGGTCGAAGCGGTAATGTGCGGCGAGCGCCTGCAGCGTCTGGGTCTGGTAAGGCGAGGTGGACTTCGCCCAGGGTGCAATCGCACCGTCGAGCAGGCCAAGGTCCTTATCCGGCACGACCAGATCAGGATCGATCTTAAGCTGCTCGCCCAGCCCGTCGCAGGCCGGGCAGGCACCAAACGGGTTGTTGAAGGAGAAGAGGCGCGGCTCGATCTCCGGGATCGAGAAACCGGAGACAGGGCAGGCGAAATTCGCACTGTAGGTGATCCGTTTCGGCTCCGTCTCGCCAGGCGCGATGTCAGCATATTCGGCGATGGCGATGCCCTGGGCGAGGCCGAGCGCGGTCTCGAAACTTTCAGCCAGGCGCTGCTGCATGCCATCGCGCACGACGATACGGTCAACCACCACGTCGATGTCGTGCTTGAACTTCTTGTCGAGCCTGGGCGGGTCTTCGAGCTCGTGGAAGGCGCCATTGACCTTCACCCGCTGGAAACCGTTCTTGAGCAGCTCCGCGAACTCCTTCCGGAACTCTCCCTTCCGCCCCCGGACGATCGGGGCCAGCAGGTAGAGGCGCGTGCCTTCGGGAAGTTCCATCGTCCGGTCAACCATCTGGCTGACGGTCTGGCTTTCGATCGGCAGGCCGGTGGCGGGCGAATAGGGCACGCCGACCCGCGCCCAGAGCAGGCGCATGTAATCATAGATTTCAGTGACCGTGCCGACGGTGGAGCGCGGATTGCGGCTGGTCGTCTTCTGCTCGATGGAGATGGCGGGCGAAAGGCCCTCTATGCTTTCCACATCCGGCTTCTGCATCAGCTCCAGGAACTGGCGCGCATAGGCCGACAGCGACTCGACATAGCGGCGTTGTCCCTCGGCATAGATGGTGTCGAAGGCGAGCGAGGATTTGCCCGAGCCCGACAGACCGGTCATCACCACGAGCTGGCCGCGCGGGATGTCCACATCGATGTTCTTGAGATTGTGTTCCTTGGCACCGCGCACGCGGATGTAGGGGGACTCGGCCATGGGAGGACTGCGAACTCGTTCTGAAGGCGTAACGGTGGGGTTTGTGCTAGGCGTTATGTGTGTGCTGAGTCCAGCCCGGCCACAAGAACATAATGCGAACACGGTGAAAAGAGCAGATCAGCCGGGGCCGGCTGATGTGCCCCATTGTGTGAAATTTCACCGGATTGCGGAAACGCCGGTTCACCATAGCAAGGTATAGCAGGCGGGCTGCGCCGATCCTGGCGCCGCTGCCCTTTGGGACCCTCCTGCCGCCATGCATTATGTCTGGCTCTTCTGCATCTTCACGGCGCTGGGTCTGGCGCTGAGAGGCATGGATGCCGTGAAATGGCGACCCGGCATGGTCGAGAGCGTACGCACCAATCTCGCCACGGCGCTGGCCAACAATCTGGTCTCGCCGGTGATCTTTGCCAGCCTTGCAGGCCTTGGCCAGCAGGTGCTGCCGAAAGCCGGATTGCCGGGAATTTCGCCGCAGGCTTGGGACGGAGTGCCGCTGGCACTCAGCATGCTTGCGTACATCGTGATGCGCGACTTTGCCGATTACTGGCTGCACCGGCTGTTGCACACCGCGCCGGTCTGGCCGGTGCATGCCGTGCACCACTCCGACACCGACATGAACTGGACGAGTTCGTATCGCATCCACCTGATTGAAGGGGTGATGATGTGGCTGTCGACGCTGCTGATGGTGGTGCTGACCGGCATCCCGCCGATCGGTGCCCTTGCGGGCTTCCTTGCCTTCCAGGTCTACAATGCCTTCCTGCACACTGAAGGTGACATCCATTTCGGCCCGCTGAACCGCATCTTCGCCACGCCGCGGTTTCACCAGTGGCATCATGCCCACGAACCCTCCGCCTACAACACCAACTTCGCCAACATTTTCAGCCTCTGGGATGTGATCTTCGGCACCTACCGCGTGCCAGGTCCCTGTACCGCCAAGATCGGCTTCGAAGGTACGCCGGGGCATGATTTCATCGCCCTGCTGATCTGGCCCTTCCGGGAATGGGCGGGGATGCTGTCGCGCCTGCGCATTGGGCAGGTGCGCCGCGACCCGCGGATCGCGGCTGCCACATCCTGAGTTATCCTTCTTCGCGAATAAATCGGAGTTGATTTCTGTCCATGCACGCGCTAAGAACAAAAACAGAACATTTCTGAGGTCTGCCAAAGGCGCTGGAATTCGTTCTGCGGCGGGCGACAGGGCAGGGCCGCCGGGGTAGAGTGCCGGATCGAATCGAAAGCGAAACAGACAGGTCAGAACGGAGAAGTCCTCATGGCGGGCTCAGTAAACAAGGTCATCCTCATCGGCAATCTCGGGGCAGATCCCGAAGTGCGCCAGTTCCAGAATGGCGGACAGGTGTGCAACCTGCGCGTGGCGACGACGGAGACCTGGCGCGACAAGGCGACCGGCGAGCGCAAGGAAAAGACCGAGTGGCACTCTGTGGCGATCTTTTCGGAGGGGCTGGTCAAGGTGGCGCAGAGCTACCTGAAGAAGGGCTCGAAAGTGTATCTCGAAGGCAAGCTGCAGACGCGCAAGTGGCAGGACAAGGACGGCAACGACCGCTACACGACCGAAGTGGTGCTGCAGGGCTATGATGCCAATCTGGTGATGCTCGATGGCCGCGGCGAGGGCGGCGGTGGCCGGGAGGTGGGCTATTCCGGCGGTGGCAGCCGGCAGATGAGCGGGCCGAAGGAGACCTTCAACCAGGACCTCGACGACGAGATTCCGTTCTAGGCAGAATGCCTTTCGCCCCGGGCAAAGCCGCTCCCGCGCTGCCGGACGGCTCGCCTCAGGCAGGCTGAAGGGCGCGCGGCCAGGCTCCCGGAAACGCACGGCAAGCCCGGTGCTGACTGCATTTTCCGGCCCGCAAGCCGTAGCCCCGGGCAGGCCCGGCTGCTAGGGTAAAGCCAGCGAAAACGGCGATTCGAAGACCCGGTTCACGGGACCCGCCGGAGACATGCAGAAGGCCTTTCCATGAGCGATCCCACGACCCCTCCGGACGAGCCGGAAACCCCTGAGAATGCTGCAGGCGGCGCCGGTCATCAGGACGGTATCGAGCCGGTTTCGATCGAGACGGAGCTGAAATCCTCCTATCTCGACTATGCGATGAGCGTCATCGTCAGCCGGGCGCTGCCGGATGTGCGCGATGGCCTCAAGCCGGTGCACCGGCGCATTCTGTGGGCGATGAATGAAGGCGGCAACACCCCGGACAAGCCCTACTCAAAATCTGCCCGGATCGTGGGCGATGTGATCGGCAAGTATCACCCGCATGGCGACAGCGCCGTCTATGATGCGCTGGTGCGCATGGCCCAGCCCTTCTCGATGGGGGTGCCGCTGGTCGACGGGCAGGGGAATTTCGGCTCCATCGACAACGATCCGCCCGCGGCGATGCGCTACACCGAAAGCCGCATGACGAAGGAGGCGACCTATCTGCTCGCCGATATCGAAAAGGATACGGTCAACTTCCAGGACAACTATGACGGCAAGGAGAAGGAACCCGTTGTCCTGCCGGCGCAGTTTCCGAACCTGCTTGTCAATGGCGGCGGCGGCATCGCCGTCGGCATGGCGACCAACATACCGCCGCACAATCTGGGCGAGATCGTGGATGCGACGCTGGCCCTGATTGACAATCCGGCGATCGATGATGATGCGCTGTGCGATATCGTTCCGGGCCCGGATTTTCCCACCGGCGGCCTGATCATGGGCCTTTCCGGCAGCCGCAAGGCGCTGCTGACCGGGCGTGGCAGCGTGATCATCCGGGCAAAGACGGACATCGAACGCGCCCGCAATGGCCGCGAGGCCATCATCGTGACCGAGATCCCCTACCAGGTGAACAAGGCGGCCATGATCACGCGGATCGCCGAGCTGGTGCGCGAGAAGAAGATCGAAGGTATCTCCGACCTGCGCGATGAATCCGACCGCAACGGTATCCGTGTCGTGATTGAGCTGAAGAAGGATGTCAGTGCCGATGTCGTGCTGAACCAGCTCTACCGCTTCAGCCAGATGCAGACGTCTTTTGGCGTCAACATGCTGGCGCTGAACGGCGGCCGGCCGGAACTGATGACCCTGCGCAAGGTGCTCGAGTGTTTCATCGTCTTCCGGGAGGAAGTCGTTGTCCGGCGCACCAAGCACGAGCTCGGCAAGGCGCGCGACCGCGCGCATGTCCTGGTCGGCCTGGCCCTGGCGGTGGCTAATATTGACGAGATCATCCGCATCATCCGTAACTCGCCGGATCCGGCAGTGGCGCGTGAGCGCTTGCTGGAGAAGGCCTGGCCGCAGCAGGACATGGGGCCGCTGATCGACCTTATCGCGGACCGGCGCACCCGGCGTGGTCCGGAAGAGGGCACGATCTACCTCTCCGACGAACAGGCCCGCGCGATCCTCAACCTGCCGCTGCACCGGCTGACCGGCCTTGGCCGGGATGAGATCGGCAATGAGGCCAGAGGCCTTGCGGCAAAGATTGCGGATTATCTCGACATCCTCCGCTCACGGACGAGAATCCTCGGTATCATCAAGGATGAGCTCAGCGAGGTGAAGTCGAAATTCGCGGTTCCGCGCCGGTCGGCCTTCACCGAAGGCGGCGTCGACATGGATGACGAAGACCTGATCGAGGTCGAGGATATGGTCGTCACCGTGACGCATGGCGGCTATGTCAAGCGCACGCCGCTCGCTGCCTACCGCACGCAGAATCGCGGCGGCAAGGGCCGCTCCGGCATGGCAATGAAGGAAGAGGATTTCGTCGTGCGCGTATTCACGGCAACGACGCACACGGAAATCCTGTTCTTCTCCTCCGCCGGCATCGTTTACAAGGAGAAGGTCTGGCGCCTGCCGGTCGGCGGGCCGTCTTCGCGTGGCAAGGCGCTGGTCAACATCTTCCCGCTTGCGCCGGGTGAGCGTATCGAGAGCGTGCTGCCGTTGCCTGACAGCGAGGAGGCGAGCGTGCATCTTGATGTGATGTTCGCGACGCGCTCGGGCAATGTCCGGCGCAACAAGCTGGCGGACTTCGTTCGCGTGAACCGGGCCGGCAAGATTGCCATGAAGCTCGATGAGGGCGATGGCATCGTGTCGGTGCAGGTCTGCTCGGACAAGGACGATGTGCTGCTGACCACTGCGCTGGGCCAGTGCATCCGTTTCGAGGTGACGGAAGTGCGCGTGTTCGCAGGCCGTGACTCCACCGGGGTGCGCGGTATCCGCCTGGCCGAAGGTGACGAAGTGATCTCCATGGGCATCCTGCGCCATGTCGACGTGACCTCCGAGGAGGCCCGCGCCTATCTGAAGCATGCTGCGGCCATGCGCCGCGCGGCGACCGGCGAGGAGGAGGAAATCTCCGAGGACGAGGACGAACCCGTCGCCGAGGCGGCCCTGTCGGCCGAGCGCATTGCCGAACTGGGGGCGGCAGAGGAGTTCATCTTCACGGTGGCCGATGACGGCATGGGCAAGCGTTCCTCTGCGTATGACTACCGCGTCACCGGACGTGGCGGAAAGGGGCTCGTGGCGCAGAATATCTGGGGCCGTGACAAGAAGGGCGGGCCGGTGAAGCGGGTCGCGCAGTCCTTCCCCGTGGGGGACGGCGACGAGGTGATGCTGGTGACCGATGGCGGGCAGCTGATCCGCACGCCGGTTGACCAGATCCGGATCGCGGGGCGCTCGACCGGCGGTGTCTGGGTGCTGCGCACTAATGAAGGGGAACGCGTCGTCTCGGTCGCGCGGCTTGTGGAAGACAGCGAAGCCGGTATGGATAAATCCGAGGGCGGGCCGGGCTGATGGGGGCACCTGACTGCCAGTGGTTTTAGGAGGCATCAGGTGCGCCGTATCGGACTTTATCCCGGAACTTTCGACCCGCCGACCATCGGGCATATCGACATTTTCGGCCGGGCGATGAAGCTCGTGGACGAGCTGGTGATCGGGGTGGCCGTCAATGAGGCCAAGAGGCCGCTGTTCAGCCTCGACGAGCGGGTGGCGATGGTGAAGGCCGAATGTGCGAAGCTCAACGGGCCGGGCCTGGCCGAAATCCGCGTGCTGCCGATGCACGGCCTGCTGATGAAATTTGCTGAAGCGTGCGGCGCGCAGATCATCGTGCGCGGCCTCAGGGCCGTCCAGGACTTCGAGTACGAGTTCCAGATGACAGCGATGAACGAGCAACTGAATCCCGACATTGAAACCGTCTTCCTCATGGCGGATGTTCGCCATCAGGCGGTCGCCTCCCGGCTCGTGAAGGAAATCGCGAGCCTCGGCGGCGACATAACGCCGTTTGTCACGCCCGCCGTGAAAACGGCGCTGATGGAGAAGTACAGGAAATGAAACGTGTTGGGTTGGGAGTCGCCGCTGGCCTTCTCGGGCTGGCCATGCCTGCTTGCGGGGATACGGCCTCGGCCAAGGGCTGGGTACTCGCGGATGGTGCCAGCCCGCCGGATGCGGCAAACTGGCGCCCCGTCGATCCCGAGACGCTGTTCATCTTCGAAACGAGCAAGGGCCGTATCCTGATCGAAGTCCTGCCTGAGCTTGCCCCCAGGCACTACGCGCAGTTCCGCAAGCTGGTTGCCTCGGGCGATCTCGATGGCACGGCGTTTCACCGCGTCATCGACGACTTCATGGCGCAGGGCGGTGATGTCGGCGCGAAGAAAGACAGTTATGAGTCCGGCTGGCCGGGCATACCGGGCGAGTTCACGATACGCCGGGATGTGGCCGCCATGCCTCTGGAAGCCGCCATCGGCCCGGAAGACACCGCCAAGACCGGCTACATCAAGGGCTTCCCGATCCTCACCCAGCCAGCCTTTTTTGCGGAAATGTCCGTTGACGGACTGGTGATGACGTCCATTCCGCATTGCCGGGGCGTCGTCTCGACAGCGCGGACGGATGATCCCAATTCCGGCGACACGCAGTTCTTCCTGATGCGTGAGCACTCACCACATCTTGATCGTCAGTATACATCCTGGGGCCGGGTGATCGACGGGGAGAAGGTCATCCTGGCGCTGAAACCCGGCCCGAAAGAAGCCAATGGGGCGGTGAAAGACCCGGACATGCTGGTCTCGGCGAAAGTGGCGGCTGACCTGCCGGAGGCCACACGGCCGAAGGCCTGGGTTCTGCGTACCGACACGGATGCGTTCAGGGCAGAACTCGCCACCAAAGGCGAGGTGCATGTCTGCGACCTGCCGTCCATTCCGGCGATCGTGAAATAGGCGGGGCTTGACGCTGGCGCCGCCTGCGCGGCAAGAGCGGCCATGGACCTTTCCGCCTTCCAGTTTGACCTGCCCGAGGCGCTCATCGCGCTTCGCCCGGCCGAGCCGAAGGACTCTGCGCGGCTGCTGGTCGTGCACGGCGATGGCCGGCTGGAGGATGCAGGGGTCCGCGACCTGCCACGCTGTTTGCGCGCCGGCGACTGCCTGGTGTTCAACGATACGCGCGTGCTGCCCGCCGCACTGAAGGGAGTCCGCCCCGCGCGGGATGGGGTGAGCCGTGACGTGGAGGTCGATGTCAACCTCGTCGAGCGGATCGATGCGCGCCGCTGGCTGGCGCTCGCGCGGCCCGGCCGGCGGCTGAAGGAAGGCGACCGGCTGGTGTTTGCCGATGGCTTCGAGGCGGACATTTCGGACCGCAGGGAGGGCGGCGAGGTGGAGCTGGCCTTCGACCGCGAAGGCGCGGCCTTGGAAGCGGCACTCGACGCGCATGGCGCCATGCCTCTGCCACCGTATATCGCGCGCCGCCGCGCGGCCGATGCGAAAGACCGCGAAAGCTACCAGACCTGTTATGCCGGAGAGGAAGCCGCGAGCGTTGCGGCGCCGACCGCCGGCCTGCATTTCACGCCGCGCCTTCTTGAAGAAGTCGCGCAGGCCGGAATCCTCTGCGAACACGTGCGCCTGCATGTCGGTCTCGGCACGTTCAAGCCGCTGGAGGAAAAGCATCTTGCCGAAAACCGGCTGCATGAAGAATGGCGCCGCGTGACACCGGAGGCGGCGGAGAAGCTTAACGCCGTGCGCGTGCGTGGCCACCGGATCGTGCCGGTCGGCACCACGGCGATGCGCACGCTGGAAAGCTGCGCCGACGAGGCCGGATATATCCACCCCGCTACGGGGCCTACTGATATTTTCCTGAAACCCGGCGACCGCATCCGCGCAACCGATGCCTTGATGACCAATTTCCACCTGCCGGGATCAAGCCTGTTCATGCTCGTCTGTGCCCTGATGGGTACGGACGTGATGCGGACGGCTTATGCCCATGCCATCCGGCACAAATACCGGTTCTATTCTTATGGCGATGCCTGTTTGCTATTGCCTTAGCTCACACTGCCTGGCCGCAGCTCCGCCATCGAGCGGATCGCCTTCGCCGCCGTCACGCGCACCAGATGGCGCCGCTTGTCGTCAAACCAGTCGGCTTCGACGAGGCCGGTCGTCTTGCCGCGGGAGACAAGGCGGCCTTCGATGGTGATCAGGCCGTTGGGCACGGGCCGCAGGATGCGTGTCTGCAGTTCCATCGTGGTAAACCATTCGCCTTCCTCAAGCGCGCTGGCCATCGTCATCGATACGATGTGATCGGAGAGGCCCGCGACCCATCCGCCGAACACCCGGCCCGGCTGGATGTCGCGGCTGCCATCGTTCGGCCACTCATACCGGGTGCGGCCATAGGAAACCTCCTTCAGCCATTCATGCGGCTTGATGCCGAGATTGCGGATGCCATTCGGCAGGTCCCATTTACCCGAGCGCAGCCGGTCAAAAAAGGCCTGCTGCTGGGCCGAAAGTTCGGTGCGTGTTGTCATTGTATGCCTGCTGACGATCAGGTCACCGTCGCCCCGCCATCGACCACCATCATCTGCCCGGTCATGTAGGCGCCCGCCTTCGAGGCGAGATAGACCGCCGCGCCGGCAATCTCGTCCGGCTCGCCGATGCGCCTGAGGGGCGTGCCGGTGAGGGCGCGTTTCAGCGTTTCCGGATTGTCCCAGAGCGCCTTGGCGAAATCGGTCTTGATCAGGCCGGGCGCGATGCAGTTGACGCGGATATTGTCGGCGCCGAACTCGGCCGCCAGGTTGCGGGCGAGCTGGAAGTCCGCCGCCTTGGAAATGTTGTACGCCCCGATCACCGGCGAGGCGCGCAGGCCGCCGATGGAGGAGACGATGATGATCGCGCCATCCTTGCGTTCCTTCATCTGGGGGGCGACCATCTGGATCAGCCAGTGGTTCGAGATGATGTTGTTCTGCAGGATCTTGGTGAAGGCATCATCCGAGATGCCGGACATCGGGCCATAATAGGGGTTCGAGGCTGCGTTGCAGACGACGATGTCGATCTTGCCGAAACTCTTGTTGGTCTCATCGACCATGGCCTGCAGGTCTTCCTTGGAGGAGATGTTGGCAGGGATGGCGATGGCGGTGCCGTCACCATGCTTCTTGTTGATGCCCTCGGCGACTTCCTGGCAGGGGCCGGGCTTGCGCGAGGAGATGACGACGCGGGCGCCCTGGTCGGCGAAGGCTTCCGCGATGGCCCGGCCGATGCCCCGGGAAGACCCGGTAACGATGGCGGATTTTCCGGTCAGGTCGAACAGGCTCATGGGATCCTCCGTAAGTATCTTATTGGTCGCGCCTGACCCTAGGGGAGGCAGCGAGAGGCGGCTAGGGGTGCCGTCAGGTGAATTGCCGGTCAGGTGGCAGCTCCTGCGGGAGAATTTTTCGCCTGCGGCAAGGTTGCCCCTTCGGTGCAGATCGAAACCGGATTATCTTGCCATTTATGAGGGGACATCCTGCCAATTTCCTCGGACGCCTGCTTGTCCTGCTGGCGCTGATCTCCCAGGCGCTGATGCCGGGAGCCATGGCGGCTGTTTCCTCACGTGCGGGCGAGGTGCCATCCGTGCTCTGTGCCATGCCGGACGGCTTGGGCAGCGCAGCCACAAGCACCGGCTCTGAACTCGCCCGCCTGATTGCCGCCAAATCCTCCTCCGGCCTGCCGGATTCCGACATCCACGATTGCCCGGCCTGCGTCCTTGCCCAGACAGCGATGCTGCCGGCACCGGTTGTCCTTGCCGAACCCATGACAGGCGTTGCCGCCCAAACGGCATCGCTTTACGAGGTTCGCTTCGCGCATGTCCCGCGCGGTCCGCCGGTCGGCTCACGCGCTCCGCCCGTTTCTTCGGCGCTCTGACAGAGCGGCCCTCCGGTTCCGGAGGGCCAGACCCCGGCCTGTCCGGGACAATGCCTTATGAAGAAACCCGCCTATGAATTCCTCCCGCCTTTGCGGCTCCGCCTTGAGCCTTTCCGCCCTCAGCCTGTCGCTGGGATTCGCACCTCATGCCATCGCCCAGGAAGAGGCCGGCGAAGACAAGGTCCGCATCGAAGAAACCATCATCGTCACCTCGACCGCCCTGCGCACGGAGGCGGAGCAGCAGGTTGCCCGCACGCCGGGTGGCGCCGATCTCGTCACCCATGAAGAGTATGCCGACCGCTTCCTTGTCTCGATGCGCGACACGCTTGCCTTCTCTCCCGGGGTCTACACCCAGCCGCGCTATGGCCAGGAAGTGCGCATTTCGATCCGCGGATCCGGCATCAGCCGGGGTTTCCACATGCGCGGGCTGACGCTGTTGCAGGACGGCGCGCCGATCAACCTGGCCGACGACAACGGCGACTTCCAGGAACTCGAGCCGATCTTCTTCGACCACCTCGAAGTCTATCGCGGGGCCAATGCCCTGCGTCTCGGCTCGGGCACGCTGGGTGGCGCAATCAACGGCGTGACGCCGACCGGCCAGTCGGCTCCCGGCCTCTACCTGCGCGGCGACGTGGGCAGCTTTGAAACCTTCCGCGCCCTCGTCTCCGGTGGGGTCGATAGCGGACGCTGGGATGCCTGGGGCGCAGTCAGCGCTGACACCTCCTCGGGCGACCGCGATCATGCGGGGCGCGAATCCTACCGCTTTCATGGCAATACCGGCCTTAACCTGACCGATACGGTTTCGACGCGGTTCTATCTCAGCCTCAATAACATCAACCAGGAACTGCCCGGCGCGCTCAACCTCAATACTGTGCTCAACAATCCCACCAGGGGCAACTTCGCTGGAGATCAGGCCCGCGATATCAATTCGATCCGTGTACAGAACCAGACCCGCTTTGACCTGGGTGATGCCCGCCTCGCAGCCGGGGTCTGGCTGAACACCAAGGAGCTGTATCACCCGATCTTCCAGGTGATCGACTATCAGTCGCTCGATCGCGGCCTGTGGGCCCGCTATGAGTGGCAGGGTGAGCGCCTGGCCCTCACGCTCGGGGCTGAAGGGCGTATGGGCGAGACCGATGCCAAGCGGTATGTTAACGTGAACGGCGCCCGGGGTGCGCGCACTTTCGATGCCGATCAGGAGGCCTGGACGGCGAACATCTATGCCGAAGGCCGCTATGATCTGACCGCGCAGCTGACCTTCGTTGCCGGCGTGATTGCCGCGCAGGGTGAACGCGAGCAGACCGTCACCTTCCCGGCTGCCGCGTTCGGTACAGCCGATTTCGAGGAAGTGTCGCCGAAGTTCGGCGTGCTGTACCAGCCGGCGCCTGATATTCAGTTCTACGCCAATTACAGCCGCTCGCACGAGTTCCCCGGGTTCAGCGAAGTGGCGCAGGTCGCTTCCTTCGTGCCGGTCGAGGCGCAGACGGCATGGACCTTTGAGGTTGGCTCGCGCGGCCGCTCTGGCATCGCCGAGTGGGATGTATCGCTGTATTCCGCAGACCTTGATGGTGAACTGCTGCAGTTCACAGTCGGCCCCAATATTCCGGCCACTACATTCAATGCCGACAGGACGATCCATAACGGCATCGAAGCGGGCTTGTCGCTGAAACTCGGTGACCTGTTCACCTGGCGGCAGGTCTACCAGTATTCAGATTTCCGCTTTGACGGCGATGCCCAGTATGGAAACAATACGCTGCCTGTCATTCCGGAACATGTTTATCGCACCGAGCTGCGCTATGCGCAGGGCCGGCTCACCATCGCGCCAAATCTCGAATGGGTGGTGGATGGTCCGTGGTCGGATTACAGGAACACCCGCCGAACAGACGGCTACACGCTCATCGGCCTCACCGGAAACTGGAAGGCGACCGGCAATATCGACCTGTTCCTGGATGCCCGGAACCTGGGCGACACCAAGGCGGCGGGTGATGTCAGTGCCGTCATCACCGCAAGCCCGGCCTCAGTCATCTATTATCCCGTGGAACGCCGCGCCGTGTTCGGCGGCTTCCGGGCGAGGTTCTGAGCCATGGCCAGCGCAGCACGCTCCACCCTCCAGCACCGGGTCTGGCGCTGGCATTTCTTCGCCGGGCTGATAGTGATCCCCTTCGCCATCACCCTGGCGGTGACAGGCGCGATCTATCTGTTCAAGCCGCAGTTCGATGCCGCGATTGAGTCACGGATCAACGCCCGGGCCGCACCTCTGACGGGGGAAGTCCTGCCGGCAGATGCGCTGCTCGCCTCGGCTCAGGCAGCCTATCCCGGCAGTATGCTTGCAAAGATTGTTGTGCCGTCATCACCGGCTGATCCCACGATCGAGATCGACCTGCGCGGGCCGGATGGCCCCCGTACCTTCTGGGTGGATCGCACCACAGGCGAGGTGCTCCATGCCGTTGCCACGCCCGCTCGTTTCATGAATGTCGTCAAGCGCATCCATGGCACCTTGCTGGCGGGGGATCGTGGCTCGCTGGTCGTCGAGATCATGGCGAGCTGGTTCATCATCCTGATCATCACCGGCCTTTATCTCTGGTGGCCGCGCGGCGTGGTCTGGTGGCGCGTCTTCGTGCCGGATTTTTCCGTCAGCAGCAGCAGGCGGGACGTCTGGCGCAAGGTGCACGGCATGGGCGGCGCCTGGCTCGGGGGCCTCATCCTCGCCATCCTGCTCTCCGGCCTGCCCTGGACACAGGTCTGGGGCGAGGGCTTCACCCGGGCAAAGGCGCTGGTGGGCCTCAAGGCGCCCGGACAGGAATGGTTCGTGACGCTTCAGTCTTCCGCACCGCATGCGGACCATTCCGATCACGATCATTCCATACATACCGGTGCAGAACTCTGGGATCAGGGGAAGGGCGCGGCAGAGCTTTCTGTAAAGTCGGCTTCGGCCGAAGGCAAAGACCTCCGCCCGCTGACCCTTGAGGAAGTGATGCAGGCTGCCCGGCCGGAACAATATGCGCCGCCGGTCGAAGTGCAACCGCCGCGCGGCGAGAATGGGGTCTGGACGGTGCGCTCCCTGGCGGCCTCGCGCCCCGAGCGTGTGACCGTCCATCATGATCGCTGGACCGGCCAGGAAATCATGCGCATCGCCTTCACCGATCACAATCCGGTGGACCGGTTCGTTGCCCAGGCGGTGGCCTTCCACGAGGGGGCGCTGTTTGGCTGGCTGAACCTGGTGACGGGGGTGGTTGCCGCAATCGGCGTCATCCTGATCAGCCTGACCGGGGCGATGATGTGGTGGCGCCGCCGGCCGAAAGGCCGAATTGCCGTCCCCCCGATGCCGTCAGACCGCCGGCTGGCGGCCGGGGTCGTGCTGCTTATCGTGGTCCTCGGGCTGTTCCTGCCAATGGCCGGCCTCACCCTGCTGATCGCGCTGCTGACGGATACCGTGACCGGTCTGGGCGGGCGCTTGAGGAGGAAGCCGGCCTAGAGGCCTCAGAGGCCCCAGACGTCGGCAAGGATATTGGCCAGCATTTCCGTCCGGCGGCGGACGATTTCCGGCGTCCAGGCATCCTGCTCTTTCAGGTCGCGGGTGAGGGCGAATTCCTCCCCGCCCCCGCCATTGAAGTAGATTTCCTTCTTGGCGCGGTAGTCGAGCCGGTCGGCCTTCTGGTTCACCTTGGTGGTCAGCAGCACGAAGTTCCCGATCGTGTCGCACTGCTCGCGGCGGCGCGCGGCATCCGGCCAGGTGAACAGCCAGTGGCTGTCTTCGGGAATGGTGCGGGGCAGGACATGTTCGACGGTCGCGTCCGATTCCGGCGGGATGGTGCGCCCACCGGCCAGTGCGGCATTCAGGCGCAGCGCAATCGCCCGTCGCTGGCCGAAGGTGGCAAACCGTCCGATCAGACGCTCGCGCACCTTCTTGCCTTCATCGCGCGAAATGGCAAAGGGCCCGTTCTTGGCCATCAGCACACGGTCATTCTTCACCGCTTCAGTAACGCGCGCGAAGCGGCGGCTGCGCTGGTCCCGGTCGTGGATCAGCAACTGGATCACATAGGCCAGCCGTTCCAGGTTGCGGAAGAATTCGGGGGCGGACGGATCGTCTGCGCCGCGCTCGGCCAGGAAATGCAGGGCAGGGGCGCGCCAGTTCTGCTGTTCCAGTGCCCGCATCTGGTGCAGGCAGTTTGCAATAGCTTCCGTGCTGGGGCCTTCTTCCAGCTGCGCCGTCTCGATCTGGCGATAGGCACGCACATAGGTCGGCAGGATTTCGTCGAGAAACTTGCGGGCATCAATCCTTGCCAGCGCGCCCTTCTGGAAGGCGGCGACGATGTCGCCTTTCGTGGTGCGGTCGAAAATGGTGCGTATCTGGCGCAGCAGGTCGTCAAAGGCGTTGCCGCCAAGAGTGGCTTCATGCTCGGCCCAGCGTTCAGCATAGCGGGCGGCTTCGGCAGTGGTGAACTTCGCACGCTGGAACAGCTCGGTCTTGATGATGTCGTGCGCGCCTGGCTCCTTGCCGCGTGTATTCAGCACACGGAACACCTTGAAGCCCTGGTCCTTGTTGTCCACCACGACGCGCACCAGCGCGCAGCCTTTCATCGTGATCTGGGCCAGGGCCTGGCGTTCTTCGGGTGTCATGTCTTTCAGCTCGCGGTGGAAGGCCGCAGCATTGGCGCGCATCCGAGTCTGGCTCTCGCTCTCGCCGGGATCGGCATCGAGATCGAGTGTCGCGCCGGGGCGCTGGATCGTGTCGCGGAAGAAGGCGCCATCCTGATAGTTCAGGGATATGCGCCAGTTCGCGCCTTCCCCGAGGATGGGACGGGGTTCGTCGGCGATCAGGGCGTTGAGGCTGCGGGCGCGCTCCTTGTCGGTCTCGAGGTCGCGCAGCACGCACAGCAGGATGGTCAGGGTGGTCAGGCGCTGCTGGCCGTCGACGATCTCCAGCACGCCGGTTTCCTCGCCATTGACGAACACGACCGCGCCGATGAAATGCGGCAGCTGCGTCTCGGTCGCTTCCCGCAGGTCGCCGAGCAGTTCAAGAGCTTCGGTTTCTCCCCAGGAATAGCTGCGCTGGTAGGGCGGCATCCGCAGCCGTTCGCCCGGCGCAAACACATCACTCAGGGCGCTTTCTTGCGCCCGCACGCCGAGATGCATGACTATACCCCTTCTACAGGCCCTCTCCCTAGCCCTTGCCAAACGCGTTCACAACGAGACATGAACGGCGCGCAACGTAATTCCTGGTTGAGTGTGACGGGAGGGTAACGCATGCGGCTGGTGCGGTTCATGTATGCAGGGGTGGCGGGCTATGGCCGGCTGGAGGGCGACGAGGTCGTGCCGCTGGAGGCTGCCGGCCTAGCGGCAGCCCTCACGGCGAAACCTTCCGCTCCGCCGCTGCGCCTCAAGGATGTCCGCCTGCTTGCGCCCGTTGCGCGGCCAGGCAAGATCCTGGGCATCGGCGTCAATTACGCGGCGCACGCGGCCGAGAGCGTCAGCTTCGTCAACACGTCGAAGCCCGAAGTGCAGAAATGGTTCAACAAGCAGTCAACCGCGACTAACGGGCCGAACGATCCTGTCCACCTCCCGAAGGTTTCGCCTCAGCTCGACTATGAGGGCGAACTGGTGGTGGTGATCGGCAAGGCCGGCCGGCATGTGCCGCGCGCGCGGGCGATGGAGATCGTGGCGGGTTACTGTACCGGCTGTGATTATTCGGTGCGCGACTGGCAGCGCGCCAGCCAGACGATGATCATGGGTAAGGGCTTCGATACCCATGCCGTATTCGGGCCGGCCATCGTCACCCCGGATGAGGTGGGCGACATCGCAGACCTCGAAATCCGCACCTTCATCAATGGCGAGTTGCGCCAGACCGGCAAACCGGCCCAGATGATCCATGACATTCCTGCCCAGATCGAACACCTGACGGCAGCCTTCACGCTGGAGCCGGGGGACGTGATCTTCACCGGAACGCCGGCCGGCGTCGGCGCGGGGTATGATCCGCCCAGATGGCTGAAAGCGGGCGACATCGTCCGGGTCGAGATCGACAGGATCGGAACAATCGAGAATAAAATTGTGGAAGAACCGGAGACGATGCGGATCGGCTGAGAATCTCCCATTATCACCTGCACAGGGTTAAGGTGGCAGGAGGCCGCCGCGCAGGGGTCATCTTAAGGAGGTTTAACCGGTTCTTAAGCGGGTGAAGGCGGGGCAAATCAGGGCCAACCTGCAGCGCTGGCAGTTGTTCCGGCCCTTTGTGTCTTTGCGGTAACACTCCGGCCACGGCTTGCCGGGCCGGCCAAATCGGGTCAATCCCGAGCAATTCATTAACCACTTTCGCCGTAATTTTAAGATTGTTGGGATTTTTCGGGTGCTGGTCTGATGACGTTTTTCATGTTCCTCCTTTACATCGCCGCAGGCGCTGGGACGGGCTATGGGATCTTCACCTACACTGCTCTCGGTCTCGAAATTTCGGTGGCGGCAGGCGCCATCACGACGGCCTTCCTCGGGCTCATCCACATCGTCTCGGCTGCGGCATCGGCGTCCAAACGCCTCGACGAGCGCCTTGAAAGCGTTGAGAAATCCGTCACGGATGTCGGCCGCACGGTAAAGGTGCTCGAAGCCCGCACGGAAGTCGTCGAACAGACCGTGAAGCAGGAGCTGACCGAACGGCGCGATGCCCTTGTCACCGAGATGCGCCAGCTCGAAGGCATGATCGACAAGCTCGCGCAGGCGATGACGGAGAAGATCGCCCAGACGGCCGGGGCCCAGAAGGTCACGCCCCTGGAAGATGCGGTCCTGCGCGATGTGCGCGACGCTCTGCGCGACGGCCGGGTGGACCTGCACCTTCAGCCGATCGTGTCGCTGCCGCAACGCCGTGTTTCCTTCTATGAAGGCTTCACCCGCCTGCGCCGCGCCGATGGATCGCTGATCCTGCCGGCCGACTTCCTGGATGCGGCGCGCCGCGCCAACCTGATGGGTATCATCGACAATTTCACGCTGTTCAGATGTGTGCAGATTGTCCGCAGGCTTGCCGAACGCGACCGCCGGGTAGGGGTCTTCTGCAACATTGCCTCGGCCTCCCTTGAAGACCCGGCCCTGTTCCCGCTGGTGCTGGAATTCATGACCGAGAACCGCGACCTCTCCGGCTCGGTGATCTTCGAGCTGCGCGCCGACCGGTTCGAATCGCGTTCGCCGGCGATGCGCGCCAACATGGAAAAGCTGGCCCAGCTTGGCTTCCGCTTCTCCATCGACCATGCGCCGGGCCTGTCATTTGATCTGCCGCGTCTGCAGGCGGCCTCGGTGCGCTTCGTCAAGATGAATGGCAGCCTGCTGATCGAGCAACTGCGCGATCCGCATGGCGACCGGCCCAGCTCCAATATCAACCGCCGCATCGAAGGGAACGAAGTCAGCGCTGTCATGTCGCGCTACGGTATCACGCTGATCGCCGAGAAGATCGAGGACGAGGCCAGTGTGGTCGAAATCCTCGAATATGAGATTCCTTATGGCCAGGGCCATGTGTTTGGGGCGCCGCGCCCGATCAAGGCCTCGCTGATGGAGGACACCGCGCCCCCAAAGGCCCTCATTGACCGGCTGTCAAACCTGGGCTGATACCGGTCAGGTCTTGAATTCGCCCTGAATGGCGTGCCACTCTTTCCCGGGATCGGGAGACTTTGCATGCGGTCTGTGAAACTGTTGCCCCTGGCCTTACTGGTCGCCGTAACGGGGTGCCTCATCGCGCCCACGACAACAGAACACGCGGCCCGCCCGGCCCGGATCGAAACCATGGTCACGGATGCCCGCCTGGCCTTCATCGGCATCACCGGAACACTGCCTGAAGAGGCGGGGGACGGCCTGCCGCCCGCCCTGCTCGATTCGCTGATGGAGAACACGCCTGTCCGCCTCGACCTGACGATTAACCCGCCGCTGGAAGTGACAGTGAAGGGGCCGGATGGCTATTACCAGCCGCTCACCGAGTGTGCGTTCGGGCCGGTGGAGGCCGGAGAGGTGTCAGTGCCGACCGGATCCAACCACATGCTGCTGGATGTCCGCATCGGGGAACGGGAGACCTACGCCGCGAACCTTCTCAGCTGTGAGTATTCGCCGTCCGTTGCCACAGAGGACTATCCCGGCACGGCGGTGCGCCTGCGCGGCTGTTATCTGCCGCAGGCGGTGTCCATACCGACGGCTGTTCAATGGGTGCTCAGCCCGCTGCCGGCTGCCGCGTGCGGCATTGGTGATTGACCCGGGGCTCCGGCCAGCCTAGGTCGCCCCGCGCATGACCAGACCTCAGTTTCCAGCCGGGCTTTCCGCCATTGCGGACCGCTATGACACGATCCTCTGTGATGTATGGGGTGTCATCCATAACGGCCGCCGGGCCTTCACCGAAGCCTGCGAGGCACTGGTCGCCTTTCGCCGGCAGGGCGGGCAGGTCTCCCTGATCACGAATGCACCCGTGCCGGAAAGGCAGGTGGTGCGGTATTTCGAGCCGCTCGGCGTCCCTCTGGAAGCCTTCGATGCCTGCGTCTCTTCAGGCGATGCCACGCGCGCCGAACTGGCCGCGCGCCCGGACATGACCGTCTGGCGGATGGGCGGGGATGAAGGCTGGGAGCACGACCGTTTCCTGTATGAGGGCCTTGGCCACACCTTCATCGACAATGAAGGGGCAGACCTGCTGCTCTGCATCGGCCTGCGCGACCAGGTGAACGACCAGCCGGAGGATTACCGGGCAGAACTCGCCCGCGCGGTGGCCAGGGGCATACCGATGCTGTGCGCCAATCCGGACCGGCAGGTCCGAATAGGCGGACGGCTCTACTGGTGTGCCGGTGCACTGGCAGGCATCTACGAGGAGCTGGGCGGCCAGGTGATCTACCTCGGCAAGCCCTACGCCCCGATCTACCGCCTGGCCATCGAGCGGCTGACCGGACTGAACCGGCGCCCGGAGCGGATCCTGTGCATCGGAGACAGCCCGGCCACCGATGTGCGCGGCGCCCGCTTGCAGGGGTTCGACAGCCTGTATGTCGGCACCGGCCTGAAGGAACACGGCGCCGATTTCGAGGCCGAAGTCACGGATTTGCTGGCTGATTATGGTGAGCCGGCGACCTATGCCATGACCGGCCTCAGATGGTGACGCCGGGCCCCGCGGCGTGTAACGGACGGAACAGATACGTAAACAGGACCCCAAAGGAATGACCCAGTTCACTGGCTACAAGTATGAAGACCTCCAGATCGGCCAGTCGCACGAAACCGTGCATACGATCTCCGAGAACGACATCCAGCGCTTCGC
>JBKBJF010000018.1:0-32951 GCA_046293935.1 Hyphomonas sp.
GTTTCTCTAGCTTTCTATCTGCAGGCTGTGCCGGCCATTACAGGCGATTCCAGCTTTTTAGAGGTTAGTGCCGCCGGGGCAGCGCTTGCCGCGCTGCAAAAACTTGCCTACAGGGAGCCTACGCGACAGGTGCCCGGTAAAACCCGGGTGAAAAGGGAAGCCGGTGGAAATCCGGCACTATGCCCGTAACTGTGAGCGGGGAGCTGAGCACGCCAGATGCCACTGGGAAACCGGGAAGGCAGCGTGCCCGGCGGTGATCCGCGAAGTCAGGAGACCTGCCTGTTGCCGTCGTTGGCTCACCGCCCGGGATCAGGCGAGGGGCCGCGGAAGGCCCCCTTCCGTTCATGCGACATGTCATGAACCCGCCGGCAGGGCTATCGCCGCCCTCCGGCCCAAGAAGGAGCTGCGGACATGTTCCTCAGACTTGCACTGCTCAGCGCAACGGCGCTGGCGATTCCTTTTTCCCTGGCCCATGCCGAGGAAGACACACGAATTTTCGAGACCGTAGAAGTGCCGGGCCTCAGACCCGTCGAGACTGGCCGGGCGACGGCTTCGGTGACCGTGCTGACGGAGGCCGACCTGGCGATCCGTCTTGCCCCTAACCCTGCCGACCAGCTGCGCGCCGTGCCCGGCGTGGCGGTGTCGCGGTCCGGCGGCACCGGCGGCCTGACGCAGGTGCGGATGCGTGGCGCCGAGGCGAATCACACGCTGGTGCTGCTGGACGGCATCGAAGTGTCGGACCCGGTGAACGGTGAGACGGATTTCGGCCTGCTCACGGCGCTGCCCGTGGGGCGGATCGAAGTGCTGCGCGGGGCGGCCTCGTCGATCTACGGGTCGGATGCCATCGGCGGTGTGGTCTCGATCTCCAGCGCCGGCACGGCTGGCCTGACCGGCCTGATCGAAGGGGGCAGTTTTGCCACCGCCCGCGGCGAGCTCGGCTGGCGCGGCGAGACGTTCGGACTTGCTGTCTCCGGCTTCACCACGGAGGGGGTCGATACCTCGGGCCTAGGAGGGGAGAAGGACGGCTCGGAAGCGCTCTCGGGGCTTGCCTCTGCGACGGTTGGTCTGGGTACGGACTGGTCACTGTCGCTCGTTGGCCTTGCCCGCAGGAGCGATACGGATTTCGATTCCGACTCCGATTTCGACGGGCGGCTGAACGATACGCAGAACCGCACGGAGGCGGTGCAGTGGCTGGCCGGGGCTATGCTGGCGGGCAGGTCCGGACCGCTGGACCATGTGCTGCGCGCAAGCCTGAATGAGGTGGGCCGGGATAATTTCAACGCCAGCGGCAAGACCGATGATGCGACGGGGCGGCGAACGAAACTGGCCTGGTCGCCCGGCTATACGGCCGGGGCACACACGCTGACCGGCCTGGTCGACTTCGAGCGTGAGACGTATGACCGCAGGGATGTGCAGTTTGGTGGTTTCACCAATGCCTCCGAAGCCTTCGAGTCCTATGGCCTGGCCGGCGAGTATCGCTACACGGCCGGGGCGTTTGACATCACCGCCTCGGCGCGCCATGACGACAACAAAGGCCGGTTCGAGGATGCCACGACCTGGCGGCTGGGCGCAGGCGTGATGCTCGACCCGTTCGGCGGGCGCCTGCGGGCTTCTGTGGGCACCGGCGTGAAGAATCCAACGTTCACGGAGTTGTTCGGCTTCTTCCCCGGCAGCTTCATCGGGAATCCCGGCCTGAAGCCGGAAAAATCCGAAAGCTGGGAAATCGGGTGGGAACAGGCGATCGGTGATCTCACCTGGTCGGCAACCTACTTCGACGCTGATCTCGAGAACGAGATCTACACCTCATTCATCGGCTTTTCCTCGACCCCGCGCAACCGCACCGGCAAGAGCCAGCGCAGCGGCGTGGAGCTGGCGGCCGGTTGGCAGCTGGCCGATAATTTCAGCCTCTCGGGGCAAGCCACCTTCTTCGACTCGCAGGACGATACGGGGACGGATGAAATCCGCGTGCCGGACCACACGGCCTCGCTGGCGGCGGACTGGCAGGTGAACCCGGACGGGCTGCGCCTCGGCATGGCGTTCGACCATGTCGGCGAGCAGGGCGATTTCGACTTCGGCGCTTTCCCGGCCCGCCGCGTGACGCTGGATGCCTACACACTGGTGAGCGTGAAGGCGGAATATCCGGTCACGGACCGGATTGCCGTGACGCTGCGCGCCGAAAACCTGCTGGATGAGACCGAGGTGGATGTGTTCGGCTATCACCGTCCGGGCGCCGGGGCCTTCCTCGGCCTGAAACTGCGGTGAAACGGGCGCTGGCCGCCCTTACCCTGATCGGGCTGGCCGGTTCTGCCGCGGCGGAGCCGGTGCGCCCGACCCTCGTGTCGCTCGACTACTGCGCCGACCAGTATGTTCTGGCCCTGGCCGGCCGGGAGCAGATCCTGGCCGTGTCCAAGGATGCGGAGCGGGAGTTCAGCCTGATGCGGGAGAGGGCGGCCGGTCTTCGCAAGGTGCGCGCGGCGGCAGAGGATGTGGTCGCGCTTGCTCCGGATGTAGTGGTGCGCAGCTGGGGTGGTGACCCGCGGGCGCTGGCCCTGTACGAGACGTTCGGTATACGGACGGTGCAGATCGGCTATGCGGGGGATATCGAGGGTACCGCGCGCGTGCTGCGCGAGGTGGCGGCAGCCATCGGGCAGCCGGCGCGGGCGGAGGAGATCATCGCGGCGATGCCGCCGCCGCGCCCCGCGAGCGGCCAGAAGGCCCTGTATGTGACACCGGGCGGGGTGAGCGCAGGGCAGGAGACGATCATCGGTGAGATGATGGCGCGGGCCGGCCTTGCGAATGCCAATGGCGGCAAGGGATGGACCAGCCTGCCGCTGGAGGGCCTGGTGCTGAGACCGCCGGAACTGGTGCTGGCCGCCTTCTTCGGATTTGATGATGATGCGACGGATCGCTGGTCTGTCTCGCGCCATCCGGTGATGCAGCGGCTGATGACGGCAGCGCAGGTGGTGGATCTCGATGAAGCGCGGGTCTCCTGCGGGGGCTGGTTCATAGCGGACGAGGCCGAAGCGGTGGCGCGGGCAGTGGAGGCGCGGGCAGTGGAGGCGCGGCGATGAGCCGGCTAACCCTCATCCTTGCATCTTTGGCCACATTGCTGTTTGCCGCGGCGGCGCTGACCGGGACCGCGCCCCTGCCGGTGGATGAGACGCTGGCGGCGCTGTTCGGGCAGGGCGATGAGCGTATACGGACGATCGTATGGGAATTGCGCCTGCCGCGGGCTGCTGCAGCCTTTGCCGTGGGCGCAGCGCTCGGTCTTTCCGGGGCCGCCCTGCAGGGCCTGCTGCAGAATCCGCTCGCAGAACCGGGGGTTCTGGGCGTGTCAGCCTTTGCGGCACTGGGCGCGGTGATCGCAATCTTCTTCGGCCTCGCTTCCGTGAACAGCCTGGCTGTGCCGGTGGCAGCGATCCTCGGAGCGGGGCTGGCAACGGCGCTGCTGGCGCTGGCAGCAATGCGGGGCGCGCGCAGCGTGACGCTGCTGCTGATCGGTATCGGGCTATCGAGTGTCGCCGGGGCACTGATGTCGCTGGCGCTGAACCTGGCGCCGAACCCCTACAGCCTGTCGGACCTTGTCAACTGGATGATGGGATCGGTGGCCAACCGTTCGTGGACGGACATGGCGTTCGGGGCACCCTGGTGGATGGCCGGAGCGGCGCTCGTGCTGCTGGCGGGGCCGGGGCTGAGGGCGCTGAGCCTGGGCGACGAGACGGCCGCGAGCCTGGGTGCGGACCCAAGGCGGACGCGGCTGCTGGTGATCGGGGGCACCTCCTTGCTGGCAGGGGCCAGTGTGGCGGTAGCGGGAACGATCGGATTTGTCGGCATCGTGGCGCCGCACGTGGTGCGCCCGTTCGTCAGGCATGACCCGCAGCGCCTGCTGGTGCCTTCAGCCCTGCTGGCCGGAGTGATCCTGATGGCGGCAGACCTTGGCGTCAAGCTGGCTCCGTTCCAGCAGGAACTGAAGCTGGGCGTAGCGGCGGCTCTGGTGGGCGGCCCCGTGTTCATCTGGATCGCCGCGCGGCTGGGGCGGTCGGAATCATGATTTCTGTGAACGGAGTATCGGTTTCCCTGGGCAGGCGGCGCGTGGTGGACGGCGTGTCGCTGACACTTGCGGCCGGCCATTTCGTGGCACTGACAGGCCCCAACGGGGCAGGCAAGAGCACGCTGATGAAGGCAATGGCCGGGGGACTTGCGCTGGAAGCGGGAGAGGTATGCCTGGGCAGAGAGGCGCTCTCCTCCTTGAGCGTGGCGCAACGGGCACGGCGGGTGGCCTGGCTGCCGCAAACGCGGCCGGTGGCGTGGAATCTCGATGCCGAGGATGTGGTGGCGCTGGGGCGGTTCGTTGAAGCGCCGCAAGCCTATGCGCGGATGCCGGACAGCGGGAAGGCCGCTGTGGATGCCGCGCTGGTGAAAGCCGATGCCGCGCATCTGAAAGGCCGGGCCTATCAGGCGCTGTCGGGCGGTGAGCAGGCGCGGGTGCACCTTGCGCGTTTGCTGGCAAGCCCGGCGCCCGTGTTGCTGCTGGACGAGCCGTGTGCAGCGCTGGACATAGTGCATCAGTTGTCGCTGATGGAGACGCTGGCGCAGGAGGCGGCTGGCGGTCGCACGGTGCTTGTGGTGCTGCATGACCTGGAGCTGGCCACACGCTTCTGCCCACGCATCGTGGTGATGCAGGACGGACGGAAGGTGGCCGACGGGACGCCCGAGACCGCCTTGTCGGCGGATGTCCTGGCCCAGGTGTTCGGGGTCGCGCGCGCCGAAGGCGGGCGGCTGACCCGCCGGAGCAAAGATGAACAGGCGGGACGGGCGGGTTAACCAAGCCGCGCATCCGTTGAAATTTCATCCATGCTATTAGCCGGGACTTAGCCCTGATGCCCTAAGGGTGTCCGGAAAAAGGACGATCCAGACTTATGCAGGCCGCACCGAAACAGACAGAGAGCGCCGCTGCGGCGGCTGAGGCGCCCGTGCCCGAGGCGGCGGCGCCGACCCCGGTGACGGCGGCCCATGGCTCGCCCGCACGGGCGCTGCAGGCCCGGCTGGCGCGTGAACTTGGCCCGGCCCGCAATTCCTGGATGGGCCATTCGGCCGGCCTGGTGCTGGTGGCCATGTTCTCTGTCTGGATCGCGGCCATCTTGCTTCACACCGGCATTTGACGCAGTTCGCTTGGCAGGCGATTTGCTAGGGTGAAGGCGCCGGACCGGCCGGGCCGCGCGACGATCAGGAGTAAGGGATGCGGATCAGGAAGGCGGTTCTGCCGGTGGCAGGCCTTGGCACACGGGTTTTACCGGCGACGAAGGCCATTCCCAAGGAGCTGCTGCCGGTCGTGGACCGCCCGGTCATCCAGTATGTGGTGGATGAGGCGCTGGAAGCGGGGATCGAGCACATCGTGTTCGTGACCGGGCGCGGCAAGGGCGCTATCGAGGACTACTTCGACCATGCCCATGAGCTGGAATCCCAGCTGAAAGCCAAGAACAAGACCGACATTCTGGCCGCTGTCGATGCCTCGCGCCTGCCGGCAGGACGTTCCAGTTTCGTGCGCCAGCAAGCGCCGCTGGGACTTGGCCATGCGGTGTGGTGTGCGCGCGATGTGATCGGTGATGAGCCGTTCGCCGTCCTGCTTCCGGATGTGATCGTGAAGGGCAGGCCTTCCAGCCTGAAGCAGATGGTGGATGCCTTCGACAAGGTGGGCGGCAATGTGATTGCCGTCGATCCGGTGCCGGCGGAGCGGGTGTCCTCCTATGGTGTCATCGCCCCGGTGGAGCGTGACGGGCGGCTGATCAGGATGTCGGGTATGGTGGAAAAGCCGCCGCGGGAGACGGCGCCTTCTAACCTGGCGATCACCGGGCGCTACATCCTGCAGCCGGAGATATTCGCGCTGCTGGAGAAACAGGGCGCCGGTGCAGGCGGTGAAATCCAGCTGACGGACGCCATGGCGAAGCTGATGGAGCGCCAGACCTTCTGGGCCTACGAGTTTGAAGGCACGGTGCATGATTGCGGCAACAAGACCGGTTACTTCGAAGCGGTGCTGACTTTCGCGCTGGATAATCCGGAGACGGCCGAGTTCGCACGCGGCCTTGTGAAGAAGGTTGCCGGCGCGCTCTGAGTGAAACCGGCACGGTTATTGCACATTCACTTTCAAACTTGAGCTGCAGGGCATTCGACAGGATGCGGACAGCGGGGATGGTGGCCGTTTGGGGGACAAACGGCTACCGGCTGTGGGGGAAGCCCGCCGGTCTTGCCGGCGGGCTTTTCGTTTGTCTTTGCCCCCATCGGGGCTAAACAGTCACGCAATGACCAACTCAGACCTCCCGGCTTTTGAAGATGTTGTGGCCGCAGCGCAGCGCCAGCAGGGCTATGTGCGCGAAACCCCGGTGCTGAGCCATGCCGCGCTGGATGCGGCAGCGGGCGCGCGGCTGTTTGTCAAGGCAGAGTGCCTGCAGGTGACCGGCAGTTTCAAGATGCGTGGGGCGACTAACCGGCTGGCGCAGCTGAGCCTGGCGGAGCGCAAGGCCGGCGTGGTGGCCTTCTCGTCCGGCAACCACGCGCAGGGCGTAGCCCGGGCTGCGCGGCTGATGGGCCTGCCCGCAGTCATCGTGATGCCATCCGATGCCCCGAAGGTGAAAGTGGACGGCGTGCGCGCTGATGGCGGCGAAGTGGTGCTGTACGACCGCAATGCCGAAAGCCGTGAGGAAATCAGCAAACGGATTGCTTCCGAACGTGGCGCCATCGTGGTGCCAAGCTATGATGACAGACACATCATTGCCGGGCAGGGAACGGCGGGGCTGGAATTCGCCCGGCAGATGGAGGCAATGGGTGAGCGGCTGGATCATCTGATCTGCTGCACGGGAGGCGGCGGGCTGATCACCGGCATGGCGCTGGCCTTCGAACGGCTCTCGCCGGAGACAAAGATCTGGACGGCGGAGCCGGAGGCACATGACGACTGGGCGCGCTCGCTGGAAAGCGGAAAGATCGTAGCGAATGCACCGGGTACGCGCTCGATCTGCGATGCGATCCTGACGCCGGAACCGGGACAGCTGACCTTTGCAATCGGCAGGCGGTTACTGGCGGGCGGCCTGCGGGTGACGGACGAGGAGGTGCGCGGCGCGATGCGTGCGGCGTTCCGCTACCTCAAGATCGTCGCAGAACCAGGCGGCGCGGCCGCGCTGGCCGCAGCGCTGAGCCGGATGCCGGCGGCGATGAAGGGCACGCGCGTGGGCGTGATTGTGACCGGCGGGAATGTCGATGCGGCAGACTTTGCATCGGTGATCGCAGCTGCCTGAGACGGTTGCCTGCAAAATGCCGTCATCATGTGGTAAGCAGCGGGTATGGCGAAACCGCTTTTTTGTGCGATTGGGGATGTTCATGGCGAGTTTGACCGCCTGAAGGATTTGCACGCACAGGTGCTCGCTCACGCCAGGCGGGCTTATCCGGGCCGGCCCTTGCAGCTGGTGCATCTGGGCGATCTGGTGGACCGGGGGCCAGCCTCGGCGCAGGTGGTTGAGTATCTGATGACGCTCGAGCTGCCGGGATGGCCGGCGCCGGTCACGCTGCGCGGCAACCATGAGCAGATGATGATCGATGCGCTTGATGCGCGCGAGCGGACGTCTCCGGAATGGGATCAGTGGTTGTGGAATGGCGGCAGGATGACGCTGGACTCCTACGCCTCGGTGCCCGGCGCGCGGTTGGCAGAGCATCTCGCCTGGTTGAAATCGCTGCCGACTCTTCATGTGGCCCCTGAGGCGGGCCTGGTGTTCGTGCATGGCGGGATTGACCCGGCCATGTTCCCGCGATGCGGTGAACAGGTGCACATGTGGACGCGCCGCCAGGCTTTCTTCGAGCCCGGCCAGTGGACTGCACCCGCCCTGCGCGGCATGCGCGTGATCCATGGCCATACGCCGACGCGGGATTCCTTTCCGGAGACAGCCGGTGCCGGGCAGCGGCTGAACATCGATACAGGCGCAGTGTATGGAGGACGGCTGACGGCGGCTTTCCTGGAGCCCGGCGCGGCTGACATTTTCCTGTACGCCTGATGCAGGCGGTGCTGGCATGGCAAATGAAAGATTAACCCCGGCTTTCTGCCTCCGGATCAAAACATCCGTAGGACGCTAACGCTGCTGCAAGGCCGCGTGAAGGCTTGGTTAACGGTGCCTTCCGTCCCCGGACGAGATTTAACCACGCACTTTCAAGCGCCTTTATAATCCTCGTGTTCAAACTGCACTCTGAAGGCAGCCGGATGCTGCCCGGCAGAGGGCTATCAGAATGAAAGCTGCACCGCTGATCAGTCTGGGCGTTTCGGTCCTGCTCGGGGCCGGAGCGATTTTTTTCGGTCGGTCTTTCCTGGCGAATGACGGAAAGACAGCACAGGCGGCCGCTGCGGCGCCTGCCGTAGCGATGACGAAAGTGCTGGTGCTGACCACCGCGCTGGAGCCGGGCGCCGTGATCAACCCGGAATTCGTCAAGGAAGTGGACTGGCCGCTGGCCTCCGTACCTGAGGGCGCGCTGCGTAATGTTTCCGAGCTGGGGCCGAAGGCGTATTCCCGCGGGCTGATGGTGCCGGGCGAGCCGCTGCTGGCGCCGAAGATCGATACGACCGGCGCTGTGCTGACACTGGCTTCTGCCATCAAGCCGGGCATGCGGGCGGTCTCGATCGTGGTGCGTGGCGATACCGGCGTGTCAGGCTTCGTGTTGCCTGGCGACCGGGTCGATGTGAACGAGTTCATCGATCTGGAACAGACAGGCGGCTATGTCGAAGGCGCGCGCGTCTCGGCGAATATCCTGGCGCGGCCTGTCCTGCGGCATGTCAAGGTGCTGGCGGTCGACCAGACCTTCGATGCCAACCTTGAAGGTGCGCGGCCTTCACAGACGGTGACCCTGGAAGTGACACCGGAGGATGCGCTGATCCTCGGCGCCGCCAGCCAGCGCGCGGCGCTGGGACTTGCCCTGATCAGCCGTGATGAGGAAGCAATGGTGCAGGCCGTGACAGTGGAAAAGCCGGTCGAGGTCAAACCCGTGGTACAGCCGAAGACGGTACGTTCGGCGCCCGTGACCACGACCGTGCGTGTGATCAACGGCAGCGACGACATCAATATCTCGGCGCCGATCGACCGGCGCGATCCGAAATCAGCGGGAGCGCAGTGATGGTCCGTATACGTTTCATTGCCGCCGTGGTGCTTGCAGGCCTGATGGCCACTCCCATCGCGTCTGCCTGGACCCAGCGCTCGGCCGCGCCGGGCGCGGAGCGGCTGGAAGTGCGCCGGGGCAAGTCTGCCGTGGTGGAAGCCGATTCTGCCTTCTCGACCATCGTAGTGGCTGACCCTGAGATTGCCGAAGCCATGGCAACGTCGAACCGGTCCTTCTTCCTGCGTGGGAAGAAGCCGGGTTCCACCACTGTGCTGGTGTATAACCCGGCAGGCGGAATCGCCGAACTGATCGAGGTCGAAGTGAAACTCGGGCTGGAGGAGCTGCGGGCCGACATGAAGCGCTTGCTGCCCGGCGAACAGATCGACGTTTACCCGGTGCATGACGGCGTGTTCCTGGACGGGCGTGTGACCACTGCCGCTGCGGCTGACATGGCGCTGCAGCTGGCCGAGCGGCATGTGCCGGGCGGCGTGGCCAACGGCCTGACTGTAGGTCAGAGCCAGCAGGTGTTGCTGGAAGTGCGCTTTCTGGAAGCAAGCCGGAACGCGATCCGGGAAATCGGCTTTGGCAACTCGGTGAACGCCAATGATTTCCGTACCCTGACGGACAGCTCTACCGTTTCGGGACTGACGGAGAAGACGGTTGCATTGTTCACAAATCTGGCTGGCGAGAACATTGACGTGCAGATCCGCGCTCTCGAACAGAAAGGTGTCATCCGCACGCTGGCCGAGCCGAATCTCGTTGCCCTTTCGGGCGATACGGCAAGTTTCCTGGCGGGCGGGGAGTTCCCCATCCCGGTGGCCAGCCGGGACAATGAGATCACGATCGAGTTCAAGAAATTTGGCGTCAGCCTCGATTTTACCCCCACCGTTCTGGGTGACGGGCTTGTGAACCTGCGGGTGCGCCCGGAAGTCTCGGCGCTCGACCGCTCGAACGGTATCCGTGCGGCGAACATCGACATTCCTGGCATCTCGGTACGGCGCGCGGACACGACCGTGGAACTGCATGACGGGCAGGCCTTCGCGGTCGCAGGCCTGTTACAGAACAACTACTCGAACGATGTGCGCCAGACACCCTGGCTTGGCAGCGTGCCGGTGCTGGGATCGCTGTTCTCTTCCAAGCGCTACCAACGCAATGAAAGCGAACTGGTGATCATCGTCATTCCCCGGCTCGTGCAGCCGGTTTCCCATCCGGATCAGCTGGTTTCGCCGCTGAGTGCTTTTGCCGAGCCGACGGATACGGAGTTCTTCCTTCTCAACAGGACCGTGGGTGAACCCCTTCAGATTTCGGGGAACTGACAAATGAAATGCTTTCTGCAACCTGCTGGACTTGCCTCTCTGATCGCGCTGTCTGCGTGCCAGACTCTTGACAAGCAGGATCAGACCCTGCTGGGCGAGGCGACGCGCGCCAATATCGAAGCGCAGGCGGTGCGTGACGTGAACCTGCCGAACTCCAAAGCCGTAGACAGCACATCCGGTGTGCGCGCCGTGGCGGCCGTGAAGGCGCTGAATGAAGGCCAGACCAAGCAGCTGGCAAGCAATGGGACCGGAGCCTCTGACTGATGAGTGCAGTTGCCCACAGGGTTGATACGCCGGCGGAGGCGCCGGAGCCGGGCGCGGTGGCATCGCTCGCAGTGCTGGCGGGGCCTGCACGCGTGGAGACGCTGAAACCAGCGTGTGCGGAACTTCATGACCTGTCGCAGGTGCCGGCGCCGGATGCGGTGCTGCGCCATGGCGGCAGCCTGATTCTGATCGAGCAGGGCATGGCCGGGTGGGACCAGCTGCTGCTGATGCTGGCGGTTGAGCGGCCTTCCACGGCGGTGATCGTGCTGTCGGACCATCTGCCGGCGCACATGGTCCGTGCCCTGTCAAAGCTCGAGGCCTGGGATGTCCTGCCGATGACGGCTTCCACCGGCGATGTTGCAGAGGCGGCTTCGCGACTGTCCGATAGGCGCCAGACGGCAGATAAGGAGGAACCAGCAAATTCCGTATGCTGGGCCTTCCGCGGTGCGGTGGGAGGTGCGGGCGTATCCACACTGGCGATCGAGAGCGCCTTTGCGCTGGCCAGGCTGGTCGGCCCGGGCAAGGTCTGCCTCGTAGACCTGAATCTCGCGGATGGCATGACGGCCTCTTTTCTGGAAGCCGTGCCGAAGCTCGACCTGGTGGCATTGTCTGCTGCTCCTGAGCGGCTGGATGCGCGCCTGTTGGCGGCCTGGTGCTGGCAGCATGAAGACGGAGTGTCGATCATCGCTTCACCCCGCAATCCGGAGGCGGATGCACTGGCGCATGAGGCGGCGATCCTGCGCCTGCTGGATGTGGCCTGCACGGCTTTTCCCTTCGTCATTCTTGATATGCCGCGCCACATGATGCCCTGGACAAAGCCAGTGCTCGGGGCGGTTGATCAGGTGATCGTCGTCAGTGAGCTGACAGTACCGAGCCTGCACGCGGCCGCCGACATGTGCCGTGACATTGATGTGCTGCGGCGGGACGGCAGCAAGGCGCACCTTGTGCTGAACCGGATGTTCCGCAAGCAGCAGTTCCGCGCCGGGTTCCCGGTCGAAAAGGCCGAACAGGCGATTGAGCGCAAGATCGACATCACCATCACTTCCGACTGGGATGCGGCGCGAACGGCGGTCAACCTCGGCCGGCCGATTGCCGATGTGAAACCCAAGAGCCCGCTGGTGGCGGATGTGGACCGGATGATCCGCGCGTTTGCCCCGGAAACGCTGATGGCCGCTTCATCGCCCCAGAAATCTGCGAAGAGGGCACGCAAATGAGCCGGTTTGGTTTCTCTCCTGCCGTCAAAAAGGAAACCCCCGCCGCCGAGGTGCCTGCCTCTGCCCCTTCGCCTGCACCGGTGAACCGAGGCAAGCCGCCGGAGCCGCCGCAGGCCGGGTTTGACCTGCTGGACGCGAAGCTGCGCATCCATGCAAAGCTGATCGACGAACTGGACCTGTCTGCGCTCGACAAGATGGATGACGAGACGATGCGGCGGCGGGTGCGCGGCATCATCGGCGAGATCATCCGCAAGGAAGAAATGGCGCTTTCAGCGGCAGAAGAAGCAACCTTTGCCGATGCCGTAATGGACGAAATGACGGGCCTCGGCCCGATCGAGCCTCTGCTGAAGGACGACTCGATCGCAGATATCCTGATCAACGGCTGCAACCAGGTGTATGTCGAGCGACGCGGCAAATTGCAGCTCGCCCCTGTGCGCTTTGCCGACAATGACCACCTGTTGCGCATTGTGCAGCGCATCGTCGCGGCCGTGGGGCGCCGTGTGGACGAGAGCCAGCCGCTGGTCGATGCGCGTCTGCTGGATGGCAGCCGCGTGAACGCGGCCGTGATGCCCATCGCGATCGACGGGCCGCTGGTCTCGATCCGGAAATTCTCGAAATCCCCGCTGACGATGGACAAGCTTGTGGAGTTTGGCGCGATCCCGCGGCCGGTGGCGGACTTCATCCTCGGTGCCGTCAGGTGCCGCGCCTCGACCGTCATCTCCGGCGGCACGGGTTCGGGCAAGACGACACTGCTCAATGCCCTGTCTTCCGCCATAAGCCCGGACGAGCGCCTGATCACCATCGAGGATGCGGCCGAGTTGCAGCTGCAGCAGCCGCATGTCGCCCGGATGGAAACGCGTCCGCCGAACATCGAGGGCAAGGGGGAGATCCGCCAGCGCGAGCTCGTCAAGAACGCCCTGCGGATGCGCCCGGACCGGGTGATTCTCGGCGAGGTACGCTCTGAAGAAGCTTTCGACATGCTGCAGGCGATGAATACCGGCCATGAAGGGTCGATGGCGACCATCCACGCCAACAACCCGCGCGATGCGATCACACGCCTCGAGCAGATGGTGATGATGGGCGGTATGAAGATTTCCGAGGAAGCCATCCGGGGGCAGATCGCCTCTGCCGTGAACTTCATCGTCCAGGCAACGCGCCTGTCGGATGGCTCGCGTAAGGTGGTTTCGATTTCCGAGATCACGGGCATGGAAGGCTCGGTCGTGCAGCTGCAGGAAATTTTCCGGTTTGAACGCACCGGCACGGCGGAGAATGGCAAGGTGCTTGGGCATTTTGCGGCCACAGGCCTGCGGCCTAAATTCCTGGACGAGATGGAACGCAAGGGGGTGCACATGCCGCCGGGCCTGTTCGATCCGACCAACCGGTTCTGACACGGAGGCGTACCAGCCGTGTTGGGCCTGCCCGATCCCTCCTCTCTAGATCCAGCGATGCTGATCCCTGCGATCATGGCAACCGGCGCCGTCTTCCTGGCGATCCAGTCTGTACTCGGACTGGTTACAGCCGCGCAGACCCGCAGGATCGTGAACCGGCGCCTGCAGTTCAAGGATCGTTATGAGACGCACAATGAGGCGATGATCGAGCTGCGCAAGAGCCGGGGACTCGACCGGGACGGCAACCTCGCCATGTCCCTGAGATGGCTGAACCAGCTGATTGTACGCTCGGGCCTGAAGTTCGAGCCGGTGAAATGGGCGGTAATGTCGGCAGCCGGAGCACTCGTGCCGGCTGGGCTCGCGGGGTACTATCTCGGCGGATGGTGGGCGGCAGTGCCGGTCTATCTCATTGTGCTCTTCGCTGCACCAATCCTCGTGATCCGGCACCTGGCCCTGCAGCGCGCGAAGAAGATGGCCGCCCAGTTGCCCGATGCGCTGCAGATCGTCTGCCGCAGCCTGGAAGCCGGCCATCCGGTGGCGACGGCGGTGGGCCTGGTGGCGCGCGAGATGCCGGATCCGATCGGAACGGAATTCGGCATGACGGCGGATGAAGTGTCCTATGGCATGTCGCTGACCAACGCCGTGCAGCGGATGGCGGAACGCGCAGGTGATCCGGATGTCGAGCTGTTTGCGGCCACTGTGCGCCTGCAGGAAAAGACCGGCGGCAATCTCACGGAGCTGCTGAAATCCAATACCGATACGATCCGTGGACGCCAGACCATGCGCCTGAAAGTGCGTGCGGCCTCTTCGGAAGGGCGTACGTCTGCCATGATCCTGACGGCGGCTCCTTTCCTGGTGATGACAGTGATCCACCTGATGCGCCCGGAATTTTATGGCCGTGTGATCCACGAGCCGGTGATCCAGTATGGCTTTGCGGGCCTGTTCGTCTGGATGGCGATCGGCAACATGGTCATGAACAAGATGATCAACTTCAAGATGTGATCGCGGGCAGATGGGCGCTTCACTCCTTTCCGGTCCGGTTCTGCCTGGCGCGATGCTTCTGCTCGCACTTCTGGCCGCGATTCCGGGTATCGTGTCATTCGTGCGCAGCCGTCAGGCTGCGGATGAAGTGGCGCGCAGGCTGGTGCGGCGCACGCCGGAGCAACTGGACGCGCCGCGCAAGAACGAGAGCCGTATCGGCAAGGCGGTGATGGGATTTGCCGACCATGCCGGGCCCACTGAAGGACAGGAAGTCAATGCCGTCCGCGCCAAGCTGAACATGGCGGGATATTACCAGAAGAATGCCGTCTCGCGGTATTTCTTCGCGCGGTTCCTGTGTGTGGTGATCCCACAGGCAGGGCTTCTGTTCGCTCTGCCCTACATGAGTGAGCTGCCGCAATATGCGCCGCTGATGGCGTCGATCCTGCTGGTGCTGGCTGGACTGGCCGCACCGGGCAAGTTCCTCGACATGCAGATCGAGAAGCGCCGGCAGGCCTGTTCGGCTGGCTTCCCGGACATGATGGACCTGATGGTCGCCTGCGTGGAGGCGGGCCTCAGCCTGGACGCGGCGGTGCAGCGCGTGGGTGAGGAGCTGGAGCTGCGCCATCCGATCATCGCGGGGCACATGCGCACCCTGTCGCTGGAGCTGCGCGCAGGCAAGGCGCGCAAGCATGCCTGGCGCGCCTTTGCCGACCGGATGGGGATCGAGGAGGCCGGCTCGCTGGCAACGATGCTTCGTCAGGCCGAGGAAATGGGCACCAGCCTCGGCCAGACCCTGAGGGTTTTCTCGGCCGACATGCGCCAGCGCCGCATCCTCTATGCCGAGGAAAAGGCCATGGCGCTGCCGGCGAAATTGACACTCCCCTTGATTTTCTTTGTGTTTCCGGTGCTTCTGGGCGTGCTGACCCTGCCGGCGGTGGTCATGCTGGGCAACGTGCTCGGGTGACAAGCCCGCTAGGCGAAGCGCTGGCAGATTGCTAGGAAACGCCCATGCCGACCTATCTGGAATTCGAAAAGCCGATCGCCGAACTCGATTCGAAGATCGCTGAGCTGGAGGCCCTTGCCGCGCGCAAGGATGGCCCGTCGATCACAGACGAGCTGGCCAAGCTGAAAACCAAATCCGCCAAGCAACTGAAGCAGATCTATTCCGATCTCGATGCCTGGCGCATCACGCAGGTCGCCCGCCATCCGGACCGCCCGCACTTCTCCGATTTCATCGGCACGATTTTCGAGGACTTCGAGGAGCTGGCCGGCGACCGCGTGTACGGCAATGACGAGGCTATCATCGGCGGGCTTGCGAGATTCCGGGGCCGTTCGGTCGTTATCATGGGCCATGAGAAAGGCCGCACGACCGAGAAGCGCCTGAAGCACAATTTCGGCATGGCCAACCCCGAGGGCTATCGCAAGGCCGTGCGCCTTATGGACCTTGCCGAGAAGTTCAATATGCCGGTGCTGTCCTTCCCCGACACGATGGGTGCCTATCCTGGCAAGGGCGGCGAGGAGCGCGGGCAGGCGGAAGCGATTGCGCGCGGCACGCAGCGGGGCCTCTCGCTGGGTGTGCCGTTCGTGTCGCTGATCATTGGCGAGGGCATGTCCGGCGGGGCCATCGGCATCGCTGCGGCCAACCGTGTGCTGATCATGGAATATGCGATCTATTCGGTGATCTCGCCAGAAGGCTGCGCTTCGATCCTCTACCGCGATGCGGCGAAGGCGAAGGATGCCGCGCAGGCGATGGGCATCACTGCGACTGACCTTCTGCGCACCAAGATTGTCGATGGCATCGTCAAAGAACCGGTGGGCGGTGCACACCGCGATCCGCAGAGGGCGATGGCAGCTGCAGCCAAGGCTCTGGATGCCGCGCTGCGCGATCTCGAAGGGATGACGCCGGCCGAACTGCGCCGTCAGCGGCGTGACCGTTTCTATGCCATCGGCCGTGAAGGGCTTTGACGCCGCGTGCGGGCCGCGCGGCCATGGCTGAGCGCGACTGGATCCGGACGTATTTCGCGCCGCTTGCAGCAACGGAGGGCGCCGCGGGCCTGCGTGACGACACAGCCGAACTCGGCAGATTCAGGGGCCCCCTCGCTGTGACCACGGATGCGATGGTGGAAGGTGTGCACTTCCTCGCCGGCGATCCGGCCGGCAGCCTGGCCCGCAAGCTGGTGCGGGTGAATGTTTCGGACATCCTGTCTGCTGGCGCTGTGCCGCGAGAAGCGCTGCTGACACTCGGCTGGCCCGGTGGGCGGGCCGAGTCCGAGCTGGCCGCGTTTGCAGAGACTCTGGGGGCAGAGCTGTCGCAATGGGGCATTGCGCTGCTGGGCGGTGACACCGTGGCGAGCCCTCTGGGGCTGTTCCTGTCGCTGACGCTGACAGGAGAGTGCGTGGGAGATGCGCTGGTGCGCCGCAGCGGGGCAAGGCCAGGCGATGATCTGTGGGTGACAGGGGAGATCGGCGGCGCGCGGCGCGGATTTCTCGCGCGGGCCGAAGGCCGGGTGAGCCCGCACCTGTCGGCACTGCTCGAGCCGGAGCTTCCTCCACTGCCGACTGCCGGAATCGTCGCGCAGCTGGCGACGGCGGCGATGGACGTGTCGGACGGGCTGCTCGGCGATGCGGCGCAGCTGGCGGCGGCCTCGGAAGTCGCGGTTGAGGTTCAACTCGATCAGGTGCCGTTTGCAGGGGGCGCCTCCGATCTGCCGGAAGCGCTGGACCTGGCCAGCTGGGGGGACGACTACCAGCTGCTGTTGACGGCACCGCCTGGCCTGAGGCCGGAGATGGCCCGGCAGGCCGAGTTGAACGAGATGCGGATTTCGCGTATCGGGCGAGTCCGGGAGGGCCGGGGCCTGTCTGCCAGCTGGCAGGGTCAGGCCGTTAACCTCCCTGTAACGATCGGCTTCGAGCATGGCAGAATCGGAACGCCTGCCACTCGCTCCTGAAGCGAGGCGGGTTGCACCCCAAAAGGGGCACTGGCAGGCAGAACCGTCGTTACAAGACTGCTGCAGCCCCGGTCCGGGGCTGTCAGGCAACAGGGGTTAAAGGAAGGAAATTCAATGTCGTGGTTCTTACTCGCACTCGGTGCGGGCGTGTTGGCCATCGCCTACGGATACATTCAGATCCAGTCGATCATGAAGTCTCCGGCGGGCAACCCGCGCATGATCGAGATCGCCCAGGCGATCCAGGAAGGCGCCAACGCCTATCTCAACCGCCAGTACCGCACGATTGGTATCGTTGGCGTGGTCGTGGCGATCGTTCTCGTCTTCGCACTCAGCTGGAAAGCCGCCCTCGGCTTTGTCATCGGCGCTGTGCTCTCCGGCGCGGCCGGTTTCATCGGCATGCGCGTCTCTGTGCAGGCCAACGTTCGCACCACGGAAGCCTCGCGCAAAGGGCTGAACGAAGGCCTGCAGATGGCGTTCAAGTCCGGTGCCGTCACTGGCCTGCTCGTGGTCGGACTCGCCCTGCTCGGCATCGTCGGTTACTATGGCCTGCTGACCGGCCCGATGGAACTCTCGCTGAGCGATGAAGGCCAGAAGCGCGAAATCATCGACGCGCTGGTGGCGCTCGGTTTCGGTGCCTCTCTGATCTCGATCTTCGCCCGTCTCGGCGGCGGTATCTTCACCAAGGGTGCGGATGTCGGCGGCGACATGGTCGGGAAGGTCGAAGCCGGCATCCCTGAAGACGATCCGCGCAACGCGGCGACCATCGCCGACAACGTCGGCGACAACGTCGGCGATTGCGCCGGCATGGCGGCCGACCTGTTCGAGACCTATGCGGTGACGCTGGTCGCCACGATGGTGCTCGGCGGCATCTATTTTGCCTCCACTTCCTATATCGGCGAGATCATGCTGCTGCCGCTGGCCATTGGCGCGGTCTGCATCGTGACCTCGATCATCGGCACCTTCTTCGCCACGCTGTCGAAAGGTTCGACGGATGTGATGGGAGCCCTCTACAAGTCCCTGATCGTCACCGGCGTGCTGTCGGTGGGCGGCCTTGCCCTTGCGATCCATACTGTGCTGCCCGGCGGCCTGTCCGGTACGATGGAAGGCGCAGGCGACCTGCTCGGCCTCGTCAACCCGCTGACGGGTGAAGCCGCTGACATCACCGGCTGGAAACTGTTTGCCTGCGGTGTGGCCGGCCTGTTCGTCACCCTGCTGATCGTCGTGATCACGGCCTATTACACGGAGACCAAATACCGTCCGGTGCGGTCGGTGGCGAAAGCCTCGGAGTCGGGCCACGGGACGAACGTCATCCAGGGCCTTGCCGTCTCGCTTGAGGCGACAGCCCTGCCGGCGCTGACGATCATTGGCGGCATCTTGCTGACCTACAACCTCGCCGGCCTCTACGGCATTGCCATTGCCACTACGACCATGCTGGCGCTGGCCGGCATCATCGTGGCGCTCGATGCCTTCGGCCCGGTGACCGACAATGCCGGCGGTATTGCCGAAATGTCAGAGCTGCCTTCGGAAGTGCGCAAGACGACCGATGCGCTGGATGCGGTGGGCAACACGACCAAGGCTGTAACGAAAGGCTACGCGATCGGCTCAGCCGGTCTCGGCGCGCTCGTGCTGTTTGCGGCGTATGCGGAAGACCTGAATTACTTCTCCGCCAAGGCGGTGGAAGGCTCTTTCTTCTACAATGTCTCCGTCGACTTCTCGATCGCCAATCCCTACGTCGTGGTTGGCCTGCTGTTCGGCGGCCTGCTGCCCTTCCTGTTCGGCGGCATGTCAATGATGGCCGTGGGCCGCGCGGCCCAGTCGGTGGTGGAAGAAGTGCGCCGCCAGTTCCGCGAAATGCCGGGCATCATGAAAGGGGAAGTGAAGCCGGATTATGGCCGTGCGGTGGACATCCTCACGCAGGCGGCCATCAAGGAAATGGTCGTGCCCTCGCTGCTGCCGGTGCTCTCCCCGATCGTGCTGTTTGTGGCGATCTTCCTGATCGCAGGCTCCGGCGCGGCGCTGGCGTCTGTCGGTGCAATGCTGCTGGGCGTGATCGTGACCGGCCTGTTCGTGGCCATCTCGATGACGTCGGGCGGTGGTGCCTGGGACAATGCCAAGAAATACATTGAAGACGGCCACCATGGCGGCAAGGGCTCTGAGGCCCACAAGGCGGCCGTAACCGGTGATACGGTTGGCGATCCCTACAAGGATACCGCTGGTCCGGCCGTGAACCCGATGATCAAGATCACGAACATCGTGGCGCTGCTGATGCTGGCGGTCCTTGCTGGCCACTGATCATCCGCAGACGGATAAAACAGGAAACCCCGGAGGCAGCTCCGGGGTTTTCTTCTTGCCTCAGGCCGGAGTCTTCAGCGCCGGCCGGTCGGGTTGTCCGGCGTGACTTCGTCGGTGTTCGGCAGGCGCATGGCGCCGACAGTGCCGAATATCTGTTCCCACAGGCCGAGTTCACGGCCGCGGGTTGGCGTCTCGCGGGCGGCATAGCTGATCACCTGTCCATCGGCTGCCGTGTATCGCAGCACTTCCTCGACCATGTCATCCTCGCCAAAGCGGATGGCCGTAATCGAGCGGTCAGTGACCTTCGGCTTGTAGAAAGCAAAGCGTTCCTGGATGTCGGAAATGTAGAACCAGGTGTTGGTGTCGAAGATGCCCTGCGTCGAGGGGGAGCCGAGCTGGGCCATCACGCTGGAGCGGGAGTCTTCGCCCGGCTTGATCTCATACGGCTGCACTTCATCGGGAATGTAGCCATGGAAATCGCGCGCCGGCGTCAGGCATGCCGTCAGCGGCAGCAGCAGCAGGCTGGCGGCGAGCAGGGCGGGTTTGCGCATGGGTCACTCTCAATGGACTTTGACCGCAGACCTAGCGGCAGGTAACGGGGCTTGGCAAGCATGGGAGTGCACCCCCGATGGGCATTTTTGACGCCCTCTTCCCGCGCCGGGCAGCAGAGCGAGAGGCAGCGACGGAAGCTTACCGGCGGTTGCTGCACCATGCGCTCCAGCCTGCTTTCTACCGCGATTACGGAGTGCCGGATACGTTCGAGGGCCGGGCAGGCATGGTGACCCTGCTGACAAGTCTGGCCTATGCGCGTCTGAAGCGAATCGGCACGCCTCGGGCGGCTGCGCTGGCCGGGCGGCTGGACAGACGGGTGCTGGACGGGTTCGATGCCGCCCACCGTGAAGCCGGGGTGGGGGACCATTCCATCGCCCGCAAGGTGCGCAAGACGGCTCAAGCCCATGCGGGCATGGGTAAGGCCCTGTTCACGGCCCTGACCGCCTCGGAGGGCGAAACCGGCGATCTTGCTGCCATTCTCCGGCGAAACGCCATGGCCACGCAGTCCCTGGCTGGGCCGCTGGCCGCAGCGGCGATGGAGATGCTGGCCCGGCTGGAGGCGCAACCGGACGCAGAAATCCTCGCCGGGCGGTTCGACTGGACGGTCCCGCCTGCCTGATCCTCCGGAGACGAGCCGCATCTGGCCCGTTGCGTTGCCCCCCGGCGGCGCTTAAACCACGCCGAAACAGACAAATCTGGCCGGAAACGTCAGGCACAGGACCGCATGCAGCCCACGCAGACCCTTTCCGTTGATGCCATGGGCGGAGACGATGCCCCCGGGATCGTGATCGACGGGGCCGCGGAGTTCCTCAGCAACCGCCCGGGCATGCAGGTGCTTCTGCACGGCGATGAATCGCTGCTTGCCCCGCTGGTTGCGGCAAAGCCCGTGCTAGCCCAGCGCGCCACCATCCAGCATGCGGCAGAGAAGATCACCTCCGACATGAAGCCCAGTCAGGCCTTGCGACGCGGCAAGGGCACCTCGATGTGGAATGCGGTGGAGGCGGTGAAGGAGGGGCGTGCCTGCGCTTCCGTCTCGGCCGGCAATACCGGCGCTCTGATGGCGATCTCGATGCTGATCCTGCGCAAGATGGACGGCGTGCACCGCCCGGCCATGACGGCCGTTTGGCCCACCCTTCGCGGGCGTACGGTGGTTCTGGATGTCGGCGCGAATGTTGAGGCGGACGCGCAGCAGCTGGTGACTTTCGCCATTATGGGCGAAGCGTTCGCGCGCGCCACGCTTGGCCTTGCGCGTCCTTCTGTCGGCCTGCTGAACATCGGCTCGGAAGAGATGAAAGGCCATGAGGAAGTGCGCGAGGCACATGAGTGGCTGCGCGCGGCAGGGCTGAATCTGGATTATCGCGGCTTCATCGAAGGCGATGACATATCCGCCGGTGAAGTGGACGTGGTGGTCACCGATGGGTTTACCGGCAATGTCGCGCTCAAGACAGGCGAGGGGGTTGCCCGGATGCTGGCCAGCCGGATGCGGGAAGCCTTTACCGAGAGCCTGATGTCGAGAGCCGGCGCGGTACTGGCGATGAGCGGACTGAAGAAGCTGAAGGCGCTGATGGACCCGAGCAATGTCAATGGCGGCGTACTGCTCGGCCTCGGTGGCATTTCGGTGAAAAGCCATGGCGGAGCCGATGCGCGCGGGTTTGCGCGGGCCTGCGAGATGGCTGCCGACCTCGCGGGCAGCGATTTCCAGTCGGAGATCGCGGCCAATCTCGCACGCATCGGAACCGGCGGTGTCGCCGCTGAATAGCGGCCAGCCGGGCATCAGAAGGAATTTCAGCATGGCGCGGCGCAGCTTCATTCGCGGAACCGGCAGTTACCTTCCGGAGCGCGTGCTTACCAATGACGAACTGTCGGGCATGGTCGATACCTCCGACGAATGGATCCGCGAGCGCACGGGCATCCGCCGGCGCCATATCGCGGCCGATGGCGAGCTGACATCCGACATCGCAACCGCCGCGGCCCGGCGTGCGCTGGCGGCTGCGGGGACAGAGGCTTCGGCCATCGACCTGATCGTGCTCGCCACCACGACCCCAGACCGCACCTTCCCGGCGACCGCAACCGCCGTACAGGCCAAGCTCGGCATCAGTCAGGGGGCGGCGTTTGATGTGCAGGCCGTGTGCTCGGGATTCCTGTTCGCGCTGGCAACGGCTGATTCGATGCTGAAGCAGGGCCTGTTCCACCGTGCGCTGGTGATCGGCGCCGAAACGTTTACCCGTATCATCGACTGGTCGGACCGGGGCACCTGTGTGCTCTTCGGCGATGGCGGCGGCGCAGTCGTTCTGGAAGCCAAGGAATGGGACGGGCCGGCAGATGCGGGCATCATCACCCACCACATCCGCACTGACGGCACGAAATCCGACCTGCTCTACGTCGATGGCGGCGTCAGCTCGACCGGCACGATCGGCCATGTCCGCATGGAGGGCAATCGCGTGTTCAAGCACGCTGTGGCCAATATCTCGGCGGCGATCGAGGCGGTTCTTGAAGAGACCGGCCTGACTTCGGCAGACATCGACTGGTTTGTACCGCACCAGGCCAACAAACGGATTCTGGATGGCGTGGCCAAGAAACTCAACATCCCGGAAGAGAAAGTCGTGATCACCGTGGATGAGCACGCAAATACCTCTGCGGCATCGATTCCCCTCGCGCTGGACCATGCCGTGCGCAGCGGCCGGGCGAGGCCAGGCGACCTGATACTTTCGGAAGCGATGGGCGGTGGCTTCTCCTGGGGGGCCAGCCTGTTTCGTCTCTAACGTCTCTATTCCGAGATTTCGCTAACGCCCGTGCTAGGAATTCGTTAAGATACCGGGCTTAGGCTTTAATCTAAGGGGATAGGCCATATGAGCAACGAGACTGTTACCCGTGCTGAAGTCACCGAAGCGATCGTGCGCGAAGTCGGTGTGACCCGGCAGGAATCCGCCGACCTTCTCGATCGCACGCTGGACCTGATCGGGGCGGCTCTCGAACATGAGAACGAAGTGAAGCTGGCCCGTTTCGGCAACTTCGTCGTCCGTTCCAAATCGGCCCGCGAAGGACGCAACCCGAAGACCGGTGAGGAGGCGCCGATCGCAGCCCGCCGCGTTGTCACCTTCCGGCCATCGCCAATGCTCAAGGCAATCGTCGGCAAGGAATAACCCAGACAGGACAGCTGATGACCGCGCTCAGATCCCGGATCGAAAAGTCCACGGCAGCCTTCCGCTCGATCGGAGAAGCGGCCAGCGAACTGGGGCTCGAGACGCATGTGCTGCGCTATTGGGAGACGCGCTTTCCGAAGGAGGTGCGCCCGGTGAAGCGGCCGGACGGGCGGCGCATGTTCCGTCCGGAAGATATGGACGCGCTGCGGGCCATCCGTGCACTGGTACATGAACGTGGCATGACCCTGAAGGGCGCGAAGACCATCCTGGCAGAGCAGGGCATCGAGGCGGTTCTGAACGGCACGGCGATGCTGGGCGCGGCAGAGGCGGTTTCCAGCCCGGCGCGGGAACTGCAGGCGAGTGTGGCACGGGCTTTCGGCGCGCTTCAAGCGCCCGGTGATGCTTCACGCAAGGAGCGCCTCGAAGGCGCTCTGCGCGAGCTCAGCGACATCAAGAGCCGTCTTGACGCCCTGCGCGCTCGCCGCGTGGCCTGAGCTTCAGTTTCGGGTTTGAATGGTCGGAGCGGCGGGATTCGAACCCACGACCCCTAGTCCCCCAGACTAGTGCGCTAACCGGGCTGCGCCACGCTCCGACCGAACGCGCTGTATAGGCAAAGCCTCCTGCACCTGCAACCGGGATAATCCCGCCCTCTGCAGCCCATTACTGCGGAGATCTGGTGCCCATCAGGCCCCGGCGCAGAGCCCTTGCGTCCCACAAGGCATTGTGGGGGACGGCGCCTTCGAAGCCGTCTGGCCGGGGCGGGGCGTGGATCAGGCGAAGGGTCAGGGTCGGAAGCAGGACCATCTGTCCAGGCGACACAATGAGGCACTGCATCAGATGGGAGATGTCTTCCGGCCAGTCAGCAAGGATCACCGGTGCAGGATCGCCGGAGAGAAACTGGCGCAGCCGGGCAGCAAACCGGGCCCTGGCCAAAACTTCAGGGCTTGCCTCCGGCAGGTCGAGCACGGGGATGACATTCGCGGCGACCCAGTGATGCAGGACCAGACTGTCCAGCTCCTCGCGCGGACGGGCAAGATACAGCTCCTTTCCGTTCTCGGCTGCGAGCGCAAGGCTGATCAGCTCGCCGCCGAAACTGTTGAACTCGCAGTCGAGGAAATAGAGCACGCTGGCCCTAGTCCTTGCGTTGCAGGTCCAGATTGTCCGCCTTGCCGACCGTAGCCAGCGCGAAGGCATACTCCGTGGCAACTTCCTTCAGGCCCTCGAACCGCCCCGAGGCGCCGCCATGCCCGGCATCCATGTTGATGCGCAGGAAATAGGGTCCGGCGTCGGGCGCTTCGTGACGCAGCTTGGCCGCCCATTTCGCCGGCTCCCAGTAGGTGACCCGCGGATCAGTCACGCCCCCGGTGATCAGGATCGGCGGATAGCTGCGCGCTGTGACATTATCATAAGGGCTGTAGGCAAGGATCTGGTCATATGCCGCTTCGTCCGTCAGCGGATTGCCCCATTCCGGCCATTCCGGCGGGGTGAGTGGCAGGCTCTCATCCGACATCGTGTTCAGCACATCGACGAAGGGCACTGCTGCAATAATGCCCGCGAACAGTTCCGGGTCCATGTTGGCGGCCGCGCCGACCAGCAGCCCGCCCGCAGAGCCGCCATGGGCAACGATGCGGCCACGTCGTGTGTAACCTTGGTCGACAAGATACTGGCCGGCCGCAATAAAATCGCGGAACGTGTTGGTCTTCTTGTCGAGCTTGCCGTCGAGATACCACTGGTAGCCCTTTTCCATACCGCCGCGGATATGCGCGATGGCATAGATGAAGCCGCGGTCCACAAGGCTGAGACGGCCGGTGCGGAAGTCTGCTGGCATGGAGATGCCATAGGAGCCATAGCCGTAGAGCAAAACCGGCGCGCTCCCATCCAGCGGCGTATTCTTGTGGCGCAGGATGGTGACAGGAACCAGTGCACCATCCCAGGAGGGGGCGAAGATGCGTCCGGCGACATAATCTGACGGATTGTGACCCGAGGGAACCTCGCGGGTCTTGCGCAGCGTTTTCTGGCGCGTGTTCAGGTCATAATCGAACACCTGGTCCGGCGTTGTCGGCGAGGCGTAATCAAAGCGCAGGACAGGCACATCATAATCATAACCGCTGTCGAGGCCCAGATCGTAGGCGTCCTCGTCGAAACTGATCGAATGCGTGCTGCCGTCCACGCGGGAACGGATGACGATGCGCGGCAGGCCGTTCTCGCGCTCCATAATCGCGAGGTAGTCTTTCTGGGCAGAGATGCCGAGCAGCAGCGTCCCGGGCCGGTGCGGGATGACGTCCTGCCAGTGGCTGCGCGCGCTGGCGCTCATCGGGGCTTTCATCAGTTTGAAGTCGACCGCACCGTCGGCATTGGTGACGATGTAGAATTCGCCGTTCCAGTGCGTGACGGAATACTCGACATCGGTCTCACGCGGGGCGATCAGGCGCAGTTTCGGATTCAGCTCATCTGCCGGGAACCAGTAGGCCTCAGATGTCGTATGTCCGCCCGCGGAAACGAAAATGACCTCCTCGCTCTCGCTGGTGCCGAGGCCTACGAAAAAGCCCGGGTCCTTTTCTTCATAGATCAGAGTGTCTTCGCCGGTTTCGAGATTGCGCTGGTAGACGGCATCGGGGCGGCTGTTCGCATCGCGGTGAACCCAGAATATGGCCTTGCCGGTCTTGCTCCACTCAAATGCGCCATAGGCATTCTCGATGACCGTAGGGGTCAGCTCTCCGGTTTCGATATTCTTGACACGGATGGTATAGAACTCGCTGCCCTTGATGTCTGTGGCATAGGCGACATACTTGTGGTCGGGAGACACTTCGATGTCGTTGAAGGCAAAATAATCCTGGCCCTTGCCCAGTTCATCGCCGTCCAGCAGGATCGTCTCCGGGGCTGAAGGGTCGAAGGCCTGGGCCGCCGGCCGGCGGGCATAGATCGCATACTCGCCCCCTTCGCGGAAGCGCGTATAGTAGGCCCAGTCGCCATCGATGGAAGGCACGGAGCTGTCATCTTCCTTGATACGGCCGCGCATCTCGGCAAAAAGCGCCTCGCGCAGGCCGGCCGTCGGTGTTTCCAGAACGGCTTTCGTGTAGGCATTCTCCGCTTCGAGATAGGCGCGGATGTCGGCGTTGAGCAGCGACGGATCGTGCATCACGTCCTGCCAGTTCTCGTCCTTCAGCCAGTGATAGGGATCGTTCCGCGTGCGGCCGAGCTGGGTGATCTCATGGCTGACACGGGCCGCGACCGGCGGCTGCGGCGCGGCGGTTGCGGTCAGCGTATTACTCAGGTCGGCGGGGGGCTGGGTCATCATGCATCCGGAAAAAAGGGATGTGGCGGCCGCAAGGCCGGCGAGGTGGAGAGCGAGGCGCATGGAGCGTTCCTTTATCGATTATCGCGACATTGGAACGGGCCGGCGAGCCTGTCCAGACCTATTCCTTCGGCCTGAAATCCAGCACCGCGCCGTTGATGCACCAACGCTGCCCGGTGGGCGGCGGACCGTCATCAAACACGTGCCCCATGTGCAGGCTGCAGACGCCGCAATGAACCTCGACGCGCGGATAGACCAGCTTGTAATCCGTACTCGTGCCGATGTCGTCGAGGTCGATGGGCTGCCAGAAGCTCGGCCAGCCGCTGCCGGAATCATACTTGGCCTCGGACGACCAGAGCGGCGTTCCGCAGCCTTTGCAGTGATAGGTGCCGGGACGTTTCTCGTCATTATAGTTGCCCGGTGTGAAGGCGCGCTCCGTGCCGTCTTTCACCCCCACCTCATAGGCCACCGGATCGAGGATGGCGCGCCATTCGGCGTCGGTGCGGGGGGGAATGCGGGGCGTGGGCATCGGAAGGCCTCCAGCTGTGTCTCGGTCACGGCAATATAGGATCAACCCTCTGCGACAGGAAGGCGAGGCGTTGCTCTGGCAAAACGGCCACGCCGGAGGTCCGGAGTGGCCGCTGGAATCTGCCCTGTGGCGGGAAGATCAGCCGTAGAGGACGGTGATCGACTCTGCCACCAGGGCAGGGCGGTCCTTGCCTTCGATCTCTACCGTGGCTTCCATCTTCATCTGCTTGCCACCGGCCTTCGGCTCAACCGAAAGGCACTTCTGGCGCAGGCGCACTTTCGAGCCGACCGGCACCATGTTGGTGAAGCGAACCTTGTCGGAGCCATAGTTGATGCCGCGGGTCACACCCTCGACACGCAGCACTTCGGCACCGAGCATCGGCAGCAGCGACAGGGTGAGGAAGCCGTGTGCGATCGGGCCGCCCATCAGCTTGGTCGCCTTCTCCACATCGACGTGAATCCACTGATGGTCACCGGTCGCGTCCGCAAACTTGTTCACGCGGTCCTGGTCGATGACATGCCAGTCAGACACGCCGACTTCCTGCCCGGCGAGCGATTCGAGGTCGGCATAGGCAATCTTACGGGGGTTGGCCATTGGGTCCTCCATATCCTGATTTGCCCTGTTCTGGCGCGCCCGCGCGCCCGGCGCAAGGCTTACGACAGGGCAAGACGGGCAGTTGACGCCGCCGCCACGGCCCGCAAGGGTGGCGCCGGCACAAGTGACCCCGATGAAAGAAGACGCCAGACCCCGACTGATCCCGGCGCCCGGCACACCCGGACATGCGCGGCTGATCTACTGGGGCTTCCTGCTCGGCCTCGTGCTGCCGGGCATGAACTTCATCGCTGCCGCTTTCGCCGCAGCTGCCCGCAAGGGCGCAGACACACTGGCGGCAGCCCACTATCACAACCAGATCAGCATCTTCCTGAAAAGTGTGATCTATGTGCTGACTGGGCTGGTATTCACCTATTTCCTGTTCGGCGTGGTGATCATCATCGCAGTCATCATCTGGTACACGCTCCGTGTCCTGAAGGGACTTGGCAGCCTGCGCGCGGGCGAGCCCCCGGCCAACCCGGACAGCTGGACGTTCTGAGCGGCTAGTAGAAGAGACTTGCCTGGTAGCGAAGCCATATACGCAGGCGGGCCAGCCAGCCGGCGCCATAGCGGGCGACCACTTCCTCCGTAAACGGTGTATCCTTCAACACACGCCAGTAGGCCCCGGCCCAGGGGTGCCAGACATTGCGTGTCCACGGCTTGTCGTGTGTGATATAGTGGATGATTGCAGGCGACTGGTAAGGCTTCCAGGTCTCGCGCTGCGGATCGCGTTGCCGCAGGTATCTCTGCACGTTCCAGGCCGGGTTCAGGCGCGTCCAGCGGTTCCAGAAGGTGACGTTCAGTGCGTCCTGATCGAGGAATTCCAGATCAAAGTCATTCTGGATCAGCAAGTCCAGACAGGCCGAAAGGTCGCGGCTCCGGCGCAGGGCGTCAAGGTCCAGCACCAGAACGCCGGCGTTGAAATAAAGATTATCCTGCATGTCCGGCAGGCCGAAGCGCGCCTGCAGCACACTGCCATTCTGATAGACATCCGCCACAGCGCCGACGGGTGCGCCGTTCAGGTCGGCTTGCCAGAGCTCGGTCAGGTCACCTTCGACTACGAGATCGGAGTCGAGATAGATGACCCGCGACCAGTCAGCTGGGGCGAAGCGTTCAAGCCCGAGGCGGAACAGAGAGATGCGGTTGATGTATCCTTTCTCCGGCATGGGTGGCATGTCATTTTCAGTAACCTCCACCCACAGGAACTCGAAACCGGGCGCAACACTCTCCACGGCACGGCGGCAAGGCTCATCGACACCATCATGAAGGCAGAGGAAGCGGGCCATGCCGGGATGAAGGCTGCGGACTGCAGAGGCGATGACCACGGCGGCGTGTGCGGCATACGCCCGGTCGAATGCGAGCGCGACATTCACCGGTAATCGCGTCCCGGTGCCTGCCAGCTGCAGAAAAGGTGCGCTCTGGACTTCCGCAAGAGCGTTCACTGTCTGGCACCCTTCTGGACCATCAGAACCGGGCTCCACCCTGGGTTCAGCCTGGACTGCTTATCCGAGGTGGCGGTCGAGCGACAAGAGGAAGCGCGTTACATCTGCGTCAGTTGTAAACAAATGCGGCGTGATCCGCAGGCGATTGCCCCGTTTTGAGGCATAAATGCGCTCCGATCGCAGGCGATGTATCAGATCATCCGGGGCCGAGTCCGGCAAAAGCGCACCGAGATAATGCGGGCCGCGCCCGGCCTCTGCCGACACCTTGAGGCCGCGGGCATCCAGCGCTTCGGCCAGCACCCGGTTGCGATGCCCGAGCGTTTCCTCGATATTCTCGATGCCCCAGCCGAGGATCAGCTCCACAGACGCCTTAAGTGCGGGCAGCAGCGCAAAGTTCGACCGCTCGCCCATGTCGTATCGCTCTGCCCCCGGAGCATATTCATCGGTATAGTCGATCAGCCGGGAGAAGTCCTCAGCCCCCTTGCGGGTGATCCAGTTCTGCTCCAGCGGACGGCCCTCGCGCCTGTGCGGTGCGGCATAGAGGAAGCCGGTCGCGTAAGGGCCGAGCAGCCACTTGTAACCTGCGGCAACGGCGAAATCCGGCTGAACGTCCTTTACATTGAAGCGCATGGCCCCGCAGCTCTGAGTCAGATCCAGCACGAGCGCCGCACCGGCATCACGGCAGCGCGCACCCACGGCCGCCAGATCGATGTGTGCCCCGTCTGTCCAGCGCACCTGCGGACAGGCAACAAGGCCGGTATCCGGCCCAATGGCCTCCAGCAACGCATCGGAGAGGGACAGGTCGCCGCGGGCAGAAACGGTTTCGATGCTCGCGCCTGTTTCCGCCGCCCGCGCGCGCCAAGTGTAGACGTTCGAGGGGAACTGGTCTTCCAGAAGCAGGATTTTCTGGTGGCGGGACAGAGGAATGTTCTGCGCCGCCACCGCAAGGCCATAACTGACTGATGGTACGAAGGCGATGCCGGCGGCGTCTGCCCCGATCAGCCGCGCCAGCAGGGGACGCAACTGTTTCGTGTCTTCGAAAAAGTCTGTATCCGGAATGGTCCAGGGCTGCAGTTTGCGCGCTAGCCCGCGCTGCCCGGCCTCGCATGCGGCGATGGGCAGCGGCCCCATCGTCGCGACATTCAGGAATATGACATCCTCGGGAATGTCGAACAGGTGGCGCTGGTTCGGGATCAGGCTCATGCGGGCGCGGCGGCTCCCGCCAGGCGTGCAAGGTAGTGATAGGACGCTTTCGGTGTCCGCTTCTGCGTGGCGTAGTCGACATGCACGATACCGAAGCGCGGGCCATAGCCCATAGCCCATTCGAAATTGTCCAGCATCGACCAGACGAGATAGCCTCGCACATCCGCCCCGGACGCGCGCGCCTCAAGCAGTGCAGAGAGATACCGGTCGAGATAGGCGATCCGGGCAGCATCGTTGATGCTGCCGCTGGCATCCGGTCCGACATCATCGGCCATGCCGTTCTCGGTGACATAGACAGGCACGCGGTAACGCGTTGAGGTCTCGATCAGGATGTCGCGGAAGGCAGATGGCTCGACATGCCAGCCCATCAGCGTTGTCTCCGCACCATCCGGAACGGAGGTATTGCGGAAGCCGAACGCATTCGCCCGCGCTGAGGCATAGGTCGGCGAGTAATGATTGAGACCAAGCCAGTCTAGGGGTGCGAAAATCGCATCCTCATCACCGGGGCGAATGCGGCTGCCCATCCACTCGCGCGTGATTGGATCATAACGCCCGAGGAAAACCGGATCGGCCGTCGCGCGGTTCATGGCGGCATCCATCTTCGCCGCGGCTGTGCGGTCTTCCTCCGTATCGGTCGCCGGGCGGGCGGGCTGCAGGTTCGGCACCGAACCGATGCGGGCATCTGCCGGCAGCTCCGCGCGCAGCCGGCGCACGCCGGCACCATGGGCAAGGTTCACATGATGCACGGCATCCAGCCAGGCGTCGCGGTCGCGGATACCCGGCGCATGGATGCCGGCGCCATATCCCAGCATGGTGAACATGTTCGGCTCGTTGAAGGTGGCCCATGTGCGGATACGGTCGCCGAGGCGCCGGGCCAGCAGGCCCGCATAATCCGCGAACAGAGGAACGATCTCCCGGCTGGTCCATCCGAGCCCAGCCTGGTGCAGCGCCAGGGGCAGGTCCCAGTGGTAGAGGCAGAGCCAGGGCTGCACACCCTTCTTCAGGAGTTCGTCGGTCAGCCGGTCATAGAAATCCAGTCCGGCCTCATTCGGTGTGCCACGTCCTTCGGGCAGCACCCGGCTCCAGGAGACTGAAAAGCGATACGCGCCGAAACCGGCGCGCTGCATCAGCGCCACGTCTTCCGTATACCGATGGTAATGATCACAGGCGACATTGCCGGTTTCGCCATTCTTCACACGGCCGGGTTCGGCGCAGAAAGCATCCCAGATGCTGAGCCCGCGGCCGCCCTCCCTGTAGGCGCCTTCGATCTGGTAGGATGCAGTCGAGGCGCCCCAGACAAAATCCTTCGGAAAATCGCTGCGGCTGACCATACCTTCCTCCCGTCATTCCAGCGGGATGTTGCGCTGGCTTTACTGCAGCCGCAAGAGGGCTGCCGGAAATGCGGTCTCAGACGATGCGGCTGTCCTTGTTGCCCCAGTAGCGGTCGCGGATCAGTCGTTTGTAGAGCTTGCCTGTCGGGTGGCGGGGCAGTTCGGGGTCGAAGTCGATGCTTTTCGGGCACTTGATCTTCGACAGGTTCGCCTGTGCAAAGGCCATCAGCTCGGCGGCAAGTTCTTCCGAAGGGGCTACGCCCGGCATCGGCTGAACCACGGCTTTCACCGCTTCACCGAACTCTTCGTCCGGCACGCCGATGACTGCCACATCGGCGACTTTCGGATGTGTGATCAGCACATTCTCCGTCTCCTGAGGATAGATGTTCACCCCGCCGGAGATGATCATGAAGGCCTTGCGATCCGTGAGGTAGAGGAAGCCGTCCTGATCCAGCTTGCCAACATCGCCGAGCGAGGACCAGTCCGGATGCTTCGGATTGAGTGCCGCCTTGTTCTTCTCAGGATCGTTGTGGTAGCTGGGCGTCGGGGTGCCCGAGAAGTAGACCTGCCCTTCCTCGCCGACCGGCACTTCGTCACCATTCTCGTCGCAGATATGCACCGTGCCGAATATGGCACGCCCGACTGTGCCCTTGTGGGTCAGCCAGTCGGGGCTTTTCACCCAGGTCATGCCGTTGCCTTCAGAGCCGGCGTAGTATTCGTCAATGATCGGCCCCCACCAGGCGATCATCTGTTCCTTCACCGGGATGGGGCAGGGCGCGGCGGCATGGATAGCGAACTTCAGGCTGGACACATCATACTTCCGGCGCACCTCTTCCGGCAGCTTCAGCATTTTCACGAACATCGTCGGCACGAGTTGCGAGTGGGTGACCTTGTATGTTTCGACGAGGCGCAGGTAATCCTCCGCGTCGAACTTCTCCATGATCACGAGCGTCGCCCCAAAGCGGGTGAAGGTCATGCACCAGCGCAGCGGCGCAGCATGATAGAGCGGTGCCGGGGAGAGATAGATGGAGTCCGCCCCGGCGCCGGACAGCGCCTTGGCGATCTGTGCAAGCACATTGTCCGCGTCGATCGGCAGGCCGCGCTCCAGCGGCGGGCGGATACCCTTCGGCCGCCCGGTGGTACCGGAGGAATACAGCATGTCGGTGCCAGCCATCTCGTCGGCTACCGGCGTGGCGGGAAAGCGGGCAACATGATCTTCCATCGGCGTGAATCCATCAATCGCGCCATCGATGGACCAGCAGTCTTTCAGGCCTGTGGCCGCTTTCACTTCCTTCGCGACAGCAGCCTTGCTGGCACTTGCGATCAGAAGTTT
>JBKBJF010000019.1:0-32920 GCA_046293935.1 Hyphomonas sp.
TGTTCCGCATCCAGCGCACCACACGAGCGATAAGCCGCAAGAGCGTACATTTGGGGCGAACGCTGGAAGATACACCTTTCTACAGCCGGTCGATCATCGAAAGCGATATCCTCGGCGCGCGTGCGGCCGGCATACATGAAAGCTTCGATGGCGATCGTTTCCGCTCCCCCCTGGTCAAGCTGATGCTGCCCTTCCGGATGCCCCGGCGGCCCATCATGTCATGACCCTTCAGGATTCGGAGGAGGCCCTGTCGGAGGCTGCGGCCTCCTCGGCCTTGCGCTTTCGGATGGCTTTATCCGTGCGCCAGAGCTCCCAGATGCCGATGGCGAGCGCCGAGCCGCTGAAGATCACGAGTTCGAGAAGGAAAAGGCTATGCATGACACATCAGCCCGCCGCAGTCTGAAGATTGCGCTGTTCAAGGCGCAGGAACAGGTCCAGTGCCCAGGGCGCGGTGCCAGGCCGGAGCGCCCCCGGGTCTGAGGACAGAAGCGGCCTAGAACCCATAGCGGCCTCGATAAGCGCCGCACAGGCTGGTTCGGCAGACAAGCCGGCTGTCATGGGGCTGCCGGCCGGGAGGAAGGCACCTGCGGCAAGAAGGAGCTTGCGGCGCCGGGGTACAACGGCGCGCCGGGAAACTGAATCATAGCCGGCCTGCGCGATGTCTTCGCCGATCGCCGCATAGATCCTGGCGGCTGCCCGGATCGCTGGCCGGCAGGCAAGCGGGAGATACGAAGTGCCCTGATACCCTGCCCTGTAGAGCGGGCGCGCAGCTGTGAGCAGGCGTCCGGTCAGTTCACGTAGTCGTTCATCCGCAGACGGAAGATGCGCCAGGGCATCAGGCTCCAGCCCCTTTTCGCGCAGCCAGCTGAGCGGCAGGTAGCACCGGCCAGACCGGGCATCCTCTCCGATGTCGCGGGCGATATTGGTCAGCTGCATGGCCATGCCCAGATCACAGGCCCGCGCCAGTGCCTCCCGGCTGCGGACACCCATGACGAGGGCCATCATGATCCCGACAGTCGAGGCCACGCGCGCCGCATAGGCTTTCAGATCTTCCAGAGTCTCGTAGCGCCGCCCGAGCGTGTCCCATTCAAAACCCTCAATCAGGGCATCCGGAACGGACTTCGGAATGCCATATGCCCGGACGACCCAGGCAAAAGCGCGGTCTGTGGCCGTTGGCGCGGGACGACCGGCAAAGGCGTCTGACAGCCGGCGACGGATTCCACGCAAGGCCATCTGCGGCTGGGCGCTCTGATCGATGGCATCATCCGCTTCCCGGCAGAAGGCATACAGCGCGAACGCAGCAGCCCGGACATCCCGGGGCAACAGTTTTGAGGCCGTGTGGAAACTTTTCGATCCATTTCGGATCGCCTCGGCGCATAATGCAATGTCCTGAAGGTGGCCCGATTCGGATCTCAGTCCGGCACTCTGGCTGTTTCCTCGGTCCATGGCACGCCTCCGGACGTGTCAGCGCTTCAAGTTTGCGCATGCTACGCTTTACACTAGGATATGTCATCCCTTCTGGACGAAAAGGATAAGCCGGATGGCCCGCCCCCCTCGTGTCCTGATCATCGGCGCGGGTGCAGGCGGACTTTCCGCGGCCTGCGACCTCGCCAGGGCGGGCCTCGATGTGACTGTCCTTGAACGGGCCGCATGCGAAGGCGGCAAGATGCGCCAGGTCGAGCTGGGCGAGGCCCGCATCGACGCTGGCCCCACTGTGTTCACCATGCGCTGGGTCTTTGAGGCGCTGTTTTCTGATGCGGGACAGGCGCTCGGGGATTACGTCAGTCTGAAGCCGGCCAGGCTGCTCGCGCGCCATGCCTGGACCGATGGCAGCCGGCTTGACCTGTTTGCTGATGCCCGAGAGAGCGCCGAGGCGATTGGCCGGTTTGCCGGCGCACGCGAAGCTGCGGCCTTTCAGGGCTTTATGACAGAATGCGCTGAAGTTCACCGGCTTCTCCGGGACACATTCATGGCCGCGCAGAAACCTTCCCTGCTGAGCCTGGCAACACGCATTGGCAACCTGAAAGATTTGCTCCGTATACGGCCTTTCGAGACATACTGGAGCGTTCTGGAGAAGACATTCCGCGACGTGCGTTTACGCCAGCTGTTCGGCAGGTATGCCACTTATGTCGGCTCATCCCCCTTTCAGGCCCCCGCCACGCTGATGCTGATTGCACATGTCGAACAGGACGGCGTATGGATACCTTCCGGTGGAATGATCAGCGTCGCCAGGGCGGTCAGGCGGCTGGCCGAATATCTTGGCGCAAAGTTCCACTTCAATGCCGGTGTGACTGAACTGCTTCTGAGCCGCGGCCGGATATCCGGTGTGCAGCTAGCAGGCGGTGAGCGGATCGAGGCTGAGATCATCCTCTACAATGGCGACACGGGCGCCATATCGTCGGGGTTGTTGGGACAGCCGGTCAGCCGAAGCGTCCCCGGCGTTCCGGAAAAGCAGCGGTCCCTGTCCGCTGTGACCTGGTGTACCCTGGCAGATGTAAAGGCTTTTGACCTCGCCTATCACACGGTTTTTTTCTCTGCAGACTACAGGGATGAGTTCGATGCGATCTTCCGGCACAGACAGGTGCCTGCTTCTCCCACCGTCTATGTATGCGCGCAGGACCGCACAGGCGACGTGCGTCAATCCGGCACCGAAAGACTACTCATCCTCGTCAACGCCCCCGCTGATGCCGGGAAAGGGATTTCCCCATCCGGCGCGCGTGCCGCTGCCTTCAGGACTCTGACAGCCTGTGGCTTGTGCCTGCAAGAAGACGTGGACTCTGAAATTGTGACCGGACCACGAGAGTTCGAGCAGCTGTTTCCCGGCTCTGGCGGCGCATTGTATGGCGCGGCCAATCATTCACCGCTTGCCAGTTTCAGACGCTCTGGCGCCCGCTCGTCCGTTCCCGGATTGTATCTAGCCGGCGGATCCGTTCACCCCGGGGCGGGAATACCGATGGCAACTCTCTCCGGCCGGCTGGCGGCGCAGCATATCCTGTCGGATCTGTCCCGAAAGCTGATCTAAAGAGCCTGATCGGCACTTTCTCTCAGCGCCAGCGCATCGGGAACCAGCTTGTCGACCACCTTGGCCGAGCAGAGCACGCTGGGAACACCGGCTCCCGGATGGGTCCCCGCCCCGACGAGGTAGAGACCCTTAACCCTTGAGCTGCGGTTATGTGGCCGGAACCAGGCACTCTGCAGGAGCAGCGGTTCGGGCCCGAAAGCCGCGCCCTTTGTGGAATTCAACCTGTTCTGAAAATCAATCGGGGTCATCAGACGCTCGGTGACAATATGCTGGCGAAGACCCGGCAAAAGTGTCTGCTCAAGCCGGTCTGCGACCTTCTGCCTGAATACTGAAGCCTTGTTCTCCCAGTCATAGCCACTGTCCAGATTGGCTACAGGCGCGAGCACATAGACAGCGTCGCAGCCCTCCGGGGCGAGAGATGGATCGCTTGCGGTCGGGCGGTGCAGATAGAGGCTGAAATCGTTGGGGATGACGTGATGGCGGAAGATGTCGTCCAAGATCCCCTTGTATCTAGAACCCATGAGAATGGTATGATGTCCAACGTCTTTGTACTGACGGTTTAAACCGAAGTACCAGACAAACAGACTCATGGAATGGTTGAGAGCTTCAGGCCGCGTCCTGAGCAGAGGCGCGGGTGCGTTCCTGAGCAATCGCCGTGACGTGAAACCGACCTCAGCGTTGCTGACGACGATGTCAGCGCGGATAATGCGTCCGTCCGACAGACGGACCCCACAGGCCCTTCCCTGCTCGACCAGGATTTCATCCACTTCGCTGTTGAAGAAGATAGCACTGCCCTGCTCTTCGATGAGATCGGCCATGCCTCGTACAAGCGCGCCCGTACCTCCGATGGCATGATGGACACCCCATAGCCGCTCCAGGTGCGAGATCAGACAGTAATAGGCCGAAGCCGTGTAGGGGTTTCCGCCCACGAACAACGGATGGAAGCTGAAAGCAATCCGCAGCTTTTCATCGTTGAAGAAATCTCCGACCAAGCCAGCCACGGATCGCCAGCCCCCCAGACGGATCAGGTCAGGCGCGGCAGCCAGCAGAGAGGAGACATCATGGAAAGGTTCGGAGGCGAGGCGGGTGTAGGCCGCCTCGAAAATGCGTGCGCTGGCTGCCAGGAAGCGATCAAATCCCGGAATATCAGCGGGACAGATACTGGCAATCTCGCGGCGCGCATCAGCCTCATTCGACCAGGCCCTGAACCATGTGCCATCGTCGAAGCGGATGGAGTAAAAAGGATCCAGCGGGCGCAGATCGATCTCATCGCGAAAACGGCGGCCACAGAGCGCCCAGAGTTCCTCGAACAGATGCGGGGCGGTCAGGATCGTCGGGCCGGCATCAAACGTGAACCCATCCTGGCGGAAGGTGTAGGCCCGTCCGCCCGGACCATCGAGCTTTTCAAGAACCGTGACCCTGTAACCGCGGGCTCCCAGCCGGATAGCCGTGGCAAGGCCGCCGAAGCCCGATCCGATGATGACAGCATGGGGCGTATCTTCAGAGGCACCCGTGCGGTCCATCATGCCATCCATACGCAAGCCCCTGTCATGTCTTTGTCTCACCACCCCGGCTGCGGTCGCCAAGCTCAAGCTGGCGACGCGTATGCCACACGCCTGCAATCGAGGCGGCCAGCGCAATCGGTGCGGCGAGCCCCATGGCCACTTTCGGATCAATCTCCACTCCGATGGCGGCAAGCCCGCTGGCGAAATAGCCGACGACGCCGACGACGTAATAGGTGATCGCCGCGACCGAGAGCCCCTCTACCGTCTGCTGCAGGCGAAGTTGCAGTTCAGCGCGGCGGTTCATGCTTTCGAGAATCTGCCGGTTTTGCGTCTGAAGGGCCTTGTCCACCTTGGCCGAAAGCAGCTGTGCGGCCCGGTCAACACGTTCGGACAGGGCAGCTTGCCGGCGCGAGGTCGACTGGCAGGTGTCCATGGCCGGCGCGAGGCGGCGCTCGGTGAACTCGTGGAAGGTTTGCATGTCGGACAACCGGTCTTCCCTGAGTTCGGCGATCCGGCGCTGCACCAGGGCATAGTAGGCTGCCGCGGCGTTGAAACGGAACTGGGTCTCTGTGTAGCTCTTTTCAATGGCGGCCTGCAAAGAGGTCAGCTTGCCCAGCAGCCGCGCCTCATCATCGGCCACCGATGTCATCATCTCGGAGGTAACCAGCGAAAGATCGGCCTCCCGTGTGGCAAGGGTGGACGCCAGGGACTGCGCTACCGGCAAGGCAAGCAGCGCCATGATACGATAGGTCTCGATCTCCAGCAGCCGCTGAACAATGCGGCCTGCATGCCAGGGCGTCATCGAACGGTTGAGGATCAGGAACCTGGAGAATCCATCTGTATGAAGACGAAAGTCGGTGACACATACGGCCGCACCCCCGGCTATTGATGACCCGATCAGGGCATTCCGGCTGAAATACTCCGAGGACAACTCTGAATGAGAGATCTGAGTCTCCACAGGCTGCAGCCGCAAGTGCGCATGTGTGGCGACAATCAGCTCTCCGGGAAGTCTCGCCAGCCAGTCTGCCGGGACAGAGTGTATCGCAGGTGTTTCAAACGCTTTCTCGCCGGCCCGGGCTGGCACGATGAACGTGTATCGGGTGAATTCCGTATGCCGCTCCCAGACAAGCCGGAAGTCCCGAAGATCGACACTGTAATGCTTGACCCCCGGCCCCGGAGGGGTTGCGCCATACCGGCGTGTCAGCTCTGACACGATTTCGCGATCCGTTTCCGAGTAAGGCCAGTTCGTCGTCAGGGCAATGCAGGACAGGCGCACATCGCCGTCGAGCGGTTCCGGCGGGCGGGCATGCACCTCATGGCTGATAGCAAACCGCTGGTCATGATTGGATGGAAGGCTCAGCATGCTGAATACTTCTCCTGTCCCTGGAGACACCATGTTCCTGCATATTGATCGTCCCAAAGATGCGTCACGATGCGGCCCTCTCGTGAGGCATCGGGGCATCTACTGCGTTGCGAATGGACACAGCGATTCTGTCCGGCTCCTCTTCATGAGCGAGATGGCCGAGGCCCGGCAGGGTTTCCGCCGTGATGTGCGCATAACGCGAGGCAAGAGCAAGCGACACCGCAGCCGGTACGGCACCATCCTTCTCCCCGGCAAGCAGGTGGGCCTCCAGTCCCGAGGCTTCGAGACTGTCCAGAAGGCCGCCCAGCTTCCAGTTTGCCATCATCATCAGTGTTCCCCGTACATGCTGCGGGCTTCGGAACAGGCGCTGGTAGTATCCGAGATACATTTCGGGCGGGTCCGAACCCGTGGCGCGTATCAGGCGCCGTATGCGCCGCAGATCGCGGGCGCTCTGCGACAGACCGTTCACGATCAGCGGATTGAGCGCCATGGCTTTTGCAGCCAGTGGCGCTACCCAGTTCATGCTTCCGCTAAATGGAACAAGGGCCGCGTTCAGTCCTACGATCCGCGCTGCCTGACGGGCCTGCTTGTTAGCCAGTGTGATCGCTATCGCCGCGCCGGCCGAGTGGCCAACCAGCACAACCGGTCGGAACGTCTCAGCCTGCAGCAGGTCCTGCAGCGCGCGGGTCATGCCGGCAACGCTGAGGTCGCTGCCGCGATACATCCCTGTGAAAGCGTGGCCCGGCAGGTCCATGGCTAGGACCTCAAAGCCCCGGGCAAGCAGCGGCAGCAAGCCCGCCCAGGAATGCGTCGAGGCGCCCGTGCCATGAAGGAGGAGCATCTGCGGGCCTGCTCCGGTGCGCTGAACATGCCAGCGATATCCCCCGGCTTCCACAAACCGGCTGGCGCCGTGATTGGGCCAATCCTTACCATCCCGTTCCCAATCCAGCCCCTTTGTCATGGTCGGCCTCAGGACAAGAGCCGTGTACGGACAGATTCAGAAACGAGCCGGGCATCGGCAGCCGGAAGCGGCTGGTATATCGCGCCCATGTCTGCGCTTATGGCCTGTGCCTGAGGGCTCGGCCGCCGGGAGATATCGAAGAACATGACCGGCTCTGACAAGGCCTTCAGCCTGCGGGCCATGTCCTTCGTATCCTGCGCCGCTCTTTCCCGTCCGGCCGAACCGTCGAGCGCGATGTTGCCCTGGCCATCGGACAGGAAAACAATGTGCGGCGCCTTGCGGCGCTGCCGTTCCAGCCGCGCAAGGTGCAGCGCGGCCGCGATCCCGGAAGCAAGGGGCGTGCCGCCGCCCCCCGCGAGGCGTGACAGCGACCGCTTCACGCGGGTGATGGACCGGGTCGGCGGCAGCAGCAGGTCTGCTGAGTCTTTCCTGAATGCGATCAACGCAACCGATTCGCGGCGCGCATAGCAGCTGCTGAGCAAGAGTTCGATGGCACCTTTGGCTTCAGACAGCCTGTGCATGGCGGCAGAGCCGGACGCATCCACCACAAAGATGACGACCGCCTCCGTGCGCCGCGCATAGCGCTTCACTCTGAAATCATCGGGGCGCACACGAAGGGCCACATCCGAGGGGCGTCCCTGGCGAATCGATTGCCAAGGGACGGCCGCTGTGAAGGTAGCAAGGAGATCAAGCCGGCCCTGCCGGCGGGGATCACCGCGCTGCGATGCGATGCGGCTGCCACGGCGGCCCGACTCGATCCGGTCACCTGACTTGCCGGCTGCGGGCTCGCGGGGCGCCCGTATACGGCGGACGCGTTCTCGGGAAGCCATGTCGAGAGCCACTCGGACATGGACGGCATTGACGATCATCTCTGTCAGATCGTCCGGGGTCTGACTGGTCTGGTCGCTGCCAGGCAGAACCTCCCCCTGCTCCGGCTCCGGCGGCAGGGGCGGGTCCGGAAAGGTCATGGCGCGGGCGGCATAGACCAGTTCGGCGGCCCGTCTGGCGTCCTCATCCGTGACGGTGGTGCGACCAGAGAGCGCAGCGAGTCCCCTGGCTGCAGAAAGGCAGAAGCCCGGCGCCCTCAGAGACAGGATCCCCAGCCGGAGGGCAGATTCAATCAGAGCTTCTGCGATATCCTGGGGGACCGTGACATCGGTCAGGCGCGCCCTGGCCTGCCGCAGCCCTTCCTTGCCGACCGGATCCGGCCGCTCGCGCGCAGGAGAAACCGCGCTGAGGTTCAGACCGAAGGCAAGCCGGTCTCCCAGACCAGAGGGAAGAGTCTCGCCATTCTCAGCCGGATCGGTGAAAGCCAGAATGACAAAGTCCGACTGCGTGTGGCCGGTTATCCCTTCCCGCTCGGACTGAACGACACCTGTATCCATCACGCGGCACAGCTGGGCAGCCGTCTGTGCCGGCAGGCGCTCCGCCATCGGAGCAATCAGGACACCGCCATGCGCCCGTGCCAGCAAGCCCGGTTCGGCCACGGGCCGGCCAGCCAAGAGTGTCGCCGCAAGATCGAGACCACCCACAAGCCGGTCATCCGTAATGGTCACGGGCATCCGGTATAGCGGCGCGGATTGTGGCAGCCGCCGCGTCAGCCGCTCCTGCACAAGGCCGGCCAGTTCCGGTGCGGCGCCCTCAATGACAGCGCCCTTCAGGCGGCCTGGCATCAGCGCAATCAGCGAGAGGGCAAGGTCGGCACGCGCCCAGGCCGACGTATCCTCGCGCAGGAGTATTTCATGTCGCGCCTGCGAGGAAACCTGCCAGGTCGCGCCAGAGCGGCTCACGAGACAAACACCTCCGTCATCGCCCGTTCGACACGCACCCGCGCATCCGTGTCGTCGAGGGGATCTTTCCGCAACCTGTGGCGTAGTGCGAGAGGCACAACCGATTTGAGGGTCTCCATGGATACCGAAGCTTCACCTGTGAGCGCTGCTTTGGCCCGGGCAGCGCGCATCAAGGTCAGTTCGCCCCGCAGCCCATCTGCGCCAAGCGTCAGACACAGGCTGACAGCGCGCTCGAGAACCTCGTCCGGGAAAGTAACTGACGGCACAAGCAGCCGCGCCTGAACGACTTTCCGGCGCAGCGCCGCTGTCTTGCGTGACCATTCCCGGATGAATTGTTCCGGATCCTGCTCGAACGCATCCCGGCGGCGCACGATATCCATCCGCTCACGGAGATCGGAAGATGTATGTACGTCCACGCACAGGCCAAACCTGTCCAGCAGCTGCGGGCGCAGGTCGCCTTCCTCCGGATTACCGCTGCCGACAAGGACAAATCGCGCAGGATGACGGACGGAAAGCCCTTCGCGTTCGACTACATTCTCTCCGGAAGCCGCCACATCCAGCAGAAGGTCGACGAGATGGTCATCCAGCAGGTTGACCTCATCAATGTACAGGAAGCCGCGGTGCGCGCGGGCTAGCAGGCCGGGCTCGAAGCGTTTCTCGCCGCGGGACAAAGCAGATTCCAGGTCGAGCGCGCCGACGAGACGATCTTCGGTGGCGCCAAGCGGCAGATCGACCACGGGCGCCGGCATTTTTACATATGAGCGCCTGCCCATTCCGGCACAACTGGGACACAGTTCTGCCGGCTGGTCTGGCCCGCAGCTGTAGGGGCAGCCCTGCACGACTTCGATTTCAGGGAGCAGCGCTGCCAGGGCACGGATGGCGGTGGTTTTGCCGGTCCCCCGGTCGCCGAGCGCCAGCACGCCCCCAAGGGAGGGATCGATCGCTGCCATCAGCAGCGCATCCTTCAGCTCCTGCTGACCGACAATCGCGACAAAGGGATAGGTGGCCACGGCGCTGTTCCAGACTTGGTCTGTCTACGTTGATTGACACAAGAGTATGTCAATCTGCCCAATAAGGAAAGCCGCCAGAGCGGGCTCTGGCGGCTAAACCGGCACATAAAACCTGAGGATGAGACGATCAGCTCGGATTCTTGAGGTAAGCGATCACATCTGCCCGGTCCTGCGGATTGCGAAGACCCGGGAAGGCCATGATTGTGCCTGGGATGTAAGCCTGCGGATTCTCAAGGTAGTTGAACAGGTTTTCCTCGGTCCAGACCACATCGGAATTCTGGTTAGCGGCAGAATACTTGAAACCGGCAATCGTCCCGGATTCCCGGCCGACGATCTGGTAGAGGGAAGGGCCGACATTGTTACGGCCTTCCTGAACCGAATGGCAGGTCATGCACTGCGCGAAAACGCGTTTTCCCTTGGCCGCATCCCCCGTGTAAGCGGCATATCCGGTCGCGCCTGTTGCAGGCGCAGGCGCGGCGGCGTCAATGGGCGCCGCTTCAGCCGGAGCCGCTTCAGCCGCCGGCTCCGCTTCTAGAGGCGATGGTTCTGCTGCAGGTTCGGCTGTCTCCGTTGCCGGTGCGGCCGACGGCGCAGGTGCCGGATTTGTCGTATCAGAACCGCCGCAAGCTGCCAGCATGAGCGCCAGCCCGCCAGCAATGGTCAGGGTCAAAGGGTTAGTCTGCAGACGCATGTGTTTTCTCCCGATCACAAGCAATTTTTAAGACTTAGGGCGCCCGGCGCCCGCGGCAAATCCTGTTGGCCGGACGCCCCAACGGAGATCATAGGCGATCCCGCCACGCTTTGAGTTCCGGCAGGTGAGAGGCAAAGTAGTGCCGCAGCCAGGCGGTGAAGCTATCAGGTGTCGCAGCGATCTCATCATGCAACTGTTCGAGGCCAACCCACCGGACGGCCTGCACTTCTTTCGGATCCGGATTGAGGCGGCCCCTGGCCTTGCCGAAACACAGATACGGTATCTCGTTCTCGATCATGTCATTGTCGAGATAGGCGACATAACGGCTCTTGAACCCGAAAGTCAGTTTCAGCCGGAGGCCCGTTTCCTCCTCCAGTCGTCTCTCGGCCGCCTCGATCGTCCCCTCCCCGGGCCTTGGATGGCCGCAGCAGGAGTTGGCCCACTTTCCGGCAGAGTGATACTTGCCGTTCGCACGCTGCTGGATCAGGCACTCACCGGCATCATTGAACACGAAAACAGAAAATGCCCGGTGCAGGAGGCCATCCTTGTGGATCTGCCACTTGCCGCCATCCCGCAGGGGGCGATCTGCCTCGTCGACCAGGATGACCGGCTCGAACTCATCTGTCACGGGACATTCCTCCCGCCCCGACGCTAGCGCGAGCCATTAACGGGGTCAAAGGGGCTTGACGTAAACTTGTGTTACTCCACCGTCCATCCGCGCGGCGTGCGGCGGGCATTCAGCGTTACCGGCACGTCCTGAAGGCGGGGCCCCAAACGGCCCGGGCGGCGGAGCGCCACAAAGCGCAGGAGCAGAGCGGCCGCGGCCAGCATCAGGCCGGCGACAGCAGTCATCATGGCGATCAGGCTGGCGAAGAATACAAGAACCGCGCCCACAAGAACCTGCGTCGCAAAACCGAGACCGGCGCGAAACGAAGCCAGCACTCCGGTGAAAGAGCCTGCCGTACGAGGGGGAGGAAGTGTGTGGTCCATGTCAGCGAGTTTCACATGTGAAGATGGCCAGAACAGGGCCGGTCGTCAACACATGCGCGGCGGGAAAGGATAGTCCCGGGGCAGATGATCAATCCTGGCGCACGAGCAGGCCGCGCTCCGCGCGGATGCGTGCATAGGCAGCAGTAATCGCGGCAGCCTTGGAATGGGCCGCATCCTCGAATTCACGCGGCGCGCCCATCTGCACGATCCGGTCCGGGTGATGATCCGCCATCAGGCGGCGATAGGCGCTGCGGATGTCTGAAAACTCGGCATCATGCGCAACGCCCAGGATATGATAGGGATCATCCCGCTCCGGACCAAGATGGCTGGCCTTGATCCGGCGGAAGGTGGCCGCATCGAACCCGAAAGCCTCGGCGACATTTCGAAGGTAGATGAGCTCATCCTCAGTGACGACGCCGTCCGCGCCGGCAATCTGGAACAGCCCGTCGAGCACCCCTTCCAGCAGGCAGGGGCGGTCGTGGTAGCGCTTGCCGATCCGGCGCGCATACGCCTCGTAACCACGTACCGTCTGGCGGGCCAGGGCAAATACGCGGCGCACATTCTCAGCCTCTTCCGGCGGCGCACGGAAGACGCGGGAGAAGGTCATGATCTCGTTGTCCGTCACCGATCCGTCAGCCGCAGCCATCTTGGCGCCAAGGCCGACAACTGCCGCTGTGAAGCCAACATCGTTAGGGTCCGGTGCACAGCCGTCCGCGCCGGCACTGTCAATGTCGGGTTCCGGACCCGTGTCGAACAGACGGCGGCCGGAGTTCAGAAGGGTTTGCCAGAGGCTCATCTTGTTTTGTTCTATAGCAGGTGGAAGGTGGACTTGCCCAGCCAAGCCTGCTCAATTGCCTGTGAACCACAGCTGATAACTGCAGGAATGCGGCCATTAAGCCTTGTTCAGGTCTGAAAATTCCTGATGGGCAAAGCCTAATCACTGGCCGACGTGGTCGTATCCGACACGATAAGCCATTCACCGCCGATCTTGCGCAGGATGAGGGTGTAAAGCCCTCCCGGGGCATCCTTCTCCCGTATCAGCTGCCAGCGGCCGTGAGCCACAGCCGCGTCGGGCGACAAGAGTACGATCTCGTGATCTGTTGTGTTGAGCGTGCCCATCAGGCCGCGATCAGAATAGCGTGACTTGTAACGCGCCAGCGTGCCGGCATAGCCTCGGGTAACATCACCGCCGGAGGCAAAGCGAAGATCCTCCGATTGCCAGTAGCCGGACATGAAGCCTTCAATATCACCGCGGTTCCAGGCCTGATCCTGGGCCTCCAACAGGGCCAGGATGCGGCCAGCCTCTGCGGCCTGCTGATCTGGCGTGAGCCGTGACGCCTTCGTGGCGCAGGCCGTCATCAACAGCAAGATACAGGACGCGATCAGTATGCGGAGCAAATTCACGGACTCAGTTCACAGGCTTGTCATTGTCCGCGCCGGCTGGAACAGGCTCCGCTTCGATCACCTCGCCCTGGGCCGGCTCAGCCGGCACCGCGGCGGGCGTCTCCACCGTTTCGGCGGCCTCGGCCTCCGGTTTGCGTCCCAGGCCAAACAGGCCGCGGCGGGGTTTCGCCTCCGTTTCCCAGGCCTCCTCAGTTTCGGCTGTTTCTTCCTGCGCTTCCTTTGGCGCGCGGCGGCGGCCGAGCGGGCCACGCACGTCCGCATGGCGGTCATACTGCATCGAATAGTATTCCCATGCCGTATGGGTCAGTGGCTTCGGCGTCAGCTCCAGGCCGTACATCCGAAGGCGTTCAACCACCTCGTCGCGCAGGTGCATGTTCGGAAAGGCGTCGGCCTTGAAGGCATGACCCTTCATCCAGTCGCGCACGTCCCAGCTGCGTACCCGGCCTATGTCTCGCGGCAGCGCGCCCTTGTGCACCTCCCATAAATAGAGGGCGGCGATGCCATTGATGGTGGCGTCCATTGCGTCATCAAGCACCGCGCCCGGCTCCCTGCCCTGCGCCAGCTGGGCACGAAGCGAAAGCTTGCGGGCTTCGAGTTCCTGATACGTAACACCAACGACAGCGAGACCATGACGGTTGGTGTTGATGAGGGCGCGGTTCACCCCGTCCAGTTGCGGGTAACGGATCGGAAGCAGCACGTCCGGACCGACCCCGGGGTTCGCGGCAACCTGCGACAGCTCGCTGATCATGCGCTGCAGGTTTATGCGCAGCTCGTGGCTGACGCCTTCGAGGGCTGAAAGGCGCCCGGCCCGGCTGTCCTCGCGCATCCGCCAGAGATGCCAGGCGACCAGCGTCATCAAGGCAACCAGAAGGCCAAGTCCCCCGGTCAGGAAGGTATAAAACTGTGCTACGCTCATTCTGAGGTCCCCCGAGACATGCCGGAGCAAGCAAGGCGCGCGCCAGATCCATCCGGCATGCCCGTCCAGTCTTAACGGCCCAGAACACGGCCCGCAATGACCTGCAGCCTTTCAATAAGTTCAGGGTCGCGGGCATCGGCCGCCGTAATCAATGCAGAATCAAGGCAGTTTTCTATTCCCTGGGGGGAAGGCGTACGTGGCGTCTCGTTCAGTTTCAGGGCGAGAGTGGCCACGGCCCGGCGGGCGAGTGCGCTGTTCTGATGCATGATGTTCAGAACTTCCGTCACGGTGACGGCCTCGTCAGGGCTGCGCCAGCAATCATAGTCCGTCACCATGGCCAGGGTCGCGTAAGGAAGCTCCGCCTCACGCGCGAGCCGGGCCTCGGGCATGTTCGTCATGCCGATCACGTCTGCGCCCCACAGCCGGAACAGCGCCGACTCCGCCCGTGTCGAAAACTGTGGCCCTTCCATCGCCAGATAGGTGCCGCCCCGGTGCACCCGGCCCCCGGCGGCCTCAAACGCGTCCGCCGCCAGCGCCGAGAGGCGCCGGCAGACCGGCTCGGCGATAGAGACATGCGCCACAAGGCCTTCGCCGAAGAAGCTCAGCGGGCGGCTCACCGTACGGTCGATGAACTGGTCCACAGCGACGACATCGCCCGGTGCACAGGCCTCCTGCAACGAACCGCAGGCGGAGACAGAAAGGATGTCGGTGCAGCCGGCCATTTTCAGCGCCGCGATATTGGCACGGTAAGGGATGTCGGAGGGTGCGAGCCTGTGGCCCTTGCCGTGGCGCGGCAGAAAGACGAGCCGCGTCTCGCCGATGCGGCCGCGTACCAGATGATCCGAGGGGCGCCCCCACGGTGTCTCGGGTGTGAAGATTTCCCAGTCCTCAAGCCCGTCGAGGGCATAAAGGCCGGAACCACCGATTATACCCAGCGTCCAACTCACTTGCGGCTCCCAGGCATCCTGCTGTGCACAGGTCTGCCCACGAGGGCACACTCAGGCTGAATGCACAAGCCGCCCGAAGGGGTTGCCCTTCGGGCGGCTTGCGGCTGGTCCATACCGAGCGTGCGGAGCTAGTGTTCGACCTTCCGCCAGATGCGCTTGTAGGAGAACCAGAGCAGGATCGCGAGGATCGCGAGATAGACCATCGTGGCGAGGCCGACTTCCTTTCGGGCCTGCATCTTCGGATCGCCGGCCCAGGCAAGGAATTGCGCCACGTCGTAAGCCATCTGCTCGATGGTCGCTTCGGTGCCATCGGTATACTCAACGCGGCCATCCGTGAGTTGCGGGCCCATGGCCAGGAAGCCGCCCGGAGGGGCATGGCGCGGATCGTCGAGATAGTTGGGACGGGTATCGCCGGCCATGTACGGGTTATAGTATTGTCCGGTCGGCTGGATCAGATAGGCCGGGCCGTGCTCGGGCTTGTATTTGCCGAGCTTGTCGAACTTGGCCATGTCGATGACCGTCTCGTAAACGGTTTCGCCGTTCACTTCAGTCACACGGTCTTCATACAAAGAGAAATCCGGATAGCCGGCCAGCAGGTTGTAGACATAGGACGCACCGCCGACACGCGCCTTCGTGATGACCGAAAGGTCCGGGGGCACGGCGCCGCCATTGGCCGCACGCGCCGCCGCTTCGTTTGGAAACGGCGAGCGGAAACGGTCCGCCGGAGTGGCGGGGCGCATCTCGTACTCGCCTGTGTCATTCGGTGTCGGGCTGACGATTTCGTTCTGCGCGGCGAGCGCCTTTACGAACGGGTTGTCATTCGGGTTCGGGTAAGCCGGATCATAGAACGGCCCGCCCTTCTCACCAAGGTTGCGGTAGCTGAGCAGCTTCATTGAATGACAGCTGGAGCAGACTTCCTTGTAAACTTGATAGCCGCGCTGCACCGACGCCTTGTCATACTTGCCGGTGAGACCTTCGAATGGCCAGCCGCCTTCGGGGCCATCAGGATGCTTGGCGCCGCCGGCGGCATGGGCCAGGCCCGCAAAGGCCAGGCCGGCGAGGCTCGCTGCGAGGATGCGGAAGGTTTTCATCGTTTCTCTCCCCGCCCGAGTCATTCAGCCGGAACGGCGTTGCCGGGCTGGGCCTTGCGGGACTTCAGCACGGATTTGTGGATCGACTCCGGCAGAGGTTTGGTTTTCTCGCCAAGGCCGATGAAGAACAGCATGGCGAAGTAGCCGAAGTACATGAAGGTCAGGATCAGCGACAGGTGCCGGAACTGGAAGGTCGGCGCGGGGCGAACCTCGAGAGACGGGGCCGCGTCAGCCGGCAAGGAGGCCATGAAGGCTTTCGCCGCTTCGAAGGCTTCGTGACCGCCCTGATAGGCGCTGGAGGCTGGCAACCCGTCGACCGAGTAGTTGACGACCAGAGAAGGCTCACCCCGCAACGCCGGGATGACCGGGTCATCGGGGTTGGCTGCCCCGCACCAGCCGAGCAGGAGACAGACCGCAACGAAGCCGAAGAAGAACTGACGGGCCACCGGACGATAGCGCATCGACCTCACCTTGGATGTGTCGAGCCAGGGCAGGACGAACAGCACCGCGATGGCCGCGAACATGAAGATCACGCCCAGAAGCTTTGCATCGATGGGGCCGAGATCGAAGGTAATGGCCCGCAGGATGGCGTAGAAAGGCAAGAGGTACCATTCCGGCACGATATGGGCAGGCGTCACCAGGGGGTTCGCCTCAACATAGTTGTCGGCATGGCCGAGCACGTTCGGCGCATAAAATACAAAGACGGCGAAGAGGATGAGGAAGAGCACGATGCCGAAAGCATCCTTGACCGTGTAGTAGGGATGGAAAGGAACCGTGTCCTTGGCGACATCCTGGACCTCGACGCCTGTCGGATTGTTGTTGCCGGGCACATGCAGCGCCCAGACGTGCAGTATGACTGCACCGACAATCGCGAACGGCAGGAGATAATGCAGCGAGAAGAAGCGCTGCAGGGTCTGGTTGCCGATGGAGGGACCGCCCATCAGCCAGGTCTGGATGCTTTCGCCCACCAGCGGGATCGCACCAAACAGGCCGGTAATCACGTTGGAGCCGTGATACGACATCTGGCCCCAGGGCAGCATGTACCCTAGGAAGGCGGTAGCCATCATCAGGAGATAGATGATGCAGCCAATGATCCACAGCACTTCGCGCGGCGCCTTGTAGGAACCGTAGTAGAGACCGCGGAACATATGAATGTAGACGGCGAGGAAGAACATCGACGCGCCGTTGGAATGGATGTAGCGCAGCAGCCAGCCATACGGCACATCGCGCATGATCCGCTCGACCGAGGCGAAGGCGCCATGGACGCTGGCCTCATAGTGCATCGCCAGGATGACGCCCGTGATGATCTGCACGGCAAGGCAGACGGCAAGAATTGCCCCAAAGATGTACCAGTAGTTCAGGTTCTTGGGTGTCGGGAAATTGATCGCTGTGTCATGCGCAAACCGGATGATCGGCAGGCGCGTGTCCAGCCAGCGTTCGAAGGCCGAATTTGGCGTGTAGGTGGATTCATGTCCGCTCATCTAAAGGGGTCCTTCTCAGAGGGAGATGTTGACGACCGAGTCGGAGACCCAGCGATAATTGGGAACCGGCAGGTTGGCGGGTGCCGGCCCCTTCCGGATGCGGCCAGATGTGTCGTAGTGGGAGCCGTGGCAGGGGCAGTACCAGCCGCCGAAGTCTCCGGTGTTACCCTGTGCGGGACCGACCGGCACGCAGCCCAGATGGGTGCATGAGCCGGAGGTGATCAGGATCGCCTTGTTGAAGCTGCCATCAGCTTTCGGGCGCAGGCGCTGCGCATCCGTTTCCGGATCAGGCAGAACGGCGATGTTCACCGATTCGGCAGCGGAGATTTCAGCCTCTGTGCGGTGCCGGATGAAGAAGGGCTTGCCGCCGATCAGAACGCGGATTTCGCCACCCAGCGGGACTTTCGAAACATCCACGTCAAGCGCCGAAGCAGCCCGGGTGTCGGCGGCCGGGTTCCACTGGTCGATCGCCGCCCAGGCGAACATGCCAGCCCCGCCCAGCGCCACGGCGCCAGTAGCGATGTGGATGAAATTGCGGCGGTCGTCGTCGACCGATTCGGTATGGTGAGTGGTCTCAGCGGTCACGCGTGACTCCGTCCCTGCTTACGAGGCGTTTAGCGCCCGTCTTTACTAGAGCTGCCCTGCCCGCACATTGCGGCAAGTGGGCGCGGGCGCGGCGATTCTGCGCGCGGTCCAGCCCCCTTCAGGCAAGCGCGTTAGCGCGGCCTGAAGATTGTGACAACAGGTCACTTGCGGCCAGGGCCCGGCCCGGTCCAGTTTCGGGGCATGACACATACTCCCGGCCCCGCCCTTTCCGAGACCCAAAAGATCCGCGCCAGCGCCTGGTTCCGGGCGCTGCAGGAAGACATCTGTGCCCGGTTCGAGGCCCTGGAAGCCGCCGCCAGCCCGCCGCTTTACAAGGGACCAGCTGGAAAATTCGAACTGACGGAGTGGAAGCGGGGCGACGGCCGCGAAGACCTTGGCGGGGGCCGCATGGGTCTGATGCGGGGAAAGGTGTTCGAGAAGGTGGGCGTGCACTTCTCGATGGTCTACGGCACGTTTTCGGAAGCCTTCGCTGCGCAGATTCCCGGTGCGGACAAGTCCGGCGGGCGGTTCTGGGCAAGCGGCATCTCGCTGATCGCTCATCCGCGCAATCCGCGTGTGCCAGCCGCGCACATGAATACCCGTATGCTGGTAACAAGCGAGTCCTGGTTTGGCGGCGGCGGCGACCTGAACCCGCTGCTGGGCTATCAGCGCCTTGAGGACTTCCCCGACACAACCGACTTTCATGCGGCCATGAAAGCCGCCTGCGACACGCATGACGGGGTCAGCTATCCGCAAATGAAGGAAGCCTGCGACAGCTATTTCCATCTGGCCCACCGCAACGAGCCACGCGGAACAGGCGGGATTTTCTACGACCGCTTCAACACCGGAGACTGGGAAAAGGACTTCGCCTTCACCCAGGAAGTCGGCCGGCAGTTCGCGGACATCTATCCGAAGCTGGTGGCACGGCGGATGAACGAGCCGTGGAGCGAGGCGGAGCGAGAGGAACAGCTGATCCGCCGCGGACGTTATGTCGAGTACAACCTGCTCTACGACCGCGGGACAACCTTTGGCCTTAAGACCGGTGGCAATGTCGAGAGCATCCTCTCCAGCATGCCACCGTTGGTAAAATGGCCCTGAGCCCTTTCAGGGGAGCCTGGACACAGGGATAGACCGTTGCTCTGTCCACGCTTTCAGATGTGTCATCAGGCAGGCCTGCGACATCACAGATGTTACACGACGGGTCTCCGCCGTTTGCCGTTTGTAGACAAAGGCGAGCCGCGCTGCCCAATCCCTGTTCACCTTGCGCTGGCCCGAAGCGACACGGGCACGGGAGGGTTTGATGCCCCCCTCTTTGCCACCTAACTTAAGTTCATGGGGACGCTGAAGCGATCATTCGACTGGCCAGCCGCGGCATTGGTCACGGCCGCTACGCTTGGGGCGCTGGTGATCGGTGGACAGCTCAGCCCCGGCTCAGCCGACCCCTGGTACCAGAACCTGCGAAGGGCGCCGCTGACCCCTCCCGGGATGGCCTTCGCCTTCATCTGGCCGGTGCTGTTCGCGCTGATGCTGGCGGGAGCCCTCATGGTCCTGCGCGAAGCGGGCAGCTTCAAACGCGCCAGTGCTGCGCTTGGCCTCTACTTCACCATGCTGGCGGCCAATGTCTGCTGGAGCCTGTTCTTTTTCGGATTCCGCGACCCGGCGGTTGCCCTCGGCGTGCTGGCTGCACTCTGGCTGCTGATCGCCACGATGATGCTGCGCTTCGCCCTGCATTCGCCGCGCGCAGCGATGTTGCAGCTGCCGTATCTCGGGTGGGTGACCTTTGCCGGATACCTTAATATCTGGATATGCCTGTTCAATCCGCAGGCCGGAGGCGGCTGAGCAGGTCGTCACGTGTCAGCCTGAAGCCGGAGGCGATCCAGGCTTCCTCCAGTTGCCCGAGGGCAGCGCCGATGGTCGGGCCGCGCAGACCGGCGGCCAGTGCATCGGGCCCGCCCAGCGGAAATTTCGGGCGCTGCCAGATAGCCGCGAGCCGGGCAACACCGGCAAGATCGCCGGGGGCGCCGGAGGCGGCTTCGATAGCCGCCCGGTCTAGCGCAGCAGCCGGAGTGAACCGGTAGAAGATTTCGGCAAGAGCAGTTTTGTTCCCGCCAAGTACATGCGGCAGGGCCGCATCCGCCCAGGCCGCCAGTCGAACCGCCTCCTCTTTCGAGAGTTTCAGCCGGGCAGACACCTCACCGACATCCCGCTGGCGGCGTGGCAGAAGCGCCATCAGGCGGCGCATCGGTTCCGGTTTGAGACCGGCTTGGTTTTCGGCAGCGATCAGACCCGGCAGAAGCGCCGCGCTGGCCGGCGGCAGCACCACGCCCAGGACACCAGCCTCCTCCATGGCCAGCATGGCCGCAGACGGGTCTGGCGCCGCGAGTGTGCGTTTGAGTTCCTTCCATATCCGCTCAGCCGCGATCCTTCCGAGGCCGCCCTTCTGGCGGGCACAGGCTGCCTGCCCGTCCGGATCGATACCGGCGCCGTACCAGGCATTGAAACGGTAGAAGCGCAGGATGCGCAGGTAGTCTTCGGTCAGGCGCTGATCGGCCTCCCCGATGAAGATGACACGGCCTGCGAGGGCATCCGCGACCGAGCCAGGCACAACCTCATGCAATGTGCCATCCGCGCCGGCATAGATGGCATTCATCCGAAAATCACGGCGTGCGGCATCCTCCGCCCAGTCCTCGGTAAAGGCGACCACGGCACGCCGGCCATCGGTTTCGACATCGCGCCGCAAGGTCGTGATCTCGATGGGCACGCCGTCATGCACGGCCGTGACGGTGCCATGCTCGATACCTGTCGGGATGGCGCGGATACCGGCCGTTTCGAGCGCAGCGATTACCTGCTCCGGCATGATCTGCGTGGCAATGTCGATGTCCTCCGCCGGCAGGCCGCGCAGCGTATTGCGCACGCAACCGCCGACATAGCGCGCACTACTGGGGCGCACGGCCTCCAGCGCCGCCATCACCGCCCGGCTCGCAGGCGCCTTCAGCCAGTCAGCGGAAAGCCGGTCAGGAAGGGTCATCGGCGGGGGCCCGAGGGGCGTCCCGGCGAGGAATGCCGACATCCTCGGGCCGGTGTTCGCACTCATAGGTGCGGGCAGGGATGACAACGCCGTTCTCCACCCGCTCCGGCTCGATACACATGCCGCGCTGGCGTGGCTCGAGTGCAATCATCACGAACCAGGCGATGGCGGCGAGCGCTATGCCGATGGCGAACAGCAGCTGGACTGGCCACTTTCTCGCCCCCGCCTCCTCCGCCGACCGGGTCGCAAGGACGTAGATCCCGAACACCAGGAAAGGCAGCGAGAATACGAACAGTTCGAAGAGCAGGCGTCCGGCCACGGCGGAACTTTCCTTCAAAAAACAGTCAGCTGACTACATAGGAGGACGGGGAAGCTTGAGGAACCCTGAATCAGGCCCTCAGTCGCTTTCATACAGCGTCTGGTACAGGCGCCGGATGATGCCGGCGGTGACCCCCCAGATGCGGTAGCCATTGTGCGGCATCTCGTAATAGGTGCGGTGCTGGCCCTTGTAGAAGGCACGGCCGGTCGTGTGGTTGGCGGGATTCATCAGGAATTCAAGCGGCGTTTCGAACACGGCAGCCACCTCGCCCGGCTCAGGCACAGGATTGAAGTCATGCGGGAGAAGACCCACGACCGGTGTGATCCTGTAGCGGGTGCCGGTGACATAGGGTGCGCCTTTGCCAAGGACATCGACATCGGAAGGGGGAAGGCCGACTTCCTCCTTGGCTTCACGCAAAGCGGCGGCGACCTCGTCGAGGTCCATTGGATCGACCTTACCGCCTGGAAACGCGACCTGCCCGGCATGATCAGCCATCGTCTCCGGCCGAAGCGTCAGCAGGGCGGTCGGCCCCTCCTTGCGCGGCAGCACGCCGAACAGGACGGCCGCCGGACGAATGATGGCAACTTCTTCCGGCGTAAGGAAATCCATGTCGCCATACTCGGTCAGACGCCCGCTGCCGACCGGAGGGTCGAGCCTGTCCTGAACGCGCAGGATGAAGTCATCGAGATCCTTCCAGCCCATGCGTGCCTCAGACGGAAGCGCCAAGGGCGAAGAACACGCCCCGGCTCCATACACCGAGCTCATCCGGATTCGCCGGCGAGGGAACAGCCATGGACACCAGGTCGTAGAACGCGGGCCGTGTCAGTTTCGCTTCCAGCCGGCCGCGCACCCGTACATAAGGCGCAGGTTCGCCGGTTTCCGCATCGGTTTCGACCCGCAGCGGCCTATCCGGCCCGGCCACGGTTTCATCCCCGAGATTGGTCATGAAGCGCAGTTCCTGATGCGGCCCCGGCTGGCCTAAACGGTCGACCCGAACCGCGAGAAAGGGCGCATCGGCGACATGCACGATCACTTTCTCGTGCGGAGTGACCAGCCAGACGGTGCCATCTGCATCCTTGCGCAGGATGCGGGCGAACAGCTTCACCATGCGCTCCCGCGTGATCCGTCCGCCCGCATGCCACCAGCTGCCATCGGCACGGATTTCCATGCCGATATCGGCGCTGCAGGCGGGATTCCAGCTTTCTACAGGTGGCAGCGGCCCGGCAAACTTGCCTTCCGGCAGGATGGCCTTAAGCGTGTCCTCTGGGCCTAAGGTGCCGCCGGGGCTGGATGTCACATCTATCTCCGCCAAAATCACGCCTTACAAATAGGCTTGTAACAGTCGCAGGTGAAGCCGGAGGCGCAAGACGGAATGGCCGATACAGGATCAAGACCCGAAGCCGTCGTTGCCGAAGCGAATGCAGCCGCAGAGGCGCTGGCGCAGGTGAAGGCCGAAATCGGCCGGGCGATCTTCGGGCAGGAAAAGGTAATCGAGCTGGCACTGGCCGCGGTGCTGGCAGGGGGGCACGCCCTGCTGATCGGCGCGCCGGGGCTTGCGAAGACCCGCCTGGTCGAGGCGATGGGCACCGCCCTTGGCCTCGCCAACCAGCGCATCCAGTTCACACCGGACCTCATGCCATCGGACATCCTCGGCTCCGAAGTGCTGGACGAAACCCCTTCCGGCCAGCGCAGCTTCCGGTTTCTCAAGGGGCCTGTATTCACCCAGCTGCTGATGGCTGACGAGATCAACCGTGCCAGCCCGCGCACACAGTCGGCGCTGTTGCAGGCGATGCAGGAGCGGCACGTGACCGTTGCGGGCGTGCGCCACGATCTTCCCGCGCCCTTCCATGTGCTCGCTACCCAGAACCCGATCGAACAGGAGGGCACCTATCCGCTGCCCGAAGCCCAGCTCGACCGCTTCCTGTTGAAAGTGGATGTTTCCTATCCTGACCTCGACACCGAGCGCCGTATCCTGATCGAGACAACGCGCGGGCCGGAAGCGCCGGTTCGCCCCGCACTGGATGCAGGACGCCTGATGGCGATCCAGGCGTTGGTGCGGCAGATGCCGGTTGGCGAAAAGATTGTTACCGCCATCCTCAACCTGATCCGCGAAGCCCGCCCCGAGCAGACCTCCGACGCGCGGGTCAAACGCCTTGTCGACTGGGGCCCGTCGCCGCGTGCCGGTCAGGCCCTGATGCTGGCGGCGCGCGCCCGCGCCCTCTTGCGCGGACGCCTCGCCCCCTCGATGGAAGATGTCGAAGCGCTCGCCGAGCCCTGCCTCGGCCACCGCATGGCCATGCGCTACGACCCCACGGGCGAAGCGCCGAAGCTCAGCGACCTGATTAATGACCTTGCAAGGAAGGCAGCTTGACCGCTGAGGCGCTGACCGGATGACCCCTGCCGCAGACCTCCGCGCTGAAGCCGAGCGCCTTGCCCGCCAGCTGCCCGGACTGAACTTCAGGGCAGAAGCCTCAGAGGCGGCGCATATCGGCTCGGCCGGCCGGCGCCGCGCAGGGGGCGGGGAAACCTTCTGGCAGTACCGGCGGTACGCTCAAGAAGATGATGCGGGGCGTATCGACTGGCGCCGCTCGGCCAAGGGGGATGACCTCTACGTGCGCGAGACGGAACTGGAAACCGCGCGCACCGTTCTGTTCTGGGTGGATGATCATCCCGGCTTCCGCTGGAAAGGCGCAGGAGACCTGCGCACCAAGGCGGAGGAGGCCATCCTCCTGATGCTGACGATGGCGATTCCGATGTCGAAGGAGGGCGAGCGGATAGGCGTGCTCGGCTCCGGGCGCCGGCCAAGCTTCGGGAAACGCTCGGTCGACCGGCTGGCCAGCGATCTGCTGCGCGGCACGAGCGGACATTTCCCGGCGCCGCCGCGCACCTCGGCGACCCTGCTGATCGCGTCAGACTTCTATGATCCGGTCCAGGAGTGGTCAGCACGACTTGCCCCGCTCGCCGCGAAATGCCAGGAAGGTGTGCTGATCGCCGTCTCGGCGCCCGTGGAAGTGGATTTCCCGTTTCAGGGCCGGACGAAGTTCTCCCGCCCCGGTGCCGCTATCGACCGCATCTTTGGCCGCGCCGAAACGATGCGGGAGGAATATAAGCAACGCTTCGTCGCCCAGCGCGAGGCGCTCGAAAAACTCGCCCGCCAGATGGGCTGGGGGTATGTCCAGCACGTCACCGGCGCCCCGGCACTGGAAAGCGCCGCGCGCCTGAAAGCCGAAATCGAACAGTTCGGAGCCGCGCGGTGACAGCCCTCGGTCCGTTCCTGCTCGGCGCTCCGCTGGCGCTCGCGGCGCTGGTCGCGCTTCCCGTCATCTGGTGGATCCTGCGCGCCACACCGCCTGCACCGAAACAGGCAGAGCTGCCTTCGCTGCGCCTGCTCGAAGGCGCGGTGCCGCGCGAGGAAACACCGGCACGCACGCCCTGGTGGGTTTGGCTCATCCGTACACTGGCAGTTGTCACCGCGATCCTGGGCCTTGCCCAGCCCGTCTATGCGCCAGGCGCGAAATCGGCCGGGGCGGGCGAGCAGGGGCCGGTGCTGATCGTCATCGACAATGGCTGGCCTGCTGCCCCGCGCTGGAACGAACTCATCAACGCTGCCGATGCCACACTCGATGCCGGCGGGCGCGACACGGCCATGCACCTCCTCCTCACAGCGCCGCAACAGCTCAATGCCGACCCTGCTGAGCGCCTGTCGAAAGGCGATCTCGCCAAGCGGATTGGCACCTTGCGCCCGCAGCCCTGGGCCGCCGACCGCGCTGATGCCCTCGCCCGGCTTGATGCCTCCGGGCTGAAACCCGCGCGCATCTTCTGGGCCAGCGACGGCCTCGAAACAGGCGGAGGGACTGCCTTTGCGGCAGAATTGGCCCGGCGCGCGCCGCTGACCGTGTTTGCCGCACCGGCCGAAGGGCCGGTTGCGATCACCGGCCTGTCTGCCGGGACCGATGCCGTAACCATCCGCCTCGCCCGCGCTGATGGCCGAGGCAGCGCCCGCGCGTTTGTCTCTGCGCAAACGCGCGACGGCTCGGCCATCGCCTCGGCTGAGGTTCGCTTCGAGGAAGGCGCCAGGGAGGCAACCGCGAACTTCCGGATTCCCGCCGCTGCGCTGGCACGAGTATCGCGCTTCAATGTCACCGGCCGCTCCGGCGCGGGCACCGTCTGGCTGTGGGACTCGGTAGACCGTACGCGGAGGGTTGGTCTTGTCGATCAGGGCACCGCTGCCCAGCCGCTGCTTTCGGACATGCACTATATCCGCAAGGCGCTGGAGCCCTTCGCCTCCATTTCCTCCGGGGATATCGAGACGGTTGTGGCCACGGCCCCGGATGCCATCATTCTGGCTGATGTCGGCCAGATCCCGGCCGAAGACACGCAGCGTCTTACGTCCTGGGTCGAGGGGGGCGGCGCGCTGATCCGGTTTGCAGGCCCCCGCCTGGCGGCGCAGGGCGACGACCTCTTGCCCGTCACTCTGCGCCGCGCGTCTCGCGCACTCGGCGGTACACTCGCCTGGGAAGAACCGCAGGGCCTTGCCCCTTTTGCCGAAACCTCGCCCTTCTTCGGCCTGCCGGTGCCGGAAGACATCCGTGTGCGTCAGCAGGTGCTGGCGAGTCCCGATCCGGAACTCTCGCGCAAGACATGGGCACGCCTGACGGACGGTTCGCCTCTGGTCACCGCCAGCCCGCGCGGCGATGGCATGCTGATCCTGTTCCATGTCACAGCCGGGCCCGACTGGGCCGATCTCGCCTATTCCGGCCTGTTCGAACAGATGCTGCGCCGCGCGATCACCGCTGGTCGCGGCGAAGCGGTCGAGGACACCGAAGGCTCCTACATGCCGTCGCTCACCCTTGACGGGTTCGGCCGCCTGGCAGGCGCCAGTCCGAGCGCGGCGCCAATCAAGGCTACGGAGTTTGCCAGCACCGTTCCCTCAGAAATCCACCCGCCCGGCCTCTATCAGGGCCCAGCCGGAACCCGCGCACTGAACGCCGGCGCCGGAGCAAGACCTGAACTCATCCGGAACTGGCCGCCCGCGGCCCGTTTGCTCGGCGATGCCGAAGCCCGCTCCCTGCGCCTTGCGGGCCCGCTGCTGGCCATTGCAGCCGGATTGCTCGCCCTGGACCTTTTGGTCGCCCTGTCCGTCGCCGGGCGGCTCCGCATGCGGCGGAGGACAGCCGGCATGACCGCCTTTGTGATCAGTGGGCTGACGGCCCTGACGCTGGCGCTGCCGGCGCCTGCCCACGCCCAGTACAGCTATGAGCTCATGCCCGATGGCAGCTACCGGATGGTTTCGACCGCGTCGCGGGTCGTGCCGCTCCCGGGCAGCAACGCCCCGCAGAAGCAGGTCGACGCGGCCCTGGAGATGCGGTTTGGCTATGTCGAAACCAGTGATGCCCAGCTCAATGCACGCACGCGGGCCGGGCTGATTGGCCTCTCCAACGTGCTGCTGATGCGCACCTCTGTCGAGCCCGCAGAGCCGCACGCCCTGAACCTCGAGACGGATGCCCTCGAGCTTTACCCGCTGATCTATTTCAACGTGCCGCGCAATGCGCCGCCATTGTCCGACAGGGCGGTCGCACGCCTGAACGCCTACCTGCGCACCGGTGGCGCGCTGGTGATCGACACCCGCGCCGGGGAAGTGGCTGGCACGCAAACCGATGTGTCTGCCCTCGAAAAGCTTCTGGAGGGGCTGGATGTGCCACCGTTGCAGCCCGTGCCGCAGAACCATGTTCTGTCGCGAAGCTTTTACCTGATCGATGATTTCCCCGGCCGGTTTGCCGGGCGGCGCCTCTGGATCGAACAGTCCGGTTTGCCGGGTGCGCCCCGCGGAGACGGAGTCTCGCGGCTGTTCATCGGGGATGCGGACTGGGCATCTGCCTGGGCCGTGGACCAGAACGGGCGCGACCTTTACTCCGTAGACGGGGGAGCAGAGCAGCGCGAGACCGCCCGGCGGTTTGGGATCAACCTCGTCATGTATGTGCTCACCGGCAGCTACAAGGACGACCAGGTTCATGTCCCTGCGCTGCTGGAGCGCCTCGGCGATCGGGGCGGCGCTGTACCCGACCCCCGCCTGCCCTCGCGCCTGCCCGATGGTGGCCCGCAATGATCGAGGCAGTGCGACTGAGTGTCGAGCCCTTCCTGGGCTGGCCCCTCATCTGGACTCTTACCGCACTGACCGTGGCGGCATGGACAGCCTATTTCATCCTGCGCGGTCGCGCCTGGCTGACGCGCGCGCTCGGCCTTGCCGTGCTGGCCGCCGCGATGCTGAACCCTTCCCTTGTTCATGAGGAACGCGAGCCCCTTCCCTCCGTCGCCGCCATCATCCTCGACCGGTCGGAGAGCATGGAGTTCGGGGATCGCCAGAAAGCCGCCGAAGCAGCTTATCGCACGCTGACGGCCCGGCTGCGCGAAGACCCCTCGCTCGAGGTGCGCACGCTGGAGACTCATCGCACCGACGATGGCACCTATCTCTACGGTGCGCTCGAGGGACTGCTCTCGGATGTGCCGCGCGACCGGATTGCGGGCGCGATCCTGATCACCGACGGCCAGATTCACGATCTGCCTGATGCAGCGAAAGCCAGCGCCCTGATCGGGCCCGTTCACGGGCTTATTGCCGGAGATGAGACGCAGGGCGACCGCAGCGTGCGCGTTGTCAACGCGCCAAATTTCGGAATTGTCGGCGAAACGGCAAACCTCGTGGTGCGCGGCGAAGACCCGCGCGGCGGGGATATCGAGCTGCGCGTCTCGCTGAATGGCGGTCCGCCGGAACGGATCCGCGTGCGCGCGGGCGAGGACACGCCGCTGCCGATCGAAATCGAGCGGCGCGGCGAGAACATGGTGGTAATCGAGGCGACACCTGGCCCAGAAGAGCTGACGCTGGCCAATAACCGCACCGCCGTGACCATCGCCGGGGTGCGCGACCGTCTGCGGGTGCTGCTGGTCACCGGCAAGCCGAACCAGGCCGGCCGTGTCTGGCGGGACTTGCTGAAATCCGACCCTTCCGTCGATCTTGTGCACTTCACCATCCTGCGCCCACCCTTCAAGACGGACTTCGCCCGCCCGGAGGAACTGGCCCTTATCGCCTTCCCGACCGAGGAACTGTTCGAGGAAAAGCTGACCGAGTTCGATCTCATCATCTTCGACCAGTATGAACGCCAGGGCGTCATCACACAGGCCTATCTCGCCAACATGGCCCGCTACGTGGCCGATGGCGGCGCACTCCTGATCGTGGCGGGAGAGCAGTTTGCAGGCCCCGCAAGCCTTGCGCGCTCACCCCTCGCCTCGGTGCTGCCCGCCACTCCGACCGGTGTGATCCGTACCGGGAAGTTCGTCCCCGAACTGACAAGCGCCGGAAAACGCCATTCCGTCACGGCACCGCTCGACGACGCAAAATGGGGCGGCTGGATGCGCTTTATCGAGGCCGATGCGGTCGCCGGAGACGTGCTGTTCAGCGGCCCGGAGCGGCGCCCGTTGCTGATTGTCGATCGGGTCGACAAAGGCCGCGTAGGCATGCTGATGTCCGACCAGATCTGGCTCTGGGCCAGCGGCTATGATGGTGGCGGCCCCTTTGCGGAGCTGATCCGCCGGATGGTGCACTGGATGATGAAGGAGCCGGAACTGGAAGAGCGGCGGCTGTCCATCCAGGCCGATTCAGGCAAGGCAAGTGTTGACTTGCGCACGTTGCTCGACACCGCGCCACCACTGGAAATCGAAACACCGGAAGGGGCACTTCTCAGACCCGCCTGGGTCAATCGCGGGCCAGGGCATTTCACGGCCGAAACACCGATCGAGGAACTGGGCATCTACAGGGCGCGCGCCGGCGGGCTCGAGGCCATCGCGCTGAACGGCCCGGCTAATCCGCGGGAGTACGAAGACCTGAGTTCGACAACTGAAATCCTCGCTCCTCTCTCGAGGGCGACAGGTGGCAGCGTCACGCGCCTGAATGATGCGGGCACGAACATTCCCGAAATTCGCCGCATCGGCAACCAGCGCATGGCTGCAGGCAGCGGCTGGCTCGGCCTGCGGGAACGCGGCGCTTATGCGGTGCGATCTTCCACGAGCCAGACGCTGATGCCCGGGTTGCTTGCAGCGGCTGGAATCATTCTGTTCCTGCTGCTCGCCTGGCGGCGCGAAGGACGATAGATCAAGGTGCTTTCCGATGGACTCGGATCGTATGCAGCGGCTTTATCCATTGTCACACTTTCTGACGCTCTACCGGGATTCACTTGGGCTCAGATTGCTCTAAGAGGCAGATTGCACCTCCGCTTTCGTCCGTCGGCTGATGAGCCAGATCAGGGCCAGCGGCGGGATCGCCGCAAGCGGCGTGAAGCAGAAATAGGTCGCAAAACCCTGCATGGCCGAGCCGGTGTGCGCCTGCAGCGCCTCGACTCCCAGGCCCGCAAACCCGCCCAGCAGGCCGCCCAACAGCGTCATCAGCGAGGACAGCATCGCGAACTGCGCGGCCGTCGCAACCGGATTGGTCAGGCGGCTCGCCCAGGCCACCATCGCCGCGTTTGCCATGCCGCCGCTGAAGCCCTCGAACATCGCGGCTGCGATCCACACGCCCTTGTCCCCACCGCTGAGCGCGAGGAAGGCGAAGCCGATATTGGATACGCCCGCCAGTATCACCGCGATCGCCATTGCAGGCAGTGTGCCGAAACGCAGCCCGATCAGGCCTGCCACCACGACACCTGCCAGCGTGGCCGGGAATCCGAATACGGTGCGCACCCCGGCGATCTGCGGCCCGGTGAAGCCAAGATCGATATACAGCGGACCGATCATGGAGGTGATCAGACCATCCGGCACGAAGAAAAGTGCCACCAGCGGCAGGAACAGGAACAAGCCCTTGTCATGGTCCTGCCAGAAAACCTTCAGGGGACGGATCAGCGCTGACAGCACGCTCCCCATGCCGGTCATGGGGGCAAAGTCGCGCGGCCTGGCCGGTTCGCGGGCCACGGCAAGCGCCACAATCCCCGCCAGACCTGCCACGGCGGCGCAGAAATACGACATCTGCCAGCCGATTACCGCCGACATCGCCAGCAGGGGCACGTTGCCGAGGAAATAGCCTGAGCGCAGCCCGAGGATATAGGCCGAAGCCATCAGGTCCTGCTCAGCATCCCCGGCGCTCTCGATCCGCCAGGCATCGACGGCGATATCCTGCGTCGCCGTGGAGAAAGAGGTGAGCAATGCGAACGCAGCAAACAGGGTGAGATTGTCCTTCGGCCCGGTCACGGCCATGCCGACCAGGCCGATGAATACGAAGGTCAGGCCCACCAGCATCCAGGAGCGCCGGTGGCCGAGCCGTTTCTCCAGCACAGGCAGGCGTATCCAGTCGACAAAAGGCGCCCAGAGGAACTTGGTCGAGATGAAGATGCCGACCCAGCTCATGAAACCGATGGCAGCGAGCGCGATGCCTTCCGAACGCAGCCAGAATCCGAGCGTTGAGACGACCAGCACAGGCGGCATGCCCGTTGCGATACCGAACGCAACCGCAATCGCAACCTTGCGCTGGCGCAGCGATGCCAGAACCTCGCGCATCCCCGCCCGCGGGCGAAGCGGCTCGTCCTGGCCGGTAACCACATCGGCCATCTTTCCTCCCGTGCCGCAAGCTGTCCCGCCTCCCCTCTCAGGCGGGGGAGTGTTTCCGGGAGGTCTGCACGCAAGGCAAACGTGCCAGCCGATGCCCTGAGCGGCAAGTGAAAGCGGAAGGCAATTCAGGCTGCCGTTACGGCACCCTCAAGCACGGACGCATCGCCTGCAAGGTCGCGCACCATCACCCGGCCCGGATCCTGCGGCCCCGGGAATGTGAGGCGTCCTTTGGGTACCACCGTGAACCCCACCTTGCCGAACAGGCTATGCGCGCCGATCAGGAGGGCGGCCGGCCAGCCTGCGGCCTTGCCGGCCTGCAGGGCGGCCTCGGTGATGCGCAAGCTGAGGAAATGACCTCGCCAGGCCGGATCGACCGCCACCGGTCCATAGAACAGGGCCGGTCTGCGGGCATCGCCAACCACCAGCGGCCACACCCGGCACACGCCCACCACCTTGCTGCCATCCAGTGCGACGCGGCTGATCTCCGGAAGCGAGCAAGAATGCTCTCGCAGCCGCTCCGCCGTCTTGGCGAAGTGGCCGGGGCCAAAGGTGCGGTCGAACAGGTCTTCGATCGCTTCGGCATGCAGCGCGGGAGTCTCGGGCAGGATCTCGATCATGGCGCGGGCCTCTAGGGCGCATCGGCCCGGCCCGCAAGCGCCTGTCGTCTGTCAGGGGCGGAATACCGCGTCGGGATTCCTCAGAAGCGCATAGGAGACGTGGTTCTTGAGCTTCTCGGTAACGGATGCCGGATCGCCGTGCAGCTGGCCGGGCGGTATGACCTCGCCAAAGGTCATGCGGATTTTCGCCCCGCGTTTGTTCAGCAATTCATGGAATAGCGTGATGTCGCGCAGCTCGTTCGACAGATCACAGAACAGGTAATACAGCGCCGAGTTGCGGGCATCGAGATTGAGCGGAACGACCGGCGCATTCTGCTTGCGGGCCAGCCCCACGACGGTCGGAAACCATTCCTTCTCGACCATCTGGCCACCCTTCTTCATCGCCAGCCGGCCCGACGGGAAAATGACGACACACTTCTCCTGCTCGAAGGCGGTGGCGGCCCGGCGCAGCGTCTCTCGCGCCTTGGCGGGGCTGCGTTTTTCCACCACCCACTCGACCGGTATGATCACGTCTTCGAACTTCGGGTTCACCCGCATGGCATCGGCATTTGCAAAGAACACGATGTCCTCGCGCTTGCGCTTCAGCAGGTCCCAGACGGCAACCCCGTCGGCGAGACCGGTGGGGTGATTGGCGGCCACGATGCAACGTCCCTTCTCCGGCAGCCGGTCGATCCGCTCCACGCTCATGTCGAAGGCCAGCTGGCGCGACAGTAGGTCAAACGATTCGCGGCCCGTCAGCACGGCCAGTTCATCTGCCATCTTCCGGGCACGGGAATAGCCCAGAAGGCTGTAGAGGACCGGCCGGGCCAGCGGCCAGGCCGGACTGGCCCGCAGACGCGGGCAGCGTTCCTCGATCAGTTCATCGACGATATGCAGCCCCCGCTCACCCGCTGTGAACAGGGTGATGGGCGCGCCAGGTTTCAGCACATCCGTGGTCTCGTCCGTCATGCAGGCTCGCCGCTTACCCCGGAATCGGGGTCGAATAACCATACGGGCGGTCCTGCCTCCTGCCTAGATTGGCTGAGCGCCCAAAAAAGTGCCCGCAACCGGAAATCGGCTCGATTTTAAAGACTTCAGAAAGTTTCGCTTTACCAAGGCGCAAGGCGCGCATGGCAAGGTGAACCCATCACGGGCCAAGGCTTAACGCTCCCGGCCTGCCAGCCAGCATCCTGAGACGGGGTAAAGTAGATGAAAGTTCTGTGGGTCGAGGATCACGAGCCGGTGTGCAGCATGCTGACCACGGCAGCCGACAAGGTAGCCCGCGCGCGCGTCCAGGTGGACCTCGTGCTGGCGCCGACCCTGAAGGCGGCGGAATCCCGGCTGCGTCTCGAGCGCTTCGACCTCGTGCTGCTCGATCTCGGCCTGCCGGATTCGGTCGACTCCGACATGACGATTGCCCGCATCGCCAATATGGGCAAACACCGGATAGCGGTGGTTTCCTCGCAGGAAGACCGCGACCAGGCCGTCGCCTCAGCCGTGCGCTGCGGCGCAAATATCCACCCGGAAGCCATCTTCAAGGCAAAGCTGCCCTTCAACCGGTTCATTCAGCGCCCCGAAAGCTTCGAGGACTTCCTGCTGGAATTGGCCCCGCCGGCCGGCGCGGCTCCCGCCA
>JBKBJF010000020.1:0-32043 GCA_046293935.1 Hyphomonas sp.
GAGGCGCGCGCGCAGGCGCACCGCTCCGGCCTGCAGCTGCGCGCGCTGCGTGAACTCGATCTTGAGGCCGACGCCACGCCGCAGCAGATCCGCGCCCGCTATGCAGAATATGTCCGCCGCTTCCACCCGGACTCGAACCGGGGGGACCGGTCCAGCGAGCACAAGCTCGACCGGGTGCTGCGTGCCGGCAAGCTGCTCAAGGCCTCCGGCCTGATGCGCGGCTGAGGGCCGCCGGCTGCCCTGTCCTGACGTCTTGACGCCGGTCTGTTCCTGTCGGGAATGCGCCGCCCATGCCGCATGGACATCCGGCCCCGTCCTGTGGTGAAAGGCGCTCAATGAGTAGGATTCGCGGGCGCCACTGCAGCCCGCCGGAAGGGCTGACGGCATGAGCAAGGGTTTGGTCACGATATTCGGCGGATCGGGCTTCATCGGGCGCTATGCGGCCCGGGCGCTTGTGGAAAAGGGCTGGCGCGTGCGCGTCGCCTGCCGGCGTGTCGGCCCGGCCATAGATGTGCGTCTGGCAGGCCCGCCGGGATGGGTGGACGTGGTCCAGGCGAATGTAAAGGACCGGGCCTCGATCGAGCGGGCCCTGGAAGGCGCGGATGCCGTGGTCAACCTCGTCGGTATCCTGTTCGAGCAGGGAAAACAGACCTTCCGCGGCGAACAGGCAGACGGCGCGGCCAATGTTGCCGAGGCCGCTGCTGCCCGGGGGATCACCCGCTTCGTGCAGGTTTCAGCCATCGGTGCCGATGCGGCTTCCAAGTCGCCGTATGCGCGCACCAAGGCGGCAGCCGAGGAGGCTGTTCGGAAGGCTGTTCCGACGGCCACGATCCTTCGCCCCTCCATCGTGTTCGGCCCGGAAGATGGTTTCTTCAACCGTTTCGCCGGTCTGGCGCGGTCAGCCCCGTTCCTGCCAGCCATCGGCGGTGGCAAGACGAAGTTCCAGCCGGTCTATGCCGGCGATGTGGCCGATGCGATCGCTGCCGCGGTGACCTCACCGCAAGCGGAGGGCAAGACCTATGAGCTCGGCGGGCCGCGCGTCTACACGTTCAACGAACTTTACGACATCATTTTAAGAACGATCGACCTGAAGCGGTTCAAGATTCCCGTGCCGCTGTTCGTGGTGCGCCCGTTTGCCTACCTGACCGGTGCGGTGTGGCGTTTCGTTCCTCCTTTCTGCTGGGGCTTCCTGGGCGATCCGCCGATCACCGGATCGCAGGCCGAAATGCTGAAGCAGGACAATGTCGTCTCCCCGGGTGCGCTGACGCTGAAGGATCTCGGCGTGACGGATCTCGAGACAGTCGAGGCGATCGTCCCGGGCTATCTGTGGCGCTTCCGCCACTACGGCGAATTCCACCAGCCGCGGGAAGCCTGAGCCTTACATCACCGGCACAGGCATCAGCAGCAGCAGCGCGATGCCGAGCAGGATGCGGTAGATGACGAAGGGCAGGAAGCTCATCCGGCGGACAAGCGTCATCAGAATGTAAATGGCAACCAGGCCTGACAGGAAGGAGCCGATGCCGATCAGCGTGGCTTCCAGGGCCGTGACGGTGACTTCGCCGGCTTCTCCGCCGAAGTAGAACTCATAGATGGCATAGACTCCGACAGCTGTGAGAACAGGCGCACCGACCAGCATGCCGAATTTTGCCGCCTCCGGCCGCGTGTAGCCGAGGGCGCGGGCCGTGGTCATCGTGATGCCGGAGCGGGATGTGCCCGGGAAGATTGCAGCGATAACCTGAACCGCGCCGATCAGCACCGCATGCCAGGCGGGCATCTGATCAATTTTGCGCTCCCGCTTGCCATAGATATCGGCAAGTCCCAGCAGGATGCCGAACCCGATCAGCGGATAGGCGATGCCCTGCACCGAGCGGACGGCCTCGTTGAAGGAATCCGGAAGGAAAACGCGTGCAAGGGCCAGCCCAAGGAGGGTCAGGGGCAGCGAGGCGATGAGATTCATGGCGAGCCGCTCGCCAGGGCTCAGCGGCCGCTTCTGGCCCAGCGCGCCGGGCAGGGCGAAGACGCCGGCAACGGCCTCGCTGATCTCCTTGCGGAAATAGATCAGCATCGAGGCGACCGTGCCGAAATTGGCGATGGCGTTGATCAGCAACTCATCGCGGCCCTGATATCCGAAGTAGCTGGCCGCCAGCAGGACATGGGCGGACGAAGACACGGGCAGCCATTCCGTGATGCCCTGGACGATGGAGATGATGAGAATCTGGAGGAGAGACATGAGACCCTGTCGCCTGGCTGCGCATGACTGCGCTCACCTAGCGCAGAATGGTAAAGCTTTGAATCCAGAGGATGGCGAAGGACAATCCTTTGCCGGGAACAGGGACGAAGCCCGGGCGGGTATGATTCTCCAAAATGATATTTAAATTGACCAACACAGACACTGACAAAAGACAGAACTGCCAAAAAATCATATATAAGTATCATAATGATTTGTTTATGGGCTTATCGCGCTTGTGGCCCTCCTTGTCAGGGCTTATGAGCGGAACTCGCGCGTGACGGCTGGGCCGGGCAACGCCACCTGGGAGGCGCCGCATGGCCGAGAAAATGCTGCAGTTCACGAAAGTTTCGCGGGCCATGCCCGCAAAGCGCCCGGCCGCGGACCGGACGGTGGACTTCAGTGAGATCTATGCGGATTTCTCTCCGGCCGCCGCCAGGGCTCAGGCGAGCCGCTGCTCGCAATGCGGGGTGCCGTTCTGCCAGCAGGGCTGCCCGCTCTCTAACAATATTCCCGACTGGCTGAAGCTGGCTGCCGAAGGCCGCATGGAAGAGGCCTGGCGGGTGTCCTCGTCCACCAACAACATGCCCGAAATCTGCGGACGTATCTGCCCGCAGGATCGCCTGTGCGAGGGCATCTGCACCATCGAGCAGTCCGGCCACGGCACGGTGACGATAGGCTCGATCGAGAAGCACATTACCGACACGGCCTGGGCCGAGGGTTGGATCCAGCCGATCCGGCCGCCGCGCGAACGCGGTCAATCGGCAGGCATCATCGGTGCCGGTCCGGCCGGCCTTGCCGCAGCAGAGCAGCTGCGCCGCAAGGGCTATCAGGTGACGGTCTACGATGCGTACGACCGTGGCGGCGGCCTGCTGGTCTATGGCATTCCCGGCTTCAAGCTGGAGAAAGATGTCGTCGGGCGCCGCATCCGGCATCTTGATGCGTCCGGCATCACGTTCCGTTTCAACACGCGAGTCGGGAAGGATATTTCCCTCAGCGAGTTGCGCAGCCGGCATGATTCGGTGCTGATCGCCACCGGTGTCTACGCCGCCAAGGACCTGAAATGCCCGGGCGTAGGAGCCGAGGGCGTCTATGCCGCGCTCGACTATCTGACGGCCTCGAACCGCAAGAGCTTCGGAGATGCGGTCGCCGCGTTTGATTCCGGGGCACTCAACGCGGAAGGCAAGCGCGTCGTGGTGATCGGAGGCGGCGACACGGCGATGGACTGTGTGCGCACGGCCATCCGCCAGGGCGCGAAATCCGTTACCTGTCTCTATCGCCGCGACCGCGCCAACATGCCGGGTTCGCAGCGCGAGGTGCAGAATGCGGAAGAAGAGGGCGTCGTGTTCGAATGGCTCGCCAATCCGGAGGCGATCCTCGACACCAGGGCCGGCAAGGTGAAAGCCGTGCGGGCCAGCCGCATGAAACTGGGCGAACCGGATGCGTCCGGCCGCCAGAGCCCGGTGAAAACCGGAGAGACCTTCGAGCTGAAGGCCGACATGGTGATCAAGGCACTGGGGTTCGATCCGGAGGACTTGCCGCAGCTGTTCGATGAGCCGGCGCTGACGGTCAATCGCTGGGGCGCTGTGCGCGTCGACTACGCCACGATGCAAACAAGCCTGCCGGGTGTCTATGCCGCCGGCGACATCGTGCGCGGTGCCTCGCTGGTGGTCTGGGCGATCAAGGACGGCCGGGATGCGGCAGAGGCCATGCACAGGGCCATGCGCGTCATGGCAGCAGACAAGGTGGCGGCGGAGTAAGCAGATGTCGGACTATGTAAAACAATATGAGGATAATCGCCGCCGCCTGATCGAGGGCCATGCGTACAACCCCGAAGATGAGAAGGATGCCTGCGGGGTTGGCCTCGTTGTCTCGCTGGACGGCAAGCCGAAGCGCGAAATCGTGGCGATGGGCATCGCGGCGCTCAAGAATGTCTGGCATCGCGGGGCGGTGGATGCAGATGGCAAGACCGGGGATGGCGCGGGTATCCGCCTTGATGTGCCGCAGGAATTTTTCCGCGAGCATGTGAGCCGCACGGGCCATACGCCGACTGACGACCGCATCTGTGTCGGGCAGATCTTCCTGCCACGCACAGACTTTGCAGCCCAGGAAGCGGGCCGCACCCTCGTCGAGCGTGAGGTGCTGCATTTCGGCTTTTACATCTATGGCTGGCGCCAGCCCCCCGTCGATGTGTCCGTGATCGGACAGAAAGCGAAAGACACCCGCCCCGCCATCGAGCAGATCATGTTCCGTGATGCACGCGGACGCAGCACGGAAGAGCTGGAACGCGCGCTGTATATCTGCCGCCGCCGGATCGAACGGCGCGCGCGCGAAGCCGGCATTCCCTCGTTCTATATCTGCTCGCTCAGCCACAAGTCGCTGATCTACAAGGGCATGTTCCTTGCGCAGGACATTGATAACTTCTATCTCGACCTGCGCGATGAGCGGTTCGTCTCTGCTTTCGCAATCTATCACCAGCGTTATTCGACCAACACTTTCCCGCAATGGGCATTGGCCCAGCCTTTCAGGCAGATTGCGCATAACGGCGAGATCAACACGCTGCGCGGCAACAAGAACTGGATGAAGAGCCATGAGATCCGCATGGTGTCCGAGGCGTATGGTGAGCATGTCGACGACATCAAGCCGGTGATCCCGGATGGCACATCGGATTCCGGTGCGCTGGATGCGGTCTGGGAACTGCTTTGCAAATCCGGACGGCCGGCGCCGATGGCGAAGGCCATGTTGATTCCGGAGGCCTGGTCAAAGCGGGAGTCGGTGATGCCGACCGCGCACCGCGCGCTGTATGACTATTGCAATTCGGTGATGGAGCCGTGGGACGGCCCGGCGGGCATCGCTGCCTATGACGGGCGCTGGGCAGTCGCGGGACTGGACCGGAACGGCCTTCGCCCGCTCCGCTATGCTCTGACCACGGATGGAATTCTCGCTGTGGGCTCGGAGACGGGCATGTGCCCGCTCGGGAATCATGAGATTGCGAAGCGCGGATCGATACCCGCTGGCGGAATGATCGCAGCCGACCTTCAGACTGGCAAGTTCTACGATCACAAGGACATCGTCGATTACCTGGCGGCGCAGGCGCCGTACGAGGAATGGCTGCAGGCCGTCGTGGAACTCGAGCCGGAAATCGGTCCCGGGCCTGAGCCGGTCCTTTTCAATCGCGAGGAACTGCTGCGCCGGCAGACGGCGGCCGGCTTCACGCTGGAAACGCTGGAGCTGATCCTGGCGCCAATGGCCGAAGGCGGAAAGGAAGCTGTCGGCTCCATGGGCGATGACACGGCCCCTGCGGTTCTGTCTTCTTCCTACCGGCCGATGAGCCATTTCTTCCGGCAGAATTTCAGCCAGGTCACGAATCCGCCCATCGACCCTCTGCGGGAGGGGCGGGTTATGAGCCTGCGCACACGGTTCAAGAACCTCGGCAACGTTCTCGACACGGACAAATCCCAGCAGGAAGTGTTTGTTCTTGAAAGCCCGGTGCTGACCACCGGCATGTACGAACGGCTCATCACCCGCCTCGGCCTTGGTACGGAGATTATCGACTGCACTTTTGCGGCTGAAGATGTGACGGCGGCCGAAGGCGAAGCCCTGAAAGGCGCGCTGGAACGGATCCGGCGTGAAGCCGAAGAGGCTGTCCGCGCGGGCCGCGAACACATCATCCTGACGGATGAGCGCCAGTCGGCCAGCCGTATTGCTGTGCCGATGATTCTGGCCACGGGTGCCGTGCATTCCCACCTGGTGGCGCAGGGTCTGCGCACCTTCTGCTCAATCACGGTCCGCTCCGCGGAATGTCTCGATACGCACTATTTCGCCGTGCTCGTCGGGGTCGGCGCCACCTGCGTCAATGCCTACCTGGCCCAGGACGCTATCGCCGACCGTCATGCACGCGGCCTGCTCGGAAACCTGACGCTGGGCGAGGCCGTGAAGAACTTCAAGGATGCTATCGAGGCGGGTCTGCTGAAGATCATCTCGAAGATGGGTATCTCCGTGATCTCATCCTATCGCGGCGGATACAATTTCGAGGCCCTCGGCCTCAGCCGGGCCCTGGTGGCCGATTACTTCCCCGGCATGTCGAGCCGCATCTCTGGGCTTGGTCTCGCCGGTCTTGAGGAGAATGCGCTGGTGCGCCACCGCCAGGCCTTCGACGAGGATGTGATTTCTCTCCCGGTAGGGGGATTCTATCGCCTGCGGGCCTCGGATGAACTGCACGCGCTCGACGGCAACCTGATCCATACTCTGCAGGCGGCCTGCAATCGCGGGGATTACAGCATCTACCGGAAGTACGTCGAAGCGTTGCACGCGCGTGATCCGATCCAGCTGCGGGATCTGCTCGACTTCAAGCTGGCCGCAGAGCCTGTGCCGCTGTCGCAGGTCCAGTCGATCAACGAAATCCGGAAGCGCTTCGTGACACCCGGTATGTCGCTTGGCGCGCTGTCGCCTGAAGCGCATGGCACGCTGAACATCGCCATGAACCGGATCGGGGCAAAATCCGTGTCCGGAGAAGGCGGTGAAGACCGTGCCCGCTACCGGCCGCTGCCGAATGGCGACAACATGAACTCGGCGGTCAAGCAGATTGCATCCGGCCGCTTTGGTGTGACAGCGGAGTATCTGAACGAATGCCGCGAGATTGAGATCAAGGTGGCGCAGGGTGCAAAACCTGGGGAGGGAGGGCAGCTTCCCGGCTTCAAGGTCACCGAACTGATCGCCAAACTGCGCCATGCCACGCCCGGCGTGACCCTGATTTCCCCCCCGCCGCACCATGACATCTATTCGATCGAAGACCTTGCGCAACTGATCTACGACCTGAAGCAGATAAACCCCGATTGCCGCGTCTGCGTGAAACTCGTGGCCCAGTCCGGGGTTGGCACGGTGGCGGCGGGCGTCGCGAAGGCGAAGGCGGACGTCATCCTGATCGCCGGCGGCGTCGGCGGCACAGGTGCGAGCCCCCAGACTTCGATCAAGTATGCCGGCCTGCCCTGGGAGATCGGTCTTGCGGAGGCGCATCAGGTGTTGTCGCTGAACAACCTGCGCGACAAGATCACTCTTCGTACGGATGGCGGCCTGCGGACCGGGCGCGACATCGTCATCGCGGCCATGCTGGGCGCGGAAGAGTATGGCATCGGCACGGCCTCACTGGTGGCGATGGGCTGCATCATGGTGCGTCAGTGCCACTCCAACACTTGCCCGGTCGGAGTCTGTACGCAGGATGAGGCCCTGCGTGCTCACTTTACCGGGACACCTGAAAAGGTGGTGAACCTGATGAGTTTCATTGCCGAGGATGTTCGCGAGATACTCGCCTCCCTTGGCCTGAAGTCCCTCGACGAAGCGATCGGCCGCACGGACCTGCTGAAGCAGGTAAGCCGCGGCGCCACACATCTGGACGACCTCGACCTCAACCCGCTGCTGGTGCAGGTCGATACGGACAGCCCTGTCATCTACAAGCCCAACCGGCGTGAGCCGGTGCCGGATACGCTCGATGCGCAGATCCTGCGCGATGCGGAACCGTTCTTCGAGCGCGGCGAGAAGATGCAGCTGGAATACGGCGTGCAGAATACGATGCGGGCCATCGGCGCGCGGTCGAGTTCGCGGATCACACGCAAGTTCGGTATGCATTCACTGCCGGAGGGCCGGCTGCATATCCGGCTTGAAGGCTCGGCGGGCCAGTCGCTTGGCGCCTTCTCCGTACAAGGACTTCTCCTGGAAGTTCTGGGCGACGCGAACGACTATGTCGGCAAGGGCCTCTCAGGCGCCACGATTGTCGTCACCCCGCGCCCGCGGGATCGCCGCTCGGCCACCGGGGATGCGATCATCGGCAATACCTGCCTGTATGGCGCAACCTCCGGCAAGCTGTTTGCCGCCGGTACGGCCGGCGTGCGCTTTGCCGTGCGCAATTCTGGCGCTCGAACGGTGGTCGAAGGGTGCGGGGCGAATGGCTGCGAGTATATGACCAATGGCCGCGCGGTCATTCTTGGCCCGGTCGGCGACAATTTCGGTGCCGGCATGACGGGCGGCGCAGCCTATGTCTGGGATCCTTCGAGTCGCTTCGAGCAATTCGTCAATCCGGAGTCGATCGACTGGTATCCGCTGGCCGAGATGCCGGAAGAACATGTCGGGGAGGCGCGTGCCCTGATCGAGGAACACGCGCGCCGCACAGGCTCGCTGCGGGCCAGGGAGCTGCTGGAGAACTGGGAAGCGACGCTCGGGCAGATGCTGATGATCGTGCCGAAGGAGGTTGCAAGCCTTCTGCTGGCCCGCAAAGCCCCGGCCAAGAAAAAGCAGGCAGAGCGGGCGTAAGACCGCCCGCCTCTCCTTCATGTCAGGCTGCCGGGGGTTTCCTGCGGCGGATGCGTGGCCAGATCAGCCGCAGCCAGATCCACAGCAGCGCCCCGATCAGCAAGAGCCACGGCAGGCCTACGGCAAAGGCCGTGACCACAGCGGCAATGGCGCTGGCAAGGTTATAGAAGAAGCTGCCGAAAGCATCGCCCAGCGGCGCGAGGGCACCTTGGGAGACCGGGTTCCTCTTGGTCTCATAGCTGATCGAGAGCTGGCTCATGTCGACCCGCTGCCGCAGGGCAGCGAGGGTGGACTTAAGGGAGTCGATCTCGCCATTCACGCGAGCCAGTTCGCGCTCGGTTTCGAGCACATCCTTCAGCTCCCCCGGCCGGCTCGCGAGCAGCTGCTCGAGCCGCCCACGCAGCGTTTCCAGCGCCTTCAGCCGTGCATCGGTATCGACAATGGAGACCGTCAGGTCCTCGGCCGTCGTCTGGCGGCTGGTAACCTCACCCCGCGCAGCGCTGGCTTCGGCTTCGAGCCCGCTCAGAAGTTGCTCGATCCAGGCCGGGCTGGCCCTGAGGCTCAAGGAACCGGATGCTTCATCCTCGGAATAGGCATTCAGATACGAATTCGTCACGATACAGACGGAGGGCCCGGCCGCGTTGCACGCAGCGATATGGCCCTGCATCGTCGGCTCGATGGCTTTCACCGGCAGGCGCATCCCGACCGAATGAGCATAGGCGATGTACTGAACAGAACCGGCAGTCTGGGCGCCGGACGTGCCGCCTCCGGCCTCGCCGCGGTCAAGCATGTAAGAGGCTTCTGCCATCTTCATCGCTTCGGCCGGCGGCGGTGGGGCCATGGCCGGGCGGCTGTAGCCCTGCTCCGCGCCGCAGCCGGCGAGTGTGAGCGCCGCGAGGGCGGCGGCAAGTGTCAATCCGCGGTTCATGGTGTCCTCCCCGATTGGGTTCAGTTCGCCATCATCGCCGGGAAAATGGCAAGAGGGGGCCCGATTCCGGGAAAACTGGCGCCTTTCAGGGCCGATAGGTCACCCGCGTCTCGCCCGGCTGAAGGGCGCGCTGGGCGTGGTGCACGAAGTCCACCAGCAGCAGGCGTGTGTCGCGGGGGTCTATGATTTCTTCGGCGAGGAAGCTCTCGGCCGTGCGGAAAGGCGACCGGATGGCTTCGAACTTGCGATACAGCGCGGCTTTCAGCTCCTCGGGGTTTTCGGCTTCCGAGAGTTCCTTGCGGAAAGCCGCTTCAATACCGCCCGCCATCGGCAAGCTGCCCCAGTCGCCGCTGGGCCAGCAATAGCGCCATTTGGTCTTCGACTGGTTCATCATGGCAGATCCGGCAAGACCGTAGGCCTTGCGGATGACAACGGAGCAGACCGGAACGCTGGCCTGGTAGACGGCGGTCATCGCCCGAACGCCAGCGCGTGTGACCCCCGCCGTTTCCGCCTTCACGCCGACGGCAAAGCCGGGGCAGTCGACGAAATGGATGACCGGCAGGTGAAAGGTGGAACAGAGGTCCATGTGGCGGGTGACCTTGTCGCACACATCCGCCGTCCAGGCGCCATCGAGGAAGAACGGATCGCCGGCCATGATGCCGGCGGCGTAGCCGTCGATACGGGCAAGGCCGGTGACGATACCCCGGCCCCAGTCATGGCCGATCTCGAAGAAGCTTCCCCGATCGACCGCCGCCTCGATGATCTTGCGCGGCTTGTAGGGTGTGCGCCCGTCCCTTGGCACGAGGGAGATCAGGCTTTCTTCCCGGCGCTTCGGATCATCCGTAGACGGAGCGCGGTCCGGCAGGTGGTGTACGGATGGAGGCAGGTATGACAGGAAGCGTCGTGCTGCCTCGAAGGCCTCCGCCTCGGTATCGACGACATTGTCGACCGTGCCGTTCTGTCCCTGAATCTTCCAGCCGCCGAGTTCTTCCTTGGTCACGTTCTCGCCCAGCGCGATCGCCACGGGCGGTCCGGCGACAAAGACCTGGGAGAGCTCCTTGACCATGATGCTGAAGTGGCTGGCAGCCAGCCGTCCGGCGCCCATCCCGGCGCAGGGGCCGAGGGCGAGGGAGACAAACGGAACCTGGCTCAGGCCGATGACGATTTCGTTCCAGCCCGGCGTCTCCGGAATGTAGGTGCGCGGGTCCTTTTCAAGCGCCTTGACCGAGCCGCCCCCGCCCGTGCCGTCGATCATCTGGATCAGTGGCATCCGGTATTCCGTGGCCATTTTGATCATCTGCACCATCTTCTGCCAGATGGAGGCATCCGAAGCGCCGCCGCGAACGGTGAAATCATCCGCAAGGATCACGACCGGCCGGCCTTCGATCCGGGCCCGCCCGGTCACGGACGTGGACGGCGTGAAGCCGGTCAGTTCGTCATCCGGCCCGTAGGTCGCCTTGCCGGCAATCTTGCCGATCTCATGGAAACTGCCCGGATCCGCGAGGAAGGCCACGCGCTCACGCACCGTCAGTTTGCCGCGTCCGCGCTGGCGCTCGACCGGCTCCTCTCCGCCCATCTTCTCGGCCAGCCGCTCCCGGCGCCGCAGCTCTTCGATTGCTTTTTCCCAGCTCATGACCTGATCGTGATCAACTTGCCGTTGGGCGCGTCAAGGGAATCTTCTTGCCCCGCCCGCCCCGGTTTGCTTTATCCGGTGCCGGTACCAATTCCCAAGGAGGACCCCAAGGATGGATCTGGCTCAACTCACCGCCCGTGCGGCCGAAGCGCTTAAGGGTGGCAGCGACTTCAAGAAATCCGTGAAGTTCGACTTCGGCAGTGTCGGCAAGCTGCTGATCAATGGCGCGGCCGGAACGGCCGACAATTCAGATGGCCCCGCCGATGCGACGATCTCGGTGAGCTGGGACGACTTCACCAAGCTCGCTGCGGGCGCCCTCGACCCGACCATGGCATTCATGCAGGGCAAGCTGAAAGTTGCCGGTGACATGTCGGTGGCCATGCAGCTGCAAGGCCTGATGAAGAAGCTTGCCGGCTGAGCCGGACGTCCCGTCAGGGATTGACGTGTGAGGCCGCCCGGCGCCAGCTTGGGCGGCCTTGCGTTTTGGGGATGAGTCCGGATGGACGATGTAGCGTCAAAACCGTCGACCTTTGTGAACCTCAAGGGCAATCCTGCGCCCGAGGGCGCCAGCATCGTCTGGTTCAAGGGCGAGGGCGGGCGGGCCCTGAGGGCCTGCGCTGCCCCGGCCCTGTCGGCTGCCAGGGCGCGCGGCACGGTCATCGTCTGCCCGGGACGCACGGAGTTCATCGAGAAATATTTCGAAGTCGGCCGCGAGCTGCAGCAGATGGGATTTGCCGTGCTGATCCTGGACTGGCCGGGGCAGGGCATGTCGGATCGCCTTCTGGACGATTCCCGGAAGGGGCATATCGACCGCTTCGAGACCTTCATGGCCGCGCTGGCCAAGGGGCTCGATGCCTTTTCCGACCGTCTGCCCGAACCGCGCGTATGTCTGGCCCATTCGATGGGCGGCGCTATCGCGCTCGCGGCGATTGCCCAGGACCTGGTCCGGGTCGAGGCGGCGGCATTCTCGGCGCCGATGTGGGGACTGAAATCGAAGTTCTTCGGGATGAGCTATCTGGTCTGGGCGATGCGTGTGACCGGCCGGTCAGGCGACTATGCCATCCAGCCCGGCCCGCCGGAAAAGTTCGAGACGAACATCGTGACCCACGACAAGCGGCGGTGGGAACTGCAGCGGGCCCTGACAGATGCCGCACCGGAGCTGGAGCTGGGCCCGGTGACCTGGGGCTGGCTCGGCGCTTCACTTGACATTCTTGCAACTTTTACCCGGCCCAAAGCGCTGGCGAAAGTGAACATCCCTGTCTTCGTGGCGTCTGCGTCCGAAGAGAAACTGGTCGACAACCATTCCCACGCTGAGATCGCCCGCAGGCTGAAGGATTGCGAACATATCACGATCGAGGGTGCGCTGCACGAAATCCTTATGGAGACGGACGACAAGCGCGCTGAGTTCTGGGATGGCTTTCGCCGGTTGCTGAAGCGCGCGGGCATCTGACAGCGGGAACACAGCAGACAATCACTCGAGGGAGAAGGCCCGATGGCCCAGGTCGCACTGTCACGCATTCTCGCACACTGGGCAGCGGTGCAGCCCGGCCGGATGGTGCTCCACCATGAGGGGCAGGAAGTCAGCTGGGCAGAGTTTGACCGTCAGACCAACCGGCTGGCGCGCGCCTACATCGGCCTGGGCGTGAAGCCGGATGATTTCGTCACCATCGCCCTGCCGAACGGAATCGAATTCTTCGCAGCCTGTTTCGCCACATGGAAAGCCGGGGCGACGCCGCAGCCGGTCTCGGCCCGCTTGCCGAAGTTCGAACGCGACCAGATTGTTGAAATCGGCGCGCCGAGCCTCGTCGCCGGCGTGGCGCCGGGCGAGTACGCCGGCAGGGCCTGCGTCCCGGAAGGGTTTGTCCCAGATCCGGCCCTTCCGGATACGGAACTTCCGGAAATGATCGCGGCCAGTTTCAAGGCGATGACGTCCGGAGGCTCGACCGGCCGCCCCAAGCTGATCGTGTCCAAGACACCGGCAGCGACCGATACGGATGTCGCTCCGCTGAACATCCCCTTGCAAGGCTGCATGCTGATCCCCGGCCCGCTCTATCACAATGGGCCGTTCCTCTGGGCGATGTCGGCGCTCTTCCGGGGCGGCAGCGTCGTCGTCACGACACGGTTCGACCCGGAAGAGACACTCCGGCTGATCGAGGCACACAGGGTCGATACGGTCTATACGGTTCCCACGATGATGCGCCGCATCTGGGCGCTGCCGGAAGACGTCCGCACACGGTATGATCTCTCCAGTCTGAGAGCGCTCTGGCACCTTGCGGCGCCATGCCCGCCCTGGCTGAAGGAGGCCTTCATCGGCTGGCTTGGGCCGGAGGTCATCTGGGAACTCTATGGCGGCACCGAAGGGCAGGGCTCGACGACGATTCAGGGAACCGAGTGGCTGAAGCACAAGGGCTCAGTCGGCCGTCCGGTCGAAACCTGCGAGATGAAGATCGTCGGCGAGACGGGCGAAACCCTGCCGCCGCGCGAGATTGGCGAAGTGTTCATCCGCCCGCTGGCGGGTGCCGGCACCACCTATCGCTATATCGGCGCGGAGGCGAAGGCCATCGAAGGCGGCTGGGAAAGCCTGGGTGACATGGGCTGGATGGATGAGGAGGGCTATCTCTATCTCACCGACCGCCTGTCGGACATGATCCTTGTCGGCGGCGCCAACATCTATCCGGCAGAAGTGGAGGCAGCGATCGATGCCTATCCCGGCGTGCGCTCCTCAGCGGTCATCGGTCTGCCTGACGAGGACATGGGCGCGCGCCTGCATGCGGTGATCGACCGCCCGGAAGGCCCCGTTCCGGACGAAGCGATGCTTGCCCATCTTTCCGGGCGGCTTGTGCGGTACAAGATTCCGAAGAGCTTCGAGTACACGGCCGAACCGGTGCGCGATGATGCCGGCAAGGTGCGGCGCAAATCCCTCAGGGAAGCCCGGCTCAACGCCTCTTGACTTACCCTAGGGCGGCACACGTCCCTTCCGGTAACACTCGGAGGATGTGCTCATGAAGGTCGCTGCTGTTAAAAAGCCAGGCGGGTTGGACAAGCTCGTCATAGAAAACCGCCCGGATCCGAAACCGGGCCCCGGAGAGGTACTGGTGCGCGTGCGCGCCAGTTCGCTCAACTATCACGACTTTGTGGTTGTCCTTGGCGGCATTCCGACTCCGGATGGGCGTATCCCGATGTCGGACGGGGCAGGGGAAGTCGTCGCCGTAGGTGAGGGCGTCAGCAAGTGGAAAGTGGGCGACAAGGTGATCTCCCTGTTCTTCCCGAACTGGCAGTCGGGCCAGATCGAGGCCGCCGGCTTCCAGTCGGTTCCCGGCGACGGCGCGGACGGGTTCGGCTGCGAGCTTTACGCTGGGCCGGAAACGGCCTTCACGCGTATGCCGCAGGGCTGGAGCTTCGAGGAAGCCGCGACGCTGCCCTGCGCCGCGTTGACGGCCTGGCGCGGTATGTATGTCGAGACAAAAACGAAGCCGGGCGATTGGGTGCTCGTGCAGGGCACGGGCGGTGTGTCGATCTTCGCGCTGCAGTTTGCCAAGGCGAGTGGCGCGCGGGTGATCGCGACATCATCTTCCGACGCCAAGCTGGAGAAACTGAGAGCTCTCGGCGCCGATCATGTCATCAACTACAAGGACACACCGGAGTGGGGCAAGAAAGCCTTTGAACTGACGGGTGGGCGCGGTGTGGATGAAGTGGTCGAGATCGGTGGGCCGGGCACGATGGCGCAGTCGATCAATGCCTGCCGTCCGGGCGGTCACATCTCGCTGATCGGTGTGCTGACGGGTATCTCCGGCGAAGTGCCGACGGCGGCGCTGTTCTCGCGCAACATCACCCTGTCCGGCATCACGGTCGGCTCGCGGCGCCATCAGGAGGACATGATCGATGCCATCGATGCGACGGGCCTGCGCCCGGTCATCGACTCGAAATTTCCGCTCGACCAGATCGCGGCGGCCTTCGCCCATCAGGCGAGTCAGAAACATTTCGGCAAGATCGTCCTGACGATCTGATCTGCCCGCCGTTCGGGACGCCGGATTATCCGGCGTCCTTCGCGGCGAGGGCTTTCCCGGAATCGCGGATGATGCTGTCGCCATCTTCCGTATCCGGATCGCCATTACGGCGGTGGATGGCAACGACAACCCCGGACAAGGCCAGGATCGCGATCAGGTTCGGCACCGCCATCGAGGCGTTTGCGATATCGCCCATCATCCAGACGATGTTCACCTGGGCAATGGCGCCAATGAAGATGATGCCGCACCAGATGAAGCGGAAAGGCTTGGTGGCCCATTCGCCGATCAGGAAGGTGACGGCCTGTTCCGCATAGTAGGACCAGCCGATGATCGTTGTGAACGCGAACAGGGCAAGGCAGAGCGTGACGATCCATCCGCCGACCGGGCCCGGAAGGGCGTCGGTGAAGGCCCGGTTGGTCAGCGTTGCGGGGTTTGCGCCTTCGGCCATCCAGAGGTGAGTGGTTGTTTCACCGAGGCCGGCAGCCACCATTTCGGCATTCGCCAGGAACTGGGCTGAGGTGTTGAAGGTGCCTTCAGCCGTGATGATCACCAGCGCGGTCATGGTGCAGATGATGATCGTGTCGACGAACACACCGATCATCGCGATCTCGCCCTGACGTGCCGGGTTCTTCATCTGCGAGGCGGCGTGCGCAATCGGGGCAGAGCCCTGGCCAGCCTCGTTCGAGAATAGTCCGCGTGCCACACCAAACCGGATGGCGGACAGAACAGCATAGCCCGCCAGTCCGCCGGCTGCCTGCTGCAGGCCAAAGGCGGAAGCGAAGATCATGCCGAAAGCATGCGGAATCTCATGCGCATTGAGAACCAGCACGAGAATACACATGGCAACATAAAGAGCGGCCATCGTCGGCACCAGCTTTTCCGCCACACTGCCGATGGACTTGATGCCGCCAACGATGATGATGAAGACCAGCGCGGAGATCATGAGACCGATGACCCAGGTGGGCAAGTCGATGCCAAAGGGTTTCAGCTCGGCCATGATGTTCTGCGTCATGCCATTGGCCTGGATCATGCCCCCGGTTGCGGTGGCTGAAATGACCGTGCCAAGGCAGAAAAGGACGGCGAGCCACTTCCACTGTTTCCCGAGACCGTTGGTAATATAGTACATCGGGCCGCCATTCAGGCGCCCATATTCGTCCCGCTCCCTGTACTTGATGGCGAGCGAGCTTTCGGCAAAGGCCAGCGCCATACCGAAAATCGCTGTGATCCACATCCAGAAGACGGCGCCGGGACCGCCGAGCGTGATCGCGGTGGCGACACCTACAATGTTACCGGTACCGACCTGGCCGGAGAGGGCAGTCGTCAGGGCCTGGAACGGGGTGATAGCGTTAGGATCGCCATTGCCTTTCCGGCCCGCCCAGACTTCGGCGATCGCCGGGCCAAGTCGCCGGATGGGGCGGAATCCGATCCGGATCATGAAATACAGGCCAGTGCCCAGCAGCATGATGACCAGGGGGGCGACAGGCAGCACCTGGGTGCCGTCCCATTCGCCGCCCCAGAGGAAGTTGCTCACATTGGTGACGCCGGTTTCGAAACCGGCCAGAAGGTTCGCGGACATGTAAAAGGGCCTCCCCGGCGCCAGAAGCGTCAATTTAGGGGCACCCTAGCGGGCTTTGCCCGGGTGTGAAGCCTGTCTCTGCCTTTAGACCGGGCCTGCGGCGGAAGGTTCTTTCAGCCTGCCGCCTTTTGAGGCATAAGCCGCGCGATGACTGCCGCCCCCGACGCCAAGCCCCTGAAGGGCCTGTTTATCAGGACCTATGGCTGCCAGATGAATGTCTACGATTCCGAGCGCATCCGGGATGTGCTGAGGCCGCTCGGCTATGCGCCGGTCGACAGCCCGGAAACGGCAGACCTGGTGGTGGTTAACACCTGCCATATCCGGGAAAAGGCGACCGAGAAGGTCTATTCCGAACTCGGCCAGCTGAAGCTGATGAAGCAGGCCTCCGGCGGCAAGATGACCATCGCGGTCGCAGGCTGCGTGGCGCAGGCCGAAGGCGCTGAGATCATCCGCCGCCAGCCGGCGGTCGACCTCGTGCTTGGCCCGCAGGCCTATCACAAGTTGCCGGAAATGATCGCCCGCGCGAGCCGTGCGGTGGGCGACCGCCTGGAAACAGATTTTGATACCGTCGAGAAATTTGACGCCCTGCCGAAGACGCGCGATCCGGATGGCCCCACGGCCTTCGTCTCCGTTCAGGAAGGGTGCGACAAGTTCTGCACCTTCTGCGTCGTGCCCTACACCCGGGGCGCGGAAATCTCGCGCACGGTCGACGACATTGTTGCGGAAGTCCGCGACCTCGCCGCCAAGGGCGTGCGCGAAGTCACCCTGCTGGGCCAGAACGTCAACGCGTTTCATGGCGCCCCGCCGCGCCTCGAAGGCGGGGCCGACTGGACACTCGGGCAACTTGTCCGCCACATTGCCCGTATCGGGGGCATCGAGCGCATCCGCTACACGACCAGCCATCCCCGCGACATGGATGACGATCTGATCGCGGCGCATGGCGACACGCCGGCGATGATGCCTTTCCTGCACCTGCCGGTCCAGTCGGGCTCGGACCGCATCCTGAAGGCGATGAACCGCGGCCATACGGCCGGTCACTATCGCGGGATCATTGACCGTGTACGGAAGGCCCGCCCGGACATTGCCATCGCGACGGACTTCATCGTCGGCTTCCCCGGCGAGTCGGATGCGGATTTCGAGGCGACGATGCAGCTTGCCCGAGATGTGAACTATGCCATCGCTTACTCGTTCAAATACTCCTCGCGCCCAGGCACGCCGGCAGCCGGGATGCAAGGCCATCTGCCGGACTCCGTCAAGGATGAGCGCCTGCAGGCGCTGCAGGCCCTGCTGCGCGAGCAGCAGACAGCGTTCAACGCGGCGCAGGTCGGCAAGACGCTGCCCGTCCTCGTCACCGGCAAGGGCCGCAATCCGGGCCAGCTGCATGGCCGCTCGCCCTACCTGCAGGCGGTGCATTTCGATGGCAGCGAACCGCTGACAGGTGCATTGGTCGATGTGAAGATCGTGGGCGCGAGCCTAAACTCGCTTACCGGGGAGCTTGTGCGCGCACATGAACCCGCCGCGTGAGTTCGAAACGCCCGTCCGCCAGCATGCCTGACCCGAAATCCGTCAGCCGCGTCTACGAAGTCCGCCAGGCTGATCGCCTGCAGGAACTCTGCGGCCCGCATCATCGTCATCTCGCTCTTCTGGAAAGCCGCCTCAGGGATCTTGGCCTCCGCGCCGAAAGCCAGGGCGGCGGCATCCGTCTGGACGGAACCGAGGAAGGGGTCTCGATGGCGGAAGCCGCACTTGCCGAATTTGAGCGGCGCCTTCGCGGTGGCGCGCAGGCCTCTGAGATGGAACTCGACGGCGCCCTGGAAGCCGCCCGTGCACCGGCCCAGAATTTCTCCGGGCTGAAAGGGCTGAAGAAGCCCGTCACCGCCATGACGCGCGGACAGGCAAGGTATATCGACCTGTTGTCCAATGCCGAGAATGCACTGATCTTTGGTGTCGGTCCTGCGGGTACCGGCAAGACCTATCTGGCGGTAGCAACCGGGGTTGCAGAGCTGAATGCCGGGCAGCGCCAGCGCCTGATCGTCACTCGCCCGGCTGTCGAGGCTGGCGAAAAGCTCGGCTTCCTTCCCGGCACACTGGAAGAGAAGGTCGATCCCTACATGCTGCCTATCTGGGATTCGCTCCGTGAGCTGATGGGGCAGGAGCAGATGGAACGCCGTATGGCGCGCGGCGAGATCGAAGTTGCGCCGATCGCCTTCATGCGCGGGCGTACCCTGAAGAATGCGTTTGTCATCGTCGACGAGGCGCAGAACACGACCGTCCAGCAGATGAAAATGGTGCTCACCCGTCTTGGCCGCGACAGCCGCATGGTGGTCACCGGCGATCCGGATCAGGTCGACCTTCCGGGCAGCCAGCTGTCCGGCCTCAAGCATGCCCTGCGGATCCTTGAGCATGTGGAGGGTATCCATGCCCACCGGCTGACGGCTGCTGATGTCGTCCGCCATGGGCTGGTCAGCCGCATCATCGATGCCTATGCGGCCGCAGGCGACAGCTGAGGCTTCAGGCATGATCGACCTCGCACTGATCGTGGAAGGGGAGGAGTGGGCCGCCCTGGGCGACCTGGATTGCTTGTGCCGCCGCGCCTTTGCGGCCGCCTCGGCAGAGGCGCCTGCCGAAGGGCTGGTCTCTGTATTGCTGACCGGAGATGCCGACCTGCGCCGGCTGAACCGCGACTTCCGCGGCAAGGACAAGCCGACGGATGTGCTGTCCTTTCCCGCATTGGAGATGGACCGGCCGCTGCTCGGGGATATTGCTGTGGCCTATGGCGTCGCGGCCCGCGACGCGGCGGTGCAGGGCAAGGCGCTGGCTGATCACCTGACGCATTTGCTGATCCATGGCTACCTGCATCTTATCGGGCATGACCACGAGGCGCCGGACGACGCGGCGATCATGGAGGCAAAGGAAATTTCCGCGCTTGCCTCCCTTGGCATCCCCAATCCATACTTGCTGAACGACACGCACGCCGATGAGTGATTCTGATTCTCCCAGTGCCACGCCTGCCGGGCGACGACGCGGCCTGTTCGGCTTCCGGAAGAAGCCTGCACCGGAGGCCGCACCGGCGGATACGGTTCCTGAGAAAGATGCCGCACCCCAGGTGATGCGCCTCAGGCTGGCGGAGTTTGAGCAGCAGCGCGTGTCGGATGTGATGGTCCCACGGGCAGAGATACAGGCGGTTGAGGCCGGGACCGAGTTTGACGAACTGGTGAAAGTGTTCGCAGAGGTCACCCATTCACGCCTGCCGATCTATCGGGAATCGCTGGATGATCCGGTCGGCTTCGTTCACATCAAGGATGTCATCGGCGAGATTGCCAAGGGCGAGCCGCCGCCGAAGCGCCCGCTGGAGCGCCTGAAGCGCAACGTGCTGTTCGTGCCGCCCTCGATGAAGCTGACAGATCTGCTCGTGAAGATGCAGGCGACCCGCATTCATCTGGCCATCGTGGTCGACGAGTATGGCGGCACGGATGGCCTTCTGACCCTGGAAGACCTGGTCGAAGTGATCGTCGGCGACATCGAGGACGAACATGATGACGAGGAGCTGATGTATGTCCGCCGTAGTCCGCGGGTCTGGGAAGCGGATGCCCGCACCGAAGTCGACGAGTTCGCCGAGGAAACCGGTATCGATCTCGGGCTCGAGGACAGCGAAGCGGAGATTGACACGCTGGGTGGCATCGCCGTCGCGCTGGCCGGCAAGGTGCCCTTGCGGGGCGAGGTGCTGCGTCATCCGGGTGGGACGGAGATCGAAATCATGGAAGCCGATTCCCGCCGCATCCGGCGTCTGAGGCTTCGCCTGCCGGAATCGGCCGCGCCACCTGTGCCAGAGGAGTAGAGTTCATGTCTGGAGTTGTCCGCAGCCACGGCTTTACCGCGCTGGGGCCACTGCATGAGTCGCTCGCCCGGCTGAGAGGCTGGACGGCCGCGGGCGTAGCCGCCGTGCTTGGCGCGCTCGCTGCGTTTGCCTTCGCGCCGTTCCATTTCAGTGTGATACTGGCCATCTCATTTACCGGTCTGATCTGGATGATCGACGGGGCCCGCAGCGAGACGCGCTGGGGCCGGTCGGTCGCGCTGCGCGGCTGGGCGTTCGGGGCGGGGTTTTTCCTCGTCAGCATGCACTGGACGGCCATGCCCTTCCTGGTGAATCCCGAGCAGCACCTGATCTGGATCTGGCTGCCGCTCGTCGTCCTTCCGGCGGGCATGGGGCTGATCTGGGGCGGGTTCACCGCTATGGCCGGGGCCTTCTGGTCGGCCTCGCCCTCGCGCGTCTTCATCTTTGCGCTGTTCTTTGCGCTGGCCGAATGGACGCGTGGCCATCTGTTCGGCGGTTTCCCCTGGAACCTGCCGGGCACCACGTGGATACCTGGCGGCCCGCTGTCACAGGCGGCATCCCTGGGCGGCGTCTACTGGCTCACCCTGCTGACGGTATTGGTCATGTCGGCCCCGGCTGCCCTTGTCGATACGCGGGAGTCCAGGGGGCTCGGACTGCGTCTGGCTCCTTCCTTCGGCGCGGTCATCCTGCTTGCCTTCGGCTGGGCCTGGGGGGCGGAGCGGATTGATGAGCCCTCGCCGCTGACAGATCAGAATGTCGTCATCATGGATGCCGGCGTACCGCAGGCGGACTGGGACCGTCTCGGATCAGAAGTCATACTCGAGCAGTACATCCGTATGCTGACCTATACGGACAGCCGTCCCGGCGATGTCGTGGTCTGGCCGGAAGGCGCAGTGCCGGGCTTTCTGCTTCAGGAGGCGCTGCCGCTGGACGCGATCTCCGCCTATATCGGCGAGCGCACCCTTATAGCGGGGACAACTCGCTATGAAAGGCTGAACGACGAGACGGTGATATTCTACAATAGTCTCGCCGTGCTCGATTCCCAAGCCAACCAGACCGGCCCGATCTCACTGTATGACAAGCACCGCCTGGTTCCCCTGGGGGAGCTGGCTGCCGTAGATTTCATTCCCTTCGGACGCAGCCTCGCCGCTTTCCTGCCAAAGACCACACAGCGTCTGGCCACCGAAGGGTTTCGTCCCGGGGCAGGGGCGACCGCCATCGACACAGGCCGCTTTCCGCCCTTCGTGGCACTGATCTGCTATGAGGGCCTGTTCCCGGAAATCACGCGCCGGGCCAATCTTACCGACCGTGCACAGTGGATCGTGCTGGTCTCCAACGACGCCTGGTTTGGCGCCGGCATGGGGCCTGCCCAGCACTATGCGCAGAACCGCTACCGCGCGATCGAAACCGGGCTGCCGCTGGTGCGCGCCGCCAATCGCGGCACATCCGCCATCGTCGATGGCTATGGCCGTGAGCGGATGCGCACCTCGCCGGCCGAAACCGCGCCGGAAGGCTGGTCGACAAGCTATGGCCGTGACCGGATCCCGGAGCCCGCACCCGTCACCGTCTACCAGACACGGCTGGGAGCTGGCCTGTTCTGGTTCAGCCTGTGTCTCTTGGCGCTACTGGCCTTCCTCGTCTGGAGGCGGTAAGGGCTAAGGGGGGCTCCACAGAACGGGCTTCCGGGGAGAAGTATGACGGACAGCAAACTTCCGAGCGGCATAGACCGGGTGGTCGGACAGCGCATCCGCTGGCGCCGCCGGGAGCTGAAGCTGACTCAGGAACGGTTGGGCGAAATCCTCGATCTGACCTTCCAGCAGGTCCAGAAATACGAGAAGGGGGTGAACCGCGTTTCGGCTGGACGCCTGTATGAGATCGCCGGTGTGCTCGGTGTCCCGATCAGCTACTTCTTCGAAGGCGCAGAAGAATTCCTCGAGGCCGAACAGGCCGAGTTCGCCGAGGATGAGGACGAGCCCCATGCGCCTGTGATGACACCCGAGATGCTGGAGCTGATCGCCGCCTTCCAGAAGATCGAGGACGTCTCGCTGCGCAAGTCGCTGCTCAACACGGTGCGCGCTGCCGCCTCCGCTTTCGATGGCCGCTCTGGCAACCAAGACTGACATGTCCAGGCCCGGCCAGGAAGACCTGAAGGCGCGGCCGATCCGCAGCTTCGGCCGCACCGGTGGCCGCCCGCTTTCGCCGCGCCAGCAGGCCCTGCTGGAAACACGGCTGGACGCCTTTCGCGTGCCGGCCCTGCAAGGCGCGGCCGATCCTCGGGCGATGTTTCCGGGCAAGGCCGGCGTCTGGCTCGAAATCGGTTTCGGCGGCGGCGAGCATCTGATCCATCAGGCCCGCAGACATCCGGAGACCGGTTTCGTCGGCTGCGAACCGTTCGTTGAGGGGGTGGCCAAGGCTCTCGCCGGCATCGAGGAAAACCAGCTGAAGAATGTCCGTCTGTGGCCGGATGATGCCCGCCTGTTGCTCGAGGCCTTCGACACCGCCTCCATTGCGCGGGCCTTCATTCTGTTTCCTGACCCCTGGCCGAAGCGGCGCCAGCAGAAACGGCGCCTCGTGCAGCCTGCTTTCGTTGCAGCTTTGCGCCGCGTCATGGCCCCGGGCGCACAGGTGCGTTTTGCCACCGATGTCGCCTCTTACGCCGACGGTGCATTGCTGGCCTTCCTGAAAGATGGCGGTTTTCAATGGACTGCGGGCCGTGCCGATGACTGGCGCCGTCCGCCCGCGGATCATGTCACCACGCGTTACGAAGCCAAGAAACTGGGCGATTGCGCCCCGGTCTGGTTCGACTTCATCCGCAGCTGAAACTGCAGATTTCCTTGACCTTTCGGGCCGCCTGTGCGCTTATATTGCCCATCGAAACCGGTCGGTCTGAATATCAAGACCCCGTCAGACCGACGGCAATGACTTTCCCTCCTCCGATTTCGATAGGCACCGGCAGGGCGCATCCCGCATCCTCCGCGGCCGGAAGACGGTAAAGGAAAGCCTGCATGGCAACCGGAAAAGTGAAATGGTTCAACGACCAGAAGGGTTTCGGCTTCATCAAGCCGGATGAGGGCGGCGCCGACGTGTTCGTTCACATCTCTGCGGTCGAACGGTCGGGTCTGCGTACCCTGGCTGAGAACCAGGCTATCTCCTACGAACTCTATAAGGACGAACGCCGTGGCAAAACCTCGGCTGTCGATCTGAAGATCCTCTGAAATCTTTCCCCTCAGAGGGGATGAGACAGCAGCGGCCGGGAATCGCCCGGCCGCTGTTTTCCTGAGAGTACACATCCCCTCTCGACAGCGCCCCATTTCGGGATTATCTACACGCCCAAGTCGAAATATATCGGCGGCGGGTCCGGGAACGGGTCCGCCGTTTTTCTTTATCTGGAATTGCCCCGCCCCGCATGATCGCCCTGACCGAACAGGAACGCCGCCTGCTGGACCTGATCCGCCCCGTCGCGGAAGGTCTTGGCATGGAAATCGTGCGCCTGCGCGTTCAGGGTGGCCGCCGCCCGCACCTGCAGGTGATGGCCGAGCGGGCAGGGGGCGCGCCGACCGATGTCGAGGACTGCGCCCGTCTCAGCCGGGCGCTGTCGCCCGTGCTGGACGCGGCCGACCCCATCCCGGAGGCCTATCTGCTGGAGGTTTCGACCCCCGGCATCGACCGGCCGCTGACCCGGCCTGGCGATTTCGCCCGCTGGACCGGCCACGCCGCCAAGATCGAACTTGCGCGCCCGATCGACGGGCGCCGCCGTTTCACCGGCATCATCACCGCTGAGGATGAGGACGGGGTTCATATCGAACTGGATGATGAGACCGAACTTGTGGCCGGAATCCATGAGATGAGCCGGGCAAGCCTCGTGCTCACCGATGAACTCATCGATGCTGCGCGCGCCGCCGGGAACCTCCCGCCGCAACCGGATGACGATGCAGAATCCCTCGCCGGTTTCGAGATCGACGAGACAGAAGACGACACGGAAGAAGAGACAGGAGATCTCCAATGACCGCCATCGGCGTTTCCGCCAACCGGCTTGAAATCCTGCAGATCGCCAAGGCGGTCGCGGAAGAGAAGTCGATCGACCAGCGCATCGTCATCGAGGCGATGCAGGAGGCGATCGAGAAGGCTGCAAAGGCCAAGTATGGCCAGGAGCACGACATCCGGGCGAAGATCGACCCTGCGACCGGCGAACAGACACTCTGGCGCGTGCAGACGGTCGTGTCCGACGAGGCATTCGAGGACGAGGCCAAGCAGCTTCGACTGGCGGATGCGAAGAAGATTGACGCCTCGCTCGAGATCGGAAGTGAGCTGAAGGAAGAGCTGCCACCCTTCGATTTCGGCCGCGTCGCGGCGCAAACGGCCAAGCAGGTGATCACGCAGAAAGTGCGCGATGCCGAGCGGGAGCGTCAGTACAATGAGTACAAGGATCGCGTGGGTGAGATCATCAACGGCATCGTCAAGCGCGTCGAGTATGGCCATGTCATCGTCGACCTTGGCCGTGCCGAGGGCATCATCCGGCGTAATGACGGTATCCCGCGGGAGAACTTCCAGCCGAATGACCGTGTGCGGGCCTATCTCTACAAGGTCAGCCGTGAGGTGAAGGGCCCGCAGATCTTCCTCTCGCGCGCCGCGCCGGAATTCATGAAGAAGCTGTTCGCGCAGGAAGTGCCGGAAGTCTATGAGGGTGTGATCCAGATCAAAGCCTGTGCCCGCGATCCCGGCAGCCGGGCGAAGATCGGCGTTATCTCGAACGATTCCTCGATCGATCCTGTCGGCGCCTGCGTCGGTATGCGCGGTGCACGGGTTCAGGCCGTGGTTGGCGAACTGTCGGGCGAGAAGATCGACATCATCCCATGGAGCTATGACGCGGCGACCTTCATCGTCAACGCGTTGCAGCCGGCTGAAGTTTCGAAAGTGGTGCTTGACGAGGACGAGCGCCGGGTCGAAGTTGTCGTGGCCGACGACCAGTTCCCGCTGGCCATCGGCCGGCGCGGCCAGAACGTTCGTCTTGCCTCGCAACTCACCGGCTGGCAGATCGACCTGATCACCGAGTCGGCGGATTCCGAGCGCTTCCAGAAAGAATTCCAGGAGCGAACAGAGCTGTTCATGAAAGCTCTGGATGCGGATGAGACGCTGGCCCAGCTGCTCGCCTCGGAAGGCTTCGAAACGGTCGAAGAGATCGCGTTCGTCGCGCCGGAAGACTTCATCACCATCGAGGGCTTTGACAAGGATGTCGCCGAGGAGCTGCAGCAGCGCGCCCGCGACTTCCTCGACCAGCTCGCAGCGGAGAATGATGCGAAGCGCCGTGAACTCGGTGTCGAGGATGCCGTCATGGAGCTTGAGGGCATGACGCCATCCTTCGCCGTGAAACTCGGTGAGCAGGGTGTGAAGACAGTCGAGGATGTGGCCGGCCTCGTGCCGGACGACATCACCGGCTATCGTGAGCCGGGCCCTGACGGAAAGCCCGTCTGGGTCGAGGGCATCCTGAAGAAAGGCGAGATGCGCAAGGATGATGCCCAGATGTTCATCATGAAGGCGCGCGTCGTTGCGGGCTGGATCGAGCCGGAGGCGATCGACGCCCTTCTCGCGCAGCAGGCTGGCGATGAAGACGCGCCGGAGCTGACGGAAGAGGAACGCGCCCTGCTGGCACTGGGCGAACTCGGCAGTTCGTCTGGCGATGATGAGGACGATGAAGAGGCCCTTGCCGAGGAACTCGGTATCGATCTCTCGGATCTGCAAGCGGAGGGCGGCGATGACGATGCCGCATCCCGAGAGTGATCCGCGCCTGATCGCAGACATCGAAGGTTACGTTTCGGGCGAGGAGGACGCCTCCTCGCCCGAGCGGTTGTGTGTGGTGACGCGCCAGCGCCTGCCGCAGGCGGCAATGGTGCGCTTTGTTCTGTCCCCGGACGGCGTGGTGACACCGGATGTTGCGGTGCGCCTGCCCGGGCGTGGCGTCTGGGTGACGGCGCAGCGCGAACTTGTTGCCGCCGCCGAAGGGAAGGGTGCTTTCGCGCGCGGGTTCAAGGCTGCGGCCCGTGTGCCGGAAGACCTTGCCGGGCAGGTCGAGTCGCTTCTCAGCAGGCGCTGCATCGAGCTGCTCGGGCTTGCCCGCAAGGCCGGACAGGCCGTCGTGGGACATGATCAGGTGCGTGAGGCGCTGAAGGACGGGCCGCCGGCGCTTCTCCTGGAGGCCTCCGATGGGGCCGAAGACGGCCGTAACAAGGTGTATTTTCTCGCCAAAGCCCTGTATGGCGGGGTGAAAGTGGCCGGCGCGCTCACCGCGCAGGAATTGGGCATGGCTTTTGGACGCGACCGTGTGATACACGGCCTCGTCCGCCCGGGGGCCATCGCGGGAAACTGGGAAATCGCCTACCGGCGTCTCACCGGTTTTCGCAGGGCTCCGGAACTCGACTGGTTCCCGGAACCGGAGCAGTAGCGGACAATCGCCGGACGCATGGGCGGCCCGGCACAGAAGTGATATGTAGGACGAATGAGCGATAACAACGATTCAGGCAATTCCGGTGGCCGCAAGCCGCTGACCGTCGTGCGGAAGACTTCCGGCACGGTGAAGCAGAGCTTCAGCCATGGCCGCTCCAAGCAGGTCGTCGTCGAGACGAAGAAGCGCCGGCCCGTTACGGCAGGCGCTGAAAGCGCGCCTGCGGCAGCGCCCCCGGCAGCCGAGTCGATGGAAGCCAAGCTTGCGGCGCTGGCCTCGAAACTGGGCATCACCGTCGAGGAACTGAAGGCCCGCCAGAAGGTGCTCGAGCAGCGCAAGGCCGAGGACGCCGCCCGCGCCAAGGACCTTGAACGCGAGAAGGCCGCGCAGGACCGCCTGCGCAACGAGCAGGAACGCAAGATTCAGGAATCCCGTGAGCGGGATGAGGCTGAAGCCCGGCGCAAGGCCGAGGACGAGGCCCGCAAGGCCGCCGAGGCGCTGGCCAAGGAGCGGGCGGATCGTCCGGCAAAGGCCCGCCCGCGGGTTGAAACACCGCCCGCGTCCGTGGTCATTCCGCTGGATGACGAGGATTCCGGCCGCGGCAAGCGCGGCGGCAAGGCGCCGAAGGACGACCGCGGCGAGCGTGCCCGCGAAGCCGCCACACGCAGCCGCGATACCGGCGAGCGCCGCCGGGGCAAGCTGACGATAGCCTCTGCGCTTGGCGATGATGCCGACCGTCAGCGGTCGCTGGCCTCGGTGCGCCGCGCCCGCGAGCGGGAGCGCGAACGCAAGATGGGTGGCGCCGGTGAGCGGGAGAAAGTCTCGATCGAAGTCACGCTGCCAGAGACGATCACCCTGCAGGACCTCGCCGGCCGGATGAACGAGCGCGTCGCGGACGTCGTGAAGTTCATGATCAAGCAGGGCGAAATGCTGCGCGGCAACGATATCATCGATGCCGACACGGCCGAGCTGATTGCCGCCGAATTCGGCCATACGGTGAAGCGCGTGGCGGAATCCGACGTCGAGATCGGTCTCGAAGGCGTCGAGGATCGTCCTGAAGACCTGCTGCCGCGCCCGCCGATCGTCACGATCATGGGCCATGTCGATCACGGCAAGACCTCGTTGCTGGATGCGCTGCGCAAGACTGATGTGGCGTCCGGCGAAGCCGGGGGCATCACGCAGCATATCGGCGCCTATCAGGTGCAGCTGAAATCCGGCGAGCGGATCACCTTCCTCGATACGCCTGGCCACGCGGCCTTTACCGCGATGCGCGCGCGCGGCGCGAATGCCACCGATATCGCCGTGCTGGTCGTGGCGGCGGACGACTCGGTCATGCCGCAGACCATAGAGTCCATCAATCACGCCAAGGCGGCCGGTGTGCCGATCATCGTCGCGGTGAACAAGTGTGACCTGCACGATGCCAATCCGGACAAGGTGCTGACAGACCTTCTGCAGCATGACATCCAGGTTGAGACGATGGGCGGCACCACTCAGGCAGTGAAAGTGTCTGCCAAGACGGGCTTTGGCCTCGACGACCTGACGGATGCGATTTCTCTGCAGGCCGAGATTCTCGAGCTGAAGGCCAACCCCAACCGTTCGGCAGATGGCGTCGTGATCGAGTCCAAGCTCGATAAGGGCCGCGGCCCGGTGGCCACTGTGCTGGTCAAGCGCGGCACGCTGAAGCGCGGCGACATTCTGGTGGCCGGTGCCCAGTGGGGCAAGGTCCGCGCGCTCGTCGACGAGCGCGGCCAGCAGCTCTCCGACGCCGGCCCGTCCCTGCCGGTCGAGGTGCTTGGCCTTGATGGGGCGCCCGAACCAGGCGAGGCGATCGTCGTGGTTGACAGCGAGGCCCGCGCCCGCGAGATCACGGAATACCGCATACGGACGAAGCGTCAGGTTGCCGGCAATGTCAGTGCGGCGGCACGCGCCTCGCTCGACCAGCTGATGACGCGCCTGAAGGATGGCGCCGTGGAAACCCGCGAATTGCCCGTCGTCCTGAAGGCGGATGTGCAGGGCTCTGTCGAGGCCATCTCCATGTCGCTCGACAAGATCTCGACCGACGAAGTGCGGGCCAAGGTCATCCATGGTGCGGTTGGCGGGATATCCGAATCCGACGTGCTGCTCGCCCGGTCTTCGAATGCGCCGATCTTTGCCTTCAATGTCCGCGCCAACAAGCAGGCGCGCGACCTGGCCGAGCGTGAGGGTGTCGAGATCCGCTATTATTCGGTGATCTATGACCTGATCGATGATGTGAAGGCGACCCTTTCGGGCATGCTGGCTCCGGAGAAGCGCGAGACTTTCCTCGGCTATGCCGACATTCTCGAAGTCTTCAACATCACCAAGGTTGGCAAGGTTGCCGGGTGCCGGGTTTCGGAAGGCAAGGTGCTGCGCGGCTGCGGCGTGCGCCTCCTGCGCGACAACGTCGTCATCCACGAAGGCCGCCTGAAGACGCTCAAGCGCTTCAAGGATGAAGTGTCTGAGGTCAATGCCGGCATGGAGTGCGGGATGGCCTTCGAACGTTACGAAGATATCCGCCAAGGCGATAAAATTGAATGCTTCCAAGTAGAGGAAATCGCAAGGACGCTGGCCTAGTCTGGCCCGATGAGCAGCGTGCTGACGATTTCCGGGCGGCTCCGGGACCGCCACCTGAAACAGCTTGTCCGGATGAGCCGGGACAGCACGGTTGGCCCGACAGCGCTTTATTATGCCGGGGTCACCGCGCCTGTGATTTCCGCCAGTGTGGCGCTGCTGTCGCGTAAGGCTATGACAGGTCTCGGGCTTTCGCCGTTCTGGCAGCTGATGGCTTCAGCGCAGCTGGCTGCCATCGCCGGCATTGCGTGGTATCTGATCTTCATGCGCTGGTCTTACCGTCATCGCTCCGGACGCGGCACCGAGAGCCTGCTGGACACGGAAATCTCCGCCTCGGATGCGGGGCTCACCGTGCGCCGCGGCCCGGTTGAAACCCGCATCGGCTGGGACGGTGTGCGCCGGACCGTCCGGGGCAGCAGTTACCTGGCCGTCTTCGTTGAGGGAGCGGATGCGCTGATCATCCCGGATGAATGGTTCGGGACGGATGTCCAGCACTGTGCGGCCTTCTCTGATTTTGTTCGCTTGAAAGTTCCTTCCTGATGGCCCGAAAAGCAGCCCCACCCGGTCTTCCCTCGCAGCGCCAGCTGCGCGCGGGCGAGATCATCCGCCATGCCCTGGCCGGGATCATCGCCCGGGAGGATTTTCGTGATCCCGACCTGACTGGCGTGCTGGTCACGGTTGGTGAAGTGCGCTGCTCGCCCGACCTGAAGCATGCCAATGTCTTCGTCACCCCGCTCGGTGACGATACCGAGGCAGGTAGGGTAAAGCTGGCAGCGGCCCTGAACCGGGCTTCGGCCTTTCTGCGCGGCCGGCTCGGACGGGAGATCGAACTGAAATTCACGCCGGTGCTGAATTTCATCGCGGACAAATCCTATGACGAGGCCACCGCCATCGACCGGTTGCTGGCCGATCCCAGGGTCCGCCGCGACCTGCAGGGTGACAGCTAGGTCTGCCCCGTTTCTGCCTTGATGCTTTGTCATTTGACAGTATTGCCGCCGGAGCCAAGACGGTTGCCGGGCAGAAAGCCGGGGTTTGGGCATGAAACGACAGACGATTGACGAAGAAGGCGCACGCCTCGGCGAAGTCTCCGCCGCTTCCCTGCAGCTGGGCGACGACACGATCGCCATCCGGCGCATCGCCACGATGTCGGTCGAGCGGCACGAATTCTTCCCCTGGGACACACCGGAGAACCGCAAAACCCAGTCTGCCTACGCGACCTTCTGCGTCGGTTTCCTGTTCTTTGGCCTGCTGGCCCTCGTTGGCTGGCTGGTTCTGTCGGCCAATCCCTCGGCGAGTGTGATGTCGCTGTTTGCCGGGGTGAGCCTCATGGTGCTGGGCCTGGTCCTGGGCGTGCGGGCAATGATGATCGCCCTGCGCCTGAAGGAGAAACATCCCTATTTCCGGCTGCTGATTGGCACCTCTGATGGCCGCCAGATCCCGCTGGTCGACAATAACCGGGAAGTGCTGATCAAGATTCGGGATATTGTGCGCTACAAGCTGGATACCGGCGATACCAGCGTGACCGGAGACTTCGATCTCAATCTCGACATCGTGAACCTCCGCCTGCCTAAAGGCGCCGCGCAGATGCGTCCGGTGCCCGGACCGCCCGAGTTGTCCGGACATGATGTGTTTGATGAGGAAGAGGATGCCCCACCCGCCGGGCATTGAAGGCAGCGCGCCGGATTGACGGCGCCTGCGCCGCGGGGCTAAGCGGCGGACCTGAAATACCAGCCGGCTGACTGCGTTCGAACCGCTTGCCGGCAGCGAGTGGAGCTACATTTGTCCCGCCAGAGAAAACGCAAGGGCGAGCCCGTTACGGGCTGGCTGAACCTGTTCAAGCCGGCCGACATGACCTCGACCCAGGCGGTTGCTCTCGTCAAGCGCCTGTTCAATGCCGAAAAGGCCGGCCATGGCGGCACGCTTGATCCGCTGGCGGATGGTATCCTGCCGGTCGCTCTCGGAGAAGCGACCAAGACCGTGCAATGGGCGATGGATGCCGAGAAGGAATATGTTTTCACTATCCGCTGGGGCATCTCGACCGCGAGCCAGGATGCAGAAGCCGAAGTGACGGCCACGTCTGATGTACGCCCTGCGCGCAAGGCGGTTGAGGAAGCGCTGAAGGCGTATACGGGCACGATCCGCCAGGTGCCGCCGAAATATTCCGCCATCAAGGTTGCCGGCGCGCGCGCCTATGATCTCGCCCGGGAAGGGGAGGCGTTCGAACTGGAGGCCCGGGAGGTGGAGGTGCATGCCGCCAGGGTGATCGGTATGCCGGATACGGATCATACGGTGATCCATGTCATCTCCGGCAAGGGATTCTACGTCCGCGCGCTGGCCCGGGATTTAGCCGCCGATCTCGGGGCGGAGGGCCATATCAGCCAGCTGCGCCGCACACGGGTGGGCGCCTTCGATGCCGCAAGCGCTGTCTCAGTTGCCGAACTCGAGGCGCTGAAGGACGACCGCGCGGCCCTGCGCGCGAAGCTGCGCCCGCTGCAGGCGGTAC
>JBKBJF010000058.1:0-5212 GCA_046293935.1 Hyphomonas sp.
GGCTTGCCCTCCGCATCCTTTCCGGTCTCGCGGCAGGCGCCGGGGCCATTGGCATAGGACAGCGTGGTATAGGGCAGCCCGTCGATGCCGGTCGAGCCGCCTTCGCCGCCCATGCCGGACACTGCGAGCCCGAGAATCGGGTTGCCGCGCTGCGGATAGCCCGCAATGGTCAGGGTGTGCGAGTGGTCGGCGGTGACGATGATCAGCGTGTCTTCCGGGTTCGTCATTTCCAGCGCGGTGGCAATCGCCAGGTCGAACGCCATCGCATCCTCGAGCGCGCGGATGGCATTGCCGCCATGATGCGCATGGTCGATGCGCCCGCCTTCCACCATCAGCACGAATCCCTCCGGGTTCTGGCTGAGCCTCGTGATCGCCGCGCGGGTCATGTCGGCGAGATGCGGTTCACCGGCCTTGTCGGCGCCGCGGTCGAGTTCGAACTGCATGTGCGAGGGCTCGAACAGGCCCATGATCCGGTCGCCCGAGGCAAAGTTTGTCGCCTCGAAACCGGCCTTGTCGAAGATGAACCTGTGCGAAGCGGATTTCGCCGTCCATTCCGCAATCAGGTTGCGGCCGTCGCTGCGTTCGCCCTTGAGGGCGGGATATTCCGGGTCCGGCATATCCGAAGGCAGGAACTTCGCGCGGCCGCCGCCAAGCACGACATCGAAACTGCCTTCCGGCCACTCGATCAGCTGGCGGGCAATGTCCTTGCAGGTGCCGGAAGAGGCGCCGCGCATGTTGGTATCGGATTCCCAGTCGCGGTGGGGCACCTTGGCATAGGCAGAAGCGGGCGTGGCATGAGTGATGCGGGTGGTGGTGACGAGGCCGGTGGCAAGCCCGGCCCGGGCCGCGAGTTCGAACAGCGTATCCGCCTCATTGCCGGCAACCGTGGCACAGTTGCCATAGGATACTTCGCTGGTCACGCCGAGTACGCCGGAGAGGGTCTTCATGCCGCTGACCATGGCAGAGGCCGTGCCTGCCGAGTCGGCGACCTGGAAATTGTGACTGTAGGTTTTTGACAGCGCTGAATAGGGCAGGCTGTCCATGGCGAGGTGATGGCTCTCGCCATCCTCTCCGGCAGTCTGGCCGGCATAGATGCGGGCGGCGGTGATGGTGGAAATGCCCATGCCGTCCCCGATGAAAAGGATCACGTTCTTCGCCGGTTTCAGGCCTCGCGCGGCGGCACGCGCCTCCACGGCGCTGGCGGCTGCGGTGTAGTAGGCATCGGCACTCTGTTTCGGGGGCGTTGCCACGCGGGCAGGAGCCGCAGCCGGGGCGTCCGGCCGGGCGGCGCCGTCGGAGGTGCAGGCGGCGAGCGCGGCAAAGGCGGCGAGGCTGGCGATGAGGGCTGGGCGCATGGATCGGATCTCCGGCAGGGTTCGCGTTCTGACGCCTTAGCGCAGGATTATGACAGTGGCGACCCGTCAGGCCGCGGGAACTGCGCGCACCCTTGGCCGCTGGGCCAGCCAGACTGCGAAAAGGATGGCGGCAGCGCCGCCCGCCTGAACGGCGGTCAGGGGTTCGCCAAACAGGCCCCAGGAAATCGCGGCGGCCACAACCGGCTGGGCCAGCACCAGAATCCCGGCGACGGCAGTGTCGGTGGAGCCGAGACCTGAGATAATCAGGCCCTGGCCGGCGACCTGCACGATTACGGCCAGCGCCAGCGGCATTGCAAAGCCTGCGAGCGTCGCCGGGAAGAAACGTTCGCCGGAGAGGGCGACGATGACGAAGGCCATGCCCGCTTCGAACACGCTCAGCCAGAACATCGCTTCAATGCCGCCGAGGCTACGCCGGGCGAGCTTTGAGAACAGCATGTAGAAGGAGACGAACACCGCGGCCGCCAGCGCCAGCAGGTCGCCGCGCAGCGCGCCGCCGGTGAGGCTCTTGCCGCCGAGAGACAGGGCCGCCGCGCCCGCAATGGCCAGCACGGCGGCAACCGCCCAGTTCAGGCCAGGGCGCTCCTTCAGGAAGGCCCAGGCCGTGAGGCCGACAAGAACGTTGCCGAGATTGACGATGAAGGTCGCGTTGGACACGCTGGTCATCGTCAGGCTCCAGTGCCAGAGTGCCATGTCGAGCGTGAAGAACAGCGCCGCGAGGATGATCGCCGCGTTCGGCTTCTGCGGCAGGCGCCGGCCGGTCAGCAGCACCAGAGCGAACAGCATCGGCACGGCGAACAGGTAACGCCAGAAGGCGATCGCCTGCGGGCCGAGATCGCCCAGGCCAAGGCGCAGGCCGATCGGGGCGAAGCCGAGTGCGATGCCGCCGCCCAGCACCATCAGCGGGCCAAGCCATGGACGCAGGTCCTGAACGGGGCGGGGTTGGGGTACGGTGTTGGTCATCCGCCGCGCGTCATGGCGCGAATATCCTGCGGCGTCATCCCCTCTGCGCGGTAATCACGCAGGCTCTTGTCCCCGAACCGTTTCGACAGCTTCTTGCCGTCGGGGCCGAGCACGAGCGGGTGGAAATGATAGACCGGCTGCGGCCAGTCCATCAGCGCCTGCAGCAGGGTGTGCACCGATGTCACCTCCCGCAGATCCTCGCCGCGGATGACATGGGTGATCTCCTGCAGGGCATCGTCATGGCAACAGGCGAGATGATAGCTGGCCGGGGTGTCCTTGCGGGCCAGCACGACATCGCCGAACCGTTCCGGCCGGGCAGGAACGGTGCGCAGCCCCCTGCCATCAGCCCAGACGGTGAAGGTGAGGGTGTCATATTTCTGCCCGAGGGCACGGCGGGCCGCGGCCAGCGACAGGCGCCAGGCGAACGGAGCCTGATGGGCCAGCCGGCTGGCCTCTTCTTCCGGGGGCAGCGGGTGGCTGACCAGTCCGCCTTCGTCGGGGTCGGCCCCGGCGGGCAGGCGGGCGGCAATCTCGCGGCGCGTGAGGAAGCAGCGGTAAACCAGTCCCCGCGCGCGAAGCTGGTTGAGCACAGCCTCGTAGTCAGCGAAGTGATCCGACTGGCGGCGGACGTCACCCGTCCAGGCCAGTCCCAGCCAGGCAAGGTCTTCGTAGATGCCGGTTTCGTATTCCGGGCGGCATCGGGTGCGGTCGATATCCTCGATCCGCAGCAGCACGTCTGCCCCGATCGCGGCGGCCTCGTCCCAGACGGCGAAGGCCGAAGCCGCGTGCCCGAGGTGCAGGCGGCCGGTCGGGGAGGGCGCAAAGCGGGTGCGAAACAAGGTCATGGCGGCGCGGGAACAGCGTTTCCCTGTTGCAAGGAATGGGTAAGAAACGTATCGCCTTGGAGCGTGAGAGGGTAGCTCTGATGTTGATCGCCGGCTGGCTTGAGACCGCCGATAAGTGGCTGAAAACAAACGTGCCGGGTGCCGAGTGGCTGGACCTGATCGGCGCGGGTGTGGTTGCCCTCGCCAGCCTTGTGCTGCTCTTTTGGGTCCTGAAACGTGTCTTCCGTGTCACAGGCGCAATCTATAACGCTGGCAAGGCCCGCGCCGCCAAGGCCAGCAAAGCGCCCGGCTTCCGCATCCTGCTGGCCCGCCCGGAGGGCAGCGCCAGCCGCCGGACCGGCAAATGGCTGACGGAAGCCCTCGCCGCCAACCTGCCGGTCTACGCCTTCGGCGCGCCGTTCACGCTGGTGCCGATGGGCCGCATCAAAGGCGGGCTTGAAAGTGCTTCCGTCGCCCGAGCCCGCAAGCGGATGGCGATCGCCGATGCCGACCTGTTCGTGTGGGCCAGCCGTCATGGCCGCGGCGAACGCGGACTGGAGATTCACGGCCTCAGCCGGGGTGGCGGCCTGACGGCAGCCGAAGCCCGCCTGTTCACCCTTGCCCTGCCGGGCGCGCGCAAGGCGCAGACGCCGGAAGTCGCGCGCGTCGCGGCCTATTTGATTGCCAAGCAGCTGCAGCCTGCGCTCAGCGATCCACAGGCTTTCCGGGCCGAGAAGATCCGCGATCTTGCGGCCGAGCTCGACAGTGTGATGGCCGCAGAACTGCCGGTGTCGCCGGCCCTGCGGGCGGAGCTCGAGGCGGACTACTGCGCTGCCGGTGTGCGTGTGGCCGAAGAGCTCGGCGAGCTTTCGGCCCTGGACAAGGTGATCCAGCTGCGGCGCCGCCATCTCGAGGAGGCCAATCTGAGGGCCGATACCGGCCGCATCATCCAGGCCAAGCTGGAACTCGGCCGGGCCCTGATCGTGCGGGCCGAGCGCCAGTTCGATCAGGCGGTGGTGAAAGAGGCGATCATGCACCTGGCTGCCGCGGTCGAGGGCCTGCGCGCCGATCCTGCCATCCAGCGCGCGCAGTCGGCCTCGGACGCGCTGTTCAAGGCACAGGCGATGATCGAATCGCGCAAGCGCTTTTCGCTGAATTTCGGGTCCTAGAGCGCGACTTGCGCTAGGCGGGGCCTGCCTTCACCGGGGCATGGGGCAGATGACGCCGGTTCCGCCAATGCCGCAATAGCCGTTCGGGTTCTTGGCAAGGTATTGCTGGTGGTAGCCCTCGGCCAGGTAAACGTCCGTGCGCGGCGCAAGCTCAGTCGTCACCGCTGCGCGGTGGCCGGCCGCGGCAAGTTCGGCACTGTACGCGGCGATCATCTGGCGGGCGGCCTTTTCCTGTGCCGCTGACGCAAAGTAGATGGCCGAGCGGTACTGGGTGCCGATGTCATTGCCCTGACGCATGCCTTGGGTCGGGTCGTGGCTTTCGAGGAAGAGTTTGACCAGCGCTGCGAAGGAGACCTTTGCCGGATCGAAGATCACCTCCACGACCTCGGTGTGCCCGGTGCCGCCGGAGCAGACTTCCTCATAGGTCGGGTTGGGGGTGAAGCCGCCGGCATAGCCGACGCGCGTCAGCCAGACGCCCGGCGTCTGCCAGAACAGGCGCTCGGCACCCCAGAAACAACCGAGGCCGAAGACGGCCGTCTCGAATCCCTCTGGAGCCTCCGCCTGCAACGGCAGGCCGGAGACATAGTGCACGCTGGCGGTCGGGATCGGCGAAGTCCGCCCGGGAAGGGCGCTTTGGGGGGTCGGCAGGGCCAGGGCCTTGCGGGCAAACAGCATCGGGCGGTCCCTCCTTTCGGAGCCTGATATGGGGCCTGGTGGGCCTTGCGGCAATCACCAGCTTGCGAGGGGCGGTTGCATCCGGTATCTGGCTCGCTTCCTGCCGCAGGGCAGGTGCGGAGAGGTGGCCGAGTGGTCGAAGGCGCACGCCTGGAAAGTGTGTAGACGGGAGACCGTCTCCAGGGTTCGAATCCCTGTCTCTCCGCCA
>JBKBJF010000021.1:0-31200 GCA_046293935.1 Hyphomonas sp.
CGCGCGCCGAGGATATCGCTTTCGATGATCGACCGGCTGTAGAAAGGTGTATCTTCCAGCGTTCGCCCCAAATGTACGCTCTTGCGGCTTATCGCTCGTGTGGTGCGCTGGATGCGGAACACGGGCGTCAGGGGCAGGGCAAATTTCGGGGGAGGGGCAAAGGTCTCGCAGCGTCCATCCACGCTGAATCGGAGTGCGAGGCTTCGCTCATTCCCGGTCCGGTCCGCCAGGTTGTAAAGCAGTGCCGAGCGGCCATCCTCCTGCTGCACCCTGGACCAGTCCCAGAATCGGAAGGCTTCCTCGAGTGGCGCGCGTCCGGAATTCGTATCGAAATAGCCTGTTCCTGCCCAGTTGAGGTCCGGCTGCCGGAAATCAACAGAAACTTCTGCAGCCGGTGCTATCGGACGCCACTCATGGTCACCGGCTGCGTCAAGGCCGAAGGATTCCGCGTTGAGGTATTTGGGCCGCAGAACGATCCGCCCGCAGACATGCTGGGGGATCGGCGCGCCGTACTCGCGGATGTCTGCCGTTAAGGTCCCGCCATCCCATGTCAGCGAACTGGTCCCGATGATGAGCTGCTCCGGGCTAACTGACAGATCTGCCCGGCCACGTTCCGTCATGGCCCACCTCGCGTGCCGGCGGCCATAGAGGGCGAGGTTGATGGCGCAGTGATTGTGCGGGTCTGTCCGGCCCGACCAGGCATAATAGGGCGAGAAGACACTGCCGATGAAAGCAATCAGGGTGAAGGCATAGTTGCGATCATGGCTCAGACCATCAGCGTACCACCAGGCGTAACTGTCCGGATGCGGGCTGGCGCAGAATACGCCTGCCCGGGCCATGGGCACGGGTTGGGCTAAGGCCATCCGCCCTCCTTGCGATCCGTTTGATCGTCAATTCAGTTTGACAGTTATCACTGACAATATAGGATGACGCAATACGGAGGCCGCATGGATATGGATGGCTTGATCGAACAGGTGCTTGAGCGCTCCGTATCCGCTTGCGAGGCAGCAGAAGCGCCGCAGGGACTGGCCCGAGCCATCCGGTATTCGGTCTTCCCCGGCGGGGCGAGGGTTCGCCCGAAGCTTTGTCTCGCCGTTTCGCTGGCAACGGGCGGTCCGGAGTCTGCGGGTGTGGCCTCCGGCGCAGGCGCCGCGCTGGAACTGATGCACTGCGCCTCGCTTGTCCATGACGATCTGCCCGCATTCGACGGGGCGCCGGTCCGGCGGGGTAAGCCCTCTGTACACGCCGCCTTCGGAGAGCCTCTGGCAGTGCTCGCGGGGGACGCGCTGATCGTGATGGCATTCGAGACCCTGTCGCGCGAATGCCGCGCCACGCCGCACTTGCTGGCCCCGCTGATGTCGATCCTGATCGAGGCCGTTGGCGCGCCGCGCGGCATCGTGGCGGGACAAGCCTGGGAGAGTGAGGCATCAATCGATCTCAGTGCCTACCACCGTGCCAAGACAGGTGCCTTGTTTGTCGCCGCCGCTATGTCGGGGGCCGTGGCTGCCGGTCTTGATCCTGCGCCCTGGCGGGCACTGGGCGAGCGGCTCGGTGAGGCCTATCAGGTGGCCGACGACCTGAGGGATGCCTTGCTGGATGAGGCCGAACTCGGAAAGCCGGCGGGGCAGGATGCGCTGCTGTATCGTCCGAATGCGGTCGAACGGTTTGGGATTGCCGGTGCTTTGGCGCGCCTCAAGGCGCTGATTGCCGATGCGTCCGACGCCGTGCCGGACTGCAGGGGCGCTGCAGTGCTTCGTGACATCGTTCAGGCGCAGGCCGCACGCCTGATGCCCAAGAGCTTGCTCCGGGATGTCGCCTGACCGGCGCGGCGTGAGGCCCGCATGACTCTGGCGGATCGTTTCATCTCATGGCGCAACCGCTTGATATCAAAGCCGGAATTTCAATCCTGGGCCGCCCGGAACCCGTTGACGAGAGCTATCGCCCGGCGCAAGGCGAGAGAGGCGTTCGACCTCGTGGCAGGCTTTGTCTATTCGCAGGTTCTGGCTGCAGCCATTGAGAGCCGGCTGATCGAAACGGCCGCTGCCTTGCCCGTAACTGAGGCTGATTTTGCGGCAGCAGCTCAATTATCGCCTGAAGCGGCTCAGCGCCTCCTGAGGGCCGCCTGTGCACTGGGTCTCATCCGTCAGTTTACGGATGGCCGCTATGGTCTGGGAGAGCAGGGAGCGGCGCTGATCGGAAATCCCGGCGTTTTCGCCATGATCCGGCACCACAGGGTGCTCTACCGCGATCTGGAGTCGCCTCTCGACCTGCTGCGTCATCGCCCTGCGGATACGGAGACCGCGCGGTTCTGGGGCTATGGGAAGGATATACCCGAAGGCCAGGCGGAGCCCTATTCGCAGCTGATGGCGGCCACCCAGGCCCTTATCGCCCGCAACCTGCTCGATGCTTACGGCTTCAGCCGGCACCGCACGGTCATGGATGTCGGGGGAGGTCTTGGTGTTTTTCTTTCAGCGTTGGGACAGGCGCATCCCTCGCTGGACCTCGTGCTGGTGGATCTGCCCGCCGTGGCGGCGCTGGCGGCGCGGCGGCCGGGAAACATCGCGCGCATCGAGCCGCGCGACATGCTGCGTGAGCCACTGCCGGAAGGTGCAGATCTGATCACGCTGATCCGGGTCGTGCATGATCATGATGACCGGTCAGTCCGGCTGCTTCTGTCGTCCATCCGGCGAGCTCTGGCGCCGGGCGGCGCGCTCCTGATTGCGGAACCCATGGCGGGTGAGGCGGGAACCGCCGCCATGGCCGATGCCTATTTCGGTTTCTACCTCTGGGCCATGGGCCAAGGGCGCCCGCGCACGCCGGAAGAACTGTCCCGGCTGCTGCAGGAGGCGGGCTTCCGCCGTATGCGAAGGCTGCGCACCGCCGAACCGCTGCTGGTCAGTGCGCTCCTCGCACGCTGACCGGCATGGCGCCCAAGATTCGGGCATTCTTTCGTAAATCAACATTGACACCGTAAACTGTCAAATTAAAGTGACACTCATGAGAACGGGCGTCATCGAGTCGCAGGGGCATCGTCCCAGCCCGCCCACCGGAGCTTCCCGCCCGGCTGACCCGGCCTGCGACTCCCTAAAGGCTACGGCCATCCTGTTCGATGGGGCCCGGTCGGTGCGTGTTGAGGATCTGCCCCTGATTACTCCGCAGGCGGATGATGTGCTTGTTGACGTCCTGTGGTCCGGGGTCAGCACTGGCACCGAACGGATGATGTGGTCGGGCGACATGCCTGCTTTCCCCGGAATGGGCTATCCGCTCGTGCCCGGTTATGAGGCCGTGGGCCGGATCTCCGATGCGCCCTCTGACCCTCACCGCGTCGGCGAACTGGTCTTTGTGCCGGGGGCGCGGTGTTATGCTGGCGCACATGCGCTGTTCGGGGCGTCAGCCTCGCATCTGGTCGTCCCATCGGCCCGGGCCCACCGGCTGGATATTCCCTGCCCCAGAGAAGGCGTACTGATGGCGTTGGCAGCAACGGCCTATCACGCCTTGTCCGGCGGGCCATTGCCGGAGCTCATCATCGGCCACGGCGTGCTTGGACGGCTCACGGCCCGTCTGGCCTGCGCTCTCGGCGCCCGTCCCGTTGTCTGGGAAACCAACCCTGCACGGCGTGTCGGTAGCAGAGACTATGCAGTCATTTCGCCGGAACAGGACACGCGACGCGACTATGCCGCCGCCTGTGACATGAGCGGAGATTTTGGCATTCTCGACAAGGTGCTTCCGCATATGACCCTGGGTGGAGAAATCTGCCTGGCAGGCTTCTATGCGGCGCGGCCGTCTTTCAGTTTTCCGCTCGCCTTCCGGAAGGAAATGCATCTGCGGGTCGCGGCCGAGTGGCGGCCGGAAGACCTCAAGGCCGTGCTGGCGCTTGCCTCCGCCGGACGCCTCGATCTCGACGGCCTGATTACACATGTCCGACCTGCGCGGGAGGCAAGGGATGCCTACGAGCAGGCTTTCACCGATCCCGCCTGCCTGAAGATGATCATCGACTGGGAGCCTTCCGATGCCTGACGATCTGCGCCTGACACCGCGAAAGGGTAGCACGTCCTACGACGAGGCGCTTCGCGCCGAAGCGACGGCTGAGCCAGATGCTGTTGCAACCGGGCCTGTGAAGAAGGAAACCCAGATCATCGCCATTTATGGCAAGGGCGGTATCGGCAAGAGCTTCACCCTCGCCAATCTGAGCTGCATGATGGCCGAGCAGGGCAAGAAAGTGCTGCTGATTGGCTGCGATCCGAAGTCGGATACGACCTCGCTCCTGTTCGGTGGCAAGGCCTGTCCCACGATCATCGAGACGTCCTCGAAGAAGAAACTCGCTGGCGAGGAGGTCGCCATCGGCGACGTCTGTTTCAAGCGCAACGGTGTCTTCGCGATGGAGCTCGGCGGACCCGAAGTCGGGCGCGGCTGCGGCGGGCGCGGCATCATTCATGGCTTCGAGCTGCTCGAGAAGCTGGGCTTCCATGAGTGGGATTTTGACTATGTCCTGCTGGACTTCCTCGGCGACGTGGTCTGCGGCGGCTTCGGCCTGCCGATCGCGCGCGACATGTGCCAGAAGGTGATCGTGGTCGGATCCAATGACCTGCAATCGCTCTATGTCGCCAACAACGTCTGCTCGGCGGTCGAGTATTTCCGCAAGATGGGCGGCAATGTCGGTGTTGCCGGTATGGTCATCAACCGCGATGACGGAACCGGCGAGGCAGCCGCTTTCGCGCGCGCGGTCGGTATTCCGGTGCTTGCCACCATTCCGGCCAACGAAGACATCCGCCGCAAGTCGGCCAACTATCAGATCGTCGGCACGGCCTCCTCGCAATGGGGGCCTTTGTTTGCCGAACTGGCCGGCAACATCCACACCTCCATCCCCAACCGGCCCGCGCCGCTGACCCAGGACGGCCTGCTGGCGCTGTTCTCATCGAAGGACACAGGCGGCGACATAGTGCTGGAGCCGGCCACCATCGCCGATATGTGCGGTGTCAGTGCTGCGGACCGGCGGTCCCTCGAAGTGGTCTACGAGGAGATCTGAAGGTCCATGTCCCAGCGCCGCACCCTTCTTCAGCATCGCGAGCGGATATCCGCACCGGCGGAGACAGGTGCGCCTGCGCCCGCGGAAACTTCCGGCATGGGTTGCCACGCCGGCAAGGAGGAACTCAGCCGCGCAGCCCGTGCTGCCGGCAAGAGCGACGTGCTGGACCAGTATGCCAGGGACTATCCGCAAGGCCCGCATGATCAGCCTCAGAGCATGTGTCCGGCCTTCGGTTCCTTGCGCGTCGGCCTCCGCATGCGCCGCACGGCCACGATCCTGTCGGGTTCAGCCTGCTGCGTTTACGGGCTGACCTTCACCTCCCACTTCTATGGGGCCAAACGCTCGGTCGGTTATGTACCGTTCAATTCCGAAACTCTGGTCACCGGCAAACTGTTCGAGGACATCAAGGAAGCGGTCGAGAAAACGGCTGACCCTGAAAAGTATGATACAGTCGTCATCACCAATCTCTGCGTGCCGACCGCCTCCGGTGTGCCACTGCGCCTGCTGCCGGATGAAATCAACGGTGTGCGCATCATAGGCATCGATGTGCCGGGCTTTGGTGTGCCGACACATGCCGAGGCAAAGGATGTGCTGGCGGGCGCCATGCTGGCCTATGCCCGTCAGGAAGCAGAAGCAGGCCCCGTGCCGCGCGCTGCAAACGATACGGCAAGCCTTCCGAAGGTGACACTGCTGGGCGAGATGTTCCCGGCTGATCCGGTCGTAATCGGCCGTCTGCTGGAGCCCCTCGGGCTTGCAGCCGGCGCTGTCGTTCCCACGCGCGAATGGCGCGAGCTTTACACCGCTCTGGATGGTGCGGTCATCGCTGCGATTCATCCCTTCTACACGGCCTCCGTGCGCGAATTTGAAGCCGCAGGGCGCCCGGTCATAGGCTCCGCACCCGTTGGCCTTGAGGGCACGGACGCTTGGCTCAGAGCCGTCGGCGAAGCGGCGAATGTGCCGGCCGCCCGGATCGATGCGGCGCGCAATATCTTTGGCCGGGCGATAGAGGCGGCCCTGTCAGCCAAGCCCATCCGTGGGCGGATCACGCTCAGCGGATATGAAGGCTCGGAATTGCTCGTCGCCCGGCTGCTTGCCGAAAGCGGCGCGGATGTCCGTTATGTCGGCACGGCGCTGCCCCGCACGCGCTGGTCTGATCCTGACCGGGAATGGCTGGAGGCGCGCGGTATCGAAGTGCGCTACCGTGCTTCCCTCGAGCACGATATTGCTGCCATGCATGAGTTCCGGCCGGATCTGGCGATCGGTACGACGCCGGTCGTTCAGGCCGCAAAGGAAATGGCCATCCCGGCGCTCTACTTCACAAACCTGATCTCGGCGCGGCCGCTGATGGGCCCGGCGGGTGCAGGATCCCTTGCCGATGTCATCAATGCAGCCATCGCCGGCAAGTCCCGCTTCGATGACATGAAAGCCTTCTTTGAAGGTGTCGGCACCGGCGATACCGCTGGTGTCTGGGAGGGCCAGCCCGATCTGCACACGGAGTTCCGTGAACACCAGCGCCGCAAGCTGGCCGCAAAGGCTAGGCAGGCGGCTAATCTGGAGGCGCCTACAGGATGCTGATCCAGGATCATGACCGGGCAGGGGGCTATTGGGGGGCGGTGTATGTGTTCACCGCCATCAAGGGCCTGCAGGTCGTCATCGACGGCCCGGTCGGCTGCGAGAACCTGCCTGTCACGTCTGTGCTGCACTATACAGACGCGCTGCCGCCACACGAATTGCCCATCGTCGTCACGGGGCTTGGCGAGGAAGAACTCGGCAAGCTCGGAACTGAGGCGGCCATGAAACGCGCCCGCAGCGTGCTCGATCCGGCGCTGCCGGCCGTCGTGGTTACAGGCTCGATCGCCGAGATGATCGGCGGCGGGGTCACGCCTGAGGGTGCCAACATCCAGCGCTTCCTGCCGCGCACCATTGATGAGGACCAGTGGCAGAGCGCTGACCGCGCGTTGCTGTGGCTCTGGACCGAGTATGGCCAGACGAAGGGCCGGAATCCGAAACCGTCAAAACGGCCTGAAGGCGCCAGGCCACGCGTCAACATCATAGGCCCGGCTTACGGCATGTTCAACATGGCCTCTGACCTCGCCGAAATCAGGCGCCTTGTAGAAGGCATCGGCGCCGAGATCAACATGGTGTTCCCGCTCGGCAGTCATATCGCAGATGTCCGCCAGCTGATTGATGCCGATGTGAATGTCTGCATGTATCGTGAGTATGGGCGCGCCCTGTGCGAGTCCCTCGGCCAGCCTTATCTACAGGCACCGGTCGGCCTTCACTCGACCACGAAGTTCCTTCGCGCGCTCGGCGAACTGACGGGGCTCGATCCCGAAGGCTTCATCGAGGCGGAGAAGCACTCCACGCTTAAGCCGCTCTGGGATCTCTGGCGCTCGGTCACTCAGGACTTCTTCGCCACAGCCTCTTTCGGCATCGTGGCCAATGAAACGCATGCAAGGGGCCTGCGTAATTTTCTTGAAACAGACCTCGGCATTCCCTGCCATTTTGCGATGACGCGTGTTGCTGGCCGCAAGACGGACAATGATGCCGTTCGCGCAGCGATTCATGATAACGCGCCGTTTGTCGTTTTCGGCAGCTTCAACGAGCGCATGTACCTTCAGGAATGCGGCGCGAAATCCGTCTGGGTGCCTGCCTCGTTTCCAGGCGCCCTGATCCGGCGTCATACCGGCACGCCGTTCATGGGATACTCGGGCGCGACGTATGTCGTGCAGGAATACTGCAACGCGCTGTTCGACGCGCTGTTCCATATCCTGCCGCTGGCAACTTCCATGGACAAGGCCGAAGCGACACCCGCGCGCAGCATGGCAGCAGCGGTAACCTGGGACGAAAGCGCCAGTGCTGAGCTGGAGGCGAGTATCGCGCGACATTCGGTCCTGACACGGATTTCTGCGGCGAAACGCCTTCGCGATCATGCTGAGGCACTCGCCAGCCGGGAAGGGTCAGGCCGGGTGACGGCCGAAACGGTCCGGCAAAGCCGGATGGAACTGGAAGGAATACGGGCAGCCTGACACGCAGACGGTCAGCAGCCCGGAGGAAGACGGAGAAGGAGGAACATCAATGTCAGCTATCCCGCAGGGCGCTCCCGCTCACACCCGTGATCGCGCGCGTCACTCCATGATGGTCTACATGACGCTGATCTATCCGGTATTTCTGGCCGTGGCCGTGCTCGGGAGACTGATTCCCGGCCTGTCGCGGCGCACAAAAGGGACGCCGCGGCTGTCGGTTTTTGCAGAGGCAAGAGACCAGACGCAAAGCATTGTCCCATGGTTTTTCGTGCACGGATGAGCCCTTCAGGCATCATCCGCGTACGGTGTACGAGCTTTTGGCGGATCGGGGTCCCGCGCCGTCAATTGAGCCGCAGCAGGGCGCGTTGCGGTTGCAGACCTAGGCCCAGGAACGGAGAAAAGTGAATGGCCGATAATGCAAATGAAAGGACCGGGTCACTGAGCGGCTTGACAGCGTCTGAAGCGCAAGAGTTTCACAAGCTCTTCATGATGAGTTTCATCATCTTCACGCTGATTGCCATCGGTGCCCACTTCCTCGTCTGGTCGTGGCGGCCCTGGATTCCAGGACCGAATGGCTACGCCATGATCGAGGATGGACTGAGACTCGCGAGCACGCTCGTGAGCCTCAAGGCATAGAGGAGGAATGATCCATGTGGAGGCTTTGGCTTCTTTTCGACCCCCGGCGCGTCCTGGTGGCCCTGTCGGTCTTCCTCTTCGTGCTTGCACTGCTGATCCATTTCATCCTGCTCAGCACACCCCGCTTCAACTGGCTCGGCACAGCGCCGAGTGCAGCTGCGGAGCTGACGGTTGATACGGTCCGGAGTGCCTGACCCTACGGCGGATGGCGGGCGGGCTTCTCCCGTCCGCCACCTGCCACATGCTTGAAGGACAAAAGCGGCACGCCCGCGCCGATCCGGCCGGGTGCATGCCTTTTCAGGGAGCCCGACCATGGCGCTACTCAATTTTGAAAGAAAGTACCGGATTCGAGGCGGCACGCTGATCGGCGGCGACATGTTCGATTTCTGGGTGGGCCCGTTCTATGTCGGCTTCTTCGGCGTGACGGCGCTGTTCTTCGCTTTCCTCGGCACCGCGCTGATCTTCCTCGGCGCATCGATGGAAAACACATGGAATCCCTGGCTGATCAGTATTGATCCGCCATCGATAGACTATGGACTTCAGCTTGCGCCGATGGCGGAAGGCGGCATCTGGCAGATGGTCACCATCTGCGCAATCGGCGCCTTCGTGTCCTGGGCCCTCAGGGAAGTGGAAATCTCCCGCAAGCTCGGCATGGGGCTGCATGTGCCCATCGCCTTCTCGGTTGCCATCTTTGCCTATGTCACACTCGTCGTCATCCGCCCTGTCCTGATGGGCGCATGGGGGCATGGCTTCCCGTATGGGATCATGAGCCACCTCGATTGGGTTTCGAACACGGGCTACGCCTACGGCAACTTCCACTATAACCCGGCGCACATGATCGCGATCACGTTCTTCTTCACGACGTGTCTCGCGCTCGCCCTGCACGGCGGTCTCGTCCTGTCTGCAACCAATCCCGGACGCGGCAAGACGGTGAAGACCCCCGAGCATGAAAACGCCTTCTTCCGCGATTTCATCGGCTACTCCATAGGCACGCTCGGCATCCACCGGCTTGGCCTGTTCCTGGCTCTCTCGGCCGGGATATGGAGCGCCATCTGCATCGTCATCTCAGGCCCTCTCTATGAGGGCTCGTGGGTCGACTGGTGGAATGGCTGGAAGAACCTCGCCATCTGGCGCGTCTAGGAGGGTGGTCACATGGCTGACTATCAGAACATCTTCACACAGGTCCAGGTTCGTGGGCACACGGACTATGGCGTCGTTCAGGGGGAGGGCGACGAGGCCCGCCTCAGGCTCACCGGCACCAGCCACCTGTTCGGCCGGATCGGCGATGCCCAGATCGGGCCCGTCTATCTCGGCTGGTCCGGGGTAGCTTCCCTGATCTGTGGCTTCATCGCCATCGAGATTATCGGTCTTAACATGTGGGCCAGCGTCGGATGGGATCCGATCCGCTTCTTCGGCCAGCTGCCCTGGCTGTCACTTGACCAGCCCTTGCCGGAGCATGGCCTCAAGCTGTTCATGCCGCTCAATGAGGGCGGCTGGTGGCTGATGGCCGGCTTCTTCCTGACGGCCTCCATTATACTCTGGTGGATCAGATCCTACAGGCGGGCGATACAGCTCGGGCTTGGCACCCATATCTGCTGGGCCTTTGCCGCGGCCATCTGGCTGTATCTCGTATGCGGATTCATCCGTCCCGTGATGATGGGCAGCTGGAGCGAGGCGGTGCCTTTCGGCATCTTCTCGCATCTCGACTGGACCAACAACCTGTCCCTGCTCTACGGCAACTTCTTCTACAACCCGTTCCATATGCTCTCGATCGCTTTCCTCTACGGGTCGGCGCTCCTGTTTGCCATGCATGGCGCCACCATTCTGGCGGTCGCCCGGTATGGCGGCGAACGCGAGATCGAACAGATCACGGACCGGGGCACGGCCTCGGAGCGGGCGGCCCTCTTCTGGCGCTGGACGATGGGCTTCAATGCCTCGATGGAATCGATCCACCGCTGGGCCTGGTGGTTCGCCATACTGTGCCCGATCACGGGCGGCATCGGCGTGCTGCTCACCGGAACCGTAGTCGACAACTGGTTCCTCTGGGGAGCGGAGAACGGGTTCGCGCGCTTCTGACAAGAGGTGCGGCGAAGCAGGGCCGCGGCCGGACTTCCTTCCGCCGCATGCGGCCCTGCATAATTAAGCTGGTGCCTCCCAGCTTGACATGGCCGGGTCCGGTTCGTCCGGGTCCGGTCCTTTTTGATAAATGGCTTCAGTCCGGCTTGCGGATCAGTGTCCAGGCGGTCCGAAGGCAGGCCAGGTGTGTCACCAGGCTTGCGGCCAGAAGCCCTGAAATCACTGAATGCGCCGCGCCTGTGATAGCGCTGCGCACGGCCAGCATCAGCAGCGCGCCAGAAACGAGGAACCACAGGGCCGGTCTGGCCCAGGCGCCCGCGCCGGACCGGCGCAGCAGCCCCCGGATCAGCAGCCCTTCTGCGGCAATACCCAGGATCACCAGATCGAACATCCAGCGTTCAAGCAGCATCGCACGCGCTCATCCGAAAGGTCCGTTCAGAACCACCACCTTGTAGTTCAGCCAGCTGGCAAAGGAGACCCAGGCAAGGTAAGGCACGAGCAGCAGGCTGGCAGGCCGCGAGAACCGCCAGAGGAAGACGATCAGAACAAGGACGGAAATCCATAGCGTGGCGACTTCCGCCAGCGCCCAGTCTGGGCGTCTTAGTGTGAAGAAAACCCCGCTCCAGGCGATGTTGAGTACGGCATTGATGAAGAACAGGATGATCAGCAGAGAGCGGTCTCGCTGTGCACGCGCGTCGCGCCAGCCCCTTGCAGCCGCCAGCGCAGCCAGCGCGTAGATCACGGTCCAGGCAGGCGCAAATGCCCAGTCCGGCGGCGTCAGGCTGGATTTCTCAAGGCTGCGATACCAGGCATCGATACGGGTCATGGCGCCTCCGGCAATCGCTGTCGCAAAGGCGGCGAATGCGGCAACGATGACCGGGCGTCTGGCGATCACGGCGGCGCCGGCCGCGACCGGGCCAGGCCCAGCAGATGTGCCGTGTCCTTCAGGAATATCTTCAGATGCGCCAGGTGGTCCGGCTTGCCGAGCCGCTTGTTGAGATACGCGTCCCAGGTCAGCCGCTGCACATCCCTGTCATTGCACATCGCCACGAACCCTTCACGGCGTTTGTCGGACCGATACCAGAAATGCTGCATGATCCCGAGGATCATGAACACGCGGCCGTGGGCCTTCATGTAGCGTCTGCGCGTTGCGGCGAGTGCGCGTGCATCGCCCGTCGTCAGCAGCTCGCCGATGGCCAGCGCGGCTTCACGTCCGCCCAGCATGGCATAATAGATGCCTTCACCTGACGCCGGAGCTACCACGCCGGCAGCATCTCCGGCGAGGATCACATCCCTGCCATTGTCCCAGCGCTTCAGCGGCTTCAGCGGGATCGGCGCGCCTTCCTTGCGTACGAGACCGGCCTTGTCCAGGCCTGTCTCGTGTCTCAGCGTGCGGATGGCATCGCGCAGGGAAAACCCCTTGCTGGCACTGCCCACCCCCACGCTGGTCGTCTCGCCATGCGGAAAGATCCAGGCATAAAAATCCGGCGACAGACGGCCTTGATAGTAGATGTCGCAGCGGGCCGGGTCGAATCCGTTCGTGGGGGCAGGCGAGCGGATGATCTCATGATAGGCGAAGACGCATTTCGTCTCGCCGCCTCCGGGGATGGCCTGTGCGGCAACACGCGAGCGGGCGCCATCTGCGCCAATGACAGTATGTGTGCGGACCGTTTCGATGTGATCGGAGTCGTCCTTGGGCGCATAGGCAATCACAGCCATGCCATCCTCATCACGTCTCAGTTCCCGGAAGGTCCCGGCCCGCCGCTCTGCGCCGGAACGCTCTGCGCGCTGGCGCAGCCATTCATCGAAATGCTCGCGGTCGACCATTCCGACGGCGCCGCCTTCCACAGGCATGTCCACCGTGCGGCCCGAGGGAGCGACCATGCGGGCGGCACGCGCGCGGGCCACCAGCAGGTGTTCCGGAATATCGAAATCCTGGATCAGCCGGGGCGGTATCGCTCCGCCGCAAGGCTTGATCCGCCCGGCGCGGTCGAGCAGCAACACCCGCCGGCCGGCCCGGGCCAGGTCATCGGCAGCCGTCGCACCGGCCGGGCCGCCTCCCACGATCACGCAGTCATAAGTATCGGTTTGCATGGCTGTCCTCACCCTGTCTCGGCGGACCGCGCCGCCGCATAGTCCGCACTCGGAAGAGCCGGCAGGCGCAGGTCATCGCTGCGGCTGGCACCCACCCTGAGAGCTAGGAAGGCGGCGGCCAGGAAGGTTGCCCCTTCCAGCGCGAAGACCAGCGAGAAGGCGGGTGCCGGCTCGCCGGTGGCCAGCCGGGCCAGGTCCACAGCTGCTGCACCAATGAAGCCACCCAGCCCAAACGCGATGGCCTGCGAAGCGCCCCAGAGGCCCATCCGTGTGCCCTCACGCTGTTTTGGTCCGGCGCTGGCCAGCGTCATCATCGAGCCGATCGCCGCCACGGCAAAGGCCCCATTGGCCACGCCCAGCGCCACAACGTTGGGGATCAGTGGCCATTGCGCGCCCATGGCCTGAGTGCCCAGAGCCAGCAGCAACAGCGCGGCGGCTGAGGCGATACATCCCCCCACGGTCCAGGCGCGCATGAAGCCCGCGCGGGATTTGCCGATCCAGGTGCCTGCCATGGCGGTGGCAATCATGCCCAGAAGCGTGCCCATGTTCTGCACCCCGGCGAGCTGTGTCGAGCTTCCGGCATCATAGCCATGCACCAGTCCGGCAAAGGGTTCGAGGATCAGATCCTGCGCGCTGTAGGCGAGCATGGAGACGAATACGAACACGGTGAACCGGCGGGCCTGGGGGTCAGCCCAGGTCTCGCGCAAGGCCTGCCGGAAGCCTGCAGGGGGGCTTGAGGAGTCCACGCGTTTCGGCGGGTTGTATGCGGACGGTTTCTGGGCGGACGGTTTCTGGACGGACTCCAGCCCGGCCAAGGCGAGAAAACTGATGCCCAACGCAATCGCGGAAACCGCAGCCGTGACCGCCACCAGGCGTTCGAAACTGAATGGTTTCAGGACCCCCCCTCCGATACCGGCTGTCAGCACGAAGCCAAGGATCATCATGATCCAGACGATCGCGGCCGCTGCCGCCTTTCGCGAGGGGGCCGTGCGGATCGCCAGCAGGGCCAGCAGGTTCGTCCCAGCCGCGCCCACGCCGCCGCCGATCAGGGCATAGCCGGCCACCGAAAGGAGGAGTCCGCCAGCCAGACTGTCCTGCATGATTGCGGCCGCCAGGGCAGACAGGATCGCTCCGGCAGCCAGCACGGCCATGCCGCCCAGGATCCACGGCCCGCGCCGCCCGCCGGCATCGGCCGCGTAGCCCCAGCGGGGGCGCGACATCTGAACGGCGTAATGCCAGCCGACCAGTAGGCCAGGGATGGCCGCCGCGAGCCCGAGTTCGACCACCATCACGCGGTTCAGCGTCGAGGTCATCAGGATGACGATGGCGCCGAGCGAGGCCTGCACGAGGCCGAGGCGGATGATGCCGAGCCATCCGAAGGAGGCCGCCGCGCGCGTCATCCGGCGGACCAGGGTGAGACGGCGAAGGCGCTGGCCAGCATGCCCAGCACATACAGGAGCACGCCGAAGGCGGAGTACCAGACCGCCTTGCCGCGCGGGTCGAGCAGCAGCGGACGCATCAACCAGACCTGCGCGCCCAGCAGCGCGAGTACAATCGCGGCATGCACGGGCCGGCCGATGGCGATCAGCATCAGCACAACCACCATCTGCGGCAGCGCCATCACGGCGCAGGCAAGCCGTGCAGCACGGTCGGGGCCGAGCTGCACGGGAAGGGACCGGATGCCCATCCTTGTGTCGCCGTCGATCGACTTGAAGTCGTTCAGTGTCATGATGCCATGCGCCCCGATCGAGTAGAGCAGGGCGAGGGCAAGGATCAGCGGATGCGGTAGCGCGCCGAGCATCACGGCCGCGCCGGTGAACCAGGCGATGCCTTCATAGGAAAGGCCGACGGCAGCATTGCCCCACCAGCCATTCATTTTCAGCCGCAGCGGCGGGGCGCTGTAGGCCCAGGCCAGGAACACCGCGACGAGGGTTGCAAGGAACGCCCATGTCCCGAGTGCATATCCGAGCGCCAAGGACAGCCCTGACCAGAGGATCGCCAGGTACAGGCCCCACTGTCCGGGGATCCGGCCGGAAGGGATCGGCCGGCCCGGCTCGTTGATCGCGTCCACGTGCCTGTCATACCAGTCGTTCACCGCCTGGCTCGAGGCGCAGACCATCGGGCCTGCGAGCAGCATGCCGCCGAGCAGCAGATGCAGGTTCGGGGCAAGGGGCTGGCCGCTGGACACCGCGCCGCACATATAGGCCCACATGGCGGCAAACCAGGTGACCGGCTTGAAGAGTTCCAGCACCGCCCGGGGCTCGGGCAGCCGGCGCAGAGCGGACGGAACAGGCGTCTCGAGCATGGGTGTAAACTAAGATTGACGCTCAGGGCTGTCAATCAAAACTGTCCCGGACAGGGCCGCGCAAGATTGGTTGTCAGCCTGCGGATGAAATTCCGCAGGTCAGTCCTTGTCGTCGATGCCGAAGCGCTTGAGCTTGGAGTAGAGCCCCTGCCGGCTCAGGCCTAGGATTTCGGCTGCAGAGGCGCGGTTGTCATCGGTCAGCTTCAGGGCCGCCTCGATGCACAGCCGCTCGATCAGCGTGGTGGAATCCCGCACGATATCCTTCAGCGGCATCCGGCCCACAAGATTGGTCAGGTGATCCACAGAACGGGGCAGCTCCTCGCCCGGCGCCGGGTCGGGTAACATCCGCCGCGTCACGATACGCACCGAGAAGGCGTAATAGCCCGGCCGGCTTTCCATCGTCGAGACGGCGGAGACTTCCACCTGCTCCTCCGCTTCGAAGCGGTCGCGCAGCACCGTCGCGAAATTGCGCGCCGAGCCATTGGTCTTCAGCGTCGAGATCAGAACGTTCAGGTCCGTCGGTGAGCGCCCCAGATACTGGGCCAGAGGCGCATCGATCGCCTGGTCTTCGTCGTTCAGGTGGGCCATCTCGATAAAGGCCCGGTTCGCCGCCACAATACGCAGGTCTTGGTTGGTCACCACCAGAGCATCCGGCAGCGCCTCGAGCGCCTTGAGCACCTGCTCACGCTCGCCCGGGTCCTTGCCGGGGGCCGCGCCGTCCCGGCCGAGCTTGACCACCAGCCGTGCCTGCAAGCCCTGGCCGAAGACCGAGGAGGACAGCTGAATACGTTTGCCGGTCAGCAGCTCGATCCGTCCGGTGCTGGCTGTCCCCGCCACCAGGGTCTTGGCGGCCATACGTTCCACAACACGTGCGGCTGAGGGGGCAAAGAGGTCAGCAAGGTCTGACCGGTGAAGGTGTTCGGCCTCGATCCCCAGCAGTCTGACCGCGGCCTGGTTGGCGGCCTCGATCCGCAGGTCGTCAGCCACGACGATCAGGATGGGTTCCGAGACAATCTCGAAGACCATCTTGTAGCGCGCCTCGGCCTGGCGCAGCCGGGCATAATCGCGCTCAATTTCCTGCTGCGCGCGGATCAGCCGCTGCTGTAGGTCGGCGACCTCTCGCAGGTCGCGCCCGAAGGCGATCAGGGGGCCGGAAGCCTTCGGCTGCAAGGCGCGGTAGGCAACCGGCACGTCCCGCACGCCGCTGGACGGATGGTTGACCTGCCTTGGCCGGGCGGTCCGCGAGGGGTCGGGCGATTTGAGCAGGGCTTCGATCTTGCTGCGGCTTTCGGCGGTCACCGTATCGACCCACGGCTTGCCGATCCATCCGGACGCAAAACCGGTCTTGCGCAGGTCTTCGGAGGCGACGGCGACGTCCTTTACAAGGCCGTTCTCGACGATGACGGCAATATCCGAGGCGTGTTCAAGAAGGCTCGCAATCGTCTGGGCATTGAGCGCGGAAAAATGCTGCTCCACATGGCGGAAGGAGGACTTCGGCGGCGACGAGGGCGATGAGGCATCCATTGTCGATCCAAACAGGCTGCGTTGACCCTCACAGCCCCTAGCAGCACGGCTATGTCATTGCCAACAAATTCCTTGCCAGCTCTACGGGGTCTGCCTCGGACCGCGCAATGCCGTCTGCACCTGCCTTCTGCGCCATACCGGGGGCGCGATCAAACAGGCTTCCACCCATCATAACCCTGATCCGGGGATTATGGGAACTCCTGCGCAGCAGCCGGACCAGTCCGGCAAGATCTGCCGCTGGCATATCCTGAGCCGCCGAAAGCCCGACCAGGTCATAGTGGCGGCATTTCAGCAAATCAGAAATGCGCCGCGAATCACCAGAGGTTTCAGTCGCAACCGACCAGCCACTCATGCGGAAATGTTCGGCCACCACCAGCGCCCCGAAGACATGCTGCTCGCCGGGTACGCTGGCGATCAGGATGCTCGGAAGGCCTGCGTCTGTCGTCGCATATGCGTCGGTATTTGCCGCCGACACACTGTGCAGGGCTTCGTGCAGGCGGCTGAGGCCGATGGTGACATCGACGAAGCTGACTTCGTCCGTCTCCCACTGCCGCCCGAGTTCTGCGGCGGACCAGGCAAAAAGATTCGCAAGCAGGGAGGCGATGTCCGTGCCGCGCGACAGATAGCGCTCCGTCAGGCCGCGGACCTTGGCCGGATCCTCCGCGATCAGCGCCTTCAGGAACTCTTCTCTTTCGGTGTCTGTGAAGGTGGTGGCTGATTTCCGGACCGGGGCAGGCCCCCCCCGGCAGCTGTGCAGAATTCATCCGGTTGGCGATCATCAGCCGGGGAATGATTTCCGATTGCAGCGCCGCAAACAGCTGCGGTTCACGGCTGGGCCTGATCGGGCGCCCCTGGGCGATGTCGAGTCCGAGCTGCCGCCAGAGCCCGAGCAGGAAGGGAAAGGGAGCGCCGGATCCTTCTCCGTTCTGGGACGCCCGCGCACGGCGCGCCGGGTCCTGTTCGAATGACATTCCGTCCTCCCTGCAACCATGACCATCGCGCGCGCCATCCATGCGCGCCTGCCGGCCCGGTTTTCTGATAGTCGCTGGGCGTTCTTTCCCAGGCTTGATGTGGCCGCCGGCCTGTCTGCCGGACAGCGGAGCGGGCCGGCAGGGGGAAGCCGCTTGCAGAGCGGCTGCCTGCCTCTGTGGCGTGTCTGATGCAGCCTCCTGACAGCAGGGTACCAGAAGTCATCCACGCCGGATCGCGCTCACGGGTAGCACGGTCTGCCGAACAAATCCATCGGATTCGGAAACGAAACTCAAACTTCTGCAACAGGCCTGCCGGAAGTGTAAAACTGAATAGACGTCTATTCAGATTGACATATCGTGCCTGAACGGTATCGTTCCGGAACAGAGAAATGGGAGCGGCACGGTTTCCGGCCATGAGAGAACAGCCCATCAGGAAGGTGAGGAGGACGCCGCTTTACACCGCCGAGCAGCGGCAACGCCGCGATGCGTCTGCATGGACTCTGGTGCAGGCCATCCTGGCCCCGGTCCAGTTCCTGGTGTTTGCCGTCAGTCTCGTCCTGATCCTCAGATATCTCGCCACCGGTGAGGGGCTGGCAGTCGCGACCGCGTCCATCGTGCTGAAAACCTTCACGCTTTACGCCATCATGATCACCGGTGCGATCTGGGAGAATGAGGTGTTCGGCCAGCCGCTGTTTGCGCCCGCCTTCTTCTGGGAAGATGCCGTCTCGATGGCCGTGATTGCTCTGCATACGGCCTATCTGGTGATGATCCTCGGCAGTTTCGGCTCGCCTGTCCTCCAGCTCTATGTGGCACTGGCAGCGTATGCGGCCTATGTGGTCAATGCGGCCCAGTTTGTCTGGAAGCTCCGCCTCGCGCGGCTGGACCTTTCTGAGACCGGGGAGGCAGCCGCATGACCCGCCCGGCCCCGCCAACGCCGGGTGCGGCCTGCGCGGAACCTCCGTCGCAGATCGTGCTGCGGGAGCGGGGGCAGCGCGAGGTCTTCTGCGGCCTCACCTCCATCATGTGGCTCCACCGCAAGATCCAGGATGCGTTCTTCCTGATCGTCGGTTCGCGCACTTGTGCGCACCTGATGCAATCGGCGGCCGGCGTGATGATCTTCGCCGAGCCGCGTTTCGCCACGGCCATTCTGGAAGAACGCGACCTCGCCGGCATGGCTGACATGAATGAGGAACTCGACCGCACCGTGGCGCGGCTCCTGGACCGCCGGCCCGATATCCGCATGCTGTTTCTCGTCGGCTCCTGTCCCTCGGAAGTCATCAAGCTCGATCTCGGCCGGGCGGCCCAGCGCCTGTCGCGCACCTATGCGCCCGGTGTGCGCATCCTGCATTATTCCGGCAGCGGCATCGAGACGACCTTCACGCAAGGCGAAGACGCCTGCCTTGCGGCGCTGGTTCCCGAACTCGCTGCCACGGATGCGCCCGGCCTGGTGATTGCCGGCGCGCTGGCCGATGTGGTCGAGGACCAGTTCCGGCGGTTTTTCGAGGCGCTCGGCTTGGGTCCGGTGCACTTCCTGCCGGGGCGCCGGTCGGATGATATGCCGACGGTCGGTCCCAGCACGCGGTTCCTCCTTGCGCATCCCTGGCTGCGCGATACCGCCCGCACGCTGGAAGCCCGCGGCGCCCGGCACATCCCGGCGCTGTTCCCGTACGGGGCCGAGGGCACGACGGCCTGGCTGAAAGCTGCGGCCGATGCGTTCGGCGTTCCGGACGCGCTGTTCTGCTCGGTCACGGAAATGCCCCGTGCCCGCGCCCAGAAGGCCCTGTCGCGCTATGTCGGGCAGCTGACGGGAAAAACCCTGTTCTGCTTCCCGGACTCGCAGCTGGAAGTGCCGCTCGCCCGCTTCCTGTCGCGCGAACTTGGCATGCGTCCGCTCGAGATCGGCACGCCTTACCTGCATGCCGGCCACCTGGCCGGCGAACTGGCCCTGCTGCCCGAGGGTGCTTTGCTCAGCGAGGGGCAGGATGTCGACCGCCAGCTTGACCGCGCCCGCAGCCTGCGCCCGGACATCACGCTCTGTGGTCTCGGTCTCGCCAACCCGCTGGAGCGGGAAGGGCTGACCACCAAATGGTCGATCGAACTCGTCTTCACCCCCATCCAGGGTTACGAACAGTGCGGTGACCTCGCCGAACTCTTCGCCCGCCCGCTCCTCCGGCGCACGAGGCTCGCGGTCTGATGCAGCTCACCGTCTGGACCTATGAAGGCCCCCCGCACATCGGTGCGATGCGCATCGCCACCGCCATGCAGGGCCTGCACTATGTGCTGCATGCCCCGCAGGGCGATACCTATGCCGATCTGCTGTTCACGATGATCGAACGGCGCGGCGAGCGCCCACCGGTCTCCTACACGACATTCGAGGCCCGCGACCTGGGCAGTGATACGGCCGAGATCTTCAGGCGGGCGGCGCGCGAGGCGTATGAGCGCTTCCAGCCGCAGGCCATCATGGTCGGCGCCTCCTGCACGGCCGAGCTGATCCAGGACGATCCGGGCGGGCTTGCCCGCTCGCTCGGCCTGCCGGTGCCAGTCATCCCGCTCGAGCTTCCCTCTTATTCGAAGCGCGAGAACTGGGGCGCTTCGGAAACCTTCTACCGCCTCGTGCGTGGTCTGGCCGAGCCGCAGGTGCGGCCGAAGCGCAGCCGCCTGACCCCGCCTGTCTGCAACATCCTCGGGCCCGCCGCCCTCGGCTTCCGCCACCGTGACGATGTCCGCGAGATCAGCGGGCTGCTGCGCTATCTCGGCATCGAAGTTGATGTCATCGCGCCGCTCGGCGCCACGCCGGAAGATCTCGTGCGCCTGCCGGCGGCGGATTTCAACGTTGTGCTCTATCCCGAGACCGCCGATGCCGCCGCGCGCTACCTCGAAAAGGCTTTCGGCCAGCCATTCACGAAAACCATTCCCATCGGTGTCGGGGCAACACAGGAGTTCGTGGCGGAAGTCTGCGGCCTTGCGGGCCTGCCGGTTCCGGACCTGTCCGACTTCGCCAGCAACCTGCCCTGGTGGTCACGGTCGGTGGATTCGAACTATCTCACCGGCAAGCGCGTCTTCATCTTTGCCGATGCCACCCATGCGCTCGCGGCCGCCCGGGTGGCCAGCGAGGAACTCGCCTTCAGCGTGGTTGGCCTCGGCTGCTACAACCGCGAATTCGCCCGCCCGGTTCGCGAGGCCGCACAGGCGCTCGGCATCGAGGCGCTGGTGACGGATGACTACCTGGAAGTCGAGGTAGCGATCGCACGCCTGCAGCCGGAGCTCATCCTCGGCACGCAGATGGAACGCCACATCGCCAAGCGGTTCGGTATTCCGTGTGCGGTCATTTCCGCCCCCGTTCATGTGCAGGATTTCCCCGCCCGCTATGCGCCCCAGATGGGATTCGAGGGCGCCAATGTCCTGTTCGACACCTGGGTACACCCCTTGATCATGGGGCTGGAAGAACACCTTCTCGGCATGTTCCGCGAGGATTTCGAATTCAATGATGCCGCCGGTGCATCGCATCTCGGCGGGCATGGTGCAGCTGATTTACCCGAGGCGGGGCAGGGGTCTCTGCCACAGCCGGAAGCCGGCCACGTCATTGCCTGGGCACCCGAGGCAGAGAACGAGTTGCGCAAGATCCCGTTTTTCGTTCGCGGCAAGGCCCGGCGCAATGCCGAAGCTTTCGCCCGCCACCTCCACCTCGACACCATCACGCTTGAAACCCTCTATGATGCAAAGGCGCACTATGGGCGCTAGGCGCGCAACCCTTGTCGACAAGACGCCCATCCGGGTGGTCGTCCTGTCGCTCGACTCGCATCTGGCGGCAGCGGTGCGCGCGGCGGAAGCCAGCCTGCGCCGCACGCTGCCCGGCTTGACGCTGAGCTTTCACGCCGCCTCAGACTGGGACCGCAGCCCGGCGGGCCCGGCACAGGCGCAGGCCGACATTGCCTCGGCCGATGTCATCATCGCCTCGATGCTGTTCCTTGAAGATCATATCCGGGCAGTGCTGCCTGCGCTGCGGGCGCGGCGCGACAGCTGCGATGCCATCGTCGGTTGCCTCTCGGCCTCGGAGATTGTGCAGCTGACGCGGGTGGGCGGATTCGACATGTCCAGGCCCGCCAGCGGGCCCATCGCGCTGATGAAACGGCTGCGCGGTTCGGGCGACAAGGCGCGCGCGGGCGAGAAGCAGATGAAGACGCTGCGGCGTCTGCCCAAGTTGCTGCGCTACATTCCGGGCGTTGCGCAGGATGTGCGCGCCTATTTCCTGGCGATGCAATACTGGCTGGCGGGGTCTGAGAAGAACATCGCCAATGCGGTGCGCTTCCTGATCGACCGTTATGCGGCCGGCCCGCGCGCGCACCTGCGCGGCCGGCTGGACCCTTCCCCGCCCGAAGAGTATCCGGACACCGGCCTGTACCATCCGCGGCTCAATCCTCCGGTGACGGAGCGTCCCGAAGCGCTGCCGAAGGCTCCTGCACACCAGCCCGTGGTCGGGCTGCTGGTCATGCGCTCGTACATCACCTCCGGCGATACCGGGCATTATGACGGCGTGATCGCCGCGCTCGAAGCGCGCGGCCTGCGGGTCGTGCCGGCCTTCGCCAGCGGTCTCGATGCGCGCGCGGCCATCCGGCGCTTCTTCATGCGGGGCAATCAGCCCACCATCGATGCCCTTGTTTCCCTCACGGGGTTTTCCCTCGTCGGCGGCCCGGCCTTCAATGATGCCGAAGGGGCCGTCGAGATGCTGAAGGCCCTCGATATTCCCTATGTCTGCGCGCTTGCCTCAGAGTTCCAGTCGCTGTCCGACTGGGGGGCGAGCGACCGCGGGCTGACGCCGATCGAAGCAACGATGATGGTTGCGCTTCCCGAACTCGACGGCGCCACGGGGTCCATTGTCATCGGCGGGCGCGCCGATCATGGCACGACGTGTACCGGCTGCGCCCGCCGTTGCACTTTCGCCGATGACACCCGCCGCATGCGTGCCTGCCCGGAGCGCGCCGAAACACTTGCCGCCAGGGTCGACCGCCTCGTCCGCCTGCGCCGCACGCCCCGTGCCCACCGGCAGGTGGCGGTTACGCTGTTCAACTTCCCGCCCAATTCCGGCAGTGCCGGGACAGCGGCGCACCTGTCCGTCTTCGCCTCCCTGCACAATTTCCTGAGGCGGCTGGCAGCGGAAGGATATTCCGTGGATGTGCCCGCAAGTGTCGAGGCGCTGCGTGCGCGGCTGCTTGAAGGCAACCGCGAACACTATGGCACCGAAGCGAATGTTGCTGCTGAAATCCCGGTTGATGTGCATGTGCGCGGCGAGCGGCGCCTGAAGGAGATCGAGGCCGTCTGGGGCCCGGCGCCCGGGCGTGTGCTGACCGATGGCCGCGCGCTGTTCGTACTCGGCGCACGCTTCGGCAATGTCTTCGTCGGGCTGCAACCGGCTTTCGGGTATGAAGGCGATCCGATGCGCCTTCTGTTCGAGAAGGGGTTTGCCCCGACGCATGCCTTCGCGGCCTATTACACTTGGCTTCGCCAGACGTTCGGTGCGGACGCGCTTGTCCATTTCGGCACCCATGGCGCGCTGGAATTTATGCCGGGTAAGCAGGCTGGCCTGTCGGGTGCGTGCTGGCCGGACTATCTGGTGGGCGACCTGCCCAACATCTACTTCTATGCGGCCAACAACCCGTCAGAGGCGACCATCGCCAAGCGGCGCGGCAACGCCGTCACCGTGTCCTATCTCACCCCGCCGGTGACAGAGGCCGGGCTCTATCGCGGCCTCTCCGACCTTTCCGCCACCGTGCAGCGCTGGCGCAGCCTTGATCCCTCTGCCAGCGGCGAGGCAGCCGAGCTGGAAGCGCTGATCGTGGCGCAGGCGCGCGAACTGGACGTGCTGCCGGCGGCTTCCTTCGACCGGCCGCAGGACCGGATCGAGGCCATCCGCCAGAAGCTCGCCGAAGTCGAGGCCACCCTGATACCAAGCGGCCTGCATGTCGCCGGTGAAGGGGCCGGCCCCGGCGAACGCCGCGACCTGCTCGCCGCCATGCCGCCTGCGGAGGGACAGGCCCCGCTGGCGGGCGAAGTGATCGATGCCCTGGTCCGGGGTGAGGCAGCCGCCAGCATTGCCCAGCGCTATCATCTCGGCGGCCGTCTCGGCGAACTTGAAACCCTCGCCCGCATCAATCGTCAGCTGGCGGAGGATCATGAACTTGATGCCCTGGTGCAGGCGCTCGATGGCGGCTACATCCCGCCGGTGGCCGGCGGCGACCTGATCCGCAATCCCGATATCCTGCCTTCAGGCCGCAACATCCATGGCTTCGATCCGTTCCGCCTGCCCAGCGCCTATGCCGTGGCCGATGGCCACCGTCAGGCCGGCCGGCTGATCGCGCGGCATCAGGAAGAAACCGGACGGAACCCCGAGACGCTCGCGCTGGTGCTCTGGGGTACCGACAATCTGAAGAGCGAAGGGGCACAGATCGCGCAGGCCCTCGCCCTGATCGGTGCGGCGCCGCGCTTCGATTCCTACGGGCGCCTGGCCGGCGCCGATCTCGTTCCGCTCGGAGCGCTCGGCCGGCCGCGTATCGATGTCGTGGTCACGCTGTCCGGCATCTTCCGGGATCTGTTGCCGCTGCAGACCCGCATGCTCGCGGATGCAGCCCTTGCCGCGGCTATGGCAGACGAGCCGGAGACGATGAATTTCGTACGCAGGCACGCGCTCGCCTTCGCGGCGCGGACAGGCTGCAGCCTGGAGGCAGCGGCACTGCGGGGCTTCTCCAATGCCGACGGCGCCTATGGCGCGAATGTCAACCACCTCGTCACCACCGGCATGTGGGAGGATGAAGACGAATTGGGCGATGTCTTTGCGCGCCGCAAGTGCTTTGCCTACGGGCGCGATGGCCGGCCGGCCGCCCAGCCCGAGCTGTTCCGCGATCTGCTCTCCGGAGTGGAGCTGGCGTATCAGAATCTCGAATCGGTCGAGACCGGCCTGACCACCATCGACCATTATTTCGATACGCTGGGCGGCATTTCCCGTGCGGTCGCTTCCGCCCGGGGCGAGCAGCCGGCGGTCTATGTCGGCGACCAGACGCGCGGCGACGGCATCGTCCGTACACTGGCCGAGCAGGTCGCGCTGGAAACCCGCACGCGCACGCTCAATCCGAAATGGTATGAGGGCATGCTGCGGCACGGCTATGAAGGGGTGCGCCAGATCGAGGCACAGGTGACCAACACGATGGGCTGGTCGGCCACCACCGGCCAGGTCGCTCCCTGGGTATACCAGCAGATGACCGAGACCTTCGTGCTGGACGAGTCCCTGCGGCGGCGCCTCGCAGACCTCAATCCGGCCGCCATGTCGAATGTCGCCGGCCGCCTGATCGAAGCCTCCGAGCGCCGCTACTGGGCACCGGATCCGGCAACCCTGGCGGCCCTGCGCGCGGCCAGCGCCGAAATCGAAGACCGCCTTGAAGGCATCACCCCTTCCCATGGAGCCGCCGCATGACGAGCCTCGCCCTCAATCGCCCCGGTGCCCGCCGTCCGGACGGGGAGGGCAGCGTGCAGGTCAAGCTCGATGCCCGCTTCGAAGCCGGTACGGCGAAAGTCTTTGCCGTGTATGGCAAGGGTGGCATCGGCAAGTCGACCACCTCGTCAAACCTTTCGGCGGCCTTCTCCAAGATCGGCAAGCGGGTGCTGCAGATCGGCTGTGACCCGAAGCATGATTCCACCTTCACGCTGACCAAGCGCCTGATGCCCACGGTCATCGACGTGCTGGAGTCCGTCGACTTCCATTCGGAGGAGCTGCGCACCGAGGATTTCGTCTTCGAGGGCTATAATGGCGTGATGTGCGTCGAGGCCGGCGGCCCGCCGGCCGGCACGGGCTGCGGCGGCTATGTCGTGGGCCAGACGGTCAAACTGCTCAAGGAGCACAGGCTGCTCGAGGATACGGATGTCGTCATCTTCGATGTGCTCGGCGATGTTGTCTGCGGCGGCTTTGCCTCACCCCTGCAGCATGCCGAGCGCGGGCTGATCGTCACGGCCAATGATTTCGACTCGATCTTCGCGATGAACCGCATCGTTGCAGCGATCCGCGCCAAGTCCCAGAACTATGCTGTCCGGCTCGGCGGCGTCATCGCCAACCGCTCCAAGGCGACGGACGAGATCGACCGCTATTGCGCTGCTACCGGCATGCGCCGCATCGCCCACCTGCCGGACCTCGATGTCATCCGCCGCTCGCGCCTTAAAAAGGCGACGGTCTTCGAAATGGAGGAGTCGCCCGAGCTGATCGCGGTCCAGAAGGAATACCTGCGCCTTGCCGCCGCGCTCTGGGCCGGCTCTGATCCGGTTGAGGCCATCCCGATGAAAGACCGTGAGGTCTTCGATTTCCTGGGGTTCGACTGATGGACACGGCCTATCATTCCCGGCGCGCCGAGCTGCAGACCTACTTCGACGAGACGGCGGCCTCCGCCTGGGCGAAGCTGACCTCGGCCGCGCCGGTCTCCGGTGTGCGCGCGCGCGTGCGGGCCGGCCGCGAGGCCATGCACCGGACCCTGCTGTCCTGGCTGCCGGAGGACATGAGCGGCCTGCGGGTTCTGGATGCAGGCTGCGGCACCGGCACGTTTGCCGTTGAGGCGGCCCGTCGCGGGGCCGAGGTGGTTGCCATCGACATTGCCCGCTCACTGGTCGAGATGGCGGCGGAGCGCGTCAGCGATCCCATCATCCGCCGGCGGATCATCTGGCGTGTGGGCGACATGACCCGCAGCGACCTTGGCGAGTTCGACCACATGGTCGCGATGGATTCGATCATCCATTACGAGGCGCCGGATATGGCGGACATGCTGGCCCGGATGCTGCCGCGCATCCGGCGCACGGCGCTGTTCACCATCGCCCCACGCACCCCGCTGCTCTCGGCCATGCACCTTGCGGGAAAGTGCTTCCCGCGCGGCGACCGCTCACCGGCGATCGTGCCGGTATCGGGCCAGCACCTGATGCGTCTGTTGTCCGGCGCTGCCGGTCCCGGCTGGGCCGAGGGCCGCCGACACCGGGTCAATGAAGCCTTCTACATCTCCGAAGCCCGGGAGGTGGTGCGCAGATGACCCCCGAGCGGCGCTCCTTTGCCAGCCTCTGGATGAGTGTGGGAACGAGGTTCCTGCCCTTCGCCGATGCGGCCAGCGCGCAGCTCCCGCTCGGGCGCCTGTTGCGCCTGTCGCTGTTCCAGGTCTCGGTCGGCATGGCGATGGTGCTGCTGACCGGCACGCTCAACCGGGTGATGATCGTCGAACTCGGTGTCTCCGCCTGGCTGGTTGCCCTGATGGTGGCCCTGCCGCTGGTCTTCGCGCCGCTGCGTGCCCTGATCGGCCACAGGTCCGATACGCATCGTTCCGTCCTCGGATGGCGCCGCGTGCCCTACATCTGGTTCGGCTCGCTGTTCCAGTTCGGCGGCCTGGCGCTGATGCCCTTTGCCCTGATCCTCTTGTCAGGTGACACGACCGGGCCGGCCTGGATCGGACACGCGGGGGCGGCCATTGCCTTCCTGCTGGTCGGTGCCGGCATTCACACGGTGCAGACGGCAGGGCTGGCCCTCGCCAGCGATCTGGCCACGGAGGACACCCGGCCGCGCGTTGTCGCGTTGCTCTACATCATGCTGCTGGCCGGCATGGTGGCGAGTTCGCTGATATTCGGCTGGCTGCTGCGCGACTTCAACACCCTGATCCTGATCCAGGTGATCCAGGGCGCGGCCGTCGCGACGATGCTGCTGAACGTGATCGCCCTCTGGAAACAGGAGGCCCGCGATCCGGCGTTGACCGATCCGTCACGCCCGCGCGCGGCCTTTGGCGAAGTCTGGGCGCGGCTGATACAGAGCCGCACGACCGTGCGCCTGCTGGCGGCTGCCGGCCTCGGCGCGGCGGCCTTCAGCATGCAGGATGTGCTGCTCGAGCCCTACGGCGCCGAAGTGCTGGGCCTGAGCGTCTCGCAGACCACCCGCCTGACGGCCCTGTCGGCCTGCGGCGCGCTTGCCGGCTTTGCCGTCTGCGCCCGTCTGCTGGGCCGGGGCGGCGAACCCCACCGGCTGGCCGGGGCAGGCGCGGTGGCCGGCGTCTTCGCCTTCGCCCTTGTCGTCTTCGCCTATCCGGCCGGATCGATTGCCGCCTTTCTCACCGGAACGTTCCTGATCGGCTTCGGCGGTGGCCTGTTTTCCGTCGGTACACTGACGGCTATCATGGCCATTGCGCGCCAGCATGACAGCGGTATTGCCCTCGGCGCCTGGGGGGCGGTCACGGCCACTGCCACGGGCGCGGCCGTCGCGTTCGGCGGGGCGCTGCGCGACATGGTTTCCGCGCTGTCCGAAGCCGGGCATCTCGGCCCGGCGCTCGCCGGAGCTGCGCCCGGATACATGGCGGTCTACCATGTCGAAGTCCTGCTGCTGTTTGCCACCCTCGTCGTGATCGGGCCGCTCGCCCGTCACACGCTTGCCCCGCCCGCCAACCCATCCACCAAGTTCGGCCTGGCTGCTCATCCCGGCTGATACGACCCCCAAGGAGAACGGTCATGATATTCAGTGGAGAGTTCGTCAACGGAGTAGATCTCGTGGATGTCTGCCTCTGGGCGTTCACGATCTTCTTCATCTTCCTGATCTTCTACCTTCAGCGCGAAGGCATGCGCGAAGGCTACCCGCTCGAGGAAGAACCTTCCGGCCGCACCGAAGCGCCCGGCATCATCTTCGTGCCGCCGAAGAAGACCTTCAACCTGCCGAATGGCCGCGGCACGATCGAACTGACCTATGGCAAGGGCGACACGCGCGAGCTGGCGCTTGCCCGCACCGCCAACTGGCCCGGCTCGCCCTTCATGCCCACCGGCGATCCGATGAAGGACGGGGTCGGCCCGGCCTCTTATGCCATGCGTCTCGACGAGCCGGACCTGACCTGGGAGGGACAGGACCGTATCTCGCCGTATCGTCTGAACCCGGACTATTCCGTCTCGGCCAAGGATATTGATCCGCGTGGCCTCAAGGTCTTCGGTCTCGATGGCCGGGTGGCCGGCACCGTGGCGGATCTCTGGGTCGACCGGGCAGAAGCCATCATCCGCTATCTCGAAGTGAAGCTCGAAGGCTCCGGCGAGCATGTCCTGCTGCCGGTTCCGTTCTCGAACATTTCGAAATCCCGCCGGCGGGTGGAAGTCAGTGCGATCAAGGCTGATCAGTTCTCCGGCGTGCCCCGCACCCGGTCTGCCGACCGGATCACCCGCCGGGAGGAGGACATGATCTGTGGATATTATGGCGGCGGCACGCTGTATGCCACGCCGCAACGGCAGGAACCCTGGCTATGATCCGCTTCCACGATGAAGAGGAGGGCGGGCGCGAGCCGGTACGCGGCCTGCCCCAGTCCCTGCCGGAGGGCGAGAGCCTGCTCTGGCAGGGCCGCCCCTCCACGCTCGCCTTTGCCATCCATGCCTTCCATGTCCGCTTCGTGCTCGCCTATTTCTTCATCGCCACCGCCTGGCGCGTCGCCTATCTGGATTCCTCCGGTGCCAGCAGCATGGAGATGCTGCGGGTGATCCTCAATTCCGGCATCGGGGCGGCGGCGGGGATCGGTCTTCTCTTCCTCATCGCCTGGGCGATGGCGCAGGCGGCGGTTTACACCATCACCTCGCGCCGCATCGTGCTGCGCTTCGGGGTCGCGATCCGGAAGTATGTGAACCTGCCCTTTGACCAGATCCGGTCGGCAGACCTTCGGACCTATGGCAAGGGCAGGGGTGATATCGCTCTCGTGCTGACGCAGGGCGGCGGCATCGGCTACCTGAAGCTCTGGCCGCATGTGCGTCCGCTGCGGTTCATCCGGCCCCAGCCGATGCTCCGCAGCCTGAAGGATGTGCACGCCGCTGCAGGCATTCTGGCCTCTGCGATTGCCGCGCATGCTCCCGGCCGTGTCACCCTGGCCACGGCGCCGGCCACCGGGCCGGACGTGCCCGCCATTCCCGGTCTTGCTGCCGGCGCCACCTGAGGAAGACACGCGATGAGCCACGTCCACGCCCACGATCTCCATCCACCGCGGCAGTTTCTGCTGGGCATCGGCGCGCTCATCCTCTTCGCCCTGATGGGCGTGGCGGTCACCCGTCTTGCCGGGCTGGAGCGGCAGACCGACTGGCAGGCGCTGTCCACACAGGCGCTCGCCCTGCGCTTCGAGGATGGCGCGGCGGGCAGTGTCCTCGCGCGCGATCCGGAAAGCGGCGCCGTCATCATGGAATGGGCGCCGGAAACCGGCGGGTTCGTGCGCACCTCCCTGCGCTCCCTCGCCATCACGCGCAAGCGCATGGGGATCGGCCCTGAGCCTGCATTCCTGCTGCACCGGACCGGGAAGGGCCGCTTTATCCTCGAAGATCCGTCCACGGGCGAATGGGTCAGCCTGGATGCGTTCGGCCGTGACAATGCCGGCGAGTTTGCAAAACTCTATAAGGCTGCGGAGGCCCGCCGATGAGCCGAAGCATCACCGTACCCTGCACCATCCGCATCGAGCATACCTACGAATCGCTGGAAGCGCATGTCGAACTCGATGGCGGGCTCGAGCCCGGCATCGGCGACCGCGTGCTGGTCCACGGCGCGCCGGTCAGTGTGCCTTTCGGGCGCAGCCTGATCCTGCGCCGCGAGGCGACGCTGACACGCGCCACCTTTCTCGAACGCGCCTTCGTGCGCCTGAAATCCATGTTTGAACTCACCGAGCTCTACGAGGTGAGCTTTACCGATGGGAGGCTCTGACCCATGACCGTTGCAACCCTGACCGATGAGGAGATGCGGGTGCTCGAGGCGCCCCCGGCCTTTGATACAAACAGCATCGCCCTGCAGGAGACGATGCTCAGCCCACGCTTCTACACGACCGATTTCGAGGCCATCGACCAGATCGATGTCTCCGGCGTGCGCGAGGAATGGGATGCACTGCTGGCCGAGATGGAGTCGGATCCCAACCGCAACCATTTCAAGCGCACGGACGAGTTCGACAATATTCTCGGCCGGCTCTCGCCCCAGCTGCGCGCCGAGTTCGTCGATTTCCTCGTCAGCTCGCTGACCTCGGAATTCTCAGGCTGCGTGCTCTACCGCGAGATCACGCGGCAAGTCAGAAATCCCGACATGGCCGCCCTGTTCAAGTATATGAGCCGCGACGAGGCCCGCCATGCCGGCTTCATCAATTTCGTGCTGAAGGATTTCGGCATCGGCGTCGATCTCGGCTTCCTGACGCGTAAGAAGAAGTACACCTACTTCAAGCCGAAATACATCTGGTACTCGGTCTACCTGTCAGAAAAGATCGGCTACGCCCGCTACATCACGATTTACCGCCAGCTCGAGAAACATCCCGAACTGCGCTTCCACCCGATCTTCAAGTGGTTCCAGCAATGGTGCAATGACGAGTTCCGCCATGGCGAAGCCTTCGCCATGATCATGCGCGCCAACCCCAAGCTTCTCGAAGGCGGCAACACGTACTGGATCCGCTTCTTCCTGCTGGCCGTCTATGCCACGATGTATGTGCGCGACCATCGCCGGCCGGCCTTCCATGCCGCGCTGGGGGTGGATCCGACCGAGTATGATTACAC
>JBKBJF010000022.1:0-29571 GCA_046293935.1 Hyphomonas sp.
TCTTCGGGCGCATAGCCGAGCAGTTCGGTGATTGCCTTGTTGATATACAGAATATTGCTCGAGACATCCGAAAGGATGATGCCATGCAGGGCATGGTCGCAGGCGGCGCGGGCGAGTTCGTAACGGTTACGGGCCTCATCCCGTTCGGCCGCAAGGTCGGTGACTTCGTGCGAACAGGCGAGCGCGCCGCGTGGAGTGGGCACGATCATCGTCTTCATGACCTTGCCGAGCATGCGGGCGGCCCGGCCTTCGCTGGTCACGAAACTACGCGGCTCGCCCGTCCGGATGACTTCCATGACATGGCGAACCATTTCGGAGTCGCGATACTTGGGATCGAACTCGAAGATGCGCATGCCAACGACACTGCCGCCATCCGGCAGGATCGATTCATTCATCAGCTGGTTGGCATCGATCCATTCCAGATCGATGATCTCCCCGTTCTCGTCGCGGACCGGCGCCGTTTCACAAACGACGATCGGCAGCAGGTCGAGCTGACTTGCGCCCATGCTGAGCCCCTCAGGAATATGCCTGTCCTTTTGGGTTAACATGTCGCAACATGCTTAACGGTCTGTTGATTTTGCTACAGGTCCGGCCTCATGCCGGGCAGCACATCACGGGAATCTCGCTAGTTTCCAGTGCCGCTTTCGCGGCCAGGTAGCCGGCTTCCACAGCCTCGTCATAGGCCGTCCAGTCGCGCAGTTCGATGCCCGGCAGATCGGGCAGCACCATCATGTCCACAAGGTTACGCCCGGAGGTGGGGTCGTTCCGGATGGTGGCCGAGCGCATCAGCAGGCCGGCAATCGGCGGCGGCGAGGAGAACCCGTGACGGGCCACCCACTGCCAGAAATTGAGCGGACGGACGAATTCTTCCCGGTTCAGGCCCTCAGGCTGGCCGGAAACGTCCGAGCCGATGACGAAACCCTGATGCAGCTCGCGCATGGTCTCGACCGGGAAGTTATTGAGCACGGCGCCGTCCACCAGGATGTCATCTCCATCTACCACGGGCGGCAGGATGCCGGGCAGCGAGATGGTGGCGCGCAGGGCGCTGCGCAGCAGGCCAGACCGGTGGACATGCGTGCGCCCGGACGTGAGGTTGGTCGAGAGGGCATAGAAGGGCAGTTTGAGGTCCAGAATTTCTGTGTCGTCGAAATGCTCCTCAAGCCGGGCATTGACGCGCCGGCCTTTCACCATGCCCACGACCGGCAGAGTATAGTCACCGAGGGGGTTGGACTCGACGAAGGCCTTGCGGATGCGGCGGTCGATTTCCTCATCGCTCCAGCCCATTGCCACGCAGGCTGCAATTACGGCCCCCATCGAGGCCCCGCCGACGAAATCGATCGGAACTCCGCGCTCCCGGATCGCCCGGATCACGCCGATATGGCTGTAGGCCCTTGCCCCGCCACCCGACAGGACGATGCCGACAGAGCGGCCCGCCATGGTCCGCGCGAGACGCAGGGCGTCCTCGCTGCTGTCCCCATACCAGTGGAACAGGCGGTTTGCCCCGGCCGCGGCTTTCCATTCCTCCGGACGCGCGGCCCGGCGCTCCGTGCCCGGATGGATCAGAACGACATCGACCAGTTTCAGGCGCTGCGCGGGAGAGGTTTCTTCCGGCATCAGCGGAACGGAGGGACGCGCATCGCCGCGCGCCAGCACCCAGATGCGGTCGGCCTGGCGGGTGGCCAGCCGGAACCAGCTGGTATCCCCGATCGGTGCGATCAGGATCACGGTGTCATTGTTCTGTTCCAGCGCGTCGAAATAGGCCGCGGGACGCTCGTCGCCCTGAACTTCGTCGATGATCGCCACTTTCTGTCCGAATCGCATGAGCGCTTCGCGCAGCGCCCGGGCCCGCAGGCGCAGGTCGATGGTCGGCGAAGTGGCCAGCAGGGTGTAGACTTTCGGCACGGACGCGGCATTGCGCTGCCCGGTGCGGCCCAGCCGGGTCAGGATGATACGGATCATGCCTTCCAGAAGCTCGGGTTCCGAGCGGACCAGCCGGCTCCAGCCCTCACGCGACAGCCCGATGACCTCGGAATCGCGCAGCGCATAGACCGATCCGGTATGGGGCGCATTTTCTTTCACCCCGTCGCCATTGGGATCTGCGCCGCCCAGAAACAGGGCCATCTCGCCCACTGGCTCGCCGGGGCGGATGTGGCCGACAAATTCGTTCGAGGCGTTGAAGGCGCCGAGCGTGCCGGACATCACGAAGTAGATCGAATCGGCGGGCTCGCCGGCAAGGAACAGGGGCTGGCCGGCGGGCAGGGAGAACCAGCGGGCCTCGCGTTCGGCTGAGCGCATGGCCCTCTGCGAGACATCCTTGAGCAGGGGAATGGTTTTCAGGTGCGAGGTGAAGTCAGGCCGCATACCACGGACTTTGCGTGTTTCGGGGGAGGATTTGAAGGCGAGCATGCGTCATGCTTAACACAAAAGAGTTACCGAACCCGTGACAGGCCGGGGCGCCGCCGCTAATCCTCGGCGAAACAGTTAAGACCAGTCTCACAAAAGGAAACGCATGCCTGTCTTGAAATCGGCCCTGGACGTGACCTCGGCGAAGTTCGCGGCCAACCGGCAGGCCATGGCAGCACTCGTGTCGGAGTTGCGGGCGCACACGGCTCAGGCGGCCCTGGGTGGCCCGGAGGACAGCCGCAGGCGGCACACCGAGCGTGGCAAGCTCTTGCCCCGGGAGAGGGTCGAGCGCCTGATCGATCCGGGCAGCGCCTTTCTCGAAATCGGCGCGCTGGCCGCCCATGGCATGTATGACGGCGAAGCGCCCGGTGCCGGCCTCATCACAGGTGTCGGCCGGGTCGAAGGGCGCGAATGCCTGATTGTCTGCAATGACGCGACCGTGAAGGGTGGTGCGTATTTTCCGATCACCGTTAAGAAACACCTGCGTGCGCAGGAAATCGCGATGGAAAACCATCTGCCCTGCATCTACCTCGTCGATTCAGGCGGGGCGAACCTGCCGCACCAGTCGGAAGTCTTTCCGGACCGGGAGCATTTCGGCCGCATCTTCTTCAACCAGGCCCAGATGAGCGCCAAGGGCATCCCGCAGATCGCAGCCGTCATGGGCAGCTGCACGGCGGGCGGGGCCTATGTGCCCGCGATGAGTGACGAGACGGTCATCGTGCGCAGGCAGGGTACCATCTTCCTTGGTGGGCCGCCGCTGGTCAAAGCGGCAACCGGTGAGGAGATTTCTGCTGAAGACCTCGGCGGGGCCGATGTCCATGCCCGCCGCTCCGGTGTGGCAGATCATTATGCGGCCCATGACTCTCATGCCCTCGCCATTGTCCGTTCCATCGTCCGTACCCTGTCGAAACCGAAGCCCCAACCCTTTACGCTGACAGATCCCGCCGAGCCGCTTTACGATCCGGCCGAGCTGCATGGCCTCGTCCCCCAGGATGTGCGCGAGCCCTATGATGCGCGTGAAGTCATTGCCCGTCTCGTCGACGGCTCGGAGTTTCATGAGTTCAAGAAGCTCTATGGCGAAACACTGGTCTGCGGCTTCGCGCGTCTCTGCGGAATGCCCGTGGCCATACTCGCCAATAACGGCATCCTGTTTTCCGAAAGCGCCCAGAAGGCCGCCCACTTCATCGAGCTTGCCGATCAGCGGCGCACGCCTCTCATCTTCCTGCAGAATATCACCGGGTTCATGGTCGGCTCGAAGTATGAAGCCGGCGGCATCGCCAAGGACGGCGCAAAGATGGTGACGGCGGTCGCCACCGCCAGCGTGCCAAAATTCACGGTTGTCACCGGTGGCAGCTTCGGAGCAGGCAACTATGGCATGTGCGGTCGTGCCTATTCACCCCGCTTCCTGTTCATGTGGCCGAATGCGCGCATCTCCGTCATGGGCGGCGAGCAGGCCGCCAGCGTTCTTGCCACTGTCAAGCGCGACGGCATAGAGCGGCGGGGAGGTACATGGAGCGCGGAAGAGGAGAACGCGTTCAAGCAGCCGATCCGGGACCTCTACGAAGCCGAAGGCAATCCTTACTATTCCACCGCCCGCCTTTGGGATGACGGTATCATCGATCCTGCTGACACCCGCCGTGTGCTGGGCCTGGCGCTCAGTGCCAGCCTGAATGCCCCCTTCGGCGAGAGGGGATTTGGCGTATTCAGGATGTGATCTGCTCATCGCCTGTTCATCCGCCTAAGGATAATGTAAGAGGCTGGAGAGAGTGTGGCGGCTGCGCCATATTCCTGCCCCTTCTGTGCCGTCATGATGTAAAGTGTGTCGTGAACCGATTGTCACGCCACATGCGGGATTCTCCGCCTACATTGTCAGTGTCGCGACCCTGCGCGGCATAGACAAACGGAGTAAGACATGAAACGCACATCCATTCTGGCAGCTGGCCTCTCCGCCGCGGCACTGGCGGCCCATGCGGGTGAAATGCCTGGGCTTCCGTCCTATGATACCGATGGCGACGGGCAGATCAGCCTGACCGAGTTCGTGACGGCAAAAACCGCTAAGGGGAAGGTCAGCGAACAGGAAGCTGCTGCGAAATTCGCAGAAGCGGACACGAATTCTGACGGGTATCTCTCGGAAGCCGAATACACAGCCGCCGCCAGCGCCTGGAAAGCGGCGAAGAAGGCCGGCCAGTAAGCCGCAGCTCCGCTTCTCTCCTGCCGGCCTCCGCACATCGTGCGGGGGCCGTTTGCTTTCAGGGTGTCATGGACTGCCCCGCTTCGCGAACGGCCCACAACCTGTTATCGGCTGCAACATAATCAGTTCACCCGGACCTCAGCTGCTTGATTTCACAGCCTTTTGCGCAGAATCGTTTTGACCTGATCCGCCTGCTTCTGGCGTCAGGCGTGTTCGCCTATCACGCCCTAGCCCTGTCCGCCGTCGCCCCCGGCAGCTCACTGGAGCTTACGCTGGCCACTCTGGCAGAAGTTTCGATACAAGGCTTTTTTATCGTCTCCGGCGCCCTTGTTGCGGGATCATGGGACCGGTCTTCCACCCTGGCCGACTATGCCGGCAAGCGCTTCCGGCGGCTCTATCCGGCCTACGCGGTGATTATCCTCCTTCCGGCCCTGATCAGTGTGTCGCTGACATGGGATGGTCCATCCGTGCTGCGCTATCTCGGTGCCAACCTCGTTTTTCTCAATTTCCTTGAGCCCAATCTTCCGGGCTTGTTCGGGTCGAACAGGTTTACGGAAGTGAACGGTGCCTTGTGGACCCTGAAGATCGAAGTGATGTTTTACATCATCCTTCCACTGATCCTCCTTGTGCTGAAGGCCATGCGCGCACAGTGGTGGCTGGTGATCGCTGCCTTATACATCGCGGGCTCCCTTTGGGCGGTGCTCGTGCCACAGATCGGGGATACCAGTTTCGGTCTTGCCCTAAGCCGCCAGCTGCCCGGCCAGATGGCCTTTTTCGCCATGGGCATCACCCTCTGGAAATGTGCAGGCCAGCTTCCGCGCCACTGGGCGAAGCTCGGCCTCCTGGGCGCAATCCTCACGGCGGCCTCACTCGCCTCTCCGCTGCTCGAGCCTCTGCGGGCCCTCGGCCTGGCGGGGATCATCTCGGCGATTGCCTTTGCGCCCGGACCCGCCCTCAGCGCGGCCCGTTTCGGAGACATCTCCTACGGGCTCTACATCACGCATTTCCCGATCCTGCAGGCCATGCTGGCGACCGGCCTTCTCCGCATGCTGGGCGCACCGGCATTCTTCGTGCTTTCGGCGATTCTTGTTCTCGCCGCCAGCTTCGCCCTTTGGCACCTGGTCGAGAAGCCCGCCTTGCGCCCGACCAGCCACTACCGCAAGGTAGCCGCAGGAAACGATCCCTGAGAGGAGACCCCATGCGCGACGCAGACTACGACCTCATCAAGCTGGATGTGACCCGCGCCGGTGTGGCAGTTGTCACGCTGAACCGCCCAGAGGTGCACAACGCCTTCAATGCCGAACTGATCGCGGAGCTGACAGACGTGTTCAGTATGATCTCGGACCAGCCCGGCATCCGGATGATGATCCTTCGCGGCGAAGGCAAATCCTTCTCTGCCGGGGCGGATCTGGAATGGATGAAGCTCGCTGCCCTTAAGACCCGTGAGGACAACGAGACCGACGCTGAAAACCTCGCCGAGATGCTGCAGCGCCTTTATGAAATGCCGCAGATGACACTCGCCCTCGTTCAGGGCGCTGCCATGGGTGGCGGGGCAGGGCTGGTCGCGGCCTGCGATGTCGCCATCGCGATGGCCGGTACCCAGTTCCGCTTTTCGGAAGTCCGCCTCGGTCTCACGCCCGCCACGATCAGCCCGTTCGTGATCGAGGCTATCGGTCCGCGCTGGGCACGTGCCCTGTTCGTCACGGCAGAGTCCTTTGACGCCGCCTATGCCGAGAAGATCGGCCTTGTACAGTATGTTGTTCAGACCGCGGACGAGATGGCCGAGATGGAAGAACATATAGCGCGGCTCGTTTTTGCTGCCGCGCCGGGTGCGGTGGCGGATGCCAAGAAGCTCGTGCGTGATGTCGCCGGCCGCCCAGTCGACAGGGAACTCGGCCGCAAGACGGCCAAGCGCATTGCTGCGCGGCGTGCCTCTGCCGAGGGGCGGGAAGGTGTTGCCGCCTTCCTCGAGAAGCGCGCCCCGGACTGGAAACAGTAAGCCGCGTCAGTCGAGTGGCGGCAGGGGAACGCCCCATCCTGTCAGGGTCGTATGCACGGCCTGCACCGGGTTGATCCCGGTCAGGCCCTCTATCTGGTTCCGGAATATGTACACCACCAGGCCGAGCATGATGACATAGACAACGAACTGCATGAGCGATTTCAGCACGAAGGCGCCGGCACTGAACGCGATCATCCCGACTGCGCCGAGAATCAGCGCCCCCTGTATCGGCGGCATGCCTTCCGCAATCGCGTAGTTATAGCCGAAATAGGCGCCGAGCCCGCCGCCGACGATGCCGGCCAGGCCAGCGAGTTGCACACCAGAGTTGTAAGCCATCGGACTCCCCCGTCTGCTCTACACGCTCAATGCTTACGCCATCCGGCGGGCCTCACAAAGCCTCAAATTCATCCCCGGTCGGGCGGCCCTTGGCCTTGTTTCGGCCCGGAAATCCCTTCATCCCCGGAGATCATGACGCCCCAGCCTGAAGCCCGCACCCAGCGCCTGCGCGCCTCTCTCCACGCCGAACGCGAAGCGCTCCGCGCCCGCTGGGTGAAAGGCCCGTGGACGCTCGGCCTGTTCGAGTTTGTCAGCTTCGGCATCAAGCAGGCCTGGGCCTGCCTGTTCGGCGGCGCGATGCTCGCGCTGCTGCTGGCCACGCACTTCTTCTACCCGGAAGGCGCCGCGCTCTCCCGTTACGATTTCCTCGTCCTCGCCGCCCTCGCCCTTCAGGCCGCCCTGCTGATCAGCGGCCTCGAGACATGGGAAGAGGCGCGCGTCATCCTCGTCTTCCACATCACCGGCACCATCATGGAACTGTTCAAGACCAGCGCTGGCAGCTGGATCTACCCGGAAGACAGCCTCCTGCGCATCGGCGCCGTGCCGCTCTTTTCCGGTTTCATGTACGCCGCCGTCGGTTCATACCTCGCCCGCGTCTGGCGCATCTTCGAGTTCCGGTTCGACCGTTTCCCGCCGCTCTGGCTGCAGGGCCTGCTGGCCGCGGCCATCTATGTGAACTTCTTCGCCCATCACTGGACCGTCGACATCCGCCTTGGCCTCTTCGCTGCCACCGCGCTGATCTACCTGCGCACCCTGGTCTGGTTCCGCCCGGACCGGGTTCACCGCCCGATGCCCCTGCTGATCGGCTTTTTCCTTGTGGCAGTCTTCATCTGGTTTGCGGAGAACCTTGGAACATTCGCCCGCGCCTGGGCCTATCCCGGGCAAGAAAATGGCTGGGAAATGGTGTCTTTATCGAAACTCGGATCATGGTATCTGCTGATGATCATCAGTTTCGTCCTGGTCGCCACCGTGCACCGGGGCCGGGGAGGCAAGAACAGTGAACATCACGAAACTCCTCGTCGCGAACCGCGGTGAAATTGCCGTCCGCATCTTCCGCACCTGCCGTCGCCTCGGCATCGAAACCGTTGCCGTTTATTCGGATGCTGACCGCGCCGCCAAACACGTCCGCGAGGCGGACGAAGCCGTGCATATTGGCGCTGCGCCCGCCACCGAAAGCTACCTGCGCACAGAGGCGATCCTCGCCGCCGCCAAACAGACCGGCGCCAACGCCATCCACCCCGGCTACGGCTTCCTCTCCGAAAACGCCGCCTTTGCCGAAGCCGTCATCGCCGCCGGCCTCATCTGGGTCGGCCCGCCGCCCGCCGCCATCCGCGCGATGGGGCCGAAGGATGAAGCCAAGAGAATTGCGGAAGAGGCCGGCGTGCCCGTGCTCCCCGGCTATCGCGGTGAAGCGCAGGATGCGCGTACACTGATGAAAGAGGCTGAGAGGATCGGCTACCCTCTGCTGATCAAGGCCGTTGCCGGCGGCGGGGGTAGGGGCATCCGCCAGGTGTCCAGGGCCGCAGACCTTGAAGCCGAACTGATCAGCGCCGTGCGCGAAGCCGAGGCAAGCTTCGGTGATGGCCGCGTCATGCTCGAAAAACTCGTCGAACGTCCCCGCCATATCGAAGTGCAGGTCTTCGGCGACCAGCACGGTAATGCCGTCCACCTGTTCGAGCGCGACTGCTCCCTCCAGCGCCGCCGCCAGAAAGTCATCGAGGAAGCGCCCGCACCCGGTATGCCCGCCGATGTCCGCGCCGCGATGACCGACGCCGCCGTCAAGCTTGCAAAGGCCGTCGGCTATCAGGGCGCCGGGACAGTCGAATTCATCGTGGACGGATCAAGGCCGCTCGCGAAGGACACCTTCTGGTTCCTCGAAATGAACACCCGCCTGCAGGTCGAACACCCGGTCACCGAAATGATCACGGGGCAGGACCTTGTCGAATGGCAGCTGATCGTCGCGTCCGGCGGAAAAATCCCACTGAAACAGAAGGATATCAAGCTTTCGGGCCATGCCTTCGAAGCCCGTATCTGCGCCGAGGACCCAGCCGACAATTTCCGCCCCGGCGCCGGCCTCATCCTCGAATTCGGCCTGCTCGAAGAACCGGACGGTGAGTGGGTCCGCTGGGACACCGGCTTCGAAACCGGTGACCGGGTGCCCTCGAACTACGATTCCATGATCGCCAAACTGATCGTGTACGGAGAAACCCGCGAGGCCGCGCTCAGAACCCTCACCGATACGCTCGCCCACACCCAGCTCTGCGGCGTGCCGTCCAATGCCGGATTCCTGCGCCGCTGCGCCCAGTCCGCAGAGTTCACTGCCGGCACGCATCATGTGAACTGGATCGGCGAACATATCGACACGCTCGCCGCCGTGCCGGAAGTACACCGGCGTGCCTGCCTCCGCGCGGTCGCCACCCTCCTGCTCGAGGATGAAGACGACAACACGCCCTGGGCCATCAATGATGGCTTCCGCCTCAACGCGCCGCCCCGCCGCCGCGTCCTCCTCGCCGCCGATGGCGAAGCGGCCCTTATAGATGCTGATGCTCCGGATGCGGACGAAGCACCATTCCCGCTGATCACCGATCTCTCGCCCCGCCGCTTCGCCGTCACTTCCGGCGGCGACACATTTCTCGTCACCATCCCCGAATTCAGCGCCGATGCCGAAGCCGCCCTCGGCGGCAACGCCGTCAAGGCGCCCATGCCCGGCAAGGTGCTCAGCGTTCTGGCCCAGCCGGGCGCTCAGGTCGCGCGCGGCGATGTCCTGGCTGTTCTTGAGGCAATGAAGATGGAACATGCCCTGGCCGCGCCTCGCGATGGCATCATTCAAGCGGTGCATGCGGCTGCCGGACAGCAGGTGGCTGAGGGCGACCTGCTGGTGGCACTGGTGGACGAATAGCTAGCGCGGCCCGGCCACGATCCGGTCATCATGCAGGTTGGCAATCTCGCCATCGGAATATCCGATGTCGGACAGGATTTCGTCCGTGTTCTCACCCAGGCTCGGGGCGCGCGTGGGCGCGATGCGCTCGGCATCCGAGAATGCGATTGGATTGCCGGGGGTCAGGTATGTTCCGATACCGGGATGCTCCAGCATGGAGAACATCGGGTTGTCGGTGGAGATGTCCGGGTCTTCCCGCACGGCCTGCCCGAAGGTCCGGTAACGCGACCAGGTCACGCTGCGTTCATTGAACGTGGCTTCGAACTCGTCGATCCGCCGGGTATCGAAAAAGGGCTTCAGCACGTCTGTTATCGCGTGCCGGTGCTGGAAGCGTGCCCCTTCCAGATTCAGGTTCACGCCCAGTTTGACGGCCAGTTCCTCGATGGCCACTTGCGTGTGTGTCGCCGCCTTCAGATTGTCCCATTGCCGCTGAGTGAGCGCAACCACGATGACCCGCCCGCCGCAGCGGCACACGAAATCCTGCGCATAGGCTCCGTACAGGGAGTTTCCCATCTTTGGCCGGTCGTAGCCGTTCACGGTGACTTCCCCGATGATGCCCAGATTGCCAAGCATCGCCAGCGCCATGTCCTTCAGGGCCAGTTCGACCAGCTGGCCATTTCCGGTCAGCCGGCGATGCCGCTCCGCGGCGAGAATGCCGAGCGCTGCCTGCTGGCCTGTGATGCAGTCCCAGGCCGGAAGGACATGGCCTACCGGCTCAGACGACCCCTCCGGTCCCGTCGCCATCGGAAAGCCCACGGCCGGGTTCACCGTATAGTCGACATGAGGATTTCCGTGCCGGTCACCGGTTATGGACATCATGATCAGGTCGGCCCGGTGTTTTTTCAGCGCGTCATAATCCATCCATCCGCGCACGCGCAGGTTGGTCAGGAAGATGCCGCGGCCTTCGCCCGGCTGGCAGATCAGCCGCGTGACGATTTCCTGTCCGCGCGGTGTGGTCATATCCACGGCGAGGCTGCGCTTTCCCTTATTGAGTCCCGCCCAGAACAGGCTGCGGCCTTTCTCTGTCACCGGCCAGCGGGCATGATCCAGCCCGCCGCGTATCCGGTCGAAGCGGATCACGTCCGCGCCCATCTGCGCCAGCGTCATGCCGGCCAACGGCGCCGCCACGAAAGCGGAGCCTTCGACGATCCGCAGCCCTTCAAGGATCCTGACCATGCCTTCCTCCCGAACAGGCCGGTTCCCGGCCTCATCGGAAAGTCATCTAGCTCGTTTCAGCCGCCCGCCCAGCCGAGCGTCGCCTGCATGCCGGCGGCGCCCTCGCCATTGACCGTAAACAGATCAAGCCCGCCCGCCGCATTCGCGCGCCCGGAGACAGAGACCTCATCGAAATCGAACAGTGGCCTCAGGCCGCGGAAGGTGAATTCTGACGGGCGCCGGCCGGGATACCAGCGCCGGGCCGCTTCCATCAGCAGGATGGCCTGCAGCGGCCCATGCACCACCAGCCCCGGGTACTTTTCCGTATGCATGGCATAGGTGCGGTCGTAATGGATACGGTGCCCGTTGAAGGTCAGCGCGGAGAACCGGAACAGCATGACCGGATCGACTGCCACGCTCTCGGTATGTTCGCAGGCGCCCGGCAAGACTGGTGGCGGCGGACTGAATACATCCGGGATCGGCATGTAGACGATGTCCTGCTCCTCTTCGGCGAGGCCCGCGCCACCGCGCGACCAGGCATGTCGAACGGTCACGAACACCATCTCGCCGTTGCGCCCGGTCTTGGCCGAAACCCCGGTGATCGTGGACACCTTCGTCAGCTCATCCCCGATGCGTACCGGCCCGTGGAAGCGGCACCGGCTGCCCGCCCACATCCGACGGGGCAGGGCCACCGGCGGCAGGAAGCCGCCGCGCTGCGGATGTCCGTCTGCGCCGATGCCGGAGGCGCGCACTGCCGGCAGGAAATACAGCCACAGCCAAAGCGGAGGCAGCTCGGCGCGCAGGCCGAACTCGTCCGGGTCCTGATCAAGCGTTGCCGCCAGAGCCCGGGCCGGTCCGGCATGCAGCGTGTCGATCTGCACGTCCGTGCGCCCGATCCAGTCCTGAAACACGCGGGTGTCCATACCGCAGATGGTTAGACGATCTGTAGCCTGCCATCAAAGGAAAACGCACCGGCCAATGCCGCTATACACCATGAAGCCGGGCTAATGGCTCCCCTTCAGCTCAGCTCAAGCCCGGGCATGCCGCCATCCTCTCGCCAGGCCTTGAGGATGCGGAAATAGGGATTGGGGCCCTCGCCATAGGAATTGTTCTGGGCGGCCCGGTCGCCGGGTTTGCCCTCATTGTTGTAATAACCTGGCGTGCATTCTTCCAGGAACTGCTGGCGCATCACAGCTTTCTCGATGATTGTCTGCACCCAGGCCGCCTCTGCCTCTGCGCTGGGTTCGAAAGTGCGGGCCTGGCGTGATTTGGTTTCGCTGACGATATACCCGATCTGGTCGGCCTGCTCGGCAAGGGAGTGGGGATAGTTGGCCGTGAACCCGGCCTGTCCCGGCCCCATCAGGAACATGTTGGGAAATCCGTGAACGGTCAGCCCGTGCAGACTGCGCATGCCGTCAGCCCAGTATTCTTTCAGGCTGACGCCGCGGCGCCCTACCGGATCATACCCCGCACGCCGTGTATAATCGGTGCCCACCTCGAAACCGGTAGCATAGATCAGGCAATCCACCTTGTAGGCCCTGCCATCCACGATCACGGAATCGGTGGTGATCTCGTCGACGCCTTTGCCATTGGTGTCCACCAGCGTCACGTTCGGCCGGTTGAAAGCGGCAAGGTAGCCATCATGGAAGCACGGCCGCTTGCAGAACTGACGATACCATGGCTTCAGCTTTGCCGCCGTCTCCGGGTCTTTCACCACTTCGTCTACGCGGCTGCGCACCTGTTCCATCTTCTTGAAGTCCGCGAGCTCGGCCAGTTCCGCCAGCCGCTCTGGCGAAAGGCCCTGCTTGTCGCCTTTCGAGGCGATGAACAGGATATTGCGTATAATGTCCGTCCACCCATCATTCACCAGGTCTTCCGGTTCATACCCGCCCGAGACCAGCGTGTTGAAGTTTTCCATCCGGCGGCGTTGCCAGCCTTCCGGCAGGTTCTTCGCCCAGGTCTGGTCCGTCGGCCGGTCGCCGCGCACATCAATCGAAGAGGGGGTACGCTGGAAGACATAGAGGTGCTTTGCCCATTCGGCGAGGTGAGGCACGCACTGCACGGCGGTCGCGCCCGTGCCGATGATGCCGATCACCTTGTCCCCGATCCGGTCCAGACCGCCGGCGCTTGTGCCGCCGGTATAGGCATAGTCCCAACGGCTGGTGTGGAAGCTGTGCCCCTTGAACGTCTCCACGCCTTTGATGCCGGGCAGCTTCGGACGGTTGAGCGGCCCGTTCGACATCACGACGAACTGTGCGGTGAAGCGGTCGCCGCGATCCGTCTCGATGATCCAGTAATGTGCCTGTTCGTCCCAAAGCATTCCGGTGATGCCTGTGCCGAGCAGGGCATTCTCGTAGAGCCCGAAATGCCGGGCGATGCGGCGTGAGTGTTCCAGAATCTCCGGCGCCTTGGAATACTTCTCCACCGGCATGTAGCCGGTCTCTTCCAGCAGGGGCAGGTAGATATAGCTCTCGATGTCGCAGGCCGCGCCGGGATAGCGGTTCCAATACCAGGTGCCGCCAAAGTCGCCGCCTTTCTCGATCATCCGGATGTCGGAGAATCCTGCCTTGCGCAGCCGTGCGGCAGCCAGCAGGCCGCCGAAACCACCTCCGATCACCGCCACCTCGACATGATCCGTCACCGGATCACGCTCTACTCGCTCCGTGTACGGGTCTTCCAGATAGTGTGCGAACTGGCCGGTGACATTTACATACTGCTCGTTGCCATCCTGCCGCAGCCGCTTGTCGCGCTCGGCGCGGTAACGCGCCTTCAGTTCTGCCGGGTCAAAGCCAAGGTCCAGCGCCCCGGTATCGGCCATGGGATCATTCCTCCGTCATTGCAGCGGGGCCTCTGCCCTCTGTCTGCCCATGCCGGAGAATTTACCTGCGATCTTCCCTCGGCAACAGCCGTTCCCCGGCGTCAGCCGCCGCTCCCGCGCGTGAAGAACTGGTAGAGTGCATAGGCAATGATACCTGCGGCCATGGCCAGCCAGCCCAGCCCGCCGCCGGTCTTGCCGGAAGCGCTGTCTGGCCCGGTCTGCCCCAGAGTCTCAACGGTCTGCCGGATCTCGGCCTTGCGGCGCTCCGTCTCAGGCATGTCCTCCCACACGATGCGCTGCCGCAGGCGCGCCAGCCAGTCATTCATCGGGCGTATCCAGGGCTGAGTCACCGGCTGTCGCGTCCAGCCGAAATAGCCGTCCAGCGCGTCGAACAGTTCCAGTGTCAGCCAGCCGGGCCGGCGCAGCGCTTGTGGGTCCTGATTGTAACCTGTCCGGTCACAGAGGAAATTCCGGACCTGCCATTGCAGGGACTGGTAATCCTCGATACCGGACACGTCATCTGCTTCAAGAATGGCCATCACCCGTTTGACCGGCGCGCCGAAAGGCTCGCGCGTCAGCACGTCGGCCAGAGCGTTCATCGCCCGGGTCGCAGCATCCTCGTGCTCAACGATTTCGCTGCGAACCGCATCGGCGGGGTTCGGTTCATCGTCTTCCCTGTCAGAGGACCAGCCGGCGGCTGAGGCCTCAGGCTGATCGGCATCACCGTCATCAGCCACCTCGTCGCCATACTGCTCGCGCCACCGCAGCTCGCTGCGCGCCTGCTCAAACGCCGCACGCAGCGCCATGAACCCCGCGCGGTCGTCTTCCGGCCGCGTCGTCTTCAGCCGCTCGGCATAGGCGCGCCGCACATCCGCATCGGTGGCTGTGGCGCGGTCGAGGCCCAGCAGCAGGAAAGGATCAGAAGACATCGCCGCCTTCGTAATGGCCGATCACCTGTTCGATCTGCCGGCGCGCCTCGCTGATCTCGCGCACATCCTGGCGCGACAGCACGGCCTCGAACTCCGCAATCAAACGGCCGATCGACTGGCGCCGGTCCCCAAGCGTGTTCTCGTAGGCGGCCTTCATCCGGGCGATCAGGGCAGCATTCTCCTGCTGCTCCCGCGGATGAATCTTGATCACGGCGAGTGCCCTGAGGCGCTTCTCGATCTCGGCGCGCGGCAGGCTGCCGGGATTGCCCTCGATCACCAGCCGCTCGGTCTTGCGGGTCGCCAGCGGCATCGCCTCCACTTCCAGAACACCGGAGGTATCATAAGTGTATCGTACGTCCACGGACTTGTCGTCCTTCGGCCCTCCGCGTAGCGGAACATGCAAGGTGCCGATCAGGATATTGTCCTTCACGAAGGGGCTCTCGCCCTGATAGATGCGCAGCACGATCTCGGCCTGGTTCGGATGCAGCGGCGAGATGATGTCTGACCTTGACACCGGCACCACCGTGTTACGTTCGATCATCGGCGAGAAATGCCCGTGCTCGAACTTGCCGCCGCCAACCGGGATCGAGCTTTCAAAGCCTAGAGTGAACGGGCACACGTCCGTCATCACCACATCATCCAGCGCCTTGTGCCGCGCTGCGAGCCCTGCCTGCACAGCGGCACCGAGCGCCACCACATGGTCCGGGTCGATCGAGTGTTCCGGAAAGCGTTTGAACAACCGTGTCACCAGCTGGCGAACAGCCTGCATCCGCGTCGCCCCGCCGACAGTGATGATCCGGTGGAGGTCGTCAGCGCGCAGGCTCGCGTCCGAAATCGCCCGCTGGATCGGCAGACGCAGCCGCCTGAGGATCGGGTCAGTGATCTCGTCGAAGGTTTCCCGCGTGATGCGTACAGGCCTCGCCTCGCCGTTCAGTACGAAGTCGGCCCTCACGTCCGCCGCCTCGCTCAGTTGCACCTTCAGGCGCTCTGCCAGCGCGCGCAGCCGTGCCCCGTCCTCGCGGCTCACATCCTCCGGCTTGATGCCCAGCTGCCGGCCCAGTTCGTTCGCCAGCGCATCGGTAAAGTCTTCCCCGCCCAGGAACGCATCGCCCGCTGAGGCGCGCACCTCCATCACACCGGAGAACATCTCAAGGATAGAGACATCAAAGGTGCCCCCGCCCAGGTCCACCACCAGGAAAGTCGATTCGCCCTGCCGGTCCTGCAGGCCGTAGGCAAGCGCAGCGGCGGTCGGCTCGTTGATCAGCCGGTTCACCTTCAGGCCTGCGAACTCCGCTGCGGTTATCGTCGCCTTGCGCTGGATGTCGTTGAAATAAGCCGGCACCGAGATCACCGCCTCGTCCACGTCATGTCCGAGATAGGCTTCGGCATCCGCCCGCAGCGCGCGAAGCACGAAGGAGGAAAGCTCCTCCGCACGGAAGCTCTTCTTGCCGAGCTTCATTTCGTGGTCCGTTCCCATGTAGCGCTTGAAGCGCGCGGCTGTCAGCTGCGGATGGGTCAGCAGCCGGTCCTTGGCCGCGCGCCCGACCAGCAAGGTGCCATCCCCGGCATAGCCCACGACCGAAGGCGTCAGCAGCTCGCCCAGGCCGTTGGGGATCAGCTTCGGCCCGTCATCGGTGAACACCGCAGCCAGCGAATTGGTCGTGCCAAGGTCGATGCCGATCAGGGTTCGGGAGGGGGGTGTCATGCGGGAGGAGGTAACTGCGCTGTGGAAGCACCAGCCTTAGCGGCTGCCCCGCCGCGCTCCAAGCCCAATACGATACGCGTCTTCGCCAGAGCTGCCTGCCGCGCTTCCAGGGCAGGAAAAATCGGCTAAGCAGGGCGGGCTTGCCGCTCAGGAACAGCAGATCATGAAACTTTTGTATCTTGCGCCCGCTGTGGCTCTGGCCGGGCTTGCCGCCTGTGGCGGCGCCGCGACGGATGCCAGCAATGCCCCGCCTGAGGCTGCCGGTGAGAGATCACCAGAGGTCTCTGCCGCCCCGGCGCCATCCCCGTCAGCCCCCACGCAATACTGGGGCGTCAAGCCCGGTGAGGCGCTGCCCATCGTCTGGGAAGACCTGATGCCGCCGGGCGCGGAGGAAGAGCTGATGCGCCAGATGACGGAGTTCTATGACGCCCTCGAGAAGCGTTATGGCGAGGGGTACTACATCGAGGAAGGCGCCGCCGATGATACCATGCCGCAATTCGGCACCTTCGATGTGGCCCGCGAACTCGACGGCCAGCGCGTGCGCATCGCCGGCTATGTCGTGCCCCTCGATGGCACGGAGCAGGGCCGCTACGCGGAGTTCCTGTTCGTGCCTTACATGGGCGCCTGCATCCACTCGCCGCCGCCGCCGCCAAACCAGATCATTCTTGTGCGCGCGCCGGAAGGCCAGCGCATCTCCGACATCTGGGTTCCCTATTATGTCGAGGGCACGCTCTCCACCGGTGAATTCCGCAACGACACCGGAAATGCTGCCTATGCCCTCACCCTTACCGGACTCGAACCTTATCCGGTCCCGGCGCCATAGCCCGGACTTTGTGGGGCCGTCAGACGATGATCCGCACAGGGCCGGGGCCGGAGCCGGTCATCATTTCCTCGGCACGGTGGTGGGCGGGGGAGTGGTCGACATCGGCTTGGATGGCAGCTTGGGCAGATCGTTCACAGCCGGGACCTTGTCGGGGGCCACAACCGTGCCGCTGACCGCAGGCGGTGAGCGCACGGCGAGCAGGGCCGGCATTTTTTCCGCAAGGTCTTTCTGGGCCGGTGCCCAGCAGGTCTTGAACCCGCCGGGCTGACTGACCGTGTAGCCCGCCTTCATGGCCTTCACGGCACAGTCATCATACGCAGCGGTCACATATTTCTGGCAGGCCAGCAGCTCGTTCGAGCGGGCCGGGTAGCTGCTGCAGATGTTTGCCGCTGCACCTGCCGGAGGGATATCCACCGCATAGTTGGCGAGCTTGTTCGCAAAATCCGTCCGTGTGCCGAGCAGGTTCTGGCAGCCTGACATCGATCCGGCAACCGGCCCGAAGACGATGCTGGCAGACGAGGGCGCATAGGCTACGGCATCGCGCATCTTGTCGAAGCAGCCGGTATCAAAGCTCGCCTTCAGGTCTTCGAGACAAGCGCTCCGGAGAGGCTCGTTGGCCGGGCAGCCGAATGGTCCGCTCATCGGGGCCGGATCGCCCAGCCACCACAAGAGATAATAGTCACGCACGTGCTGTTTGTTGGCATTCCAGCGCCCGGCGATGTGTTGCGACATACGCGGTGTGATTCCCGTCTGCGCCACCTTCACTGCCATTGCGGCATCACCGGCATAAGCCCAGCCCTGCATGGCAGCCGCATACACCCCGCTGGCCTTGCAGCGGGCCAGAACGCCGGGCGTATCCACACCCGTGCAGTCGAGCCCCCCGGCGAGGGATTTCAGTTGTGGGGCATCCGGATGGGTCACGCCGCCCACCGTAAATACCTTCAGCTTTTCAGCGAGCCCGGCGGAGTCATTGGCGGGGAAGCCTGTAGGGACCGGGGGCAGGCGCCAGGCCCAATGCGTTTCAAACAGGCTGTTCCAGCTCGCCTCGATCTGCTTCAGCATCGAGGATTCATTGTACTCCCGGAGGCCTTCTGCCTTGACGTCTGCCATCAGGCGCTGAGCCATTTCCGTGCAGATCTTCACGCCGTTCGAATATGAGTGCTTGTGGTTGTCATAATACATGGCGCAGGAATGGATACGCGAGCTCAGTTCCGACAGTACGATCGGCTCCGCTTTCGGTCCCTGCTGGGCGAACCGTTTGATGAAATGCCGCCGGCCGGTTGAGAACTCGCGGTCATAAACCACACCGTAGGGCTCCGGATCGCTTTCGCCGTTGACGTATTCGTCATACGCACCGCTGAGGCTGGCATACGCCTTGTGCGCCGCGCGTTCTGCTGCGTCATCCAGATCGTTGATGAATCCCAGCCCCAGCGTGTCGAGCATGGCAGCACAGGACTCCGAAACCTGGCTGATTGCATCCCCGACCTCGCGCAGATCGGTCAGGGCGATGCCATTATCGATGGTGGTGCACGCGCACCCCACCTGAACGGTATAGGGCTGAACCCCTGGCACCGACTCGATCATGCTCCAGATCTGTTCTTTCGCGGCATCGCTGTTGACGACCACCAGCAGTTTCGTCCGAATACTGCCGGGGGGCATGATATAGCTGATGCCCTCACCGAACGGGCGGGCGACAACTCCCTTGATGGATTTTGCGCACTGGCCAGTCGGCACGGTTTCGGGCGAGGCGGCCTTGATGGCCGAAATCGCTGCCAGCGTCACGCCATAGGGCACGGCGGTGCCGCCTCCTGCTGCCGTGCAGGCCGAGGCGTTGGCCCCGATCTCGGCGATCAGGGCGGATTTCTTGGCCACATCGCCCATCACCTTCAGGCTGCCGGTTCCGGCATCCTTGGCGCACTGGTAGGCTGATTTGAACGCGTCGAGCGGCCCGGCTTGGGCCACCGGGCCAAGGCCGAGTGTCATCGCGGCAGCCGCCAGTATGGCCCGCGCCGGGCGAAACCGTTGAATCATGGAAGTAGCCCCCTTCGGATACATACCCTCAGTCTGAATCGTTCGCCGGAAGCGTCAATCAGTAGGGCTACCCAATTTTCAGGGCCCTGGTCTAATCCGGATGACAAATGTGTAAGTTACCGGCGCAGCAGCAGGCGGCGGCCGCCATCGCCGGTCAGCTCCAGCGCCCCGTCGGCGCGGATTTCCCAGGTCATCCGGCCTGTCAGCGCTGCCGCATAGCGGGTCTCCTGCGCGTTCAGTGCCTCGCCGATACAGGCCCGCCGGGTCATGGCGAGGGGGCCGAACGTCACCGATGATCCGTCAGCGGAATAGGAACCGCTGAAGCTGTTGCATCCGCCATTGCCGGATACGCGGCCATCGGCGCCGAAGGTCAGCGTCAGGCGGGTGCGGTCGATCACTCCGCCGCGGTTGATGTCCTCGACCACCCATTCTGCGCCCTGCAGTCCGGCCGGATCCCCCGCCGGTTTGTCCGCATTCATGGGCCTCGCCACGAAGCCTATGCCATCAGCGCCGCTCAGGTTCAGGTTGCCGAGCCCGTCGATGCTGAAGTCTGCGGCCTGGCTGAGGATGGCGGCAAACTTCATTTCCTGTGCCATGATCCCTTCGCCCATGCACATCATCTTGGTCATCCCGACTCCGCTGAAAGTGACCTTCGCGCCGGCCTGCTCATAGCCGCCGAAGAAACGGTTGCACCCTGTGGAGCCGCTGATCCGGCCGTCCCTGCTGAAGCTGATCGTCGGTTCGCTGCCCGCAACGATGCCGGTGCCGCCCATGCCCTCGACCTTCCAGGATGTGCCGGCGAGCGGCGCGGGCTCCACCCCCGGAGAGAAGGCCGCAGCCTGAACCATCACGATCTCGCCGATGTCATGCGTCCCGGTGCCATCACCGGCGGCCGGCACGCGGTGCGAGGTATCTGTCGTCCAGAGCAGGGCGCCGTCCGGGCCGCGGATCGCGGCGCGCACCGTATAGGTCATACGCGGATCAAACGGGCCTTCGGGCGTCAGTTCGAACGTCCGGGGCACGCCGTTGTCATCCAGCAGGACAGACCAGGTGGCGAGGGTCAGGGCCGGGGCATCTGCGCGCGATGTGTCCTGCAACAGAACGGTCAGCACCGATCCGGGCGGAGCGATCATCCGTTCACGGTAGGTGGCGCTCCCGGTCACGACCGTGCGGGCGGCAGGCATCAGTTCCTCCGTCGTCAGGGGTTTCGCCGCAGGGCCTGGCACCAGGCAGCAGGCAGAGATTCCGGCAAAAGTGGCAAGGGCCGCGGCCGGGAAAAGGAGGCTACGCCGAAGCATTCGGAGGGTCATTTCGTGTCTCCTCGTTTTCCCGGCCTTCCCCGAACCTAGCGCCGGCAGGTGATGGATTCAAAGGCCTGCCCGGCCAGCGACAGCGTGCTGTCGCTGGGGCTGATCAGCGGCCCGGTCAGTCCTTGCGCCACCTTGAAGTCGGCTGCGGCGCTGAAGCCCTGGCTGGTGCAGAAGGCATCGGCTGAAGGCTGTCCGCAGGTGTCGGCCGTGCGTCCGCACCGGGCGACGCGCAGGCCACTGATCGTGGGATCGCTGAACACCTGCGTATTCCCGCCGCCCCAGTTGCCGCCGCCCCATCCGCCGCCGCTCCCGCCTCCGCTTCCGCCGCCGGAGCTGCCACTGCAGCTGATCGTCCTGAAAATGCGCCCGCCTTGCCGGAAGCTGTTTTCCGCGGGGCTGTAGACCTGCGCCTGTGTGCGCGTGCCCTCGGTATAACTGGCGGCGATTGCGTGGCCCTTGGTGCGGCAGAAGGCGTTGGCGTTGGGCTCGCCGCAGCTGTTGCCGGACCGGTTGCAATAGGCGATCGGCGCGCCCTGATAGCCCGGATTGGGATAGCTCGTGGAGACTTCGCCGCCGCCGCTGCCCCAGTCGCCGCCGCTGCCGCCGCCATTGCCCCCGCTCCAGCCGCCACCGCTGCCGCCGCCGCCATAGTCGGCGCAGCTCACCCACGAGAACAGCATGCCGCCATTCTGGTAGCTGCGGTCGACCGGAACGTAACCGCGGCCATTGGTGCGGTTTCCGGCACCATAGGTGTCGGCATCGGCATGGCCCATCATCTGGCAATAGGCATCAGCATTGGGCTTGCCACAATTGGCCGTGGACTTGCCGCAATAGAAGATCGGCACGCCCTGCCAGCGCGGATTGTCATAGCGCGTGATCATGCCGGTGTTCTCGTCGCCGCCGGTGCTGGCGGGACGGACGGAGGAGACGTTGTTGTTGAGGCCGAGCGTGCGCAGGTCGGGCACGTCCTGCATGACCGTCACGCAGCGGCCCTTGAAGTTGGCATGCTCGCACAGCTCCCAGTTGCCGTTGACACGCACGGAGGAGGCCTTGTCGTTCATGTTGGTTTCCCGCCCGAAACCGGAGACCTCGCCCTTGGTGCGGACGAACTGGCCGCCGTAATTCTCCTCGTCGTAGAGAATGAGGCCGGTCGTCCATCCCGGTCCGAAGCCGCGCGCGTCCAACTTTTCACCCTGCGCGGGGGCCGATCCCGTCATCACCGCCAGTGCGGCAGCACCTGCAACAACACCCTTCCACATTGCCTGTCCCTCCGGCTGCTGGGCGATCCCGTCGCCAGAAGACGGTTTTAACTTTCCATCGCAAAGCGCGTGTCGTGTGATTGACAGACAGGGCCAGTGGCCTAGCTGTGGAAGCAAGTGCTCAGAGGGGAGGCGCTTGATGCCGGAGCGTTACCAGATCAATCTCAACCGGGGGCTGTGGTTTGCCCAGCTGCCGGAAACGATGCGTGAGGATATTGAGCGCAGCTCGATGCGGCTGAAAATCAAGCGCGGCAAACCCCTGTTCCGGCAGGGCGACCCTGTGAAGGGCCTGTTCGGCTTCGTTTCCGGCGAAGCACAGGTGATCGGCACGACAATTGCCGGGCAGGATATTCTCGTTGCCATGCACCGCGCCGGAGACTGGACAGGCTTTCTCGCCTGCCTGGATGGCGGCAGTTATTCGCTGACGGTGGTGGCCTCCCAGCCCTGCGAGGTGCTGCATCTGCCGCTGGCGGCCGTGCACCGCATCTTCATGCAGGATGTCGCGAGCTATTCTCTGCTGGCGGCGCCTGAGTATGCCACCCAGCGGGCGGTGTATTCGCATGTGGTGGAGCACCTGTCCTTCACACCGCTGCAGCGCCTCGCGCGGCGGCTGGTCGACCTGGCGGGCAGTCCGTATGCGGAGGTCATCACGTCGCGCACGATCTCTCCGATCACACAGGACCAGATCGCGCTGTCGATCATGTCGTCGCGCCAGTGGACGAACCGCCTGCTGCAGCATCTCGAGAAAGCTGGTCTGATCGCGCGCGGGCGCAGCCGTATCGACATTCTGGATCTTCCGCGCCTGACCCAGCTGGCGATCTATGGCGAGGGCGGGTTCATGATGCCGGACGTCACCGCTGCGGGCGCTTCCACCGAGGCCTGAGCGCAGTCACAGTTTCCGTACAGGCCGTGCCGGCTTCGCCGCAAGCATCCGCCCGGTGAGGATGAGCATGCCGCCGGCCAGCAGGAAGCCTGCGGTGAGGCCCGCGACGTTCATCAGCACGCGGGCATAGCCGAGCTGGCCTGCATCGATGAACGGGTAGGGGTAAAAACCATCGAAGGCGCCGCGCAGCAGGGCATAGACCGTGTAGCCGAGCGGCCAGACGATGATCTGGGGCAGCGCCCTGAGGGTGAGGCCGCGCTTGTCATCAAAGGCGAGCCAGGCAAGCACGCTGAGCACGGGTGTCGCCGTGTGCAGCAGCTGGTCGGCGATCAGCTGCCAGCCCTGAGGGTCCCAGAGGCCGGCGAGCAGGAGGTGATAGATCACTCCGACCGTGGCGATGTAGAGCGTGACACCGGCGCGTGTGTTCGCCCCGGCGAGCAGCCTGCCGGAGGCGCTGCCGGGCACGAGGGCGGCGACAGTGTTCACGACCGCGACCATCAGGTTCGTCAGGATCGTGAAGAAGGCCAGATAGCGCCAGACCGCTTCGAGCGGCGAGGCGAAGGCCGGGCTCTGCAGCAGGATCCACAGCTGGATGCTGAGCCCGCCCCAGGCGGCGAGGGCGATCAGGCCACGGACGATACGTTCGGGCATACGCTACCCGGTGTTGCGATTGGAATGGCGGTCCGCGCGCATCAGTAGGCCCGGGTGATCTCGGCGATGTCGGCAAGGGTGACGCTGCCGCAGGAAACGAGCACGCCGGAATACTCGATGCCGCCGGCAGGGGCGGCATAGTTCACCTCCTCCGTGGTGATCGCCATCGTGGCCATGCCGTCGGGGGCCCTGGGGATGAGCTTCAGCCGCAGCTTCGGCGTGGCGGAGCGGTCGAGCGGTCCGGTCTGCCAGTCGAAGGTGTAGCCGCCGGTACGAACGTCGACCTTTCCGGTGACATGGAGCGTCGGGGTCGCGTCGGGACCCGGCATGAGGTTCACCCAGGCGGCCCAGTCACGCGATTCCAGCACATCACAGGTTTCGGGGGCGGATTCCACGATGATCGCTGCCTCTTCGGCGGTGACGGTTTCGGCCTGCGGGGCAAGGGCCGGGGCTTCGGCCTTCGGCTTGTGCCAGGGCAGATACTGGCAGCCGGCGAGGGCGAGGGTGGTGGCGGCTGCGGCAAGGCTGAGACGGGGGCTGGGCATGGGGACTTCCTTCCTGATCCGGTGTCCAGAAACCATGGTCTGACGGAACAATCTGTCAGCTATGTGACACTCGCTTTCCGCGCGCGGAATGTAGGCGTTCGCCGCGCCTTGTCCACGGGGCCGGCCCCGGCGCCACCGCAAATGCCGCCCGCCCAATCCGGCCGGGTCTGCGGCGGGGTTAGGATGCCCGTCATGACACAGGCAACCCCCACACCCCCGCTTCCCCGCCGCCGGCTTCGCCCCGGCAGTGCCCGCGCCCGGGCGCAGCTGCGCCTCGCCTGGCTGCTCGGCTGGCTGGTGCCCGACATCGCCCGGTTCTTCGGCATCGCGCCCTCGACCGTCTACCGCCGGCTGGACGTGTATGCGCTGAAAGGGGCCGAAGAACCGGGCGAGCGGGACCGGCTGGTGCGCGAGGAAGCGGCCGCGATGCTGGCGGACGCGCTGATGGCGGGCGACGGACGGGCCATGAAGGAGCTGACCGCACTGATCCAGAAACTGACCCCGGCGGCGCCTGCGAAGGCAGCGGTGCCGGCGAGCGAACCCCGGAAAGTGAAAGATGAACCCTACACGGAAGACTGGCGCGCCATGGTCGCGGCCGACCTTGAGCGACTGGCAGGTGTGGAGCCCGCAATGGCGCGCGGATGCACGGGAACAGGTCCGCCTGCGGACATTCCACGGGCTGGAGCCTGCGAGAAAAAATCTGCTGACGGCGCACAAGTTCCTGCTGGAGGCGCGCGATACACAGGCTCCGCCGCCGGGCCTTTCGCGGACATGGTTGCTGGCGGGCGGACGTGGCGCGGGGAAGACGCGGGCGGGAGCGGAGTTCGTGCGCTGGGCGGTGCTGCAGGCGGGCTACCGGCGGGTGGCGCTGGTGGCGCAGACCTTTCACGATGTGCGGGAAGTGATGGTGGAGGGGCCGAGCGGCCTTCTGGCGACGGAGCCGGACCCGAAGCAGCGCCCGGTATGGCAGCCCTCCCGCCACCGGCTTGAATGGAAGAATGGCGCGGTGGCCTATGGCTTTTCTGCCGAAGACCCCGACGCGCTGCGCGGGCCGCAATTCGACCTGGCCTGGGGCGACGAGGCGGCGGCCTGGACGAAGGGTGAGGCGGCCTGGGACAATCTTCAGCTGGCGCTGCGCCTCGGCCCGCATCCGCTGGCGATGGTGTCGACCACGCCGCGCCCCGTGGCCCTCATCCGTAGGCTGATGAAGGACCCTTCTATCACCGTGACGCGTACGCCGATGGCGGAGAATGCGCGCAACCTGGCGCCCGGTTTTGTCGAGGCGATGCAGGCGGCCTATGGCGGCACGCAGCTGGGCAGGCAGGAACTGGACGGCGAGCTGATCGACGACCCGCCGGGGGCGTTGTTCCTCCGTTCACAGATTGATGCGCTGCGGGTGGCCGAGGTGCCCGAAGTGATGGACGACCGGATCGTGGCGGTGGACCCGAACCTCTCCGGCCGGCCGGGCGCGGATGCCTGCGGCATCGTGCTGGCGGGGGTGAAGGATGGCATCTGCTATATCCTGGGTGATGCCTCGGCGCCGGGCCTTGCACCGCTCGACTGGGCCCGGCGCGCAGCCGCCCTGGCCGAGCGGGGCGGGGCCTCGGCCATCCTCGCGGAGGCCAACCAGGGCGGGGACATGGTGCGCGAGATGCTGGCGATGACGGGCACGCGCCTGCCGGTGCGCCTCGCGGTGGCGCGCCTCGGCAAGCGCGGGCGGGCCGGGCCGGTGGCGGCGCTCTACGCGCAGGGGCGTGTGAGGCATCACGGCACGCTGCATGCGCTGGAAGACCAGATGTGCCGGTTCGGCGCGCCGGGATTCGGGGAATCGCCCGACCGGGTGGACGCACTCGTGTGGGCGGTCTGGGCGCTGATGCTGGACCGCGCCGGGCCGCGGGTGAGGGTTGTGTACTGATGGGTTGGAGGCCCTCACCTCCCATTGCTTCGCAATGGGCCCCTCCTCTCCCACTTTGTGGGAGAGGGGTTAAGGGTCCTCACCTCCCACCCGGGCTTTGCCCGGGCGGACCCCTCTTCTCCCGGTGGGGTGGAACCCTGCGCCAAACCTATGTAACTCAGCGCCTTAGAACCGCTGCTAACTCCTGCGGAAAGGTGCGGAATCCAGCCCCAGCTGCTAATAATCCTACCAGTTCTGCCCGGCAGAGGTCACCAGCCAAGTGCCTCAGACAGGACGCCAGTTCGATTCCCGTTTGCGGAATTGAACCCGCGTCCACACTCCGAGATCTCGGCATCAAACTGGAGAGACCAATTTCGTGTCGACCAAGGATCTCAAGTGGTCATCCAGCAACCTGGGAATGTGACCACCCGAAATGAGCACGCCGGCTTCCATGTTTTTCTCCATCGCATGGCCGGTGAGGTTCGCGCTGGTTATGAAACACATCCTGCCGTCGGCTACAGCGACTTTGGCGTGGACGCGCCCGTCGGAGAAATGGTCGGCCTTGTCACGCCATGCGTAGAGTCGTGCTGCGGGGACCAGAGATCTCATCTTGCCGATCGCATCGAAGGTGATGCTGCCGCCATGGTCCTGAGACAATTCGAGCAGCATGGAGATGACCACTCCGCGATCACTGGCTGCATTCAGGGCCTTGACGATGGTTGAGACGTCATAGGCCACGAAGCTGGTGATGAACAGGGTCTGCTCAGCGGCGTTGATGACCTGCAGTAGCGCCTGCTCCGTTCGTCGTGCTGAGACGAAGGGTGTCGTCGGTCCGGTCCAAACGAGCTCGGTGGATTGCTGACCGGCAGTCTTGGTGAAGACATGGCCTGCCGCAAGCAGCATCGATGCGAGTTCCTCGGCGCTGACAGTGGTCGCTCGCCATGCTTCGACGAGCTGATCCACGACACCAGTGGCTGCAGGCGTACCGACCACGCCCGAAAGTGCGCCAGATGCTTTGCTGGAATCTGTCCGGCGAACCTGGTTGGCTATTGCCTGAACCTTCTCAGGAGAAATCAGGCAGACCACAGCTGCGACGGCGTCCAAGAGCTTTTCCATGTCACAAGCCCTTGAAGAAAGCTGCGTCGTTACGTTCGAGTGTCGGAACCAGCAATGACCGATCCAGATAGCGATTGCCTCGCTCGCAGGAGGTCTCGGCCACCAGGCTGCATGCATGGCAGGCGGCAGCGTGGAGGGAACGATCTTTTTCAGGATCATGCTCGGAGCAGAGCGGGTCCGAAGAACAGATCTTCGAGCGATTCAAGGCTTGCTCCAGCAGGCGCCCGAGATTCTCCGGCTTGCCGAGATCGACGAGACCACCCAGCGTTCCATCGGAATCCGCTGCTGCCGTGTAGATGAGGATGCCGGCCTGCGGACTCTCGCCCGAGGTGTCGGCATAGATCCGCTCGCGGATACTCGCTGCGTTGTATCCGCACTCCAGCGCCAACTCACGAATCAGCAGATGTGAGAGTGTGTGGAGCATGGCGTAACGAATGCCGGGGTAGCCCTCGTCAGGATCGAGATGACGTGAATTGCGCCATCCCCTGTGGCCACCACGCAGCATCTTGTCGACCTGCGCAACGGCAGGTAGTGCTTCCCAAGCGACGAGCGCCTGCTCGTCGAACTGGATGAAGATACCCTCACCATGCACCTGGTTCGCGGGAGCCCAATCCGGTTTGCCTCGTGAAAGGTTGGCCATCTGGGGCCGTTCGTTCGGGTCGCCGGTTTCTTCAGGGGCCTCCACGCGAGTGAAACCGAGCAAGGCATTGACCTCGCGAAGTCGCTCCAAAAGCAGCACCCTGCGGATGTACTTGGAAAAGGCCGGTGGCGTGCCGACCTTCTTGCTCATGAAGTGCGGGTAATCCGTTGGCGGATTGGCCTCGGTCAGCACGTCCCACTCAGGGCCCTTGATATCGGCCTCACCCACGGCCTCCTGTCCGCCACCAGTACGGTGCGCCTCGATGGCCGACCAGATCGATGCCGCCGGATATTTGTCGATCCCTGGCAGCGCCCCAGTCTTCTTCAAGGTCTTCACCGTCACCGACACTTCGGCTTCGGATTCCAGTTCTTCGAAGAACTCCCATCCATCTTGGATCAATTGACTGAGCGGGTCCTTGGTCTGTGGGATCGCCAGTGCCGAGAGCGTGATCGGGAACCAGCTGTTCGTGGCTCCCAATAGAACTGCACGCGCTTCCTCATCGCATTCGTGGTCGAAGTGATCGAGGTGGGGATGACGTCCGCGGCAGGCCGGCAGATTCTCTTTCCCGGCCTTGCCGAAGGCGTGAGCCATGCTCCTCGACGCGCCGCAAGCGTCACACTTGACCCAGAGGTTTTCCGTCTGCAGCGACGCACCGCTCTCGAAGAAACGCAGCGTGCCTTTGCACGAGCTATTGCCGCCGTGGACGAAGTAGTGCCAAGGGAAGTCGTCCAGATGACCGTCACGACAGGCCAACAGGAAACGTGCCGGCACGGCGTCGGCATCCTTGGCGGGCTGATCACCTTTCGAACCTCGACAGCCCTTGTGGACGAACCGGGTTCGCTCAGGCCTGAAACGATGCTCTTTGATCTCGAACAGACCGGCATCGAAGGGTGACAGCAGACCGCATTTCACGCAGCGCATCCAGCGCGGGAAAGGTCGGACAGGAACACCGATATTGGCCTCGGCCGACCAGGGGTCGACGAGTTCGCTCTTCTGGAAGGGCGGCATCCTCAGGTTTTCGACCTGTGCTCCAAGCACTTTTCGAACGGCGGCCAGTAGTCTGGCCTCCTGGATCGGTTGGCAGCGATCTTTCTCCCAACGGTCGATACCGAGCGTCACCACGGACAGGCTGGGCAGATCGATCAACGCCCCTGGCCCGTAGGTCCAGAGCAGCTGACTGGGTCTCACTTCTCCGACTGGAGTCTTGTTGCTCGTCGTCATGCTTGATCCTCATCCTTCGTCGTCGCAGGACGAGGCTTCCAATCGTGGTCGTCCGTGATGTGGCCGGTGTTCATGATCAAGCGCACGCCGGGCTCCACTTCTCGCATCGACATGGGTACGGTCCAGTTGTCCCATGGCTTGATGCCAGGGGCTTCGATCAAATTCTTCGTAGTAGCCGCATTCGGCCCACGCTTTTCATATGCCAGCGCTCGCCCGGGGACGCTGACCTCTTTGGCCCACTCGTCCGCACGTTCCTTCAGTTCCCGTTCGGCCAGGTTCTTGGTAGTGGATAGTTCGCTGACGTTCCAGGCGCGTTTGACCAGCACGTCGATGGCCTCGGTGATCTCCGGCCGGTCCGATCTATCGAGCTCGCCAGCCCCCTCGTTGGGACTGAAAACATCGTTCTCCAGCCGCATCAAGCTCAGCAGCGTGCCGGTCAGGCCACGGTCCATCGCGCGCGGCGAGAAAGGCGTGACCGACTGCGCCTCGACGTGCTTGTAGAAGGTGGCGTGGTAATGCTCGAAGGTTTCGTAGTGGGAGAGGTCTCGTGGCCGCGCCCACGTGAGCACGGTGCAAACCAGGCCAGGGAAGGAACGTCCTACGTGTTGATTGCCGTTGAGAATTGACCCTGGGAGGGCAGAAATTTCCACTGAGAAATGACCCATGTTTGAACCGGTCCCGAGCTTTGGCGAGCGGGGGACCATGGAGTGTTGGACATGGCATT
>JBKBJF010000023.1:0-27362 GCA_046293935.1 Hyphomonas sp.
ATAGACCAGAACGTCTGGCAGGCCGAGGCGCGGACGGAGGAATCCGGCCGGCATGGAAACTGCGCCTTTGCCGGTCTTCGGCATGCCTGTCTGACTCGCTGAACTTCCCAGAGATTATGCGTGGCACGGCCCGTTTGATATTTCCTTAATCATTAACGCCGCCGGGTTTGCGCGCGCATCTGCAGCCGCGGATCAGACCGCAGGCGGGTCAGGCAAAATCCTCTGGCAGTCCCTCGTCACCAGACTCGTCTTCAGTTTCGGCGAACGGCAGCTCAGGGTCTGGCAAGCTCCGCTCGATAAAGGCTTCGACTATCGCCGCATCAAAGGCTTCGATGGCCTCAGGCCCGGCCCTATCGGCATAATCTCCATCGTCCCTGTCCTGCAAAACGGGCGGCGCCTCGAAATCGGGAGCGCCCGGCAGATCCAGCGCGTCCCAGATCAGCCTTGCGAGTTTCTGCGTGCGCGCCTCAATAACCTCAGCGGTCCACTCCCGCTCAGACACCACGTCCTGAGACGTTACCCACCGCTGCCAGATGGTACTGTCTTCCAGCAGCATCCGGCGCTTGTCCTGGAAAGCCAGCCGCCCGAGTTTCTTGTTCAGATCCATCGGAACGCTCATCAGGTTCCCGATCAGATCCGTGGAGCGGCTGCGCTGATCAGGGTCTGCAAACAAAGTCAGCCAGGGCGAGCCGTCTTCCGGGGACTCCGGCAAGATGTGCTCTATGGAAAAAGCCTTCTGAGGGCCGGGATACAAAGCTCGGCGGCTCGGCGCCGTCTGCAGTTCCAGGTACTGGAAGATGGCACGCCTGAGGTATGGGTCCGTCACCGGTTCGGTCAGCAGACGGCGTATACGCGCCACCCATTGTGGCCGGAACTCCATGGTGTCAATGGCCTCACCAAACCTGTCACGCCGGTTCTGGATTGCCCGGATCGCTTCCCGGAAGTAGGCGGAGCGTTGTCTGTCCTTGACACCAGCAAACTTCAGGGCGGCCACCCTGGCCTGAAGCTTTCGGAAAACACCCGCGAGCATCTCCTTTTCGTTGTCCGTACGCTCACCATTGCGTCCCACGCGGGCATACACCGCCAGCGCAAACGGGCGCCACTCGTGACTATCGATTGCCGACAGGGAGTTCAGCGGCCTCAACTCGATACGCTTGGCCACACCGTTTCGTGCAACATCGTTCAGCGCTCTCCAGTCAAGCGCAGCCGATTTCAGAAAGCCCAGCCACTTGAACAGTCCGTCCTGGTCGCGCAGATGCCTCTCCTTGGCCCAGGCGAGGAAGAGTTCAAGGTTTGGGGAACCTCCGGGCGGGGCAATATCCGGCCGCGCTGTTGAAAAGGCGTCATGCAGGAATTGCTCGAAATCCCGGTGAACGATATTCCGTACACTGTCCCAGGTGCGGACGAAACGGTTTGCTTCTTCCTCACTTCTGGCAAACTCGATCAGCCGCGACTTCACCAGGTCGTAGGGGCTCAGCCTCAGACCGGTCCCGTTGATCTTGGCAAACATCAGCTCCGCCAGATCGCCATTGGGAATTTCAAGATTCACCAGCTCCACCTTGTCGAGCAGGCACTCTGCCAGGGACACCAGCTCGGCCTCGTTCCCGAACGAGGAAAGCACCTTGTCGATCACACCCAGATTGTTGCGAACGGCCAGTGAGCGCCCGTACATCCGCCCGCCGCGTGCCCGGTCGAGGGTCGCACCGGGCTTCTGCGCGTGCTCCCACAGCGACCTGTCTTCCCCGGGCAGCACAAGCCGGGCTTTCTCCTGGCCATCGATGATGCACCCCGTGATCCGCTTCACGGCCTCCGGCGCGTGCTGGATTCTGTCTCTCAGCCAGCACAGGATCAGGGTCAGCGTGGTCGTCCTCTGCAGGCCATCATAAATGCGGAAGGCCGGCGGCCGCCCGGAAACGATCGTCTGCCCGATGAAATAGACAGGCAGGCTACCCGGGTTGCGGCAAAAGCTGGCAATATCGGTGCAGAAGGTCTCAACCTGTTCGCGCTGCCATTGATAGTCGCGCTGCTCCCGGGCGCACTCGAACCGCGACCAGCCGAGATACTCGCCAACCGTGACCGAGTAGGGTAAAATGTTGAAAGTGCGCATATTTCCCCCACACAGGTGCGGCTGTTTGAGACAGGGACGCACCCGTGGCTGAAAGCTAGATCAGCGCCAAGGAAACGACAACTTGCTGCCGGTTCTGCCGGCCCACCATGATCGGTGTCTCCATGACGCAATATTTCGAACCCATTCCCTATTCGCTCTGGTCCTCGGACAAGGCAGCCTTTGCCGGCAAACTCGGCCGCTCGTTCCGCGAGACCGGCTTCGCCGTGATCACCGGCCACCCGGTTCCCCAGAAAACGATCGACGAGAACCTTGCCGCAACCAAGGCCTTCTTTGCGCTGCCCGCAGCAGTGAAGGAGACATATCATGATGCACCTGGCGGGCGTCAGCGCGGTTACACGCCCTTCGGCACCGAGAATGCGAAGGGGCAGGCAAAGGCTGACCTGAAGGAGTTCTGGCATACGGGCCGCGCCCTGCCGGCCGGCTCGCGCTACCGCGATACGATGAAGGATACGCCGTCCGTTCCGGAAGTGGCAGACTTCGACCGGGCCACCCGCGCCCTTTACGAAGCGCTCGACGCGTTTGGTGCCGAATTGCTGAAGGGCGTCGCCCTGCATCTTGGTCTCGCCGAAGACTGGTTTGCCGACAAGGTCAACTTCGGCAACTCGATCCTCCGCCTGCTGCATTACCCGCCACAGATGGATCCGCCACCGGAAGGCTCGGTCCGCGCCGGCGCGCATGAGGATATCAACGTCATCACCCTCCTCCTCGGCGCCGAAGAAGCCGGCCTCGAAGTCAAGCATCGCTCTGGCCAATGGCTCGCCGTCAATCCGCCGCCTGGCGCGCTGGTCATCAATTGCGGCGACATGCTGCAACGCTATACCGGCGGCGTGCTGCCCTCGACGACCCACCGCGTGGTTAATCCGGCCCCGGAGCGCTCACGCTTCCCACGCTACTCGACGCCCTTCTTCCTGCACTTCAATCAGGATTTCCTGATCGAGGCCCTGCCCGGCTGCCTGGCCGAAGGTGGTAAGGCGGAACCACCGATCACGGCGCAGGATTTCCTGATGGAGCGGCTGCGCGATATCGGCCTCGTCAGGGCTTAAATCCGGCCTGTCCCCGCTTGGCACAGGACTTGAGTTCCCCCAAACTCCTGTGCCGATGAGGGAGCCGCGCCGATGCCTGCCTTGGGATTACGTGAATGGATTGCCGCAGGCCGTGCCATCGCGGATGGCCAGTTGTCACGCTACGGCGAGGAGGCGCACTTCACACGCCGGTTCGAGCGCGCCCTCAGTGACCTCACCGGTGCCCGCCATGTCCTGACTGTCACCTCCGGCACCGGCGCCCTGATCGCGGCTCTTGCGGCCGCCGGCATCGGCCCCGGTGATGAAGTCCTCGTGCCGGCCTACACATGGATGGCCACCGCCGCGGCGCCGGTGATGGTCGGCGCTGTCCCGGTCCTCGTCGACATCAACGAGACGCTGACGATCGACCCGGAAGACATTGAACGCAAGATCACCCCCTACACGCGCGCCATCATCCCGGTGCACATGGTCAACGCGCCCTGCGACATGGACGCCATCATGGCAATCGCAAAGAGGCATGGCCTCGTCGTCATCGAGGACGCCTGCCAGGCCGTCGGCGTGACCTACAAGGGCCGATATCTCGGTGCCATCGGCGACCTCGGTGCGTTCAGCTTCAACAAGATGAAGAACATGAACATCGGCGAAGGCGGCGCGGTACTGACCAGCGACGACAAATACTTTGCCCGCGCCCGATCCTATCATGACCTCGGCGCCATGATCCGCGGCCATGAGGAGCGCTACAACGAACCCGAATTCGTCGGCGTGAACATGAAGGTCACCGAAATCCAGACGGCCATGCTGGAGGTCCAGCTGAAGAAGGTGCAGCCCATGCTGGCGCGTATGCGCAAGCGAAGAGCGCTGATGGCGCCCATCCTTGCCCAGAGCAAAGACTTCCGCGTCACCCCTCACAATGATGAAACCAGCGCCGTCAGCCTCACCCTCCTCGCTCCCAGCAAGGAAGCTGCCATCGCCCTGCAGGACCGCCGCGGTGTCTGGAACCGCCTGCGCGACAGCTCCAAGCACGTCTACACCAACTGGGAGCCGATCCTCGCCAAACGCACCTTCCATCCGAAGATGAATCCCTGGGCCTGGGCAAAGCGCGAGATCACCTACACGCCGGACATGTGCGCGCGCACGCTCGACATCCTCGACCGCACGTGCGTGGTCAATCTCGGCCTGAACTATCCGGATATTATCATGCGCCGCGTCACCACCGGTATCGCGGGCCTTTAGCTCTTCAGAGCTGAGCATCAGCCACGTTCGGCAATCGCATATGGCGGCTGGCTGCGTAGGCGGCGGCTCTCGCCGACTGCGCCATGATGGTCAGGGTCGGGTTCTGGGCTCCCATGGAAGGGAAGGCCGCCGCATCCGTCACGAACAGGCCCTTTGTATCCCAGCACTCGTTGTTGGCATCCACAACGGAAGTCGCCGGGTCTGCGCCCATGCGTGCGCCGCCACATTCATGGATGCCGGTGCCCGGCGTGGCCGCATCCGGGCTGATATATTCTGTGTCCAGCCCCAGCGCTTCGCTCATCTTGCGGATGGTACGCATCTGTTCACCGGCTAAGGCCTTGTCGGCTGCGCTGTAGCGACATTCGATCTTCAGCACCGGCATGCCATACTTGTCGGTCCGGTTGGTCAGCGTCAGCCGGTTTTCCGCGCGCGGCTGCATCGGCGCGAACCCGGCAAGGTCCACCCGCGCGCGCCTCGATCCGAACAAGTGGCGATGCACCTGCACGCCATAGGTCATCTGCCGTATCCGGCCGCTGCTCTCATCGCGGATCTCCGTCCGCATGGGAAGATACAGGCAGCGTCCGTCCTCCAGGCTTTCGTCTGCTTCTCCCGCTCCAGCCGGAACGTATCCATTGCAGCTCGATACGGCATGATCCATCACGAAGCATCCCAAAGCCGCGGAATGAAGTCCCACCGGCTCCGCACTTTCGCGGCAACGGGACAGCATCAGAATGCGGGTCGTCTCGAAAGCCGATGCGCAGAGAAACACGACGGGCGCTTGCGCAGAGACAATCATCCCGGTGCGGCAATCCAGCCACTCTACTCCGCAGGCATGACCCGCACCATCTCTCATCACCCGGCGCACGACCGCACCCGTTCTTATCATCAGCTGACCGGCTGAAGCCGCCATCGACATCCAGTCTGCAGGGGGGGCGTAGCGCCCCAGGATAGCCGCCGTATCCGGCAGTTGCCGCTTCAGCGCTTCCAGCGTGGCCGCTTCGCTTGGCAAGATGGTGTTGACAATCGTCAACTTACTGTCCGGCACGAGGTCTGAACGGTCATTGCCGCCACGAAGGCCCAGTGTCTTCTCGATATCTTCATACCACGGATCAAGTTCGTGTGGCTCGATCGGCCAGGCGGAATCTTCATCGCCGCGCCCGCCGAGATCCAACGGTCCGAACCGGTAATACTGGCGGCCATGTCCCGGCACGATCATCCGCCCGCCCAGCTGGCGCGCCCGGAACCAGTGGAAAGGGGCATCTTCCGGCGTCTCATACGGACAGTCCCGGTCATCGACGAGCGAACCCGGCGAAAGTTCCCAGGCGAAGCATTTCGTCTGCACGGGCTGGCGCACCTTTCCGGCTGCTTTCAGGGCCTTTCGTCCCAGCGAAATCGCGCCTGCAGGCAAGGCGCGGAAAGCCGGATTGGTTGAAATCCCGGCAAACAGGCGCGCGACGGGATGGCGGAGCGCTGAGCGCGCCGAGCTTGCTTCCCATCCTGCTTCCAGTGCCAGCACATTCATTCCGGCACGGGTCAGTTCGCGGCAGGCCACGCCGCCGGCAGCCCCGGTTCCCACGACGATGGCGTCATAGGTGCGCGGCTGCACAAAGCTGATCGCGCGGGATTCCCTCAGGATTTCTTGCAAATCCGGCATGCGCCCCGTCGTTTCGTCCCAGCCCTGCCAGTATCTGCTGGGCGGATTCTGCCCGCACTCCGGCTTTCTGTCTGTCATGTGTATGCAATATTTACGCCGTGTGAAGTCTGTCCCTGGCCGCGGATGAGCAGCGCTCTGACTGTCAGACTTTGGCTAGGGCTGCTGCACAAAGGCTCCGAACTCGCGGATCGTGCCAAGAAAATGATCCGGACCGGCCGCCTGCAGCGCAGAAGGATTGGCAAATCCCCATCCGACAGCTGCCGTTTTCAGCCCCACTTCGCGCGCCGCATCGATATCGCGGATTTCGTCGCCCACCGCCAGCGCCCTCTCTGCCGGAACGCCAAGCTTTGAAAGCACATCGCGGAAATGCCTGGCCTTGCCGAACATGCCCGCCCCGCAGCTGAACGCATCGACTTTCGCGGAAAGCTCAGGCCCCAATGCCCGGCGCACACTGGCCTCGGCATTCGAAGATACGATGGCGATCTTCGCGCCCTTCGCCTTGATGGCCTCCAGCGTTTCGGGCATGCCCTCGAAGATCGGAAAATGTCCTTCCCGGGCCGCACGCTTGCGGACGTGCACGGCAATGAATACCAGCTTCCATCCCGGAATATTCAGTATACGCATCACTTCGCGCGGCGGCTTGTGACGCAGCGCCTCCAGCTCCGCGCTATCCGGACACCGGAACCCGAAACGCCTTGCAATATCCGGCAGGATAGAGCGGAACCACGCCGCACTGTCCGCCAGCGTGCCGTCGAAGTCAAAGATGTAGAGGTCCGGCCGCCTCGTCATCCGCGCCTCAGATCAGCCCCGCCAGCGGGCTTGAAGGGTCGGCGTATTTCTTCTTCGGCATGCGCCCCGCGAGATAGGCTTCGCGCCCCGCGATCACGGCATGCTTCATCGCGCGCGCCATCCGCACGGGGTCTTTGGCCTGTGCGATGGCTGTGTTCATCAGCACACCGTCACAGCCGAGTTCCATGGCAATCGCTGCATCCGAGGCCGTGCCGACGCCGGCATCGACAATCACCGGCACACGCGCCGCTTCCACGATCAGCCTGATATTCACCGGGTTCATGATGCCGAGCCCCGACCCGATCAGCGAACCGAGCGGCATGATCGCCACGCAGCCCGCATCTTCCAAGAGCCGCGCATAGACCGGATCATCCGAGCAATACACCATCACCTCGAACCCATCCCTGATCAGCGCCTCGGCCGCCTTCAGCGTCTCCGGCATGTTCGGGTACAGCGTCTTCTGGTCCGCCAGCACTTCCAGCTTCACGAGGTTCCACCCGCCCGCTTCCCGCGCCAGGCGCAGGGTGCGCACGGCGTCGTCCGCCGTGTAACAGCCCGCCGTGTTCGGCAGGTAGGTGAACTCGTCCGGCTTCACATGGTCCGACAGACGCGGCTCGTCCGGGTTCGACAGGTTCACCCGGCGCAGTGCCACGGTCACGATCTCGGCGCCGGCCGCGCGCGCGGCCTCGGCGTTCTGCGCGTAGGAGGCATACTTGCCGGTGCCCACGATCAGGCGGGACGCATACACCTTTCCGGCGATGACGAGCGGATCAGAAAGTACAGGTTCGGTCATGAAAACTGGTCTGGCCGTCCTCGGCCGGGGCGTCAACGCCCGGCCTCTCAGATCAGCCATACCGTCCAGAAGTCTGCCTGTCCGTGTAGACGGTTTCTGGACTGTTTGTCGGGCCTCAGCCGCCCCCGACGAACTGGACCAGTTCCAGCCGGTCCCCGTCCTCCAGCACGGTCAGCGCATGCTCTGATTTTGGCACGATCTCGCGGTTACGCTCGACCGCGATGCCGCGGGGGTCACGCCCGGTTTCCTGCGACAGACGCTGCACCAGCATGGCCACTGTGGTCCCTGCGGCAATTTCCAGCGCCTCGCCATTCAGCATGATCTTCATCTGCAGCGGCCTCCTGTTGCCCTCTTGCAACACGCCGGAATCCAGCGCAAACGGGCACCCATGTCGAAACCGGTATATGTCCTCGGCGGCCCGAATCTCAATCTGCTCGGCACGCGCGAGCCCGAGATCTACGGCCGGGATACCCTTGAAGATATCCATGCGCGCCTGCGCGGCCTTGCCGGCAAGTCCCCGCTTGTGCTCCGCCAGACCAATTCCGAGGGGGAACTGGTCAGCTGGGTGCAGGAAGCCGGCCGGGAGGGCTCGGCCCTCATCCTCAATGCCGCGGCCTATACCCATACCTCGATCGCTCTTCATGACGCCTTGAAAACACTTAAAATTCCGGTCATTGAAGTGCACCTTTCCAACCCGGCAGCGCGGGAGGCGTTCCGGCACATCAACTATGTTGCGCCTGTTGCAACGGCTACGATAGCCGGGCTAGGTGCCTACGGGTACGAACTGGCCCTGACTGCCGCCCTGCGGCTGTCGGGACAGGGAGGGAGCTGAAAACATGAGTACTTCCAGGAACAAGCTCGATACCGGGCTCATCCGCGAATTGGCGGCGATCCTGCGCGAGGCCGACCTCGGCGAAATCGAGATCGAGAACGAAGGCACCAAGATCCGCGTGTCGCGGGGCAGCAGCCAGCCGGTGGTCCACACCGCCTACGCCGCCCCTGCCGCGGCCGCGGTGCCGTCTCCCGCAGCCCAGCCGGCCCCCGTTGCGGCAGCCTCGGCCCCGGCCGCAGCCGCCCCGGCCGCCGTGCCGGACAATGCCGTCAAATCACCCATGGTCGGCACCGTTTATCTTTCAGCCGACCCCCAATCGAAGCCCTACATCGCAGTCGGTGACAAGGTGAAGAAGGGTGACACGCTGATGCTGGTCGAGGCGATGAAAACCTTCAACCCGGTCGAAGCTGACCGCGCCGGCACGGTGAAGGCCATCTACGTCCAGAACGCCCAGCCCGTCGAATACGGCGAACCCCTCGTCCTGATCGAGTAGTCATGGCTGAGCCGCGTCCCATCCACAAAGTGCTGATCGCCAACCGGGGCGAGATCGCACTGCGTATTCACCGGGCCTGCAAGGAAATGGGCCTCTCGACGGTCGTCGTTCATTCCGAGGCCGACCGCGATGCCATGGCCGTGCGCCTGGCCGACGAGAGCGTCTGCATCGGCCCGGCGCCTTCCTCGGAGAGCTATCTGAAGAAGTCGCGCATCCTGGCCGCTGCCGAGATCACGGGTGCTGACGCCATCCATCCGGGATACGGCTTCCTTTCGGAAAACGCGCAGTTTGCCGAGATGGTCGAAGCCCACGGCATTGCGTTCATCGGTCCGACGGCGGAGCATATCCGCATCATGGGCGACAAGATCGCGGCGAAGCAGGCGATGATCGAGGTTGGCGTGCCCTGCGTGCCGGGCTCGGATGGTGCGGTCGAAACCATTGCTGACGCCAAGAAAGCTGCCAGGAAAATCGGCTTTCCCGTTCTCGTGAAAGCCTCTGCCGGCGGGGGCGGGCGGGGCATGAAGCTGGCGATGACCGAAGCCGATCTCGAGAACGCCGTCAAAACCGCCAAGACCGAAGCCAAGGCCGCATTCGGCGACGATGCGGTCTATCTGGAAAAATACCTTCAGGGCCCGCGCCATATCGAGATCCAGGTGATTGCCGACACACATGGCAACGTCGCCCATCTCTGGGAGCGTGACTGCTCGCTGCAGCGCCGTAACCAGAAGGTTTTCGAGGAAGCCCCCTCGCCCGCCCTCAACCAGCTGCAGCGCGAGGAAATCGGCGGCATCGTTGCGCGCGCCATCAAGAAGCTCGGCTATCGCGGCGCCGGAACGATCGAGTTCCTGTACGAGGACGGCAAGTTCTATTTCATCGAAATGAACACCCGTCTGCAGGTCGAGCACCCGGTAACGGAAATGATCACCGGCATCGATCTCGTGCGGGAACAGATCCGCATTGCCGAAGGCAAGAAGCTGTCCTTCCGGCAGGAAGACGTCCTGCTCGTCGGCCATGCCATCGAATGCCGCATCAATGCCGAACACCCGGAAACCTTCGTGCCTTCACCAGGCTTGATCACCGAGTTCCACGCACCGGGCGGCCCGGACGTGCGCCTCGACAGCGCAGCCTATGCCGGCTACCGCATCCCGCCGCATTATGACTCGCTGATCGGCAAGCTGATCGTGCATGGCCGCACGCGCCGCGAATGCCTCATGCGCCTGAAGCGCGCGCTTCAGGAAATGGTGGTCGGCGGCGTCCACACCACGCTCGACCTGCACCGCCGCCTCGTCGAAAATGATGACGTCCTTGCCGGCCAATACAACATCCACTGGCTGGAAAAATTCCTGAAGGAAGCCAGGGCGGCAGAAGCCGGCGAAGGCACAGGGTCCTGACCCTCGGCAAGATTTTGTACCGTCAGGCAAGTCCCTCAAACGGGGCCAGACCCGCATTTACACGGGCACCGGCACCAACCATATCTGCCTCATGTCCTCCCGTTTCGGCCCACACGAACTGCTCGATTGCTATCGCCGGGGCGTGTTCCCGATGGCGGATTCGCGCGATGACCCTAACCTTTTTCTCGTCGATCCCGATGCGCGCGGCATCCTGCCGCTTGACGCCTTCCACATTCCGAAACGCCTGAAGCGGCGCATCTGCCAGGACCCGTTCAGGGTCACCTTTGACACGGCCTTTACGCGCGTCATGGAAGCCTGCGCCGAACCACACCCGAACCGCCCGCATACCTGGATCAACTCGGCGATCATCAATCTCTACAGCGCGCTGCACCGGGAGGGGCATGCCCATTCGGTGGAATGCTGGGACGGGGACATGCTTGCGGGTGGCCTCTACGGCGTCTCTGTTGGCGGGGCGTTCTTCGGCGAGAGCATGTTCTCAAGGGCTACAGATGCGTCAAAGATTGCACTCGTCCATCTCGCCGCGCGCCTGATTGATCGCGGATATGTGCTTCTGGACGCACAATTCCACAATCCTCACCTCGAACAGTTTGGTCTGATTGAAATCCCGAGGGCAGAATTCCGCCGGCGGCTGAAGCAGGCCCTGAAGGTCAGGACCACTTTCCATCCGCCTCCGGATCAGTCGTTCGGAACGGAATCCTCGATCACAGGCGGCGCATCCGATTCCGACATCCCGGCCGGTGCATCATCGATCAGCGGCTCGTCGCCCAGCGGCACGATCACGCGCTCCGGAAGCTTCACAGGCGCAGGCGCCGTGCAGCGGATTACCCAGATGTCATAGACCGGGTGCTCGAGGGCGCTCAGGCCCGGCGATGAGGCATACATCCAGCCCGAGAACAGCACGGGCGGCTCACCAGGCTTGACGGAGATCTTCATCGCCTCGGCCTGTTCCTGCGACACCGGACGCAGGGACGTGATCTTCAGGAAGGCCGCGCTTTCCGGAACTTCTTCCGGCGGCGTCTGGAAGCAGGCTTTCAGTTCGACATTCAGCGAGCCGAACACGACCGGCTCGCCGACCTTCACCGTGATATCGACAGAACGCCCGGTGATCTTGTCGAGCGCGCGGAGCGTCGCGCGGTCCTGCTTCGCATACGTCGCTGCAGAGGCGAGGCCTACCAGAGAGGCCCCGACAGCGGCCAGGGCAGCGAGACGTAGAAGCGAAGCCATGTATCTTTACTCCGGATAGTCGAGTTCGTCCGCAGGCGGATTACCAGGAGCTGCGCTGGACGAGCTCCCGCTGCCGGCTGCGAATGAGGCGAACAGGGTGAGCAGGTCGACGCTGCCGCGCGTATACTGGATCTCGCCGGTACCATCCTGCGGGATCATGTCGAAACCGGCACCGGGCTCGAGCGCAATATAGGCGCTGCCGAGCAGGCCATCCGTGGAGACACGGGCATCCGTATCGTCCGGCAGCTCCCATTTCGAGTCGAGGCTCATCGTCACCACGGCCTCGAAGCGCTTCGGATCACCATCGATCGACTTGATCACGCCAGCCTTGACGCCGGCAATCCGCACGTCAGAGCCGCGAGCCAGGCCGGAGACGCTGTTGAAACGGGCCGTCACATCATAGGTCTTGCCGCCCATGCTGGCGGCATCGCCGCCGCGTGCCAGCGCAAACCAGAGGAACAGCGCGGCGACCGCCACGACGACGGCGCCGATCAGGGTTTCAAAGGCAGAGTCACGCATCGGGCGTCCACGCCTCGTAATCCGCATCCGACTTCTGGCGGCGATCGCCCGCTGCCAGGCTGCCCTTTGGTTTTATCGCGTAGGGGGTGCCGGTCATGTTCGGCATATGGTCGGTTTCCCACTCGCGCCGCTCGAGCGGCATCTTGGTGGGCGGTGTCTCCAGCGTATGGTGCAGCCAGCCGTGCCAGTCCGCCGGTACCTTGGAGGGCTCGGCGAGGCCATTGTATGTGACATAGCGGCGCCGGCGGCCTTCGATCGAGGGTTTGCGCTCCTCGTAATAGCGGTTTCCATACTCGTCGGTGCCGACATAGTTCGCCCGGCGGCCGATATCGAAGGCCGTACCGATCGTCTTGCCGCTCCACCAGGTGAAAATCTGCTTCAGCATCCGGAACTGTCCTGACCTTGCTTGATGGCCGCAATATGGCGGCTGGGGGGCGATTAATCCATCCGCCGGAAACAGGCAATCTGGCGTTGTCCGGCCCCTGTAGCGGGGTTGCGGCGTGCCCTCCCAACCGGCACGCTCGGCTTATCTGATTCGGTCCGGAGCCCAGCCATGGCAGCGAAAACCATCACCGACTTCCTTGAAGCCGCCGAGGCCGGGGGGCTCATCTCCCGTGAGATGCGGCTGAGGGATGTCTTGCGGTCGGCCGGCCGGCCGCCCCTGCCGCTGACCGTCTCCGGCCTGCGGGATGTCCAGGCCGCCTGGTCGGCCGCGAATCTGGTCGGGGTCTCGCAGCTTGCCACAGCCGAAATGCTGGAAAGACTTGGAGACGCCCCGAAGAATGCCGAACTGGCCGAGGCGCTGGCTGCCGGCCTGCCACAGGACGTGCTCGAAGAGGCGCTTCGCCAGCCGGGCGGTATCCTGAAGACCGCTGCGGCCCTGCGCGCGGCGGCTGTCTCAACCCCTTCCCCTCGCCCCGGCGTGTTCGAGGCCGGGCATATCGATGCCAGCCTGTCGGCCGCCCTCATGGCCGCCCTCGAGGAAGGGGCTGAGATCCACCTGATGCGCGGGCCTGTGCCGGAGGCGGGCACGCTCTGCCGTATCGTCGATGTGGCACAGGCCATCGGTCCCGGCGGCCTCGAGGCGGACTATCTTGTGGCTTCGGCTGATGCGGCTGCCCGCAGTCTGGGCGACGGCATGCTGGTGATCGCGGGCCTCGGCGCCGCCGTGCTGTCGCTGGGGCTCGATTATGCCTCGGAAGCCGGGATTGCTGCCGGTGCCGCGCTGTGCGCGCTGATCCGCTCTGCCGCAACCGGAGCGGCTTTCCCTGCCGCCCAAGGACGCATACTCGGCCTTGAGGGCACGAAAGCCTCCGGGCGCCGCCCCTGCCAGCTCGCGATCCTGCCGCTGCGCGACATGGCGGGTTGCCTGCCGGAATGCGAAAGCGAAGGCGCAGCTCCTGTCCGCACCGTTCTGGCCTATGGCGAGGACGCCCCCTCGCTCAGCCGCGCCGCCCGGCTCGGCCTGGCGCGCCGGGCGCCCGAGCAGCTGCCCCTGCTGCTGGAACGCCTCGCCCGGGCCGGCGAGCAGGACCTCGACTCCGCGCTTGGCCGCTCCCGTCTGCGTGACCGGGGCTTCACCGACGAAGCGATTGAACGCGTCACCCGCGCCATTGGCGACGGGCTGCCGCTGAATGCCGCCTTCTCCCGCTGGGTGCTGGGTGACGAGATCATTTCCAACGACCTGCGCCTGCAGCCGGAGCGGTTCGATTCCGATGGCCGCGCCCTGCTGTCAGCGGTCGGTTTCTCGAAGAAGGATATTGCGGCCGCAGAACTGGCCATCGATGGCGCGATCGAGGAAATCGCCGGAAAGGGCATGGCCGCAGCCGGCTTCTCCCTGACCGTCGGTTCCGATGCGGAAATCCGGTTCACGGCCGCTGCTGCGCGCGCTCTGGGCGGCACGGCCATGCTGCGCGCCCCTTCCGCAGATGGGCTGGACCTGGCGGAGGCGGCCATGGCGGCGGGCCTGTCCGCCCTGATGACCGGCCACCGCGCCCCGCCTTCGGAAGACCTCCGGTTGCGCATGGAACAGGTCATTTCGCTGGCTGATGAGATCGCGGAGGAGGCTGATGCGCTGCCGCCTCTGCCTGTGCTCAGCGACGACGCCCCGCGCGTGCGCCGCACCCGGCTGCCGGACCGGCGTAAGGGCTATATCCAGAAAGCCACCGTGGGTGGCCACAAGGTTTACCTCCATACCGGCGAATTCGACGATGGCAGCCTCGGCGAAATCTTCATCGACATGCACAAGGAAGGCGCCGCCTTCCGCAGCCTGATGAACAATTTCGCGATCTCGGTCTCTCTGGGCCTGCAATACGGCGTGCCGCTGGAGGAATATGTGGATGCCTTCGTCTTCACCCGGTTCGAGCCGGCAGGCGAAGTCACCGGCAATGACCGTATCCGCAATGCCACCTCGATCCTCGACTACATTTTCCGGGAGCTTGCCGTGTCCTATCTCGGCCGGTCGGATCTTGCGGAGGCAGACGTGACACATGATGGCCTTGGCCGGGGGGCCGGTGATGCCACCCGGTCTCAGCCTGCCGCGTTCACCAGTGAGGCCGCCCAGCTGATCTCGCGCGGGTTCTCCCGCGGCCAGTTGCCCGACAACATCGTGATCCTCGAGAAGAAACGCGCGGAGAAGGCCGCCGAAGAGCCTGAAACCACCCCTACGCAGGACCTGACCCCCACCTATCTTTCGCAGGGCTGCCCGGCCTGTGGCAGCTTTACGCTGTTTGAAGCTGGCCCGGGCCAGCTGGCTTGCGACACCTGCGGCGAAGAAAGCCGGGCGAGCCAGTAGCCCGGCACGCGATCACACATCCCCGGCCACTCGCGCCTGGCGCGAGTTTCATGACCTCTCAGACAGACTCATTGCATTCCGGCAACAGTCGTGCCGCTTTTACAGTTCTTACAGTTTCTTCAGTTTAGGGAGTATGCGGAAACCGCTATCCCGAGTCCCATGGACAAGCTGAATCTGCGTTTAGTCTCCCTTGCCGGCGCGTTTGCAGCCTTCGCCGCACCCGGCGGTTTTGCTCAGGGCCAGCCCGTCGGATGGGCGCCGAGCTATGCCGGGCCGGTGGCCCCCGCTGTCGAACTTTCGGGCCGCAACCTGAACGGCTGGACGCTCTCCGGCGCCAACCTCAAGGAAGCCAAGCTCGACTATTCTGTCATGCGGCAGGTTCAGGCCATTGCGGTCAATCTCGAGAAAGCTGATCTGACCGGCGCCGACATGCGCGGCGCGGTGCTGACCAATGCCCGCCTCAACGATGCGATCTTCTCCAACGCCCGGCTTCAGGGCATCCGGGGTGACGGCGCCGATTTCCGCTCGGCCAAGCTGCATGGCGCCAACCTCCAGGACGCCCGGATGGTGGGTGCCAATTTCGAGAGGGCCGAGCTGTTCATCGCCCGCATGGAACTCGCCGAATTCGGCGGCGCAAACTTCACGGACGCGCAGCTCGACCGGGCCGTTCTGCGCGGCGCCGTATTCGATGGGGCAAACTTCACCGATGCCCGCCTGGTGCGTGCGGATATCACCGGCGCTTCTTTCCGCGATGCCCGCTTTCCCGGCGCAAACCTGACGAACGTTATCGGCTTTGGTGAAGCCGATTTTGAAGGTGCCTGCGGGTCGCTGACCACCCTGCTTCCGCCGGATGAACATCTGCCGCTGTGCACGCCGGCGCAGCTGACTGCCCGCCTCACGGCCGGCCGCCCGCAATAGTCGGACGCCTCCCAGATCTGGAAAGCAAAACCGCCGTGTTGCCTGCCCGGCGGTTTGTTGTTCGGGGCTGAGGCTTGCCTATGCTTTGACGGCCGGGGCGAGGCGGATGTTCAGCTCTCTCAGCTGTTTCTCATCCACGGGGCTGGGAGCACCCATCAGCAGATCACGTGCCTGCTGGTTCATCGGGAACAGGATCACATCGCGCAGGGAGTCGGTTTCAGCCAGCAGCATGACAATCCGGTCCACGCCAGGCGCGATGCCGCCGTGCGGCGGGGCGCCGTAGCGGAACGCGTTCAGCATGCCGCCGAACTTCTTCTCCACCACTTCCGGGCCATAACCGGCAATCTCGAACGCCTTCAGCATGATATCCGGACGATGGTTCCGGATCGCGCCCGAAGACAGCTCGACGCCGTTGCAGACGATGTCGTATTGGAACGCTTTCAGCGCCAGCTGCTTTTCCACGGTGTCGGCCGCCAGCAGCGCCTCCATGCCGCCCTGCGGCATCGAGAACGGGTTGTGGCTGAAGTCCACTTTCTTGCTGTCTTCGTCCCACTCGTACATCGGGAAATCGACAATCCAGCAGAAGCGGAAAACGCCCGGCTCGATCAGGCCCAGTTCCTCGCCGATGCGGATGCGGGCAGCGCCCTGCAGTTTCACGGCCGCTGTCTTGTCACCAGCAGAGAAGAACAGCGCATCGCCGGCCTTCACGCCCGCGCGTTGAGCCAGCGCAGACAGCGCGGCAGGCTCGAAGAACTTTGCGATCGGGCCGGTTGCGGCCAGCGCGCCATTCTCCTCGACAAAGCGCATGTAGCCGAGGCCTGGCGCCTGCATTTCCTTTTTCGCCCAGGCATCCATCTTGTCGAAGAAGCTGCGCGGCTGGTCGCCGGAATTCGGCGCCGGGATGGCCCGTACGATGCCGCCGCCCGCCACGATCTTCTTGAATACCGCAAGGGTCACATCCTCGCGTGTCACGATGTCGGACACATCTGAACAGATGATCGGGTTACGCAGATCCGGCTTGTCGGAGCCGTATTTCAGCATCGCCTCGGCGTAGGGGATGTGCGGGAACGGGCCAGGCGCCACGGTGCGGCCCTTGCCCTCCCAGTCGGAGAACTCCTCGAACACGCCGCGCATCACCGGCTCGATGGCACCGAACACATCGTCCTGCGTGACGAAGCTCATCTCGATATCGAGCTGGTAGAACTCGCCGGGCGAGCGGTCGGCGCGGGCGTCCTCGTCGCGGAAGCAGGGCGCGATCTGGAAGTAACGGTCGAAACCGGACACCATCAGCAGCTGCTTGAACTGCTGCGGGGCCTGCGGCAGGGCGTAAAACTCGCCAGGGTGCAGACGGCTGGGCACAAGGAAGTCGCGGGCGCCTTCCGGGCTGGAGGCGGTCAGGATCGGGGTCTGGTACTCGGTGAAGCCCTGCGCTACCATGCGCCGGCGCAGGCTGGCGATCACCTGGCTGCGCAGGATCATGTTCTTGTGCAGCTGCTCGCGGCGCAGGTCCAGGTAGCGGTGCTTCAGCCGGATTTCCTCCGGATAGGAATGGTCGCCGAACACCGGCATGGGCAGCTCGGCCGCCTCGGACTGGACGGTGACCGCTCCGCCGACGACCTCGATCTCCCCGGAGGCGAGATTGGGGTTCACCAGCTCCTTGTCGCGCGCGACGACCTTCCCCTCGACCGTGATCACGCTCTCGGCCCGCAGGCGCTCGACCGTCTCAAACCCCGGAGAGCCCGGATTGAACACGATCTGGGTGAGTCCGTAATGGTCCCGAAGGTCGATGAACATGACCCCGCCATGATCGCGGCGGCGGTGCAGCCAGCCTGAAAGCCTGACAGTCTGCCCCACATGGGACTTGCGCAACTCCCCGCAGGTGTGGGTGCGATAGGCGTGCATCTGGCGAAAACTCCGGAAAATCGGCCAAACAGAAAGAAGCGGCGTAGGGCACAGACCCCCTCGCCTTTGTCAAGCTGGTGCGATAAGCGACCCGGCAATGACTGACAACACCCTGACTCCCATCACTGAGCAGTCGGCCCTCGAGGATCTCTGCGGTCGCCTTTCTGAAGCCGAGTTTGTCTGTGTGGATACCGAATTCCACAGGGAGACCACCTATTGGCCGGAACTGTGCCTGATCCAGGCTTCTGCACCGGGGGTTGAGGGCCTGATCGACCCCCGGGCCGAGGATCTGGACATCAAGCCCTTCCTCGACCTGATCGCCTCGGACCGGCAGACCAAGGTGTTCCATGCCGCGCGGCAGGATATCGAGATTTTCAACCGCCTGATCGGCCACCCGCCGGGGCCGATCTTCGACACCCAGGTCGCAGCGATGGCGCTCGGCTTCGGGGATTCGATCTCCTATGACAACCTGATCCAGAGGGTCCTGAAGAAGCATGTCGACAAGTCGGCCCAGTTCACCGACTGGATGCGCCGCCCGCTGAGCCAGAAACAGCTCGTCTACGCGCTTGGCGACGTGACCCACCTGCGCGACGCCTATCAGCGCATGCGGGACGAACTCGAAAGGACTGGCCGCCTTCCCTGGGTGCGCGAGGAGATGGCGGAACTGGAAGACCCTGCGACCTACGACACCGACCCCATGAATGCCTGGCAACGCCTGAAACTGCGCATGCCGAAGAAGGACTATGCCGCTGTCGTCGTTTCGGTTGCCGCCTGGCGCGAGCGCGTGGCACAGGAACTCGACAAGCCGCGCCGGCGTATCCTGAAGGACGATGCCATCCAGGAAATCGCCGCGCAAAAGCCGCGCACGGAAGAAGATTTCGCCCAGCTGCGCGCGGTGCCGAACGGCTTCATCCGGTCCAAGCATGGCCAGGGCCTGATCGAAGCCGTGCGCGCGGCACTGGATGCGCCGGATAGCTTTGCGCCGGAGATGTCGCGTCCTGTGCAGAATGCGCAAATTCCGCCCGGCGCGCCGGAACTTCTGAAAGTGCTGCTGAAACATGTATCCGACGAGAATGATGTCGTGCCGCGCCTGATTGCAAACGCGAATGATATCGACCGGATTGCCCGCGGCGAGACGAGCGGGGACATTCCCGCGATGACGGGCTGGCGCTATGACATGTTCGGGAAGAAGGCGATCGCCCTGCTGTCCGGCAGGCTTGCCGTCTCGTTCGAGAATGGCAAGGTGCGTTTGTTCGACGTCTGAAAATCAGCGCACGGTGGTGCGGGATTTCAGCCTGAGCTGGCTGGCCGCCTGCGCCAGGCGGCGCTCGACGGTCTCTGAGATCATCATCCGGTCGCGCGCGCTCACTTCCAGCTCCAGAACATCACCGGCGCGGCGCAGCGCTGCCCGCTTCAGGATCGGCGCCGAACGCCCGGAGAAAACGGCCCCCAGCCGCATCAGCAGGCCGATCTGGCGGGCCCGGTCAGCCTGCGCATCGGTGGTCAGCATGGCGTGTTCCGGAGGGCGGCGGAAGTCCTTGTCATAGCGGCAGCCGACGGCCAGTGCGATCATCGCCCGCTCGGGGTGAGTGACGCCGAGATACGGCGCACGCAGGGCCTGATCATAGGCCATCTCGGCCCGGTGGTCGGGATGGAAGCGGCCGGAACTGTCGGCCATCATGCAGGCAGCCTTTTCGATCCGTACATCGGCGGCCGGTGAGCCGAACAGGTCCGGTTGCGGCACCAGCGCCGGCGAGATGAACTCATGCAGCGCCCGGCCGAACGCAATCTGGTTGTGATCCAGCCTGGCATAGGCGATGATGCCATCCGTCAGCGGATCATCGAGGCGCATGCCCAGCATTTCATGCAGTACGCCTTCCCGCACGCCAGTGGCGGAGATGACCACGCTCTCAAGCGCGCTCTGGGCGAGCACTTCCTCCATCAGGATTGCGGCCATCGGAAAATGCCGGGCGCGGCGCTTGTCGATCGCTTCGACCTGCTGGCGGGCCGTGGCATTCGTCAGGGAGTCGATACTGAGCTTGGCGGCCTTTGCGACCTGGCTCTGGGTCGCCTGGAAGCCCTGCAGAACCTGTAAGGGATAGCGCTCCATCTCCATGATCAGCCGCCCGAAGGCGCGCCAGGCGCCGCCCACAGCATAGAACCGCCCCCGCGCGCCGCCCAGGGCCGCGCTGGTCTTCAGCGCCTCGCGGATGCGCTTTCGCAGTTCCTTCGGCTCACTGACGATGTCGCCCAACGCAAGAGGACCCAGCATCAGGCTTTCGCCATCCCCGGAACCGGAGAGCCCGATTCGCTTCAGCTCGAGACTCGACCCGCCAAGATCGCCGATCACCCCGACCGGATTGTGAATGCTGAGATCGACCCCGCGTGCCGACAGGCTGGCTTCATCCGCGCCGCTGAGCAGACGCACCGGGCGGCCGAGTACTTTACCCGCCTGTTTCAGGAAATCCTGCCCGTCCTCAGCCACCCGTACCGCGGCCGTGGCCACGGCCTGCCAGGTCTCCACGTTCAGAGCTTTCAGGATGGCCCGGTAGCGCGCCAGCGCCTTGAGCGCCGCCTCGACCCCCTGCGGCGACAGCCGGCCGGTTCTGGTCAACCCTTCGCCAAGACCCGCCATGACCTTTTCGTTGAAGCTCTGCAGGATAGAGGCGCCCATGATGTCGCAGATCACGAGTCGCACCGAGTTGGACCCGATATCGATGATCCCGGCAGGACGCGGCTGCGGAATGGTCATTTCGGACCTGTTTCGCGCGGCGAGAGGCGTGGCGGCAGGCTGACTTCCAGTGCACTGCCTCTCCCCGAGAGGCTGGGATTGGACATGAAATATCCGTGTGCGGAGAAGGCCGTATCCGGATTACTGCTTCTGAAACGCTCATAGCTGCCATCGGAGCGCATCAGCCAGGACTGGCGTTCATCATTCAGGTTCGCCACCATGATCTGGTTCATCACCTGCCGGTGCACGGTGGGATTCTCCACTGGCACCATGACTTCGACACGCCGCATCAGGTTGCGCGGCATCCAGTCGGCTGACGACATGAAGACTTTCGCATTCGGCGAGGGCAGCGCCTCGCCATTGGCAAAGCACATCATCCGCGCATGCTCCAGGAAACGCCCGACGATGCTCTTGACCGTGATGTTTTCGGAAAGGCCCGGAATGCCGGGCCTGAGACAGCAGATGCCGCGCACGACGAGGGCAATCGGCACACCCGCCTGGCTCGCACGGTAAAGTGTATCGATGACGTCCGGGTCGACCAGCGAGTTCATCTTGGCCCAGATCCCGCACGGTTTCCCTTTCCGCGCCGCCAGCGCCTCCTTCTCGATCAGCTCGATCAGCTGCTCCTTGAGGTTCACCGGCGCCATGCAGATGGTTTCAAACTCCGGAGGCACTTCCGGAGGCTCGCGGTTGGCGGTGACATAGTTGAACAGGCGGTTGGCATCGCGGCCCAGCGCCGGGTCGGCCGTGAACAGCGACAGGTCGGTATAGATCCGGGCATTCACCGGATGGTAGTTGCCGGTGCCGTAGTGGGTGTAGGTGCGCAGCTCATGGCCCTCGCGGCGCACGACGAGCGAGACCTTGGCATGCGTCTTGTACTCGATAAATCCGTACACGACCTGAACGCCTGCGCGCTCCAGGTCGCGCGCCAAACGCAGGTTCGCCTCCTCGTCGAAGCGCGCCTTGATCTCGACAAGGGCCGTAACGGTCTTGCCGGACTCGGCGGCCTCGATCAGCGCCCCGACGATCGGCGAGTTATGGGTTGTGCGGTAAAGGGTCTGCTTGATCGCCACGACATGCGGATCCGCTGCTGCCTGGCGAACGAACTCGACCACCACATCAAAACTCTCGAACGGGTGATGAACCAGGATGTCCTTGGCGCGCACGGCGGCAAAGATATCCCCGCCCATCTCGCGGATCCGTTCCGGATAGCGCGGCTCATAAGGCGGGAACAGCAGGTCCGGGCGGTCATCGACGATCAGTTCCGACAGGCGCGCCATGCCCAGCATGCCGTCATACAGCACGATATCGGAAGGCTCTGCTCCGATCTCCCGCATGATGAAATGACGCAGCTTCTCCGGCGCGCTGGATTGCATCCGCAGGCGGACGATCCGGCCACGGCGCCGCTGCTTCAGCAGCACCTCGAATTCCCGGATCAGGTCTTCGGCCTCTTCCTCGATCTCGATATCGCTGTCGCGCACGATGCGGAACAGGCACCGGCCGGCCTCCTTGAAACCCGGGAACAGGGCCGGCAGGAACATGCCGATCACGTCTTCCAGAGCGATGAACCGGATGCCTGGCTTATTGCCTTTCGGCAGGCGGATGAAACGGCGCACGAAGGTCGGCATCGGCACGATGCCCACCTGTTCCTCACCTCCGGTCAGGGACTGAAGGTCGAAGGCCACGGTAAAGCCGAGGTTCGGAATGAACGGGAAGGGATGCGCCGGATCGATCGCCAGCGGGGTCAGGATGGGGAACACGTTGGAATGGAAATAAGTCTCGATCTCCACCCGTTCGCGCTTGGTCAGTTCGGAGGGGCTTAGCACGAAGATGCCCTGCTCTTCCATCTCGCCCTTCAGGATGCGCCAGCGTTCCAGCTGGCCACCGATCAGGCGCAATGCAGCTGCCTCGATCTGCTCGACCTGCTGGGCAGGCGTCAGGCCATCCTGGCTTGGCCGGGTGACACCCGCGCGCACCTGTTCGCGCAGCCCGGCATAGCGCACCATGTCGAACTCATCGAGGTTACTGGCCGAGATCGACAGGAAGCGCAGCCGTTCCAGCAGCGGATGAGCAGGGTTGCCGGATTCCTCAAGGACACGCTGGTTGAACTCGAGCCAAGACAGCTCGCGGTTGAGGAAGCGCTGCGGTGAAGTCATCAGCTGCTTGTTCACGCGCTGCTGGCCGTCCGGCATATCTGGTCACCCCTCGTCACCTTCATCAGGCCTGCCCATCCGCTCCAGCACCGTCCGGGCCAGAGGCAGGCTGGGCGCCCGTTCGGCATCGCTGACCGAGGCGCTGAGCCTGTCCATGAAGTCTTCCACGGCCTCATAAGCAAGTTCCAGCCTTGGCACCAGATAGTTGAGCGTTTCCGGCGAAAGCCTCAGGAACCGCCGTTCCGCCGCCAGGATCAGCCGGGCGCGCAGTCCCTGCTCATCCGGCATGCCGATTTCGCCGAGCGGCAGGGCCTTCAGGCGCGAGCGCAGGTCTGGCGATGAGACCCGCCATTGCGATGGCGCCCGGTGCGCTGTCAGCAACAGCCGCCCGCCCCCGCTGCCGATCAGGTTCATGAGGGAGACCAGCACATCCTCATTGCGCCCGAGTGACAGGTCTGCATCGTCGATGACGAGATGGGCGCCTGCCAGAGCCGCGGGTGACTTGACGCTCTTCGCCAGCGCTGGCCCCTCGATCAGCAAGCCGCCGAAACGTCTGGCCCAGGCCTGCGCCAAGTAAGACATCCCGCATTTCGGCGGTCCGGTTATGCACAGCACCGGCGTGGCCCAATCGTCCGGCCGGCCCGCCAGGCGCAGGGCCGCGGCGTTGTGCCGGCCTTCGGCAAGCCCGTCCCAGTGCGCTGCCGGCGGCGGGAAACCGAACATCGGCTGCGTGGGCGTGTTTTCCTGATCTCGCGGGCCGGAACTCACTGCACGCTAGTAGTGCTGACCGCCGAGCGCAGCGTCAGCCGGTTATTCTCGCGCGCCAGGGTGACGCCGCGCTGCACGAGATCGCTGCGCAGCCGGGCTTCATCCCCGGCATAGGAGAACGTGACAAGCGCACCTTCCCGGGCAACCGCCGTCGTGCGGAAATCGGAGATCAGCGGCGAGCGGGCGAGCGCGCCCCGAAGCGTGTTCCATTCGGCGAGCGAAGTGAAGCGCACGGTTGCCTCGGCCTGCGTGCGGGCCGTATCGCGGATGATCGAGGCCTGCTTCCAGGATTCATCCAGAAGTGTGGTAACTGCCGCGGCGGCCGCCTCGAGCGTGGGCGCGGGCGGAGTCGCGCCAACGGCTTCGCGGCCGGCAGCCGTCACACTCGTGACGATCACGCGCCAGGCGCCGTCGCGGCCCTGCAATTCAGCCATGATCCCCCGCCGGGCATTCGCGGAAGCAGCCTCCGCCGAGATGTCTGACCAGCCGCTGAAGGCCGAGTAGCCGGTTGACGGCGAGGTGACGAACGGCACCAACGAGCCGGGGTTGCGCTCCGGGAAGGCGGTGATCCAGGCGACCGGATTGGCAGATGAAGTGACGGGCACCATCAGCGCCGGCGGCGCCTGCGCATCGAGGTAGGGCACTTTCAGCGCCTCCAGATGGGCGCGCACCACCTGCGGGTTCAGCACAACGGCCAGCTTGCCCCGGTAGCGCCCGGCGCCGGCGACTTCCTCCTCCACGTCCACCGCTGCGGTGAAGCGGGCGGCGGTCGCGCTGTCGATGCTGACGCCGCCGGCCGCGTTGCGGTCCGAGGCGAGTGTGATCTTGTTGATCAGCTGGCGGGCCGCCGACAGCCGGGCTGCGGCCATGGCTTTCTCACGGGCTTCCAGGATGGTGGCCCCCGTCTCGTCCACAGCGATGCCGCGGATGGTGTAGACATCCTTGGTGTCTGCAAAGGCAGCCCCTGTCGCCACCAGGGACAGGAAGACGGCGGCCAGAACCAGTCGAATCATGGATAGGCAACTCCTTGTTCAGGCCCTTCTAACAAGACCCAATCTCTGCGGATACCGCGAGCTTCACCTGACAGCGCAGATACGCCGGAATTGTGACCGGACGGGTGGCCATCCCCACAGCTTTCAGGTTTTGCATTCATGTCATCTCAAGCAGACCGGATAAGGGAACGGAGAATGGGCAATGGGCACCCCCAGATTCTCTAATCGCGGGCTGCGCCAGCAGACCCCTAGTGTCCCTGCCGGCCCGCCCCGCTGCACCGGACCGGCACCCTTCGCATCCTTCACTGGAAACCGCTCTGCCCCCGTGCTAACGCGCCGGTTCGGGCAGACTGCGGGGCGATGACCAGATGAGTGCAGCTTCCAAACCGCCTCTTTCCTACAGGGATGCGGGCGTCGATATCGAGGCAGGCGAGCGGCTGGTGGATGCCATTTCGCCGATGGCGAAGGCCACGCGCCGGGCCGGTGTCATGGGCGGGCTGGGCGGCTTCGGCGCCCTCTTCGACCTGAAAGATGCCGGTTATGCCGACCCGATCCTCGTTTCCGGCACCGATGGCGTGGGCACCAAGCTGATGCTGGCCTTCGAAACCGGCATTCATCATACGGTGGGCATCGACCTTGTGGCCATGTGCGCCAATGACGTGCTGGCCCAGGGCGCAGAGCCCCTGTTCTTTCTCGACTATTTCGCAACGGGCAAACTGGAGGGCGGCATTGCCGAGGCCGTGATCTCGGGCATTGCCGAGGGTTGCCGCCTGTCGGGCTGCGCCCTTGTCGGGGGCGAGACGGCGGAGATGCCGGGCATGTACCCGCCGGGCCATTACGACCTTGCCGGGTTTGTGGTCGGCGCCGTTGACCGCGACAAGGTGCTGCCACGCCTCGTCGACATGAAGGCGGGCGACCTGCTGATCGGCCTGCCGTCTTCCGGTCCGCACTCCAACGGCTATTCGCTGATCCGCCGGATCGTCGAGCGCGAAGGGCTGTTCTATGGCGGCCCCTCACCCTTCTCCGAGGGCCAGACGCTGGGCGAAGCCCTGCTGACTCCGACCCGCCTCTACGCCCCGCTCGTCCTGCCGCTGATCCGCGCCGGCAGGATCAAGGGCCTGGCTCATATCACCGGCGGAGGGCTGACCGAGAATACGCCGCGCATGTGCCCGGACCATCTGGTGCCGAAGATCGACGGTGCGCGCTGGACCCCGCCCCCGGTCTTCCAGTGGCTGCAGCATGCCGGCCGGGTCGAACTCGCCGAGATGCACCGCACCTTCAACATGGGGATCGGCCTGGTGCTCGCCGTCAGCCCGGCCGATGCCGGCGATGTGCTCGCAGACCTGAAGCAGTCTGGCGAGTCCCCCGTCGTGATCGGCGAACTGGCCGCCGCATGACGCGCCTCAGGCTTGCGATCCTGATCTCGGGCCGCGGCTCGAACATGGAGTCCCTGCTCAAGGCCGCGCGCGATCCGGCCTATCCGGCAGAGCCGGTGCTGGTGCTGTCGAACCGGCCGGAAGCCAAAGGCCTGCTGACGGCCGAAGCAGCTGGCATTCCAGCCGTGGCCATCGACCACAAGACCTATGGCAAGGACCGCGAGGCGTTCGAGTATCATGTCGACGCGACTTTGCGTGGCGCCGCCGTGGAGGTGATCGCCCTTGCCGGCTTCATGCGTGTCCTCACGCCCTGGTTCGTCTCGCGCTGGGAAGGCCGGATGATCAACATCCACCCATCCCTGCTGCCGAAATACAAGGGGCTCGACACCCATCAGCGCGCGATCGATGCCGGCGACACCGAGGCTGGATGCTCCGTACACTGGGTCAGCGCGGGGGTCGATGAAGGCGAGATCATCGCGCAGTCCCGCGTGCCGATCCTGCCCGGCGATACCGCCGGCACACTGGCCGCGCGCGTGCTGCCGGAGGAGCACCGGCTGTATCCACTGGCGCTGGCGGTGGCATGTGAACAGATACGGCAACGGCAATAAGGAAGAAACGACGATGAGCGGCATGCAGCAGATTGTGCTGGCGCAATATTGCGATGGCCCGCCGAAGCCTTCGGACTTCCGGCTTGAAACTGTTCCGTACCCGGAGCTGAAGGATGGCCAGTTCCTGGTGCGCCATCAATGGTGCTCGGTCGATCCCGGCACCCGCTCGCGCCTGTCCGGCGGGGATTCCTATGCCGCGGCCCTGCCCCTCGGCAAGCCTATCGACGGGTTCAGCGTCGGCGAGATCGTCGAGAGCCGGAATCCGGACTGGCCGGCCGGCACGCAGGTCTTCTGCGCCGGCGGCTGGAAAACCCATTCTGTGCAATCCGGAAAAGGCTTCATCGGGCGAGTCGCCGATGTGCCCGGCGTGCCGCTGTCGGCCTGGATCGGTGTGCTCGGCGTGCCCGGCCTCACCGCCTGGTTCGGCCTGAAGGATGTCGCCCGCTTCAAGCCGGGCGACGCCGTGCTCGTCACATCCGCTGCCGGACCGGTGGGCGCCACAGCCGGACAACTGGCGAAAGCCTGGGGTGCCTCGAAGGTGACCGGCATCGCCGGATCAGACGCGAAATGCGACTGGCTGAAATCGGCCGGCTTCGATTCGGCAATCAATTATAAATCGGCAGATGACCTCAGCGCTGCCATTGCCGCAGATTTCCCGAAAGGCGTCGACATCCTGTTTGACAATGTCGGCAATGCCATGGTCAACCGCGTGCTGCCGCTGATGGCAATGGGCGGGCGCATCTGCATCTCCGGCCAGGTGGCAGATTATAATCTGCCTGCGGATCAAGTACCGGGGATCACCCATACCAAGCCGTTCATCACCCACCGTGTGAACATGGCCGGCCTTGTCGTGTTCGATTATGCCAAGGGATTTCCGGAAGCCCTTGCGGCAATGGCCGGGATGATCGCGGATGGCACACTGAAGACGCAGGAAGAACGCTTCCGCGGGATTGCCGCCATGCCGGAAGCCTTCTGCGGCCTGTTCCGGGGAGAGAATACCGGCCGGCGCGTCGTCGAGGTC
>JBKBJF010000024.1:0-26595 GCA_046293935.1 Hyphomonas sp.
GTCACGACGGTCGAGCGGCCCGAGGTCAGGTACTGCTGGTTGGCGCCGTCGCTGTCCATGATGGCCAGGCGCTTGACCCGGGCCGTCTTCGGTCCGGTCTCGGCGATGTAAACGATGCGCGAGTCGAAATAGGGATCCTCGCCGGTCAGGCGCGAATAGATCGAATCGGCAATCTTGTGGGCAATCCGGCGCCAGTTCTCCGGCGTCGTGGTCAGCCGCCGGCCGGGCTCGCCATTGATCCGCATCAGCTCACCGCCATAGATGTCCCACAGGCGGAAGGAAACGGCGATCTTGCCATCGGGAAGCGTCTCGAAGGCGCCGACCACCAGCCCCTCGGTGCGGATGATCTTCCAGTCCGCAAAGCGCGGCTCGGCATTGATCGACAGGTCGCGCTGGATGAACGAGCCGGGGTTCTGCATGTCGAACAGGCCGGTGGAGGCAAGGTCGGCACGCACGACATCCGCGATCTGTTTCGCCAGGCCGTTGTCCGCGCCAGTGACCTGGAAGTCCGGGATGGCGATCGGTGTCGGTTTGAAATTGCCTTCGTCGATGCGAACCCTGAGCTGCGCCGATGCCGGCGCAACGAGGCCCAGCGCGATCAGCGCGGCGGCAACAAACCGGAGCAGGTAGCTCATGGCCTTGTATGTCATGCTTTCAGACTCCTTCTGATTTCCCGGCGGTTGCCGCTTGCGGCGCCACCGGCTCAATTGTTCATCATCTCTCTGCCGAACACGACATCGATTTCTCGCCATTGCTCATACTGCTCATCCGGCAGGCGGAGGCGGCGTTCAGCAAAAAACTTGCGGGCGGCACTCAGTGCCCGGTCAACCGCAATCCCCTTGCGTCCGACCGGGCGGCGGGAAGGATTGACCAGTTCGGGCGATTCGGCGAGCGAGCCGTCGCGGTTGAGCTTCAGGCGAACGGTGACCTCAATCTGGTCTTCGGCCGGCAGGTCCGACACATCCGTCCAGAAACTGCGCATCTCCCGGCGGATATAGGCCTGCAGCGACGCCGTGCTGGCCGTGCGGTCCCCTGCCCCCTGCCGGTCGCGGTCGGCATTGCTCAGGTTGGGACGGTCGGCTTCCTGCGCGGAAGCCTGACGCGTATCCGTCTGGCGCCGGTCCTGCAGCACCCGGTCGATATCGTTCAGGAAGTCGAGGTCATCCTTCTTCTTTTCCGGCTTCGGCGGCTCCTTGCGGATCAGGGGCTCCTCCTTCTTCGGAGGCGGCTCCTTCTTCGGCTCGGGCTTTTTCGGCTCTTCCTTCTTGGGCTCCGGCACGGGCAGCGGAACTTCTTCGGGCTCCTCCGGCTGGGCCTCTTCCGGAGGCGGGGCCTGCTGCGGCTCCGGTTCGGGTTGCACTTCCGGCTCTTGCGGTTTCGGCTCCGGCGCCTTGCTCATCGCGCTGACATTCGAGACCAGGCCGACGTCCTCGAAATCGATCGGCAGCTCCGTCGAGGTCGCACACTGGGGCAGCGCCATGATGATCTCGATCGAGCGGATGCCGGGATTGTCGCGGCGCAGCTTCTCGATCGCCCGGTCGCACTCCGATCGTGGTTGCGGCCACGACATCACCGCCAGGGCCAGCACGCTGGCATGGACGAGGGTCGAGACGGCGAAACCGCGGATCATCAGGGGGCGGGCCTCCTTCCGGCGTCAGCGTTTCTGTTCGGTAATGAAGGACATGCGGGTATAGCCGGCGCGGCGGACCTCGGCGGTGACTTCCATCACCCGGCCATAGGGCACGTCCTGGTCGGCATAGAGATAGACCTGCTTGTCATACCCCTCCCCGACGATCGCGGCGAGCTGGGCTGCAAGATTGGCCGTGTCGATTTCCGTCTGCTGTACGAACACACGCCCATCCTGACGGACCCACAGGGTCAGCGGCGTATCGTTCGCTTCCGCACGCAGAGGGGCGGAGGTCGTCTTCGGCAGGTTCACCTGCTCGCCCCGGATCAGCAGCGGGGCCGTCACCATGAACACGATGAGCAGCACCAGCATCACATCGACGAAGGGCGTAACGTTGATTTCGGCATTCAGCGCGCGCCGCCCGCGCCGCCCGACTTTCCCGCCTGAACCGAGGATGAGACCCATGGCGCGTCAGTCCCGCGCGGCATCGGACGCGCGGCGCGACAGGCGCACCAGCACATCCTGGGAGAAGGTGTCGAGCTGGTCGGCCAGCTTGGTCACGTCGGAAGTGAACTTGTTGTAGAAGATAACCGCCGGAATGGCGGCGATCAGGCCAAGACCCGTGGCGAACAGGGCTTCGGCAATCGGACCGGCCACCGTGCCAAGGCTGGTATCCTGCTGCTCGGCGATGTTCAGGAAGGCGTTCATGATGCCCCAGACCGTGCCGAACAGGCCGATGAAGGGCGAGGCCGACCCGATCGACGCGAGCACGGACAGGCCGTTGGAAGCCCGCCCGACCTCGCGGTCGACGGCGGCGCGCATCGACCGTTCGGCGCGGCTGACAAGGGCAGCGGCCTCAGCCGGGCTCGGCACGCTGCGGCCGGCATCCTGCCATTCGCGGGCGGCCGAGACGAAGACGCGGGAGGCCGGATCATTTCCGCCCTGTCCGGGGCGAAGGTCGAACTCGCCGGCACGGCCGTTCCAGAACGCCGTCTCGAAATCGCGGGACGCCTTTTTGAGGGCGCCCAGCGAGAAGAACTTCTCGCCGATGACGATCCAGGACCAGACGGAGGCGAGCAGGAGTACGACAAGCACGAGCTTGACGACGATGTCCGCCTCGCCAAGCAGCGAGAGAAGGGAGAATTCGGCGCTGCGGTCGATGGTGCCGATAGCCTCGTTTTCCATGAAGGGCAGGTCTCCAGAACAACACCCGGGCAGGGGCGCCCGGAAGCTAAGTCACAAACAGGGTCAAGGCCGTGTCCGCGCGGGCACGCCCGCCGTCAAGGCCCTTCTTTCCAGTCCAAATCCGGCAGAAACACGGCGTGTGCCGTGGTTTGCGCAGTCACATAGGGGTTATGGGGGAAGGGTTAAGACTTCATGGCAAATTGTTAACCCTGCCGCTGCTGAAACCGGGGCAGGAAGGACCCGCCTGACCGGCCGGCCGGCGCCGCCCGGTCAGCCCTGCCAGCGATAGGCGTCCAGGTGTTCCGCGATTTCCCGGATCGGTCGGCGCAGGCGGCCATCGGCATGGATCATCACGGCGGTGATCTCGGCTTCGGCGATCACTTCGCCGTCCCGCAGGCAGGCCTGCGAGAAGCGGATGCGCGGCCCGTCCATGCCGAGATAACGCGTGCGGATATGCAGCAGGTCATCAACCTTGCCGGGCTTGCGGTAGGTGACATTGACGTTCGTCAGTGTGAAGGCGGCCGGATCCTCACGGGCGAGCAGCGACTGATGCGAGATACCGGCATCGCGCAGGTGATCGGAACGGCCCCGCTCGAAGAAACGCAGGTAGTTGGCGTGGTAGACCATGCCGGTGAAATCGGTGTCTTCGTAATAGACGCGCACCGCGATCCAGTGCTGGCGTTCGGCATCGAAATTCTGAGGGTCGAGGGGCGGCAGGCTCATGCCCCGCCCGTATCAGACTTTCCGGCCAGCATGAAGGCGTGCGCCAGCGCATCGACGAGGGCGAGCGCCTCGGCAAGGTCGGCGCAGGTGCTGCGGATCGTGTCCTCGCTCCAGGCACCGGTCAAAAGGTCGACGATCTGGAAGCGGTTGGCCTCGCTCTCGAAGTCGAAGACGAGATGGCCGGCGCGCGCAACGGCGCGGAACCGGCCGCCATGGGCAAGCCCGATCACCCGCTCGATCACCGCCGGGTTGAAGATGGCCCGCGCCTCCACCTGGTCCGAAGACCGCAGCCGGTAGAGGGCCTCGAAGGCTTTCGGGCCGAGATCGACCTCCTGCATCGCCGGGCCGCCCGGATCGCCCGGCCAGCCGGTCTTGCGTGAGCGCAGCTGGGTGACGCCATGCAGCGCAAACGGCGCTTTCAGCACGATCACCAGATGATGGATGTCGGGCGCCTCGCTGACCGGCTCCACCCATTCGAACATCTCGAACCGGATGCCCCGCCGCGTGCCCTGGAAGCCGTCCTCGATCCGGCGCATCGCGGCGCTCTGCTCGGCATAGCGGGCCTTCTGCTCGGCCGTGCCGATGACCTGCACGTTGGACTCGATCAGCAGCCCGGACTCGCGGACGATGGCAACGGCCTCATCCATGCCGCCCGCCTGGTTCAGCGTTTCCGCCGCCTCGCGCAGCACCAGAGGGGCCCAGCTCTGCTCCGCCAGCCATTCAAGCCCCTTCGGCGCGCCGCCGGGGGCCGGCACGTAATTCAGCCCGAGCGGGGTGGTCAGCACCCGCATGGCCTCGGCCTTGAGCTTCAGCCTTGCCTGCGCCTCGGTGAACAGCCGCGCCAGCCTGTGCCGCAGGACGTAGAGGCCTGCTGCCAGATAAGCGAGGAAGAGAACCGGAAACAGCAGGACCAGCAGGAACTCGAACCCGCCCGTATCCGGCAGGAGGATTTCCAGGGCGAAGAAGGTGAGGCCGAACAGCACGAACGGCACGGCCATGAAGCCGGACAGATCCTTCAGCTTCTTCTTCGGGTCGGTGCCGCCGGGCGTAACCCCGGAGAGAATGCGCGACACCTCACCGGCTGCGCGCTGCCGGACGCCCGCAAAGCCTTCCTGGCGTTCGATCTCGTCCCAGCCGGCGCTCATGCGGCACGCCCGGAAGTGGCCGGGGGCCGCATCACTCTTCATCCTCGCTGAACAGGCCAGCCTGCTGCCCCTTTGGTGGCTTCAGCCCGAGACGCTCATAGGCCAGCGGCGCCGCCACCCGGCCGCGCGGCGTGCGCGCGACATAGCCTTTCTGCATCAGGTAGGGCTCGATCACGTCCTCCACCGCATCGCGCGCCTCGCTGAGGGCGGCGGCGAGCGTGTCGGCACCCACCGGCCCCCCAGCATAGGTGCGCACCAGTGCATGCAGGTAGCGCCGGTCGAGCGCGTCAAGGCCATCGGTGTCGATTTCCAGACGCTTCAGCGCGCGGTCGGCCACACCCCGGTCGATCGTCTCGCCTTCGGCGTCCGCGAAGTCGCGCACCCGGCGCAGGAGGCGCAGCGCGATACGCGGCGTGCCCCGCGCCCGGCCCGCAATCTCGACCGCACCTTCCTCCGTGATCGGAGCAGCGAGCTTGCGCGCCGCCGCCATCACGATGCGGGCAAGGTCTTCCGGTTCATAGAAATCAAGCCGCACCGGTATGCCGAACCGGTCGCGCAGCGGGGTTGCGAGCAGACCCGCGCGCGTCGTCGCCCCGACCAGCGTGAAGGGCGAAAGGTCCAGCCGCACGGAGCGCGCCGCAGGCCCCTCCCCGATCACGATGTCGAGCGCATAGTCTTCCATCGCCGGATAGAGAATCTCCTCGACGATGGCCGGCAGGCGGTGGATCTCGTCGATGAACAGCACGTCGTTCGGCTCGAGATTCGTCAGGATTGCCGCAAGGTCGCCCGGCCGCGCGATCACCGGGCCGGAGGTGGCACGGAAACCCACGCCCATCTCGCGCGCCAGGATCTGCGCCAGCGTCGTCTTGCCCAGCCCCGGCGGCCCGAACAGCAGCACATGGTCCAGCGCCTCTTTCCGCCCGCGCGCCGCCTCGACATAAACCTTCAGGTTCGCCTTTGCCTTGCGCTGGCCGACATAATCCTCGAACGTCTGTGGACGGAGCGCCCGGTCCAGCGCATCAGGGCCTTGCGCGTTCGGATCGGCGAGGGACTCCCGGCGGCTCATCGCGCCAGCTCCTTCAGCGCCGCCTTCACGAGCCCGCTGACCTCATCCGCCGTGCCGCTCTTCGCGGCCGCCGCCACCGCCTTGGCCGCTTCCGACTGGCCATAGCCGAGATTGACAAGCGCGCTGATCGCCTCGGCGCGCGGTCCGGTGCCGCCGGCCGCCGGCGCAGAGGCAAGCCCGGCCACCGCCGCCACCTCGAACTTCCCGAACCGGCCCATCGGCGGCGCCTTGCCGGCGAGTTCGGTGATGATCCGTTCCCCGAGCTTCTTGCCGATCCCTTTGGCGCGCGTGAACGCGCCTGAATCGCCAAGCGCGATCGCGTCCATGATCTCCCCCGGCGTCAGCCCGTCCAGGATCGCCAGCGCCGACTTGCCCGCCACGCCCGGCACATCCTGCAACCGCACGAACCAGGCGCGCTCCTCATCCGTGGCAAAGGCGAACATCGTGATCGAGGCTTCGGTGACGCGCGTCTCCACCTGCACCGTCACGCGGTCGCCCGCCTGCAGTTTCGCCAGCAGCCGCGTGCCCGCGAGCACAACATAGCCGACCCCGTTCACATCAATCAGCAGATGGTCGAGCCCGATGGCCGCCACCTCCCCGGTGAGACGCCCGATGATCATGCCGCCCCCTTCCTGCGAAGCTCCGCAGGCAGATGATGCGCAGTGCAGATGGCGCAGGCGAGCGCGTCTGCCGCATCGGGCTTCATTTCCCCCGCCCTTGGCAGGAGGCGCTGCACCATGAACTTCACCTGGTTCTTGTCCGCCGTACCGGTGCCGGCCACCGTCAGCTTGATCTGGCGCGGCGCAAATTCCGAAACGTGGATGCCCGCCATCGCAAGCGCCGCCATCGCCGCCCCGCGCGCCTGCCCCAGTTTCAGCGCGGCGCGGGGATTGGCGTTGACGAGGGTTTCCTCAACCCCCGCCGCATCCGGCTGATAATGGCGGGCGAGCTCGCCGACGCATTCGAAGATTTCGCCGAGGCGCTCGGCCATCGTCGTCTCGGTCGCCGCTGCGATCACGCCATGCGCCACATGGCTGAGGCGCGCGCCGGACTGTTCGATCACCCCCCAGCCGGTATGGCGGAGGCCGGGATCGATGCCGAGAATGCGAATCGCAGCGGTCATGCCCGCCACCCTAGCAGCCGCAGGCGTTAAAGACAGCTTTCCACTTTCACTTTTTGTTCGCCTGTTCGGTGAAGACGCCGTCACACCGCGCTGCTAAGCCGGGAACAGGAGGACCTCATGACCACAGCCGATGCCAGCACCCGCTTCTGGAACAGGACCGCCCTCAAGTATGCCGCCAGCCCCATCGGTGACCCCGCCGGTTTCGAGCGCACCCTTGCGCGCGTCCGCGAGCTTGTCCCGGCCGGCGCAGACATCTTCGAGTTCGGCTGCGGCACCGGCACAGCGGCGCTGAAGCTCGCCGGTCATGCCGGTCACATCCTCGCCACCGACATCGCGGACGGGATGATCACCATCGCCCGAGAGAAGGCCGCCGCCGAAGGCGTCAGAAACGTTGCTTTTGAAGTCGGCACGGCAGACGACCCGCGCTGGGGGACGGGCCGGTTTGACGCCGCGCTCGGCCTCAACATCCTCCACCTCGTGCCCGACAGGCCTGCCGCCCTCGCCGCCATCCACCGCCTGCTGAAACCCGGCGGCCTGTTCATTTCCAAATCGGTCAGCCTCGCCGAGATGAATCCGATGATCCGCCTCGCGATCCCGTTCATGCGCGCCATCGGGCAGGCGCCGTATGTCGATACGGTCACCGAGGCCATGCTTGTCTCGGAGATAGAGGCCGCCGGTTTCAGGATTGAAAACCGCGAGCGTCACGCCACGAAGGGCAAGGATGTCCGGCCCGTGATCATCGCGCGCAAGGCATGACGCTCTGAACAGGCCGCGCCCCCTGAGGGAGGCGCGGCCCAGCCAGGGTTCCGTGTCGCCGGCCCTTGCTTCCCCTTATTCCTTCGGCAGGAGAACCGTGTCGATGACGTGGATGACGCCGTTGGAGGCTTCGATGTCGGCCGTGGTGATGGTGGCTTCGTTCGCCTTGGCCGTGCCGTCGGCTTCGACGCGCGCAGAGAGGTCGAGACCGGCAACCGTCGGGGTCGCAATGCCCGCCTCTGCGGCCGGCAGGTCAGCAGCCATCACTTTGCCGGCGACAACATGGTAGGTCAGGATCTTGGTCAGCCGGTCCTTGTTCTCCGGCAGCAGCAGGGATTCAACCGTGCCGGCCGGGAGGGCGGCGAAGGCGGCATTGGTCGGCGCAAACACCGTGAACGGGCCAGGACCCGACAGCGTTTCGGCAAGGCCGGCAGCCTGGACAGCCGCCACAAGCGTCGAGAAGTCCGGGTTAGCGGCCGCGATCTCGACGATGGTGCCAGGCGCAGCAGGCTCTTCGGCAACCGGTTCGGCAACGGGCTCCTCGACAGCGGCGGGCGCAGAGGCCGGCCCGGAAGCCGGCGTGCAGGCGGCAAGCGCAAGGGCGCTGACCGCCGCAAGAGCAAACAGATTGAATTTCATGAGCAGGATGTCCTTTTGGTGACTGGCAGGTTTCACTGGAAGGCGCGCAGCAAATCGCGCCTGCCAAGACTTGGAACGAATGCTCCACCCGGCCAGTCTCGGGAGTGACATTTTTTGAAGGCATTTTTGGGGCCGTCTGATGACGCAGCCGCCACCCTCAGCTCATCCACTTCAGCACGCGGGGCTGGATGGGATTCCGGAAACCGCGGCCTTCCGTGCGGCTGGCGGCCCATTCGCGTTTGAGCGTCTGGTACCATTTCGCCTGCACATCGATATCGTCGATCCAGAGCATCGCCTTCTGGTGCGCCATGCCCTGATTCTGGAGATCCACCATCCGGCCATCCTGGGCAAGGAAGGTGCGGCCCATCCGCCTCGCCACCGGCACCGCAAGATGCAGCAGCGGCGCGCCCGTCCACCAGGTGAACTGCGTGATGCGTGTCTTCTTCGGCGCCTCCGGTGTCAGGCAGGTCAGCGTCAGCAGGCGCGCGGTCTCGTTCGAGATGATCTCCCACCGGTAGCCCGGCAGCTGGAAGCAGATCTCCGTCTGCACATTGCCGCCGAACACCCAGCGATACAGCTTGGAGTTCGAGGAGGGCGCGTGCCGGTCGATGGCCCAGCCGCGCTCGATCGGTATGAACGGCTTCTGCTTCAGCTTCAGGCCCGCCGAAGGCGGGCGCCACCACCACTGGTTATGCACAAACGGCACATGCGCCGGATCCATCAGGCCGACGACCGCATCATCCATGTGTGCGTTGAACACATCCTCGATGACGAAACCGGGTTTGTCCGGGAGCGGACCAAATTCCGGCGGCGGCACGGCGGGCGGGGCCATGCTGCGCGGATCATGCGCGACATAGACATACACCGCCCCGTTCGCCTCATGCACCGGATACCGGCGCACCCGCACCTTTGACGGATCATACGGGCTGTCATCGGTCAGGCTGGGCATCAGCCGGCAGCCACCATCGGTGCCGAACCGCCAGCCATGATACGGGCATTGCAGCGTCCACTCGCCCTTCGTCTCCAGCTGCCGGCCCGCCGACAGCGGCACCAGCCGGTGCGGGCAGATATCGCGCAGCGCGAAGGGCTCGCCCGCCGGTGTGCGCCCGACAGCCACCGGCTCGCCCAGGATCATCAGCCGGTGCTGCGTGCCCGGCTTCAGCCGGGCCGATGGCGCCGCCAGATACCAGCTGTCGGTGAGGTAGCCCTCATCCGTGATGCCGGTCCGTCCGGGAACGTGCTGCGTGTCGGCCAAGGCTCGGCCCTATTCCGTGACCGTGACGGTCAGCTCATACGTGTCGCTCGGCGGCTCATCGGTTTCCCAGGGGCGCCCTTCGGTCAGCCTGAAGGTGCCGCTGCCGGGCGATTTCGCCACGAAGTCGAAGCCGAGATAGTGATTGCCGCCGGTGAATCCCGGCAGGTTCTGGTGCGCCGGATCGGTGGGGCGCGTCGTCTCTCCCGCCGCTTCCATGAAGGCCGGCACCTCCACCAGGTTCCAGACATAGCCGGCGGTCGGGATCGATTTCAGCTCGATACGCAATGTCTCGCCCGTCTTCAGGCTGATCGAGGCGCCCTTCTTGTCATAGCCGGCATAGACGACGCCCGCTTCGGCCTCGGCCTGCGCGGCTGCCGCTGCGGCGGCGGCCTCTTCCGCTGTCGGCATCACAGGCGCCTGCCCCTCGTCCGCCGGTCCGCCTTCCTCGGCGGCCGGGGCCGGATCGGCCGCCTGGCCGGAGGGGTTGAAATTGCCGCAGGCGCCGAGCGCCAGGCTTGCGGCCAGGGCCATGACCAGTCTCATCGGGGCTCTCCTTCCACCATCGCGCCCGTCATACGCCGCTGCGGGCCCCGGCGCCAGTGGCCGCACCGCCCGGGCCTACTTCCCGCCCGCCCCCCTGGCCGCTATATGCCGCCCATGACTCCACGCGACAAAATCCGCAATTTCTCGATCATTGCCCATATCGACCACGGCAAATCGACCCTCGCCGACCGGCTGATCCAGGCCTGCGGCGGGCTGTCGGAGCGTGAGATGAGCGAACAGGTGCTCGACTCGATGGACATCGAGAAGGAGCGCGGCATCACCATCAAGGCCCAGACCGTACGCCTGCAATATACCGCACAGGACGGCGAGACCTACACGCTGAACCTGATGGACACGCCCGGCCACGTGGACTTCGCCTATGAGGTGAGCCGGTGCCTGGCGGCGTGCGAGGGCTCGCTGCTGGTCGTCGATGCCTCGCAGGGCGTGGAAGCGCAGACGCTGGCCAACGTCTACCAGGCGATCGACCAGAACCACGAGATCGTGCCGGTGCTGAACAAGATCGACCTGCCGGCGGCCGACGTGCCGCGCGTCAAGGAGCAGATCGAGGAGATCATTGGCCTCGACGCCTCGGACGCGGTGGAGATTTCGGCCAAGACCGGCCTCGGTATTCCGGAGGTGCTGGAAGCCATCGTCAGGCGCCTGCCTCCGCCGAAGACCGGCGATGCCAGCGCCCCGCTGAAGGCGGCGCTGGTGGACGCCTATTACGACCCCTATCTCGGCGTCGTCGTCATCGTGCGCGTACATGACGGCGTGCTGAAGCGGAAACAGTCGATCCGCATGATGCGCACCGGCGGCGTCTACGAGATCGACAGGATCGGCACCTTCAATCCGAAGCTCACCGAAGTGGACGCCCTCGGACCGGGCGAGGTCGGCTATTTCGTCGCCTCGATCAAGGAAGTCGGCGACACTGCCATCGGCGACACGATCACCGAGGACAAGCGCCCGGCGGACAAGGCCCTGCCGGGCTACAAGGACGTGCAGCCGGTCGTCTTCTGCGGCCTCTTCCCGATGGACGCCGGCGACTTCGACGACCTGCGCGCCGCGATGGCAAAGCTGCGCCTCAACGACGCCTCCTTCACCTGGGAAATGGAAACCTCCGCCGCGCTCGGCATGGGCTTCCGCTGCGGCTTCCTTGGCCTCCTGCACCTTGAGATCATCCAGGAACGCCTCAGCCGCGAGTTCGACCTCGACCTGATCGCCACCGCCCCGAGCGTCGTCTACCAGATGACCATGACCGACGGCACGGAGATCGAACTGCACAACCCGGCCGACATGCCCGATGTCGTCAAGATCCGCGAAATCCGCGAGCCGTGGATTTCGGCCACCATCTATACGCCGGACGATTATCTCGGCTCGATCCTGAAACTCTGCCAGGACCGGCGCGGTGTGCAGACCGAACTCTCCTATGTCGGCGGGCGCGCCTGCGTGAAATACGAACTGCCGCTGAACGAAGTCGTGTTCGACTTCTACGACCGGCTGAAATCGGTCTCGCGCGGCTATGCCAGCTTCGACTACACGCTGATCGGCTACCGCGCGGAAAACCTCGTCAAGCTGCAGATCCTGGTCAACGAGGAACCTGTCGATGCCCTCGCGATGCTGGTGCACCGTGACCGCGCCGAAAGCCGCGGCCGCCAGATGTGCGAGCGCCTGAAGGAACTGATCCCGCGCCAGATGTTCAAGATCCCGATCCAGGCCGCCATCGGGGGGCGCGTCGTCGCGCGGGAAACGATCAGTGCCCTGAGGAAGGACGTGACCGCCAAATGCTATGGCGGCGACGCCACCCGCAAACGCAAGCTGCTCGACAAGCAGAAAGCCGGCAAGGCGCGCATGCGCCAGTTCGGCAAAGTCGAAATCCCGCAGGAAGCGTTTGTCGCGGCGCTGCGGATGGATGGGGACTGACGCGGCGCCCTCCTCCCCTGCGAAGCGGGGGAGGTGCCCCGAAGGGGCGGAGGGGGAGCCCAGCTCGCACCCCTTATGCAACACCCGGCAAGAAAAACTCCCTGCCGAATCAGAGCGCAAAAAGAATTCCACAGGAACTTGCGCAACACGTCCAAACCTGTGTCATGCTTGGCGCATGGACCCGGCCGCGCCCCCGCAGAGAAACCTCGTCGCCGAGACCGAAGCCCTGATCGGCGGCCTGGTCGAGACGCTCACGGTTCTGCTCGAGCCGGGTTTCGTCCGTCCCCGGAGCATTCTCGCCTACATCGCGCGCGCCGTCCTGCTGCCTGCCGAAGCGGCCCTGCGCCGCCTCATCCACCTGATCGCCGGCAGCATCGCCCCGCTGCCCATTTCGCCCAGCGCCATCCTCCCCCGCGCTGCGGGGGAGGTGCCCCAAAGGGGCGGAGGGGGGAGCCCCATGCACACCCCGCCGCCCCCCCCCCCCCCCATGCACACCCCTCAGCCCCGCCCACCCCTCTTCCGCCTCACTGAGCCTCTGCCGCGTGCCCGAAACACCGACGCCCCCACGAAATCCCAGAGCGAAAACCGGACACCCCGCGCACCCGCCGGTCCCTCCGCCTACGAGGCAACTCTCCAGCGCCGCTTCGCCGCGCTTCAGGCGGCCTTCGCCGACCCCCTCCGCGCCGCGCGCCGCCTGCAACGCCTCGCTGCCCGGCTCGCGCCCGCCGCGCCGGCCCTTTCCCTCGAACAGATCCCCGGCCTCGCCTCGGAGCTCCTCACAGACGGCAACCGCGACACGCTTGAGCGCCTCAACCTCGCCGTCACCCGCCATCACGCTGAACGCCTGAACTCCTCCTGACCCCGGCCCCGCCGCGTCCGAGCACCCGGAAGGCCTCCGCCTCTCCGGGCGAAGCTGCTGCGCGCCGCCCTTCCCACGCTCTGCCCCAACCGCTACATGCCCCCCATGGCCCGCCCCCTCACAATCCTCGGCATCGAAACCTCCTGCGACGAGACCGCCGCCGCCGTGCTGCGCCTTGAGGATGGCCGGGCGGTGCTCCTGTCGGACATCATCCGCACACAGCTCGAAGAACACGCGCCCTATCGCGGCGTCGTGCCGGAGATTGCCGCGCGGGCCCATGCCGAGCTCGCAGACCTGACGGTGGCAAAAGCGATGGCAGATGCCGGGATGTCCTACCACCAGCTTGACGGCGTCGCCGCCACGGCCGGGCCCGGCCTGATCGGCGGCGTCCTCGTCGGCCTGATGACCGGCAAGGCGGTCGCGCAGGCCGCCGGCATCCCCTTCATTCCGTTGAACCATCTGGAGGGCCACGCCCTCTCCCCCCGCCTCGCGGCAGAGTGTCCGTTCCCGTACCTTCTGCTGCTGGTCTCCGGCGGGCATTGCCAGTTCCTGGAAGTGCGCGGACTGGGTGACTACCGGCGGCTTGGCTCGACCATCGACGACGCCGTCGGCGAAGCCTTCGACAAGGTTGCCAAACTCATGGGCCTCGGTTTTCCGGGCGGCCCGGCGGTGGAGCGCCTCGCGCTGGAAGGCAATCCGAAGGCACATGATTTTCCGCGGCCGCTGCTCAATCGTCCCGGCCTTGAGATGAGTTTCGCGGGGCTGAAATCCGCTGTGGCGCGCGTGGCGGAGGGCGCAGAAACGGACGCGCAGAAAGCCGACATCTGCGCCAGCTTCCAGGCGGCCATCTGCGATGTGCTCAGCGAGAAATCGCGCCGGGCGCTGGCAGCATTTGATGCCGGCGGGGATGAGACGCGCTTCGTCGTCGCCGGCGGCGTTGCCGCCAACGCGGCGATCCGCGCGGCGCTGGAAGGCGTGGCAGCCGAGCATGGCGCGCGGCTGATCGCGCCGCCGCTTCGTCACTGTACGGATAATGCCGCGATGATCGCGCTGGCCGGCGCCGAGCGGCTGGCGGCCGGCATGGTGGACGGGACGCACGGGCTCGAGGCCGGCTCGCGGCCGCGCTGGCCGCTGGACGAGGCGTCGGCGCTCAGCGCGCCGGTCTATGGCAGCGGCCAGAAGGGCGCGAAGGCCTGACCGCACCTGGCGGGAAGAAAAACCGGGACCTGAGGGGAAGGGGTAAGCCTCAGGTCCCGGGGGTACCCCGCGGCGCGGCAGGGGAATGGCGCCATCTGCGGGAGTAAGCGGACTGCCGGATGCCGGCAGGGCGCATCATGTTCAGGCAACGAAGTGGGTAAGGCCGAACGTGGCCCAGGCCACCAGCGCCGCGGCGGGAATGGCGGCAAGGAAAGCGAAAAGCGACTGGCGGGCTTCCTGGCGGGACGAGGTGATCATGGCGGGGTCTTTCTGTCTGGGTGGAAGGCAACCGCTGCCTCCCATGACCCCTATATAGCACCCTTCTGAGCGCTGATCAATGAACAAAATCGATTTTATTCACTAATCAGCCTTTATAGTCCGGCTAACGGGCTCCAGGGGCTCCCCCGTCACCGGGCAGACCTCATCCAAAGGGGACGGAATGCCGTCCCACGGCGCCGGCTGGACCGAGCCGGGGGAGATGCCGGCCAGCAGCAGGTCCATCACCCCGTCCAGCTCGCGCTGCAGTTTCGGAAGCGTCAGTTTCGAGAAAAGCTGCGGGAAGCGGAACTTCATAAGCGCCGACTGCCACATCTCGGCGACTTCCTCGGGATTATCGAAGGCCCGGAACTCTCCGCGGGCGATACCGTCCCGGAAGATCTGCACCATGTAGACACGTTCACGGGCGAGCTGGTCGTTCATGTAGAGCGGGCGCTCCTTGCTCAGGACTTCCGCCACTTCCAGGATTTTCGCCTCCTCCTCGATCGCCGAGTAGGTACGGGCCAGATGATAGTGAAAGTAGGCCCGCAGCCGGTTGGCGGCCGTGTCCTTGCGGGCGACGATGCTGGCAAAGGTGGTATAGGCTTCCTCATTGAACTTGCGCGCCATCGCCTCGGCAATATCGAGCTTGGAGGCGAAGAAGCGATAGATGTTGCCTGCCGACATGTTGCAGTCGCGGGCAATCTCCGCCATCGTCGTCTTGGAATAGCCGTAGTGAAGGATGCGCTCCACAGCCGCGTGGAGGATCATCATCCGGGTGTCATCGGTCGGATTTGCGGTCGGATTTGCGCTCATCCGGACAGGATACACGATACGGCTGAATAATCAATATAGTATTCAGTATATACCTCCCCTCCCCGGGTTCACGCCACGGCAGGGCCTTCCCTGCCCACGGCCGCCCGTGCCATAGCCAGCGGCAATCAGGGAAACCCGTATGCCGCTCTATTGCCTGCACTGCCTCGACCATGAAACCGGCGGCGCCGAGCGCCGCGCCGCCACGCGCCCGGCCCATCTGGCCTGGGCGGCCGGTATCGGCCCTGCCCTGCGCATGGCCGGGCCGCTGCTCAACGCGGACGGCGCGATGGTCGGCTCGGTCTTCCTGCTCGAGGCCGAAAGCCTTGAGGCGGCCCGGGCGATCAACGCCGCAGACCCCTACACCAAAGCCGGCGTCTTCGGGCGCATCACGATCCACGAAACCCGCTGGGCGATTGGCGAAGGCAAGCCGCAATGAGGCAGTTCATCTCCGGCAATCTCAATTATTCCAGCTGGTCGATCCGCCCGCTGCTGGTGGCCCGCAAGGTCCAGCTGCCGGTCGAGGAAGTGATCGTGCCGCTCGACTTCCCGGAGACGACCGGGAAGCTGAAGGCGATCAGCCCGACCGCCAAGGTGCCGCTGCTGATCTGGGACGGGCTCGAAATCTGGGAAAGCCTTGCGATCACGGAATTCATTGCCGAATGGGCGCCGCCGGGCGCCGTCTGGCCGCTGGATGCCGAAGCCCGCGCGGTGGCCCGCGCGGTTTCGAGCGAGATGCACGCGGGGTTCCAGACACTGCGGGCACAGTGCTCGATGGACATCCGCTCTCGGCACCCGTCGCCGGACATGACACCCGCGCTGGAAGCCGACATTGCGCGCATCCAGTCGATGTGGTCAGGCCTCAGGTTGAAATACGGCCGTGGCGGCCCGTTCCTCTTCGGTGGCTGGTCGGCGGCCGATGCCTTCTACACGCCGGTGGTGACCCGCTTCCGCACCTATGGCCTGCCTCTTTCGGGCGCAGCAGCCGATTATGCCGCCGCGGTTCTGGAAGACCCGCTGTTCCTGAAACTGGAAGAACAGGCCAAAGCCGAACCCTGGTGGATCCGATACGGTCCCGACGGGCGCTCCAGCGGCTATCTCAGGCCTCCGGCGGGGTGAGAAGGTCGTAGCCCAGATCGTGGCGGAACAGCCGGCGCACCTGCCGCGCATACAGATCCATCGCCTCACCTGCAAACTGCACCTGAAGCGACTCTTCCCGGTTCTGAAGGACATTCGGCTCCGCCTCGGGGTCCACCTTCTGCGCCATCGCCTCCTTGGTGCCTTCCGCCACTGCAGCCGCGAGGGCTTCGGGGGTCAGCACGATGCCCCAATGCTCCGCCATGGCCGCCAGTGTGCCGCGCGGATCCTCGAGCGCCCGTTCATAGTGCACGCGCAGGACGGCATCCGGGAACCGCGCGCCGATTTCACCCCAGCGGTTCCAGAAGCGCGCCAGCCAGTAAATGTCGCAGCGATACCGGCAGCCGTCCGGATCGCCGCGCAGGTAGTCCGGCCAGCTGGCCTCAATCTCCCTCTCCCACTTGGCATAGTGCGAGGCGAGGATGGCCATCGGATGGCGTACGCACAGGACATAGGGCGGCAGGCCCGCCAGGCGGCGTGCCCATCCCCAGCCCGCCAGCGCATGCGGGATCGAATGGCTGAAAGCCAGGCGCGGAAGCTGCGGAAAGGCCGGCGGGTCCTTGGGCCAGCCGATATAGGGCCGCACGGCCTGTTCGGAGAAGTAGGCCGGCCGGGGGATGCCATGGGTGTCGGCCAGCGCGACCGCGAACATGTACTTCAGCCAATGGGTGCCGGAATTCTTGGACGTGACGAGGAAACCATCAAAGGCGCCGTGCCGCAGCACGGAGAAATTCGTCCAGTTGTCCTTCCAGACACGTGCCGCATAACTCATCGGAACCGGCCTAGACCAGCCCCGGAAGCCACGCAAGTTCAGGTCTTCAGGCCGGCCAGATCGCGGTACACCTGAAGCAGCTGAAGCTGCGCCTTTGACGGCAATCCCTCGGCTTCGGAAACGGCCACCAGCATCGCATCCAGATCCACCACTTCCTTCGGGCCAAGCTGCGGCGCGCTGACAATCTTGCGGCTCAGCCCGCGCATGGCTTCCTCCGGCGGCGGACAGGTTTTCGCGGCCCAGACGGCGTGCGCGGCAAGTTCCTCCGCATCGATGGCGGAGACCTGGAACGTCTCGCGCATCTCGCGCTCGATGACCTGCGACTGGCGCTCTGACAGTTCGCCATCGCGCCCGAGCGCGACCAGCACCAGCATGATCGAGGCCGCCTCGCGCGGATCGTCGATCAGGTCGAGCCCGCCCTTGCCCGCCCGGTACTTGAAGGCGAGGCGGCGCGGCGCAGGGGCAACCGTCTTGGCCACCTCCTCGGCGACATCCAGACCGCGCCTCGTCATCTGCAGGCGCCAGGCCCACACGCCAATCGCGACGAGAAGGATGAGAAGTCCGAGGAGGATGTGCATGGCCTCAGGATACTGCCTGAGGCCACACTTCACCAGCAGGAATCCACGTCTCCCGGCTTTACCGCCTACTGGCCGCCGGTCGCCTTCGCCGCCGCGTGCGCCTGTGCCAGCACATAGGCACGGATCGCCTCGGCTTCATCCGGGGTCAGATAATCGGCGAAAGACACCATGCCGTTGGCCGAGAGATTGCCATCGAGCACGACACCCTTCCAGGCTTCCTTGTTGCCGGTGATGGCCGACCAGCGCAGATCCGGCAGCACGCCGGAAGAGATGGCGAGCGGACCATGGCAGACCGCACAGTTGCGCGCATAGTGCACGGTGCCTTCCGAAAGCATGGCGAGGCTGCCGAAGGTGGCAGCCTTTGGTGTCTTTTCGACCGGCGGCAGGCCCGTGTCGGCAATTTCGCCGGTGGCGCCGAGCTTGAAGGTGACGACCTTGCCGACCGAGGGCGAGACTTTCTCGTCGAAGGCAAACCCGCCGGCGAGCGCGAAGGCCGAGCCCCATCCGGTGGTGATGGTCACATACTGCTCACCGTCGATCATGTAGGTGCCGGGGCCAGAGGCGCCTCCGGATTTCAGCGGATGACTCCACAGCTTCGCGCCCGTGGCCGCATCATACGCCACGAAGTCGCCGTTCAGCTTGCCCTGGAAGACGAGCCCGCCGGCCGTCGACAGCACGCCGCCATTCCAGGCATTCTCATGCTCGACGGTCCATTTCGGCTTGCGGGCCACAGGATCCCACGCGATCAGCCGGCCCTTCAGCGTCGCCCGCAGCATCTTGGCGACTTCCGGCGGTGCGATCGGGGGCACACCGGCGGAGAAGTCGATGCCGGTGTTCCAGCCGACCGGACGGGTCGCAAAGCGCGGGTCCTCGGCATAGGCCTGCGGAATTTCCTGCGCCGGGATATAGGCGAGGCCGGTGTCAGGGCTGAATGCCATCGGGTGCCAGTTGTGGGCGCCGAGCGGTCCCGGCGTCTGCTCGAACGGCACCTTGGAATAGCGCGCCGCCGGATTCTCGACCGGACGGCCCTTGGCGTCGAGGCCGGTGGCCCAGTTCAGCGGCACAAAGGCATCGCCGGAAAGAAATTCACCGGTGGCGGCATCGAGCACATAGAAGAAGCCGTTCTTCGGCGCCTGCATCGCCACGCGGCGCTTGGCTCCGCCTTCGCCGAGCGGCAGGTCTGCCAGGATGATCGTCTGGGTGGCCGTGTAGTCCCAGTTGTCGCCGGGTGTGGTCTGGAAGTGCCATCTGTAGGCGCCCGTCTCGGCATCGACCGCGACGATGGATGACAGGAACAGGTTGTCCCCGCCCGAGGGATCGCGGAAGGTGCGGTTCCACGGCGACCCGTTGCCGACCCCGAAGATGATCTGCTTGTTGACCTCGTCATAGACGATCGAATCCCAGACCGTGCCGCCCCCGCCATCGGTGGTCCAGGCGCCGGTATCGCCCCAGGTGACATTTCCCACCTTGGCGAAAGCCTCGTCCGAAGCGGCCCCATCCGGTTGCTTGGCCGGGTTCGGCACCGTGTAGAAACGCCAGACGAGATCACCGGAGCTCGTGTCATAGGCTGAGAGATATCCGCGCACGCCCAGCTCGGCGCCGCCATTGCCGATCAGCACCTTGCCGTTCACCACACGCGGCGCGCCGGTGATCGTGTAGGGTTTCGTCTGATCGACGGTGACCTTGCTCCAGACCACCTGCCCCGTCTCGGCATTCAGCGCTTCGAGCCGGCCATCGATGACGCCGACGAACACCTTGCCGTCATAGACCGCGACCCCGCGATTGACGACATCGCAGCAGGCCTTGACACCGACCGCACGGTCCACACCCGGATCATACACCCACTTTTCGGCGCCGGTCTTGGCATCCAGCGCGTAGACCACAGACCAGGCAGACGTCACATACATCACGCCGTCGACCACGATCGGAGTCGACTCGACGCCGCGATTGGTGGCCAGGTCATAGGTCCAGGCCACGCCGAGCTGGCCGACATTGTCCCTGTTGATCTGGGTCAGCTTCGAATGGCGCTGCTCGTCATAGGTGCCGCCATAGGTCAGCCATTCCTCGCCGGCGCTGGCGGTTGAAATCCGCGCGGTATCGACCGCAGCGAACCCTTCGGGTTTCGCCGTGCGCACGCCGCGCTCGCCGCAAGCTGCCAGCAGCAGGGCGGCCGAGCCTGCGAGGAGTGCCGGGGCTGCCCAGCTGCGCCAGTTCCTGATGTTCACGATGTGCCTCCCGATGCTGGCCCGGGCGGTCTGGCGGCCGGGTCCTTGGTCGCGGCAGACTATCTGCTCTGCCTGCAAAGTCGAGGCGTGACGCGGCGGGAGCGGATCAGGCCGGGGCGGCCTGGCGCAGCTCGTCCCGGGCGGCCAGCAGGGCGGCTTCAATGGCCGACTGCCAGGCAGAGAGGGTGACAGCGCCTTCTGCGGCTTTCGGAAAGATCACCGAGCGCGAAGCACTGACGATGCCGCCCTGTCCGCCGACCAGGCCGGCGCAGGCATCGCGCGCGGCGCCGCCCTGCGCGCCATAGCCCGGCACAAGGAAAAGGGCCTTTGGCGCGGCGGTGCGCACCCGCCGGGCCTCCTCAGGGGCTGTGGCACCGACCACCATCATCAGGTTCGACCAGCCGCACGGGCTCATCAGCCGGTCCGTCAGCGGCCTCAGGCTCTCCGCGACCCGGACATAAAGCGGCTTGCCGCCGGTCTCGAGCGCCTGGAAATCCGCTGCCCCCGGATTGGAGGTGCGCACCAGCACCACGATGCCCTTTCCGCTGGCCTCTGCCCGCACCGCGAAGGGCTCGAGCGTGTCGAGACCCATGTAGGGATTCAGGGTGATGGCATCCGACTCGAACGGTGCGCCCTCTGTCAGGAACGCGTCGGCATATCCTTCCGCCGTTGAGCCGATATCGCCGCGTTTGGCATCCATGATCACCAGGAGGCCCGCCTCGCGCGCGGCACGGACGATGGCCGCCAGCGCGGCCATGCCGTGCGGGCCATGCCGCTCGAAGAAACCGCTTTGCGGCTTGACCACCGCCACCTTGCCGGCGGCGACGTCCACCAGCGCCCGGCCCCAAGCCTCCAGGCCGCGGGCCGTGTCGCCGCCAAACAGGCCGGGCACCTGGCCCGGATGCGGATCGATCCCGACGCAAAGTGGCCCGAAGCGCCGGACACCCTGCGTCAGCCGGGCGGCGAAATCGGTCATGGCTTTACCTCGCAGGTGACTTTCACCACCTGTAGCCTGCGCCGGGCATTATCGGAAGGCGCACCATATCCGGACATCTCGAAGCGTTCGGCCGGGCCTGACTGGCGCTCAACCCCGAGCTTGGTGAGGAAGGCATCCACCGACTGCGGGGCGGTGGTGTAGAGCCGGCCCCGGCGCGGGCTCTCGGCCACGATCACACCGCGCACGGTGCCGCGCGAATCGAACATCGGTCCACCGGAAATCCCTCCCAGCGTGCCGGTCAGGCCCTCCGTTCGCCCGACTTCGCCCCAGGCGAGGATCGGGGCCTCCCCTTCCCGCCGGCCGCGGGTCACGAGGCGCGAGCGGCCGACCAGTTTCGTCACCAGTTCGCCCGGCTGGCCCTGCGGAAAGCCGACCGCATAGCCTTCGATGCCTTCGCGCAGCGGCGCGTCGAGGCCAAGCGTCACCGGGAACGGGCTGCGCCCGGTGGACAGCAGCGCCAGATCGTGGCCGTCATCGATGCTGATGCGCGCGACCGGCACGAAGTTACCGGGCGCCACTTCCAGCGTCACCTTGGTGCAGCCCTCCACCACATGCCGGGCGGTCAGCCAGTCGCCCTTCTCATTGACGGCAAAGGCCGTGCCTACCCCGTTCTGCGGCTCACCCACCTGCACCAGCACCATTTCGTCCAGCGGCGAAGGGTCAGGCAGAAGCGGGCCCATCTCCTCGGCAAAGTCGGAGGGCGGGGCCGGCACGGGCGCGTCGGCATCCGGCGACAAGGCAAACAGCACCAGCACCATCAGCACCAGCGCGGACAGATAGATCAGGACATCGAGCGAACGCATGCCCGGTTCTTATATCCTCTGCAGCACCGGGTCCCAGAGGCCAGCTGCAAGGATGATCGCGGCCGACAGCTTGGTCGCGGCCAGCAGCACGGCCGCCCCCATCTCGTCATTCGCCAGCCGGCCGGGAATGTCGCGCAGCAGCAGATCGACCAGGCGGTAGGCGATCAGCTGCATCAGCAGGGCGATCGCCCCCCAGATCAGCAGGCCTTCCACCGTCATCGAGGAGGCAAGCGTGGAGGCAATCGGGATCGCCAGCCCGCCGATCGCCCCGCCGAGGGCCACACCGGCAGCCGTGTTGCCGGCGCGCACAAGGGCGAGCTCCTTCCAGGGGGTCAGCAGCACATACACGGTCGAGGCCACCAGCAGCATCAGCCCCGCCGCACCGGTCGACATCAGGAAGCGCGGGAACGCCGCATCGAAGGCGCTGATCTCAGCTCCAAGGGGCATCTGGCTGGACTCCATCCGTTTTGCGGCGGAACATCAGGCCACACTTGCCAGAGGGCGCCGCCATCCCTACCCACTGGCAACCGCGCCTCAGGGAGACACGCGCATGCTGAAGGGAAAATCCGCCCTCGTCACCGGATCGACCAGCGGGATCGGGAAGGCCATCGCCACCCGCCTTGCGGCCGAGGGTGCCAATGTGATGCTGAACGGTTTCGGCGACGCAAAGGAAATCGAAGCGCTTCGGGCGGGGCTCGAAAGGGATCATAAAGTAAAGGTCCTCTTCTCCGGCGCCGACCTGACCCGGCCCGAAGCGATCGAGGGGATGATGGCCGAGGCGGCCGGCGCCTTCGGCGGCATCGATATCCTCGTCAACAATGCCGGCACGCAATTCGTGTCCCCGCTCGAGGACTTTCCGGTCGCCAAATGGGACCTGATCCTCGCCCTCAACCTGTCATCCGCCTTCCATACGACACGTCTGGCCCTGCCCTACATGAAATCGCGGAAATGGGGCCGCATCCTGAACATGGGCTCCGCCCATGCGCGCGTCGCCTCGCCGTTCAAGTCGGCTTACGTCGCCGCCAAGCACGGCCTCTCCGGCCTGACCAAGACGGCCGCGCTGGAAGGCGCCGTCCACGGCGTGCGCTGTAACCTGATCTGCCCCGGCTATGTGTTCACCCCGCTGGTCGAGGGACAGATCGCCGACACCGCCAAGGCGCGCGGCCTCACCGAAGAGCAGGTGAAGACGGACGTGCTGCTCGCTGCCCAGCCGACCAAGGAGTTTGTCACGGTGGAGCAGATTGCCGGATTTGCGGCTTTCCTGTGCACACCGGCCGCCGATTCCATCAATGGCGCGGAGCTGTCGATCGATGGCGGCTGGACGGCACAGTAACACGTGAATTGACCCGGCCCGCGCAGGCGGGCATCTTGACCCCAGCATGCTGAAACGCGCCCTTCTTCTTTGCCTCGGCCTCTGGCTTATCGCTGCCAGCGGGCTGTCTGCGCATGCCGGGCCGTGTGACATGCGTGAAGCTGCAGCTGTTGAAATTGCGGCTGCTTCAGACGCTCACGCCCATTGCGACATGATGGTTCCGCCCACGGACGATGCGGCCCCTGAAATGCCGGATACGCCAGACCGGGATGCAGACTGCTGCTGCCCGGCCGTTCTGGCTGCTGTGCCCGCCCCAGATGCGCCGGAAGCCGCCGCGCCGCGCTTCGCCCTGATGGCTGCATTGCCATCTGACATAAGCGCCCCGTCGCGCAATCTGAGTCCCGAACCGCCGCCCCCGAAGGCCTGATCCGTTCATCACTCTACGGATCAACGCTGAATGAGGAGTGGCTCATGCCCACCCGATACCTTGCTGCGGGCCTTGCCCTGACAGCGCTAGCGGCGCCCGCCAGCGCCCGGCCGGTCTCCTATCCCGGAGGCTGGACCATCATACAGGACAACAACGCGATGTATTCTTCGCTGCATGTCCATTATTCGCCAACCGCCACGGATTCGATTGGCCTCTACATCGAGGACAATCAGGAGATGGATGTCCGCTTCACGGGGCTGCAATACAACCGTCTCGTGAAGCGCTGGAACGCGCCGCAGAGCCAGGGCAATCTCTACCTGAAACTCGGCGCCGGAATGGCAGAACCGTCCGGCGCCAGAGACGCAGAAACGGGTGGCTTTGCCGGCCTCTCCGCCGACTGGGAAACCCGGCGTGTCTTCGTCTCCTACGATGTACGTGGCCGCGATTTCGCCGGAGACCAGACCGTCAGCCATGCTGCCCGCGCGGGCCTTGCGCCCTACCTCGGCGAAGAAGGCGCCCTGCATACATGGTTCATGGTGCAGGTCGAGAATACTCCGGAAGCGGAGGAACCGGTAACGGTGACCCCGCTGCTGCGTTTCTTCAAAGGCCCCCTCCTCTTCGAAGCCGGATACACGATCGAGGAGGAAGAATTCCTGCTCAACTGGACCTGGCGTTTTTGATATGCTCTGCCATAGGACCCTAACATGACGACCCTGAAAACCCTGACCATCGCTGCCTTTCTGGCCCTCTCACCAGTGATCCACATGTCATCCCTCAACACCGCTCATGCAGCCGAGCCTGCCCCCGGCGAGATCATCATGCTGAATGTCAACGGCCTCGTCTGTGATTTCTGCGCCGAATCGATCCGCAAGATATTCGGCAAGGAAGAGGCGGTTCAGAAGGTGCATGTCGACCTTGCAAGCGGCAAGGTGCGCGTCGACCTCAAGCCCGGCAAAACCATGGATGATGCCACACTGGAGGGGCTGATCCGGAAGTCGGGCTATGCGCTCGTTTCCATTGACCGGAACGTTGCGAAATGACGGACACGGATGACGTCCGCCCGCCCAGCACGCTGCCGGCTTTCCTGTCGCTGTTCACATCGACCGGAACCCTGATCTGTTGCGCGCTGCCGGCCTTGCTGGTCAGCCTCGGGGCAGGGGCGGTGATGGCAGGACTGATCGAAACCCTTCCGCAGATTGTCTGGTTCGGCAAGCACAAGGGCATCGTTTTCGGCCTGGCCGGCGCGTTGCTTCTGATTTCGGGGCTGTGGCAGTGGCATGCCCGCAGCCTGCCCTGCCCGGCCGACAAGGCACAGGCAGCCGCCTGCGCGCGGGCAAGACGGATCAGCTGGATCGTCTGGGGACTGAGTGTTGCTCTGTTTGTCACAGGCTTCTTCTTCGCCTTCCTGGCGGCCGGCCTGTTCTACTGATACCGGAAGGCGGCAGAGGCCTACTCTGCCGCCTTCATGATCGCTTCCATCCGCTGGATCCAGGCGATCCAGGCTTTGCGGCCCTTGTCGGTGAGGTGCACGCGCGTCTGCGGCTTGCGGCCGACGAACAGCTTTTCCTGCTGCACGTAACCTGCTTCCTCGAGCTTCTTCAGGTGGGTCGACAGGTTGCCATCGGTGGTGCCGACCTTATCGCGCAGCTCTCCGAACACGGCCGGGCTGGCGGCGGACAGATAGGCCATCACACCGAGGCGGAGACGGCCGTGGATCACATCATCGATATCATTATGATCGAAAGGATTGTCCTCGCTCATCGAGCGCTTCCTTCCGGGGTCAGACGGTTTCTGCAGGCTCAGCCCGCATCATCATCAGGCCAGGCACAAAGACAGCGACAAAAGCCGAGGCAGAGCCGACCAGCCAGATATATTCCGTACCCGTCAGGAACACCGCTGCGATCACGCCGAGAAAGGCCGCGATACCGGCGAACTTGAGAGCGGGCTGACCCGAGACCGCGCCGGTCACGAACTGGCCGATGCCGTAAATTCCAAGCACCATGGGCACAGACCAGTAGAGGCCTTCGATGCCCTCACCGGTCACGAAAATGCGGGCGATCACCCCGGTGAAGTAGACAAACATGAAAAGGCCCGCCGCCTTCCAGAGAACGCTCTGTACCCGGTTTCCGGCCGAGGCCTGGCCGGGCTTTTCGTGCATCGCCCTGTTCAGGAGCACCTGCCCGGTCCCGCCGGTCACGGCAAAGCCGAGCCACAGGATCCAGAAGGCGGGCGGTTGGAGACCGAACAGGCCCTGCGAGATTGAGTAGTGGGCGAGATAAGCGAGGCTGACGAGCCCGCCCCACATGGCGAGGAAGCGGCCGCCGAGAAGCGGGGCATTCTGGCCCGCCTCGGCCAGATCCCGCAGATAGGTCAGATCACTCGAAAAAGATTCAGCCCGGGTCATATTGCACTCCTGAAAGCACTTTGATTTTCAAAGTATAGATTTCCGCCTCCGCTGTCAACACCGGCCCGCCCGCTGTAAGGCGCGAATTAATCTGCGATACAACTCAGACGTGTTTTCAGGACGAGCCCATGCCCGCCGCCAAGCCGGACTCCGCAGATACTGACCTGCCAAATGGTTTCGAGCTGACCGAACTGAACCCCGGTTTCCTGAGCGACCCGCATCCGATCCTTGACCGCTTGCGGCAGGAGGCGCCCCGCCACATCCACCGCCATGCGCATTTTCCGGATGCGCCGCCGGGGCTGTATCTTACGCGGATGGAGGATGTCCGCGCCATCCTGGCGGATGGCAGCTATCTGCGCGATCCGCGATCCACCCCACCCGGTTCGCTCGCCCGGGCCTTCGCACCCGCCTCGGTGATGATCGAGGGGCCGCATGGCAACCTGCTCTACCTTGATGGCGCCCAGCATCGCCGCGTGCGCAGCGTGATGTCACGTGCCTTCACGCCCCGGTCCATCCGGGCAAAACGCGCAGAGATCGACGCGCTGGCGACAGAGATGCTCGCGGGCCTCGCCGCAAAACCTGAGCTTGATTTCATAGCGGAGTATGCCGCGCCCTTCCCGATCTACGTCATCGCCCGTATGCTCGGGCTGCCGGATGAAGACATGCCGCAGTTCCGGAAATGGTCCGAGGACCTGATCTTCGTCTTCAATCCGCTGCGCACAGCCGATGAAGACGTGCGGCAGAAATCGGCTTTTGCCGGACTGGAAGCCTATTTTGCAGAGGCCATCAGCGCCCGCCGGACAAGGCCGGGCGATGACCTGCTTTCCGGGATTG
>JBKBJF010000025.1:0-26196 GCA_046293935.1 Hyphomonas sp.
ACAAGCATGGCCTGAAGGATGTCGCCCGCGAGGTGGCCGGGATCGACATGTCGAAGGCGCAGCAGAGTTCCGACTGGGGCGCCGAGACGCTGACGGAGGCGCAGATCCAGTATGCGGCCTCGGACGTGCTCTACCTCCACCAGATCAAGGCCGGTCTTGAAGCCATGCTGGTGCGGGAGGGGCGGCTGGCACTGGCCGAGGCCTGCTTCGCCTTCCTGCCGGTGCGGGCCGAGCTCGATCTTGCCGGCTGGGGTGAGGAAGACATCTTTTCCCACAGCTGAGCACCTGTAGCCTGCGCTTCCGCTCCGGGCGTATCGCGGCTAAGCATAATGCCTGAACGCTTATCAGGATCAGGCCCGCCCGCGAATGGACGCCAGCCTCCACCACGACCCGGCCACCCTGTGGGCCCCGCGCCGCCAGCTGACGCTGGCGCAGGCGCGCCGCCGGTCGCAGCGGGTGACATATTTCCGCTACGCCTTCGTTGGCGCAGCCGCGGTCTCAATCGGTCTGTTCCTCGGCTTCGTCTTTCGCAGCGCTCTGACCCAGGAGGCCGGCCCGCCGCGCGTGAATGACGAGGAAGCCGTCACGATGATCAATCCGCGCTTTACCGGCCGGGACTCTGGGGGCGAGATCTTCACCATTACCGCCGAAGCCGCCCAACGCCGCAGGGCCGAGGACGGGGTGGTCGATCTGGTCAATCCGGTGATGCGCGATTCCAAGGGCTCGGTGCTCAAGGCTCCGACCGGGTTCTATGACCGCGAGAAGGGCATCCTGGAGCTTTACGAGGCCGTCAACATCACGGATGCAGCGGGCTATTCCTTCCTCAGCCGGGGCGCACGGCTGATCCTTGGCGAGGACCGTGTGGAGGGATTGTCACCTCTGGAAGGCAAGGGGCCCCTTGGCGATATCCGGGCGGACTCGTATGAAATCCTCGACGGCGGCAATCGGATTGTCTTCGAAGGCAATGTGACGACCGTGATCTATCCGCAACCGGCCGGTGAGGCCGCAACCTCTGAAAGTGAGCCCGATGGCATTCCCTAAAGCCGCTGGCATTGCTCTTTGTCTTGGCCTGGCCGGCGCTGGCCTGCCGGCAATGGCGCAGATCTCTTCCGAAGGCGGTCCCATCTACATCAACTCGGCCCGCACCGAGAGCCTCGAGAATGAGCGCAAGGTGCTGCTGGTCGGCAATGTCGACATTCAGCAGGGCACGGCCCGCCTGCGGGCAGACCGGGTGACCGTGCTGTTCGCCCCGCGCACTGCCGGTGCCGGTAACGGCAGCAGCCTCATGGGCGGCTTCGGCCAGATCGAGAACATCGTTGCCGAGGGCAACGTGTATTACGTCACCCCCGAGATCAAGGCGAAGGGTGACCGCGGCGTTTACGAACTTGCCACCGACACGATCACGATGACCGGCAACGTAGCCCTGATGCGGGAGCGCGACGTGGCCGAGGGACAGACCCTTAAGATGGAGGTCAGGAACCGCCGCACCACTCTGGAAGGCGGCAACGGGCGTACGCGGATGGTGATCGATCCGTCCAGCCAGCCCGGTCAGACCCCCTGAGACCGGGGTAAATGGCCGGTGAAGGACCGGTGAATTTGAACAGGTTGGTGAAACCGATCTTAAGCATGCCCTGATAGGCTTGATCCGGGTCGGAAACCGCCCGCACACAGGATGGAACAGGTATGAACGCAGCGGCCGAAGGCCTGGTAGTCAGCAATCTTGCCAAGTCATTTGGCAAACGCCAGGTCGTCCGTGACGTGTCCCTTTCCCTTGCGCGCGGCGAGGTTGTCGGCCTGCTCGGACCCAACGGGGCCGGCAAGACCACCTGTTTCTACATGATCATGGGATTGATCGGGGCCGATTCCGGCTCGATCGCCATCGATGGCGAGGATGTCACCCGCCTGCCGATGTACCAGCGCGCCCGGCTCGGCGTGGGCTATCTGCCCCAGGAAGCCTCGATCTTCCGGGGCATGAGTGTAGAGGAAAACGTCCTTGCAGTTGCGGAACTGGTCGAGAAAGACCCCGCTGCCTGCCAGGCCCAGGTCGATGGCCTGCTCAGCGAACTGCATGTGGACCATCTGCGCAAGCAGCCGGCCACCTCCCTCTCGGGCGGTGAACGGCGGCGGGTGGAGATTGCCCGTGCACTCGCTTCGCGTCCGAGCTTCATGTTGCTGGACGAACCGTTCACCGGCATCGACCCGCTCGCCATCTCCGACATTTCCGACCTTGTCCGCTTCCTCAAGCAGCGCGGCCTCGGCGTTCTCATCACGGATCATCAGGTCCGCGAGACGCTGCAGATCGTAGACCGGGCCTACGTGATGTATGATGGCGCCGTTCTCTTCAACGGCACGCCGGAAGACGTGCTCAGGAACGAGGATGTGCGCAGGGTCTATCTGGGTGAGCAGTTCGCCGCTTGAGTTCAGGGGGCGCGGCCAATGGCCATGAAACATTCACTCGACATGCGCCAGGGCCAGTCCCTGGTGATGACGCCGCAACTGCAGCAGGCGATCAAGCTGTTGCAGCTGTCGAACCAGGAGCTGGCGGAGTTCGTCGAAGCGGAACTCGAGCGCAATCCGCTGTTACAGAAGGTCGAGGACGATAGCCCGGCGTCGCCGGAAGCCCTCGAGCGCGAACGCCGTGATGACAGCGCCGAGGCGCGTGAGCAACTGGATGCACCCGGCGAGGATGTCTATGAGCCCGGGACCGGCTCAGATGCGGGCCAGCCGGCGGCCTACGGCCCTACGGCAAAGGCCGACTGGTCGACGGCCGGAAGTGGTCAGTCTGCGGAGGATTTTGATTACACGGCGAATGTCTCCGGAGACGTGACCCTGCATGCACATCTGCATGCGCAGCTGAACTTTGCCGGCCTGTCGGATGCCGACCGGCTGATCGCCGCGCGCCTGATCGACGAGACAGACGAAACCGGTTATCTGCGCACACCGCTGGAAGATATCGCCGAGGCTCTGGGTGCGGACATTGCCAATGTCGAAGCCGTTCTCGGTGTCTGCCAGGGCTTTGACCCGACCGGTGTCATGGCGCGCTCCATACCGGAATGCCTTGGCCTGCAACTGAAGGAGCGCGGCCGTCTGGACCCGGCCATGCAGGCGATGCTCAACAACCTGCATCTCGTGGCGAAGCATGACATCCGCCAGCTGATGGAAGTGTGCGGTGTCGACAAGGCCGACATCCAGGACATGCTGCTGGAACTGCGCCAGCTCTCGCCAAAGCCCGGTGCAGGCTTTTCGAGCGATACGACGGTCGCAGTAGCGCCTGACGTTTATGTCCGTGAACTGCCAAACGGCATGTATGCGGTTGAACTGAATTCCGACACACTGCCACGCGTGCTGATGGACAAGGCCTATTATGCCGAAGTGACGGCGCTGCCGATGCGCGAGAAGGAGAAGGAATTTATCTCCGAATGCGCTGCCTCCGCCACCTGGCTGATCAAGTCGCTCGACCAGCGCGCGCGCACCATCCTGAAAGTGGCGAGCGAGATCGTGCGCCAGCAGGACGGCTTCTTCGCACACGGGGTGGCGCACCTGCGCCCGCTGAACCTGAAACAGGTGGCCGATGCGATCGAGATGCACGAATCCACCGTCAGCCGCGTGACGACGAACAAGTACATGGCAACCCCGCGCGGCTTGTTCGAGCTGAAGTATTTCTTCTCGGCCGCGATCCCCGCGACCGGCGGTGGCGAGGCGCATTCGGCTGAAGCCGTCCGTCACCGGATCAAACAGCTGATAGATGAGGAATCGCCCGAGGAGGTGCTTTCCGACGACCAGATAGTCGACATCCTCACGGGCTTCGGCATCGACATCGCGCGCCGCACAGTGGCGAAGTACCGCGAGAGCCTGAACATCCCGTCAAGCGTGCAGCGCCGCCGCATGGGCAAGGCGGGGTAGGGACTCCCTTTTGAGTGCCCGGTGCCATCGCGCGCTGAACCTCGCGGCGCCTGCGCCTTCGCAGGGCTCGGGCGCGCGCTGCATTGCGCCCAGAACCTGTATCCGGAGCAGCGGGGCCGCCCGGTGGGCGCGCTGTCTGCGCCGAATATGCGGACCAGTCAGGCCTTCTGCGGGACAATCGCGCCGTGGCAGTACTTGTACTTCTTGCCCGAGCCGCAGGGGCAGGGCGAGTTACGCGGCGTGTTCGACCAGTCTTCTTCCGCCTGCGGAACACGCGCCGGCGGATCGGCTGGGTTCATCTCATTGATACCAGTGTCGGGGTCGAGCTTGGTTTCGTGCATGAGCGGCTGGCGCGGCGGCGGGGCGGCAACCGGGCGGCGCATCTCTTCCGGGACCGGAGCCTGCACACGGATATGCAGCAGCGAGCGCGTGACCGTGGCGCGCAGTTCGTTCAGCAGCGTATCAAACAGGTTGAAGGCTTCGCGCTTGAACTCGTTCAGCGGGTCGCGCTGGCCATAGGAGCGCAGGTGGATGACCGAGCGCAGCTGGTCGATATGCTGCAAGTGTTCGCGCCAGCGCAGGTCCAGCACCTGCAGCAGCACTTGCTTCTCGATGCGGCGCATCTGCTGATCGCCGACGAGCCGGGTGAGGTTGGCATATTGCGCGTTGACTGCCTGGCGGATGCGCTCGGCGATTTCCTCGTTGGCGACACATTCCTCTGCAGCCCATTCCTTGACCGGCAGGTCAATGGCAAGGTCGGTGCGCAGCGCCTCGGCGAGGCCCTCGATATCCCACTGCTCCGCATAGGCCTTTTCCGGCATGGCGCGCGAGACAATGGTATCGATCACGATGTCGCGCATCTCGGTGATCGTCTCAGAGACATCATCGGAACGCAGGAATTCCATGCGCTGCTCGAAGATCGCCTTGCGCTGGTCGTTGATCACGTCGTCATACTTGAGGACGTTCTTGCGGATCTCGAAGTTGCGCTCCTCGATTTTCTTCTGCGAGGTCTCCATCGCCTTGTTCATCCAGGGGTGGGTGATGCCCTCGTCTTCCTTTATGCCGAGGCGGCGCATGACAGCATCCATGCGGTCAGCCGCGAAGATGCGCATCAGGTCGTCTTCGATCGAGATGTAGAATTTCGATTTGCCGGGGTCGCCCTGGCGGCCGGTGCGGCCGCGCAATTGGTTGTCGATACGCCGGCTCTCGTGACGCTCCGTCCCCAGAACATACAGGCCGCCGGCGTCCAGTGCCTGCTTTTTCTTGATTTCGATGTCGGCCTTGATCTGTGCGGCGAGCAGCGAGACTTCGCCCTCGGACAGCGCGCGGCCGAGAGCTTTCTCCTTGTCGGCCCGCTCCTGGGCGAGGCGCATCTCGAGATTGCCGCCCAGCTGGATGTCGGTGCCGCGGCCGGCCATGTTGGTGGCCACCGTGACCGCGCCGGGCACACCGGCGCTGGCGACGATGAAGGCTTCCTGCTCGTGATGGCGGGCATTAAGGACGCGGTGCGGGATGCGCTGCGCTGTAAGCAGGTTCGACAAGAGTTCGGACTTCTCGATTGAGGCGGTGCCGAGCAGGATCGGCTGGCCTTTGGCATGGGCCTCCTTCACCTCCTTGACAATCTCGGCATACTTGGCCTTGGCGGTGCGGTAGACGACGTCGTCCTCGTCCTTGCGCTGGATCGGCTTGTTGGTCGGCAGATCGATAACCGAGAGCTTGTAGATGTCGGCGAACTCGTCGGCCTCAGTCAGCGCCGTGCCAGTCATGCCGGAGAGCTTCTTGTACAGGCGGAAATAGTTCTGGAAAGTAATCGAGGCGAGGGTGACGTTCTCGGGCTTGATCTCGACTTGCTCCTTGGCCTCGATGGCCTGGTGCAGGCCCTCGGAGAGGCGGCGGCCTTCCATCATGCGGCCGGTGAACTCGTCGATGAGCATCACCTGCCCGTCCTTGACGATATAGTCCTTGTCGCGGCTGTAGAGCTTGTGCGCCCGCAGGGCCTGGTTGGAGTGATGGACAAGGGAGATGTTACCGGGCTCCCAGAGCGAGCCTTCGAGCACGCCCAGCTCGGAGAGCCAGGCCTCCATCTTCTCGGTGCCCGCTTCGGTGAACACGACCGAGCGCTGTTTCTCGTCGAGCTCGTAATCTTCCGGGGCGAGCCGTGGGATAAGGCTGTCGATCTTGATGTAGAGATCGGACCGGTCGTCGGTCGGCCCGGAGATGATCAGCGGGGTGCGGGCTTCGTCGATCAGGATCGAGTCGACCTCGTCGACAATGGCGAAATGGTGTCCGCGCTGGGCCATCTGGTCCAGCGCGTATTTCATATTGTCGCGCAGGTAGTCGAAGCCGAACTCGTTGTTCGTGCCGTAGGTGATGTCGGCGGCATAGCCGGCGCGGCGCTCCTCGTCGGAGATGCCGTGGACGATAACCCCGGTGGTCATGCCGAGGGCGCTGTAAATGCGGCCCATCCATTCGGCATCGCGGCGGGCGAGATAGTCGTTGACCGTGATGACGTGCACGCCCTTGCCTTCTAGAGCGTTGAGATAGGCGGCGAGCGTGGCCACCAGCGTCTTGCCCTCGCCGGTGCGCATCTCGGCAATCGCGCCGGAGTGCAACACCATGCCGCCCATCAGCTGGACGTCGAAATGGCGCATGTTGTTGACGCGCTTGGCGGCCTCGCGCACGACCGCGAAGGCCTCTTCCAGCAGGCTGTCGAGCGTGGCACCATCGGCGAGGCGCTTTCGGAACTCGGCGGTCTTGCCCTTCAGCGACTGGTCGGACAGCGCTTCCATGATCGGCTCGAGCGCATTGATCCGGTTCACCCGGGCGCGCAGCGGTCTCAGTTTGCGGTCGTTTACAGTTCCGAAAATCTTACGGGCAACAGACAACATCAGTAGCAGCACCAACCAGTTAGTCAGGATGTACGGGGGTGATCCTGAACGTAAGCTTACAGGACTTTAAGCCGATATCCCACCGCGCTTTGCCTGGCTGAAACCACTCGACCAGCACGCGGGGCAGACTTAAGAACGCCGCCGAAGGGTGTCAATGCGGCGCCCACACAAGGGGAGTGCGCCGCAATGCACGCCAAGCCTTTGATTTTCCGGGCACATCTGGCCGCCCTCTCGATGCTCGCCGTCATGCTGGCAGGCTGCGGGGAGACCGTGCTGCGCCCCTCTGACCGGGCCGAAGTGGATCAAACCGTCGCGGCCTGGGTGAACGGCGAGGCGGTCCTGGCGGACGATGTTGAGCTGGAAGCAGTAGCCCGCGGCCTGGTCAGCCCCGGCTCGGACTTCGGGCCCGGGGATGATGCCTACACGCTGGTGCTCGATCAGCTGATCGACCAGAAACTGATGGCGCAGGAGGCAGAGAAGCTTGGCCTCGACCGCGATCCGGGCGGGCGCCGGCGCCTGGAAATGGCGCGCGAGCGCATCCTTGGTAACCTGCTGGTGGAGCGCCTGGTGGCGGATAAGGTGACGGAAGACGCAATCGACCGGATGTACAGCGAGCAGGTGCGCCTGCTGCAGGCGAACGACCGCGTGCGGGTGGCACATATTCTGGTCGAGACCGAGGCGGCGGCGGCGGCGCTATACAGGCAGATCGAACAGGGTGCGAGCTTCGAGAGCCTGGTGTTCAACAATTCACTCGACACACGCACCCGGATGGAGAACGGCGACATGGGCTGGCTGTCACCCAATGAGCAGCCCGAGCCGTTCCCCGTGGTGATTGCCAACACGCCCGTGGGCGAGGTTTCGCCGCCCTTCCAGACCAGCCAGGGCTGGCACCTGCTGAAGGTGAAGGACCGGCGCACCGATCCGCCGCAGACCCGCGAGGAAATGCGGCCCGAGATCGCCACCTTCCTGACGCTGAACGAGGTCAGCCGGATTATCCGGCGCCTTCGCACCGAGGCAACCATCGAACAGGGCACGGGCCAGCGTTATGTGCCCAGCACCAATCCGGTGCCTGAGGCCGGGAAGACAGGAGACGACCTTTGAACCTCAAGCCTTCGCCCTTTGCGCCCGCAGCCTTCCCGCAGCTGCCAGAAGTGCGCGGGGTGCGCGCGGCCACCGGCAGCCGCGGCTTCTATGCGCGCCGGGGCGTGACGCGTGATGATGTATTCCTGTTCGTGTTCGACGAGGGTACGAGCGCGGCCGGCGTATTCACGCGCTCGCTGACGGCCTCGGCCGATGTGCGCTGGTGCCGGCAGGCGCTGCAGAAGGGCGCCGGCCGGGCACGGGCGCTGGTCGCGCATTCGGGTAACTCCAATGCCTTCACCGGCCCGAAGGGGGCCCTGAAGAATGAGGCAACTCTCAAGGCGCTGGCCGAGACGCTTGGTGTACGGAAGGAAGAATGTTTCCTGGCGGCCACCGGCGTGATTGGCGAGCCGCTGCCCGATCCCAATTTCATCGGCGCCTTCGTGCCCGAACTGGCCGCGAACCTCTCCGCGCCCGGATGGGAGAAGGCGGCGCGCGCCTTCATGACGACGGATACCTATCCGAAAGGCGCGGGACTGACGGCAGAGATCGGGGCTGAGACGGTGAATTTCGCGGGTATCGCCAAGGGCTCTGGCATGATCGCCCCGAACATGGCGACGATGCTCGCCTATGTCTTCACCGACGCCGCCGTTGACGCGGAACTGCTGCAGGAAGTGTTGTCTGAGGTGACGGACGAAACCTTCAATTGCATCACCGTCGACGGTGACACCTCAACTTCCGATACGCTGATGGTGTTTGCAACCGGCGCAGCGGGCGGTGCCGGGATTGCAACGCGGTCAGACCCTCGCTTTGCGGACTTTGCCGCGGCGCTGAAGGCGGTGTGCCACGATCTGGCGATGCAGGTGGTGAAGGACGGGGAAGGCGCGGGCAAGGTGGCCACCATTATCGTCGAGGGTGCAGTCTCGGCCACCTCGGCCAAGACCGTGGCTGGCCACATCGCCAACTCGCCGCTGATCAAGACCGCCATGGCCGCCGGCGATGCCAACTGGGGACGGATCGTGATGGCGGTGGGCAAATCGCTCGAGCCGGTGGACATCGAGGCACTGTCGATCTGGTTCGACGATGTGCAGGTCGCCTGCCGGGGCGCGCGTGCCCCGGACTATGACGAGGCCGCGGCCAGCGCCGTATTCGCGCAGCGCGAGTTCACGATCCGCGTGCACCTGGGCGTCGGCACAGGGCGGGCAACGGTGTGGACCTGCGATCTGACGCACGGCTATGTCGACATCAATGGCGCCTACCGCACATGACCCGCCAGGTGCTGGTGGTGGTGGCGGCGGCGCTGTTCGACGCCCAAGGCCGCATCCTTCTGGCCCAGCGCCCGGCCGGCAAGCAACTTGCAGGGCTGTGGGAGTTTCCGGGCGGCAAGCTGGAAGACGGAGAGAGCCCTGAAGCCGCGCTCGTCCGTGAGCTGAGGGAAGAGCTGTCGATCGAGGTTAACAAATCCGATCTGAAGCCGCTGACATTTGCGAGTTTTGCTTATCCCGACTTTCACCTGCTGATGCCATTATACAGGTGCGAAAGCTGGTCTGGAGATATCAGGCCGCGCGAAGGCCAGGCCATAGCGTGGGTTGAGAAGGACAGGCTGAACACTTATCCCGCGCCACCGGCAGATATCCCTCTGTTCGAATGGCTCGGCCAGAAGGCCTAGATGGACCTGAGACGATGGCACTGCGCCGGATAATCCAAGAGTTCCTCGCCGACTCGGGCGGCGCGACTGCCGTGGAGTATGGCCTGGTTGGCGGACTGATGGCGATTGCCATCATCGGGGGCCTCGCAAACTTCGCCGATGCGAACAATCGCACCTACGAGAAAATCGAAACGGAAATGAGCGCCGTGATGTAATCCGCAGCGTGCGGATGATCATCAGCTGTCTTCATCGTCTTGTCCTTGTGGGTGCGCGCGGCGGACGGCCTGCGCGAGACTGACCTTGGCCGTGCCGGGCTTCAGCGGCTGGGGCTGACCCGGGCCGGGGGCCCATCCCGAGACATGCACGATCTCGAACGTGGCGCGCACACGCCCGTCCGGATCGCTGTGGCGCTGTGCATATAGATCGAGCGCGCGGGCGAGGACCCGCCGGGGCAGGGGCCGGCCGGCTCCCGGCAGGAAGGCGGCGCGCTCGCCCATGCCTTTCAGATCAGCCAGCAGACGCAGGGGGTCGCGGTACCGCACGGTGACGGTATCGCGGTCGGCAACCGGCAGGGCGAAACCGGCGCGCTGCAGCAGGACTGCCATGTCGCGCAGGCCGGGTAGCGGCGAGAGGCGGGGGCTGAGCCCGCCGGTGAGTTCGGTTTCTGCTTCGGTGAGGACATCGCGCAGTTCGGCCAGTGTGCCGGCCGCGAACAGTGCGCCGAGGAACAGGCCGTCCGGTTTCAGGATGTGCCGTATACGGAGCAGTGTGCCCGGAAGATCGTTGACCCAGTGCAGCGTCAGCGGGCAAAGGACGAGATCGAACGCCGCTTCGGGAAAGGTGAGGTCCTCGCTGCCGGCTGCAGCTGTCTCCAGGCCGCGCGCGGCGGCCTGTGCAAGGAAAGCGGGCGCGGTGTCGGCAGCGACCATGGTGCCGGCCTTGCCTGAGGCGATCAGGCGGGCGGAGAGTTCGCCGCCGGCGGCGCCGAGTTCGAGGCCGCGCGCGAAGACGCGGGGCGTGTCGGCGAGCCGGCTTTCGAGGTCGGCGATCACCCGCTGGCGCAGGAAGTCATAGTCTGCAAAACTGGGCGCGATCCGTGCCCGCCGCCGGGCCAGCCGGTGGCGGTCGAAGAGCACGGGCGGGGCAGAGGGAGGCGCCTTCATGACGGCGGATATGCCCAGCCGCGGCGCCGGGGCCAAGGCGTTTTTCCGCAGCCTGGCGGATTTTATCTGGCCACCGCGCTCGCTGGTCAGCGGGGCGAGGGGCATCGGGCGCGGGCCGCTGTCGCCGGAAGACTTCGCCCGGCTGCGCTTCATTTCCGGGCCGCTGTGCGATCGCTGCGGCGTGCCGCTCGACTACCGCACGGGGGACGAAACCTGGTGTCCGGCCTGCCTGGCACGGCCGCCGCGATGGGGCCGGGCCAGGGCGGCGCTGGTGTATGATGAGGTCTCACGCCGGCCAGTGCTGGACCTGAAGCGATCCGGGCGGCGTGACGGGTTGCCGGCGTTTGCCGGATGGATGCGGCAGGTGGGCGGGCCGCTGATCGATATGGCAGACGTGATCGTGCCGGTGCCGCTGCACTATACCCGTCTCGTGACGCGCGGCTTCAACCAGTCGGGCTGGCTGGCGCAGGCGCTCGGGCGGGCCGCAGGCAAGCCGGTGCTGGTAGACGCGCTGGTGCGCATCCGGCGCACGCCCAGCCAGGCCGGCCTCGCCCGCCGGGCGCGGCGGCGCAATGTCAGCGGCGCCTTCCGGGTGCGCCGCGGCCGCGAGGGGCGGATCGCCGGGGCGCACGTGCTGCTGGTGGATGATGTGCTGACCACCGGGGCGACCCTATCGGCCTGTACCCGTGCCCTGAAACGGGCAGGGGCGCGGCAGGTTGACGTGCTGGTGCTGGCCCGCGTTGTCCGGGAAACCGACGTTACCATATAATAAATATTACAGGCGCAGCATGCGCGCGTTCAGGTGAGAAAGGCCCATGGCGAAGGTCACGATTTATACGAAGATGTTCTGCCCCTACTGCACGCGTGCGGTGTCGCTGCTGAAAAGCAAGGGTGTCGAAATCCACGAGATCGATGCCGGCATGGATACGGCCCGGCGCGAGGAGATGATCCAGCGCTCGAAGGGTGGGCGGACCTTCCCGCAGATCTTCATCGGCGACACGCATATCGGCGGCTGCGACGACATGATGGCGCTGGAGCGGGACGGCAAGCTCGACCCGCTGCTCGCCAGGGCCTGAGAGGGAGCGCGCGGATGATCCGGTACGCTCTGGTCTGCGGGGATTGCGCACACGAGTTCGAGGCCTGGTTTGCCTCCTCGGACGCCTACGAAACGCAGGCGAAGCGAAGGCTTGTGGCCTGCCCGGACTGTGATGGCCGCAAGGTCACCAAGCAGATCATGGCCCCGGCCGTGCGCACGTCCGGGCGCCAGCTGGCCGAGCCCGATCCGGAGGCCTTCGCGCGGGAGTTCGCGCGGCGCGCACGTGCACATGTCGCCGAGAACTTCGATTATGTCGGCGAGGATTTCGCCGACGAGGCCCGCGCCATGTTCTATGGCGAGACTGAAGACCGCCCGATCTGGGGCGAGACGACGCCCGAAGAACGCGAAGCGCTGCGGGAGGAGGGCGTGCCCGCCCTGCCGCTGCCGGCGCCCTTCGCCCCCAGGAAGCCGAAACGCCGGGCTGGCCGGGCCCTGAACTGAGACGAGGGGCGCTTTGACGCGCTTGATGGCTGGGGGGGGCTTGGTTAGAAGGCGCCTAGAGGAATCCGGAGGGCACAATGGCCACGCACGAGTATCACCGCGGCGAGATGGACATCCGCGACCAGAAAGCCACCTGGCACGGTTTCATCACCGGCAGCGTGTGGGGCAGCCTGATCATCATCCTGATGGTGGGACATGCCACGCTCTCGCTCGCCATCGGCCTGAACTGGGCCGTCTCGCTCGGCCTGATGACCATTGTCGGCGTCGCTGCCGGACTGCTGATGAACCTTGGCGGGCGCTGGATGGCGACTGTTGTGGTGCTGTTCGTGCTTGCTCTGATCGTGCAGGCCCTGATCTGGCTGTTCGGCGCCGTTCTCTGAACTCTTCCGCACGGCATTTAACCAGACCCTAAGTCCTGACGCGGCATACCCCTTGAACTTTATCGACAATCGCTAAAGTCTGATTGTCTGCTGTTTGAGGAGACCGCCGATGGGCGATGCCCCGCTCGTGATGTCCGCTGTGACGAAGCGTTTCGGCGCGTTCACGGCCGTTCGTTCCCTGAGCTTCACTGTGCCGGCCGGGCAGATCGTCGGCTTTCTCGGTCCCAACGGGGCAGGCAAGTCGACCAGCCTGCGCATGGCGCTGGGCGTGATGGAGCCGGACGAAGGCGAAGTGGCCCTGTTCGGGGCACGTCCGGACATCCGCTCGCTCAAACGCGTTGGCTTCCTTCCCGAGGAGCGTGGCCTCTACAAGAAGATGACGGCGCGCGACACCATCACCTATTTCGCCCGGCTGAAAGGCATGAGTGCCCCAGAAGCCAGGGCGAGGGCTGATGAGTTGCTGGAATCGACCGGGCTCGGCAAGTTCCGCCAGACACGGATTTCCAAACTGTCGAAGGGCATGGCGCAGAAGGTGCAGATCCTTTCGACCCTGGCGCACCGGCCGGACTTCCTGATCCTCGACGAGCCGTTTTCCGGACTCGACCCGATGAACCAGCAGACGCTGGAAGACCTGATCCGATCCGAGCACCAGCGGGGCGCCACCATCTTGTTCTCGACGCATGTCATGGAACATGCCGAACGGTTGTGCGACCGCATCGTGATGCTGGCAAGGGGCCGCAAGGTGCTGGATGGCACGCTGGAGGAAGCCTATGCCACGCTGGGGCAGGGCGCCCGGATGTCGGTAGAGCAAGGCTTTGACCTCTCTGCAGCGCTGGCGCCGAAAGGGTTCGTGGCGCACCGGGCCGCAGACAAGGGGCCGGGGGAAGCCTGGCGGGTGGACCTGCCCAAGGGGCGGGGCGCACAGGATGCCCTGCGCGCGGCTCTCGAGGCAGGCGCGCCGATCCTCGGCTTTCAGCCCGAGGAAGCCCGTCTGCGCGACGTGTTCGTGAATCTCGTGGGCGAGGCTGAGGCTGCCGCGCTCGATGTGCCTGCACCTGCGGAGGCGGCGGCCTGATGCGCAACATCTATCTGATCTTCCGGCGGGATTTCCTCGGCTATGTGAAGGCCTGGGGGTTCTGGCTCAGCCTCGCGGCGGTGCCGCTGTTCCTGTTGCTGGGCGTCGGCTTCGGCATGTTCGCCGCCTCGTCCTCGCCGGTACGCTACTATGCGGTGATAGCCCCGACGGATGCCATTTCGCGGGCAATCGAGGGAGAGTTCCAGCGGCGGGCCTCCGATGCGGCCGAGGAAGCGGCTGCACTGGCGCGGCAGATGAACATTCCGCTGAGCGAGGCCGAGGCGCAGGTGGCTGAAGCTGCCGGCGGCGGGCGCAAGTTTTTCGAAGTCCCCGCACCGGCCCGGACGCTGGAAGAGCTGCGGCCTTGGCTGACGGGCGAACGCCAGGTCCCGGGGCCTGCAGGCGAGAAGGGGCTGTTTGCGGTCTTCATCCTGTCCGATGACGGGCGCCAGCTCGAATACTGGAGCCAGGACGTTAATGTCGATACCCTGCAGCGTACAGCTGAGGTCGCGATGCGCGACATGAGCCGGCGGCAGGCGCTGGAGGCTGCAGGGCTTGAGGCCGGCTTCCTGACACAGGCGGACGAGGCGGCGGTGAAAGTGCCCGCCTTCCGGCTGAACAGCACGCATGCAGGCGAGAGCGGCGCGGAAGTGACGATTGCTGACCGCGCTCCGGCGATCGTCTCGGGTGCGCTTGCCTATTTCCTCTGGCTGATGGTGTTCTCGATCATCCAGTACCTGCTCATGGGCACGATCGAGGAGCGCTCCAACAAGATCTTCGATACGCTGCTGACCTCGGTGAAGCTGCCCGAGCTGCTTGCCGGCAAGCTGCTGGCGGTGTTCGCCGTGACCTCGACGATGATGCTGTCCTGGGCTGCGTTTGCCGGCATCGGCTCAGCGGCCTTCGCCGCACAGATGCCCGGCATGGCCGACACGATCCGTCCCTTCCTGGCGGCGCTGACCGACCCTGGCCTGATCGTGCCGGCCCTGATCAGTTTCGTGCTTGGCTATGTGCTCTATGGTGCGATCTTCATGGCGCTCGGCTCACTGTGCGACACGATTCAGGAAGCCCAGACACTGCTGAGCCCGATGATGATCCTGCTGATGCTGCCGATGTTCGCGATCTTCATCGCGTTCCAGGATCCTGGCTCGCCGGTGATCGATATCGCCAGCTGGATCCCGTTGTTCACGCCCTTCCTGCTGATCCTGCGCATCCCGCATGACCCGCCGGTATGGGAGATTCTCGCGCAGATGACGCTGATGGCGGCTACGACGGCCGTGATCGTCTGGGGCTCGACGAAAGTCTACCGTGCCGGCGCCGTGCATGGGGCGGGCATCGGCGAACTGGGCGGCATGCTGAAGGCTGCCCTGAGCCTGAAGCCGAAGGCGGCACGCCCGTCCTGATGCAGAAAACCCCGTCAGCGGGGCTGACGGGGCTTGCTGAACCGGTGTGGCGATAAGGCCTTAGACGATGCCTTCGCGCTGGGCGCGTTTGCGGGCCAGCTTGCGGGCCCGGCGCACGGCTTCTGCGCGCTGGCGGGCTTTCTTCTCGGAGGGCTTTTCGAAGTGCTGGCGGGCTTTCATTTCCCGGAACAGGCCTTCGCGCTGCATCTTCTTCTTGAGCGCGCGTAGGGCTTGCTCGACGTTATTATCGCGGACAACGATCTGTACTATGGGACTTCTCCATCGGGTTCAGGGTCGGGCAGAGGCCCGGGAAACGGTTAGATACGGGCCTGACAGCCCGGAAAGCGCGGCCTATATCACGGGGAGCAACGACTCGCCAAGCCCTGGCGGCATTGGAATCGACCATGACCGAGCCCCCTTCCGAAACCCTGCGCCGGCGCTGGCTGGAGGCCCTGTTGCCCGAGGTGGCCTTTGAGGGCTGGACGGAGGAAGCCGCAAAGGCTGCTGCTGTGCGTGCCGGGCTGAGTGAGGGGGAACAGGCCCTTGCCGCGCCGCAGGGGGTGGTCAATCTTCTGGATGCTTTCTTCGATGCCGCCGAGGCCCGGGCGAGGGACCGGCTGGCGGGTGAGGACCTTTCCGGGCTGCGGGTGCCGGACAAGGTGAAACGCGGCGTTCTGGCCTGGCTCGCCGAGCTGGAAACACAGCGGGAGGCTGTCCGCCGCGCCGCCAGCCGCGGTTTCCTGCCCTGGGGTGCGGGGCCGGCGCTGCAGCGGACCTGGAAGGTGGCCGACATGGTGTGGATCGCAGCCGGTGATCGTTCCGAGGATTACAACCACTATTCCAAGCGGGGGCTGCTGGCGGCGGTCATTCCCGCCATCGTGCTTTACTGGGCTGACAATCCTGCGCCGGAAGACCTCGATGCCTTCATCACACGCCGTCTCGCGAATGTTTCCGGTATCGGCCAGAATGCCGGTCGACTGATCAAGCCTGTGCTCCAACGCTTGGGAAAGCGCTGAGAGGCTTTGTTTCTGTACGGATTTTCCGGGAAACAGGTATCGGGCGGAGACTGATCAAGCGCCCCAGGGGGCTGGGGGGGCTGATGGGTCCGGGGCACCTGCTAAACACCTCCGCCCGACATGACAAAGATGGAGAGGGGCGGTGGCGGGGGCAAGTCCGAAATGTGGTGATTTCGGGAAATACGGATTAATTCGCAGTTAGCTCGTCCGGGGGCTGGACGCAGGCGCGAAGCTGTGCCGAATTGTCCTCAATGACGGAATTCCTCTCGCGCAAGCCCGCCCCGGATCCGGTGGTCGCCTTCCATAAGAGCGAACTGCAGCCCATTCTCGATGTCTATGGCCGGCTCGTGATCTCCGGCGAGGCGCGCGACTATGCCATCGGCATGGGCCGGGACGTCGCCACCTTCGCTATCTTCCGGCGCACCGCAGAAAGCCCGACCTGGCGGATCGAGAAGGAACCCGCACTGGCAAACCGGCAGGGCCAGTATGCAGTGTATGGAGCCGGCGGGCAGGTGCTGCGCCGGGGGCGCGAGCTGAAACAGGTGCTGCGCGTGTTCGACAGCCGCCGGTTGACGATCATCCGTTAACGGATCAAGGGCAGCATTAACCCTTTGTTTACCAAAAACTTCTTGCGAACTTTAACGGAACATTGTAGGAACATCCTACAAGGAACGGAGCATGAACATGGGTAGCGCAGTCAGCTTTCGCGGTCAATCAGGCAAGGCGTGGTCATTCCAGCGCGCCGCGGCGGATGCGCCGTGGGCCCGGGCCCCGGGCGTGGCGATCTTCGCCATTCCGGAAGCCTGCGGATGGCGGGTCTTCCGGGTGATGGAACTCTCCGGCAAGCCACATGACATCCAGCCGATCTGGGCCCAGGCCGAAGCCGAACGCTATGGCGCCAGCGCCGTGTTCATCGCGCTGGAATTCGATGCCCCGGTGCGCCGGCAGATGGTGGCGGACCTGGAAGCGGGTTTCAAGCCGATCATCAGCTCGGGCGGGCGCACGGGCGAAGTGATCCGGCTCGCAGCCTAAAGCATCGCTCGATCAGATTGAATCAATCTGATCGAGTTACGATGCTTTCGCTTCTGAAATGTAGAGCATGATTCAACGATCAGCTGGTTCCAGCTGATCGCATCATGCTCTAAAGCAAGGCGCGATCTGAGAGGATCAGGGTGCTTGCACCAGCGGGTGGTCCCGTCACAGTCCTGAGAGTCAACCGGTACCCGCTTGAGCGGAATCCGTCCTGACGGGCCCTAGCGCGCGGCGTCGGTATACCAGCGGGTGACGTCGGCTTCGACCATGTCGAGCGGGCGCGGGCCATTCGCCAGGATGGCGGCATGGAAAGCCACAGGATCGAAGCGGGGGCCCAGCACGCGCTGGGCCCTTTCGCGCAGGTCGAGCAGGCGCTGGCGGCCAATCCAGGCGGCGGCGGCCTCGCCCGGTGCCGCACTGATCCGGTCGGTTTCTTCAGCAGCCTGTTCCGCGCTGATCCCGGCCAGAGAGACGAAATAAGCGATTGCGCGCTCGCGGGTCCATTTCTGCTGGTGGAGGCCGGTATCGGCAACCAGGCGGGCAGACATCAGCAGCATCGAGCGCAGGTAGCCAATGCGGCCCAGCGGATCGTCCGTATACAGACCGGATTCGTCTGCCAGTGTTTCGGCATACGCCGCCCAGCCCTCAGTATAGCCGGTATTGCGCACCAGCTGGCGGGCAAGCGGCAGCGCGGCGCGCTGGACCGCGAAACTGGTCTCCAGGTGCTGCCCGGGCACCGTGTGATGGAACACCAGTGTCGGCAGGGTATAATCCGGCCAGTCGGCCTGGCGCAGGAGATTGATCTCAAAGCGCGCCGGGCTGCGCCGGTCGAGCTTGCGCGGCGTATAGTTTGCGGGCGGGGCGTGGGCGGCGAAACCGTCAGGTGTAACACTGATCGTCAGCGCGGCCTCCGGCCGGGCGCCCGTGTTCGTCTCGGCCATCGGCAGGGCCTTTCCGGTCAGCGTATTCAGTCTTTCAACCAGCGCGGCGCGGCCCAGGTCGGTGTTCTCGTAGAGCTGGCCCGGCTGGAGCGCGAGCAGGGCAAGGCGTTCAGCCACACTTCCGTCCGTAAGGCCTTGGGCGGCCAGCGCCCTGTCAAGTTCCGCCGTGAAGCGTTCGGTATCCGCTGCGCCGCGGGCATGAAGGCCGTCTGGCCCGTCGCGGGTGCCGGTATAGGCTGCCAGCACCGCCAGATACCAGGCCTCCCCGCCTTTCGCCTGCCAGATGCCAGGCTCAGACGGGGCGCCATCGCGCAGGTGCGCGAGGCCCTCGGCAAAGCGTGCATAGGCCGGCAGCATCTCGCCGCTGAAGAGTTCGCGCAGCCGCTGGGCGTGCCGTGTTCGCGCTTCGGAGCTCAGGCCCTCGACGCCGCTCAGCAGGTTGTCGAAGGTCAGAACGATCAGCGAGGTTTCCGGCGTCTCCTGCAGTTTCAGGGCAGCCAGTGCCTGCATCCGGTCGAGGATCGGCAGCGGCGGGACGATGCCGGCGCGGGCGTCGGCTTCAAGACGGCGGCGTTCATCATCGAGGGCGCCAGACAGCTGCGCGAAGCGCGACAGGAAAGCCTCGACATCGGCCGGGGTCTCCATCGGCTGGTGGCGGACCAGCAATTCCGGCACATCCAGCCAGGCTCCCCGCAGATGGTCAGCGACATAGGGATAGAAGACCGAGAGGTTGCCGGCCCCGTGGCCGGCGACAAAGACGGCTTCAGCCGCTTCGTGTGCCGCGATCAGCGTATCGAGATGCCGTGCCAGCGCGCTGCCGGGGGCCGGACGGCGGGTGCGCACCAGCACATCCAGCGTTTCGAGCCGCTCCAGTCGCGCGCGCTCGAAGGCGGCCTGCGAGCGGTCTGTCAGCAGACGCCCGAAGGGAAAGCCGGCCGCTTCCTGCGTGATGCCGAGACGGGTGCCGAGTTCGGGCCCGCGCACCAGTTCGTTCTGAGCCACGGTTGTCAGTGCTGCCTCCACTTCACGGGCGACTCTGCGCGGGGTGCCTTCCGGGTCAGCCCGGGGGGTGCAGGCCGGGGCGACAAAGGCGAGTACGATGGCCCCGATCAGTGCAGGCAGGACAGGTGGGAACTGTAGGCGCATGACGGTTTTTTCACGGTGAGTGCACTGCAATTGAGCCCGGTTCGGGAGTTGTGGCCAGAGTATAATTCCGGTATCGCTCGCGCCAAATTTCAGGAGCCAGACACCGTGACCATGCCCACTGCTGCCGGCGGACAGCCGCCCATCACCGGACAAGTCCTGTTCTACAACCAGCCGCAGCCGCTCTCTGCCGAGCAGCATGGCGGTCTGGGGGTGAAGCAGCTTGCCCAGCCGTTCGACTTTCTGCGTCCGGCCCATGCCGTGCCGGTGACGGTGACGGAATTCGGTGTCTCAGCAGCCTCCTATCCGATCATCTTCGTCGGCGACGAACGCACGCCAGTCGTGGTGATGGGCGTGCGCCAGGGCCAGAACCTGTTCGTCGACCAGAACGGCTATGTGTTCGAGGATTATTACATCCCGGCTTTCGTGCGCCGCTATCCGTTTGTGTTTGCGGCGGATGAAGCCTCCGACCGCCTGCTGCTGTGTATCGACCGTGCTGCCCCTATGATCTCGAACCAGCCGGACGTGCCCTTCTTCGAGAACGGCCAGCCGAGCAAGTTCACCACGGATGCCATCGAGTTCTGCAAGGAGTTCGAGCGCCAGCGCCGGGCCACGCAGGACTTCGTCAAGATGATCCGTGACATGGACCTGTTCGAGGAAAAGACCGTGGCCTTCCAGCCGCGTGACGGACAAGGCCGCGAAACCGGCCCTCAGCAGAAGGTTGCCGACTACTGGGCGATCTCGGAAGAACGGCTGAACGCGCTGCCGGCCGAGAAGTATCTCGAACTGCGCAACAACGGCGCGCTCGGCGCCTGTTATGCCCACCTCGTGTCGCTGCTGAACTGGTCGAAGGTGATCCAGCGCGCGCTGCGTACCCCGCCGCCGGGTCAGGTTGCCTCCTGAGCCATACCGGCAAGATCAGGACAGGCGGCCCTCCCTCGCGGGAGGGCCGTTTGCGTTCCGGCCTGCGGCATCACGAAGAGGGGAGCAGGGGTTTCCCAGCCAGCAGGACTGGCGCATATCCGGTGTTTGTGAAGCTGGCCCGGGGATACAACCGATGATGCAGGCGTTGCGCGCCCTGATTGTTGCTGTGCTCGCCCCGGTCCTTATGGCCGGGACAGCAAAGGCCCAACTCGTGCAGGGCGAGCGCCGGGCAGAGGTCGCTCTGGTGTCGGAACGGGCCAGCGTTGTTCCGGGTGAGACCGTGTTCATCGGCCTGAAGGTAATGATGGATCCGGGCTGGCACATCTACTGGCGCAATGCCGGAGACGCCGGCCTGCCGCCGGAACTCGACCTGGCCGAAACATCAACCGTGACGGATGCCGATCTCGGGGAGTTTCTCTGGCCGCTGCCGCATCTCATCCCGGTCGTGGAAGGCGAGATCATGGATTACGGTTATGACGACGTGGTCGTCTTCCCGATCCCGCTGACCGTGCCGCAGGATGCCGCCAGCGAGGTCCGCATCGAAGGCATAGCCGATTACCTGATCTGCGAGTCGGTCTGTATTCCGGAAACCGCAGAGGTCTCGCTCACGCTTCCAGTCGGCGCCCCTGTGGAGGATGCGGCCGGCGGCAACCTCATTGCCGCGTGGATTGCGAAAGTGCCCCAGCCACTGGCCGGCGAGGCCCGCATCGATGACACGCGTGAACCCTGGATCCTGAGTGTCGCGGCAGAGGGCGTGTTTCCGGAATCCGCAAGCGTCCGCTTCTTCCCGTTCGGCCATGAGATCAGACACCCGGCCAGCCAGCCCCAGCGCACCGGTCCTGCCGGCATCAGCCTGTCGCTGACGCCGGACCGGCAGGTCTCGGCGGGAGAGGTCCTCGAAGGGGTGATCCGGATTGATGTGCCGGGCGCCGAGCCATCGGGTTATGTGATTCGCGCCGGGCGCGGAGAGGTGCTGGCCGGCACGGCCGATCAGGCCTTCGTGCCGGTGGGCGGAACACCGCAGGCGGGTCTCACCCTCGGCGGCCTGCTTGGCCTCGCGGGCCTCGCCTTTCTCGGCGGGCTGATCCTCAACCTGATGCCCTGCGTGCTGCCGGTACTCTCGATGAAGGCGATCGGCATGGTTCAGGCCGCCGCTAGCGGCCATGCCGGCGAACTGAAGGCACATGGGATCTGGTACACGGCCGGCGTGCTCGTCTCCTTCCTGGCGCTTGGCTTTGTCATTCTCGCCGTTCGTCAGGCCACAGGCTTTGCAACGCTTGGCTTCCAGCTGCAGCACGCACCGACAGTGGCCGTGCTCGCGCTGATCATGTTCGCCATCGGCCTTTGGCTGATGGGCGTCTTCGAACTCGGCACCTCGATCCAAAATGCCGGCTCCGGCCTGGCGCGCCGCGGTGGGGCTGCCGGTGCCTTCTTCACCGGCGTTCTGGCCGCCGTCGTTGGCGCGCCCTGTGTCGGCCCTTTCCTGGGCGCGGCGCTGGGCGCTGTAATGAGCCAGCCGGCCAGCGCGGTGATCGCCGTGTTCCTGGCCATGGGCTTCGGCATGGCGCTGCCCTTTCTGGTGCTCAGTTTCATGCCGGGCCTGCACCGGCTGCTGCCCAGACCCGGCCCTTGGATGGAAACTCTGAAGCAGGCCTTCGCTTTCCCGATGTTCCTGACGGCGGCATGGCTGCTGTCCGTGCTCGCAGATCTGGCCGGGGCAGGGGCAGTCGGCTGGACACTGGCCGGAGCCACCGCGCTCGGCTTCGCGGTCTGGATCGTCCGCCGCGGCGGCCTTGTCCGGCGCGGGCTGGCGCTGGCTGCTTTGGCTCTCGGTTTCGGCCTGCCGGCGGTGCAGGCAAACGTTCCCGTCCCTTCCGGCCTGACGGCTGCCGAGGCGAAGGTACCGGCCTATGCCGAGGCGGCGTGGAGCCCCGAGGCGGTGGAGGAATATCTCTCCGAGGGCCGGCCGGTGTTTGTCGATTTCACCGCCAGCTGGTGCGCGAGCTGCCAGGTCAACAAGCTGACGACGCTGAACACCAGACGGGTGAAAGCAGCTTTCGAAGCGGCCGACGTGGCCTTCCTGGTGGCCGACTTCACCCACAAGGACCCGGAAATCGCGGAGGAACTGAAGCGGCGCGGCCGGGCCGGGGTGCCGATGTATCTGTGGTATCCGGCGGGCGAACGCGAGCCGCGCGTGCTGCCGGAACTGCTCACTCAAGAACTTGTCATTGGACTTGCCGAAGCCCGGCAGGGCTATAACTGACGATCCAGACAGAATCCCAGGGAGACGACGATGAAAATTACCCGCCGACACCTTTCCCTTGCTGCCGGAATGACCGCCGCTGTGGCCCTCACCGCAGGGGCCCTCATCGCCTCCACGGCGCAGGCAGCGCCTGCCAGCGGCAAGGCGGCGCCCGTCTTTACCGGCGTCACCTCGAATGGCGAGACGATCTCCCTCTCCGATTTCGCCGGCAAGACCGTCGTGCTCGAATGGACCAACGATGGCTGCCCGTTCGTCAAGAAGCATTATGCCGACCCGCCGTCCAACATGCAGACCCTGCAGAAGGCCGCCGCGGCGGACGACATCGTGTGGATTTCGGTGATCTCTTCGGCCAAGGGCGAGCAGGGCTATGCCGACGGCGCGCGCGCGAACGAGCTGACAACCGCGCGCGGCGCTGCGCCAGCCCATGTGGTGCTGGACGAGCCGGGCACGATCGGCAGGCTCTATGGCGCCAAGACCACGCCTCACATGTTCATCATCACGCCGGATGGCCAGCTCGCCTATGACGGGGCCATCGACTCGAAAGCCTCCGCCAGGGTCGAAGACATTGCCGGGGCCACCAACTATGTGACGGCGGCGCTCGCGGACCTCAGCGCCGGCAGGCCGGTGGCCACGCCTGTGACCAAGCCTTACGGCTGTGCGGTGAAATACAAATAATCCGCTGGCGGATCAAAATCGCAAGGGCCGGGCACAGGGTGTGTCCGGCCCTTTTGCTTGCGGCGCCTTCGCATCAGGTTCTGGCCTGACGCAGGGGCGGGCTTGATTGCCTGAGGCTCCCCGGCGCAGACTGGACTGGGAGCTGAGGGAGCATGCCGATGAGCCGTACTGGCGATCCGATCGTCCGTGACCAGCCGCAGGAGATGCCTTCGGAGGGCGGCCCGCTCGCGCCGTATCGCGGGGCCCTGCCGCCTGCTCCGGACTGGTTCCCGGAGGCGGTTGCCGCGCCATACGAGGTCAGCCGCGTGACCGTCATGGGCGCGGAGATCTCCTACCAGCGCTGGGGCCGGCGCGGGGCGCCGGGGTTGCTGTTCGTGCACGGCAATGGCGCGCATGCCCACTGGTGGGATTTCATCGCGCCTTATTTCGCCGCGGACTACAATGTCGCCGCGCTGAGCTTCTCCGGCATGGGCGACAGCGACTGGCGCAGCAGCTATGACATGGCCACCTTTTCCGCCGAGCAGGTGGCTGTGGCTGAGCATGCCGGCCTCTTCGAGGCCTCGCGCCGGCCGGTCATCATCGCGCATTCCTTCGGCGGCTTCGTCACGCTAGTGACCGGCGCCGAGCAGGGCGAGCGGTTCGAGGGCATGGTGATCGTCGACAGCCCGGTGAATCCTCCGGAGCGGCCCCATCAGGGACCCTCGCGGGCCGGCCGGCCCCACCGCATCTATCCCGACCTCGCCACGGCACTGGCCCGGTTCCGCCTCGCGCCGCCGCAGCTGTGCGAGAACCATTATGCGATGGACTACATTGCCCGCTGGAGCCTGAAGCGGGCCGGGACGGGGTGGACCTGGAAGTTCGACCCGACGATCTGGACCCGGTTCGAGCCGGGTCGGGATGGCGGCGACCTGCTGAAATCGGCGCGCTGCCGCGTAGCCATCATCCGCGGGGAGGAAAGCGCCCTGATGCCGGACGAGGTGCGGGCCCACATGCGCGCACTGCTGGGCCATCAGGTGCCATTTGTGTCGATCCCGCATGCCCGGCACCATGTCATGCTCGACCAACCGATTGCCTTCATCTCGGCCCTGCGCATGCTGCTGGCGGAATGGGATCATTCCGACCCGCACCGCAGCATTGCCGCGCTTGCCGGCAGCAAATAGGCCGCGAGGCCGGCCAAATCCCGGCTTTCACTTGATCCCGGCGGCTTTGCCGATAGCTTGCCGCGCGGGGAATCGCGAAGGAACGGCAGCATGCCCAAGGCTACACTCGACGAAACGACTTACAATTCGGCGGCAGAACGCTTCATTGAGCGGCCTCTGGTGCGGGACACGATCATGGCGCTCATCATCGCCAATGCGGTGGTTCTGGGCGTACTGACGTATTCGCAGCACCTGCCAGCCTGGCTGGTGGCAGTGCTGAACGTGTTCGACTCGGCCGTCACGGCGATCTTCGTCGCCGAGATCGTGATGAAGCTGTATGTCTACCGCCTGCAGTTCTTCAGGCTTGGCTGGAACTGGTTCGATTTCATCATCATCGCGGTGTCACTGGTGCCGGGCGGCTCGCCCTTCACCGTTCTGCGGGCGCTGCGTGTGCTGCGCCTCTTGCGCCTGTTGCACCTGATCCCGACGATGAAACGCATCACCGAGGCGCTGCTGACCGCGCTGCCCGGTATGGGCGCGATCCTCGCGATCCTGGGGCTCGTATTCTACGTCTCGAGTGTGATGGCGACCTACCTGTTCAGCGGCTCTCAGAACACGGAGAATTTCGCAACGCTCACGGCTTCGGCGCTGACCATGTTCGAAGTGCTGACGATGGAAGGGTGGAACGATCACATGCATGCCCTGCTGGGGGAATATCCCTGGGCCTGGGCGTTCTTCATCCCTTTCATCCTGTTCACGGTCTGGGCGATCCTCAACCTGTTTACCGCTGTGATTGTCGACTCGCTGCAGGACAGCGCTTTGGAATCGGTTCTGGAGAAGGAGCAGCAGATGGACGCCGAGCAGGAAGCGCATGAGGTTTTACGCCATCGGGAACTTGTGGCGATGATCACAGAATTGCAGACAGAAATCCGCGCACTGAAGGAAGGCCGCGGCAGCTGATCAGCCGGCGAAGGCTTTCTCGATCACAAATTCGGCCGGGGCGGCATTTGAGCCTTCAGTCAGTCCGTGCGACAGCATCAGGGCCTTGACGTCCTGAATCATCTCCATCGAGCCACAGATCATGGCCCGGTCCGTGGACGGATCAAGTTTCGGCACACCCAGATCTGCAAACAGCTGGCCGTTCTCGATCAGCGTGGTGATGCGGCCCATGCGTTCATAAGGCTCGCGGGTGGTGGTCGTGTAGAGCGTCAGCCTGCCGCCCACCATCTCGCCCACCAGCGGGTCATCCTTGAGCCCCGCCACCAGGGTCTTCGAATAGGTCAGTTCGGCTACATCGCGGCAGGTATGGGTGACAATCACCTGCTCGTAGCGTTCATAGGTCTCCGGGTCGCGCACCAGGCTGGCAAAGGGGGCAAAGCCGGTGCCGGTGGAGAACATGTAGAGCCGCTTGCCGGGGGTCAGGGCATCCAGCACCAGCGTGCCGGTCGGCTTGCGTCCGAGCAGCACCTTGTCGCCGGCCTGAATCTTCTGCAGGCGCGAGGTCAGTGGGCCGTCCGGCACCTTGATGGAATAGAACTCCAGTTCCTCGTCCCAGGCGGGGGAGGCGACCGAATAGGCCCGCAGCAGCGGTTTGCCGTCTTCCTTGGCCAGGCCGATCATCACGAACTCGCCTGAACGGAAGCGGAAGCTCTTCGGCCGGGTCGTCCGGAACCGGAACAGGCGGTCGGTGTAATGCTCGACGGCAAGGACGGTTTCCTCGGTCGGCGCGTTCGGGTTCAGTTTTGCGCCAGCCACCTGGCCAGCCGACGCATCGGCGCTCATCCTCAGCCCTCCTGGGGTGTTGCGCCTCACTTGCCGTTGCCGGCGGGCAAAAGCAATGCGTCAGATGGTGAGTTTAGTTTTGCTGATAGGTCGGGCGGCCCACCCAGTCCACAGCCGGGTCCTTGATGCTGTAGGCGCCGTCAAGCTCGTAGATGTTCTCGTAGCCATAGCCATAGAGGTTGATGAAGGTGGGCACATTCAGCG
>JBKBJF010000026.1:0-26031 GCA_046293935.1 Hyphomonas sp.
GATGCCGGGCGAGAGACAGAGCGCGATCTGGGCCAGCAGCCAGCCGATCAGGTGATCGGCCTCCCGCAGCAGGGCGCTGAGGTCTTCGGGGAAATCCGCGGGCAGGTCTGGCGTGGTCATGTGGAAAGTATCGCACAGGTGCGCCGGTGTAGCGTAACTTCCTGTGAAATTCTTTCAGAGAGTTGATTTCGCGGGAGAAAATTTTCGCCCGGTGTTGCGTAAGTGTTCCGCAGACGGAGGGTTGGAAGGTTCTCACCTCCCGCGTCCTACGGGCGCGGGCCTGCCCGGGGCATTTGCAGGACAAATGCTTTTCCCTCGCAGCCTCTCCCATGAATGCGAGAGGGGTTGGGTGTTGCGTCTGGGGCTTCCCCCTCCGTCTGCTTCGCAGACACCTCCCCCGTGAACGGGGGAGGTGGGCGCAGCGTTTGGGGGTTAAATGTCCAGCTCTTCGACGAAGGCGGCGTTGTCCTGGATGAAGCGGAAGCGCAGTTCGGCCTTCTTGCCCATCAGAGTGTTGATCAGTTCGGCGGGCTTCATCTCGGTCAGCTCGTCCATCGAGTCCGGCAGGGTGACCCGCGCCAGCGTGCGGGTCGCCGGGTTCATGGTGGTTTCCTTGAGCTGGGCCGGGTTCATCTCGCCGAGGCCCTTGAAGCGCGTCAGCTCGACCTTCTGGCCGGCCTTGAAGTGTTCCTTGATGATGCGGGCGCGGTCTTCATCATCCATGGCGTAATGGATAGTGCCCTTGCTGGCGAGTTTGTAGAGCGGCGGCTGGGCCAGGTAGAGCCGGCCGGCCTCAATCAGGCCGGGAGTAAGCCGGTAGAAGAAGGTGATCAGCAGCGAGGCAATGTGGGCGCCGTCGACATCGGCATCGGTCATGATGATGATGCGCTCATAGCGCAGGTCATCAAGGTTAAACTTTCGGCCAAGCTCCGTACCCAGAGCAAGAGAGAGATCGGCCAGTTCCTGGTTGGCCATCAGCTTGTCGTCGGAGGCAGACTCGACGTTGAGGATCTTGCCGCGCAGCGGCAGGATGGCCTGGGTCTCGCGGTCGCGCGCCTGCTTGGCCGAACCGCCGGCCGAGTCGCCTTCGACCAGGAACAGCTCGGTGCCTTCGGGCCCCTTGGCCGAACAGTCGGCCAGCTTTCCGGGCAGGCGCAGCTTCTTCGTCGCTGACTTGCGGCTGATCTCCTTCGCCTTGCGGCGGCGGGCGCGCTCGTCAGCCCGGTCGATCGCCCAGGTCAGAAGCTTGCCGGCCTCCTTGGGGCTGGCGGCCAGCCAGTGGTCGAAATGGTCGCGCACGGCGGCCTCGACCAGGCGGAAGGCATGGGTGGAGGACAGCTTGTCCTTCGTCTGGCCGACGAATTCGGGGCCGCGGATAAAGACCGAGAGCAGGAAGCCGGAATGGCCCATGACATCCTCGGCGGTGATCTCGGCAGCTTTCTTGTTGCCGGTCAGGTCGCCGAAATTGCGCAGGCCCTTGGTGATGGCCGAGCGGAAGCCGGCCTCGTGCGTGCCGCCTTCGGGAGTCGGGATGGTGTTGCAGTAGGACCGGGCGAAACCGTCCTGTTCGCCGAAGCCGGCCTGTGTCCAGGCAATCGCCCATTCGACCTTGCCGTCCCTGCCGAGATCAACGAGGCCGGTGAAGGGGGCCTCGGTGATGGTGGCCTTGTCCTCAAACACTTCCGCGAGCTGGTCGGCCAGGCCGTTGGGATAGGACAGGACTGCCTCAGCCGGGATTTTCGAGTCCTCAGGCAGAAGCTTCGGGTCGCACGACCAGCGGATCTCGACACCGCGGAACAGGTAGGCCTTGGAACGCGCCATCTGGAACAGGCGTGCCGGGCGCCAGCGCAGCTTGTCGCCGAAGATCTGCGGGTCCGGCTTGAAGCGCACCGAGGTGCCGCGCCGGTTGGGCGCAGGGCCGACCTTCGTGAGTTTCGAGGTGGGCACGCCGCGCGAGAAGGTCTGGCGGTAGAGCGTGCGGTCGCGCGCGATTTCGACCTCGACCTTCTCGGAGAGGGCGTTGACCACCGAGATGCCGACACCATGCAGGCCGCCGGCCGTGGCATAGGCCTTGTCGGAAAATTTCCCGCCCGAGTGCAGCGTCGTCATGATGACTTCGAGCGCGGATTTCCTGGGGAATTTGGGGTGCGGATCGACCGGTATCCCGCGGCCATTGTCGGCCACCGTCAGGAAGCCGTCCGTGTCGAGGTGGATCTCGATACGGGTGGCAAACCCGGCAACGGCCTCGTCCATCGAGTTGTCGAGGACTTCGGCGAACAGGTGGTGCCAGGCGCGCTCGTCGGTGCCGCCGATGTACATGCCCGGGCGCTTGCGGACAGGCTCGAGCCCTTCGAGGACCTCGATATCCTTGGCGGAATAGCCCTTGCCCTCCTCATCGATGAGCTTGAGCTGCCGGGCTGTCGACATCGGGCCTTCTCCGTTCCTACTGGTCCGCAGATAGAGGCCGAATCCGTTAAAGGCCTTTTAACCCTCGGGCGTTCTGCGGGGCCGCACGGTTCAAGCGGGGTTTGAGGGCCGGGGCAAGGGGGCGGAAGCGGAGGTGCGGGACATTTTCGCTGGACACAGGCCGGAATCCCGCAACAAAATAAGGGCTTGTGATTGGTATCCGGTCCCGTGGACGTGGCCGGCCGGGATTTACAAAGGGCTGACATGTCACAACCGGTGAATAACCTTCTGCGCGGGCTGAAGAGCCTGATCTGGCCCGAGAAGAAGCTGCTGTTCGCCGGGATCGGCGCGATTCTCGGGTTTGCCTCAGATTTTGCCTCCTTCCTCACCAAGTTCGGCTCGCCGGTCCTCTGGCTGACGGTGGGGGTCGTGCTGACGCTGCTGTTCGCGCTGATCTGCACGCCGAAGATCTTCCGCTCGAACCTCGAGGATGCGAGCGCCGTCGATGCGGTGTCAAAATGCATGGAATGCGACCTGCTGCGCCTGTCGCTGTTCACGACCTTCGGTCTGGTGCTGCTGCTGGTGATCGGGCAGGGGCAGACGGCGACGGAGCAGATCGGCCGGCAGCTGGGGATCATCGAGCAGAAGCTGGATGTTGTGGCCGAGACGACGGAGAAGATCGACGAGACGACCATCGCGATCCGCGACGTGACCTCCTCCGGCGAGATCAACCCGTCGCCGAAGACGGCCGATGACTTCTACCGCAACGCCTTCATCTACTCCTACATGCGCCAGAACCCGGCCAAGGCCTGGGAGTCGATCGAGGGACTTTACGCGCGCTTTGGCCCGTCCAAGATGGATGCGGCGGAGATGTATTACACCCTGGCCCGGCAGAACCTGACCCGGGACGAGGTGTTCGCCCGGATGACCGGGGCGGCGCGCAAGTATTCCGATCCGACGCTGCTGGTGCTGGTCGCGCGCCATACGCCGGACGCCAGCCAGGGAGATGCCCTGTATGCCGAGGCCCGGCAGATCGATCCGGAGTTCGCCATGGCCTACTGGGACCTCCAGCGGCCAATGGATGTCAATGCCGGCGCCGACGGTATCCGCGACCCGGCCGGGCAGGCGGTGAAGACGCGGGCGAAGATCGAGCTGATCCGGCAGGGCATCGCGGCGGCGGCCCGCACACCGCAGGGCCGCTATTACTACCAGCCCCAGTATGCCCCGGACATGCAGGGCCTCCTGGAACAGGCACTGGCCGGCCAGCAGGCGATGCTGGAGTCGCAGGAGCAGCTTGCCCGGGTGCGGGCGCCGCGCTGAGCCGGGGCGGGCGCCCCTCTCTCTTCTCGGGCCCGGGCCTGCTGCCGTGCAGAAAATCTATTCACACCTTTCTGTAGCAGGGCGGCGGTTGAAGGCGGTGGCTGCGGTTTCCACATTCCCCGCATCGCCCCATTAATGCTCTAATCGGCAGGACAGGGTATAAAGGGCTGCCGCCATGCGGGGCCCATGAAAAGGAGGCATGGATATGCCAAGAACCAAGACCGTTCCGGTGTTGCCGCTGAGGGACATCGTTGTGTTTCCGGACATGGTGGCGCCGCTGTTCGTCGGGCGTGACAAGTCCGTCCGCGCCCTCGAGATGATCGAGGAAGCCGAAAATGAGATCATGCTGGTGGCCCAGACGGATGCGGCCATCGACAACCCTGTGGCCGGTGACCTGCACAAGGTCGGCACGCTGGCAACCATCCTGCAGCTGCTGAAGCTGCCCGACGGCACGGTGAAGGTGCTGGTGGAGGGCAAGGCGCGCGCGCGCCTGGTGGAGCTGCATGACAGGGGCGAGTATTTCGAGGCGGCGGTGGAGGCCCTGCCCGAGGCGGGAACCGCCGGCACCGACGTGCAGGCGCTGATGCGCGCCGTGCAGGAGCAGTTCGAGAGCTATGTGAAGCTGAACCGCAAGATTCCGCCGGAGACGGTGACGTCGATCAGCCAGATGACCGATGCCGGCCGGCTGGCTGACCAGGTGGCCTCGAATCTGTCCGTGAAGCTTTCCGACAAGCAGGAGCTGCTGGAAATGCCGGACGCCAAGGACCGGCTCGAGAAGGTCTTTGCCCTGATGGAAAGCGAGATGGGCATGCTGCAGATGGAGCGGAAGATCAAGAACCGCGTCAAGCGGCAGATGGAGAAGACCCAGCGCGAGTATTACCTGAACGAGCAGATGAAGGCGATCCAGCGCGAGCTGGGCGAGCAGGGCGAAGGCGGCGAGCGCGACGAGCTGGCCGAGATCGAACAGAAGATCGCCGACACGCCGCTGTCGCAGGAGGCACGCACCAAGGCCGAGGCGGAACTGAAGAAGCTGCGCCAGATGTCGCCGATGTCGGCGGAGTCGACGGTGGTGCGCAACTATCTCGACTGGCTGCTGTCGCTGCCCTGGGGCAAGCGCAAGGAAATCGTCACCGATCTGCGCAAGGCCGAAAAGCAACTGAACGACGACCATTACGGCCTCGACAAGGTGAAGGAACGCATCCTCGAGTATCTTGCCGTGCAGAAGCGTACCGGGCGGCTGAAGGGGCCCATCCTCTGCCTCGTCGGCCCGCCGGGTGTCGGCAAGACCTCGCTGGGCAAGTCGATCGCCGAGGCGACCGGCCGTGACTTTGTGCGTGTGTCGCTGGGCGGCGTGCGCGACGAGAGCGAGATCCGTGGCCACCGCCGGACCTATATCGGTTCGATGCCAGGCCGCATCATCCAGAGCCTGAAGAAGACCAAGAGCGGCAACCCGCTGTTCCTGCTCGACGAGATCGACAAGATGGGCATGGACCATCGCGGCGATCCGGCCTCGGCGCTTCTGGAAGTGCTCGATCCCGAGCAGAACTCGACCTTCAACGATCACTATCTGGAGGTCGATTACGACCTCTCGGACGTGATGTTCGTGACGACGGCAAACTCGCTGAACATGCCGCAGCCGCTGCTTGACCGGATGGAGATCATCCGGATTGCGGGGTACACGGAGGATGAGAAGCTGGAGATCACCAAGCGCCACCTGATCCCGCAGGTGCGCGAGGATCATGGCCTGAAGGAGCATGAGTGGGTGGTCACCGACGAGGCGATCCGCGACCTCATCCGCTTCTACACCCGCGAGGCCGGCGTGCGCAGCCTGAAACGCGAGATCGCCCGCCTGGCCCGCAAGGCCGTGCGCGAGCTGGCGCTGTCGGACGGGGCGAGCCTGACGATCACGCCGGAGAACCTCCCGGCCTATGCCGGCGTGCGCAAGTATCGCTATGGCCTCGCTGACGAGACCGACCAGATCGGGGCCGTCACGGGCCTGGCCTGGACGGAAGTGGGCGGCGACCTGCTGACCATCGAGGCGGTGAAGATGCCCGGCCGGGGTGCCATGAAGGTGACCGGCAACCTGCGCGACGTGATGAAGGAGTCCATCCAGGCGGCCAGCTCGCTGGTCCGCGCGCGCTCGGTGGCCTTCGGCATCCGCCCGACCGTGTTCAACACGACCGACATCCACGTTCACGTTCCGGATGGGGCGACGCCTAAGGACGGGCCCTCGGCGGGCATCGCGATGACGACGGCGATCGTGTCGCTGCTGACCGGCACGCCGGTCAACCGTGAAGTGGCGATGACGGGTGAGGTATCCTTGCGGGGCCGGGTGCTGCCGATCGGCGGCCTCAAGGAGAAGCTGCTTGCCGCCCTGCGCGGCGGTATCAAGACGGTACTGATCCCGAAGGACAACGAGAAGGACCTCGACGAGATCCCGGAGAATGTGAAGACCGGCCTGAAGATCATTCCGGTCACGGACATTCAGGAAGTGCTGAAGCTGGCGCTGATGCGCCCGCTGACGCCGATCGAATGGTCGGAAGAGGACGAGGCGAAGCTGCAGGCCTCGCTGAGCGGCGGCAAGTCCGGCGACGGCGAGTCTGATACGATCCGCGCGCACTGAGCGGATCTGAAACCGGATCAGGCAAACCCCTTCTCCTGCCGGAGGAGGGGTTTTCCTCCGGAGGCAGGGGCCGCGCCCTCTGGCAGGCTGCCGTCCGGCCCTGATTGCATCGCGCGCTTGCATTCCGGCCTGCGGCCCGGCAAAGAGGCGGCGGGGGCGGTTAGCTCAGTTGGTAGAGCATCTCGCTTACACCGAGAGGGTCAGCGGTTCGAGCCCGTTACCGCCCACCATTTTCCCGAGGCTGGCCGGCGCCGCTGTTCTGTCGCGGATTTGACGAAGGTTTGCCGCCGGCGCCGTATAGTTGCAGGTCGGTGATGGATGCCCGCCAGTGCAGCGGCCGACGAGGAGACCTGACATGACAACCGCGCGTTCCCTGTTGGCGGCGCTTGCCGCTGCCGGCCTTGTGGCCTGCGCCTACCTGCCGGACCAGCTGGCAGCCGGTCCGCCGGCCGCCGAGGCGGTGACCGTGCAGCAGGTGACGGCCGATGTGTTCAAGCGCACGCGGGAGGCCCTGCCGGACACGGCGGTGGTGAAGGCGGAGCTGCGCAACACCGTGACCGGCGCGGTGCTGGCCGAGCGCGAGCAGGCCCTGGCCGGGGCGCAGCTGCCCCAGAGCATCGACCTGTCGGCAGATATTTCAGGCCTCGAGCCGGGCGCCCAGCTGCAATTCCGCGCGGCGGTAATTTTGGACGGCAAGCCCGCCTGGGTCAGCGACGGGCGCAGCTTCACCGCCGGGCAGGGCAGGGTCACGCTGGGCATGGTGGAGGTGAAGCCGTTCCGCCCGCTGGCGTTCAATACGGTCTATACCTGCAGCGGGGTGGAAGCCGATATCGGCATGGCCGACGACAAGAGCCATCTGCGGACAGGCGGCAAGGACTATACGCTGGTGCCGGTCGTATCGGCATCCGGCTCGAAATATGCAGCCCTCGCCGATCCGAAAACCTCGGTCTGGAGCAAAGGCGACAGCGCGATGGTGACCGTGGCGGGCCAGGACCTCGGCACCTGTACAGCGACCAGTGGCGGCGAGGCAGAGACAGTCTTCGATTGTTCGGGTACGGAGGTCCTGGTCCGGCACACCGGGGAGACCGCCACGTTGCGTGCCGGCGGTGCCGACTATCCGCTGACCCAGGTGGTGGCCGCCTCAGGCGCGAAATATGCCGGCCTTCTGGCGCCGGAAGTCTCCTTCTGGAGCAAGGGCGATGGCGGCCTGCTGACACTCGATGGCGTGGCCTATCCCGACTGTGCCATCACCGGTGGCTATGCGGCCGAGGCTGGCAGGGCGAAGGCAGCGCCCATGATGGCGCCGGGAGGTGCGGCAGTGGCGCCGATCGCCCGCGTGCCGGTTAAATGGGTGGCACGCGGTCATGAGCCGGGCTGGAGCCTGACGATGGACAAGGGCGAACTGGTGTTCGTGCATGATTATGGCGCGCGCACCTACCGCACGCCGGAGCCTGACCCCGTCCGGGTGGAGGGCGGCATGCAGTACACGGCGGCGCCGGGGGTGCTGGTGTTTACCTCGCTGGCGAAAGTGTGCACTGACGCGGCAACCGGCATGCCGTATCCGGACACCGTGACGGTGCGGTTCGGCGAACAGACGTTCAACGGCTGTGGGGGCGAGACCGCCCAGGTGCTAGCCGGCGCAGAATGGGTGGTCGAGAGCCTTAACGGCGCCGCTGTGGTGAAGGGCTCGCGCATCACACTGGCCTTCGACGCCGCGAACGGCCGGGTCGGCGGCAAGGGCGGATGCAACAGCTATGGCGCAGCGTTCAGCACCAGTGGCGAAGGTCTTTCCTTCGGGCCGGGCATGTCGACGCAGATGGCCTGCGGGCGGGCCGTCATGGCCCAGGAACGCAAGTTCCTGGATGCGCTGCCGGCGATTTCAGAAGTGACGATCGACGAGACCGGGGCGCTGGTGCTGAGCGGGGCGGCGGGCACACGCATCGTCGCGCGGCGCTGAGGCCGGCGATCAGTTGCCAGAGCTGCGGCGCAGGCTGCGCTGCAGGAAGGATTCGAGCTTCAGCACCGGATTGCGGTCCTGAGCGGTGAGATCGGCAGAAGCGCCGGCCTGAAATTCCTGCGTGGCATCCCCGCTGGCATAGCCGATGATCTGCTCCACACGGGCTTCCAGTGATTCCGTCAGCAGGCGGATCTGATCGGCCGCCCGGTTCATGTCGGCCCTGGTGACGGGGATGCGCGAGCCGGCATCCATCATCGAGGCCTGCATGCGGATGGTCCGCAGCGGCACCAGCAGTTCGGACGTCACCGAGCGCAGGAAGCGCGTCTTGGCGCTGCTGGCTTCGTCTGCCTCCTGGCGCAGGGATTCGGCTTCCTGGCGGGAGTCCTCGATCGAGGTAACATCGGTGAAGATTTCCACCGAGCCGATGCTGGCGACTTCGTAGTTTGCCATCTGCCAGTAGCGGTCGAGCGCATGGGCGATCCCTCCGGAGGATTCCATGTTGCGCAGGGCGTTCTTGACCTGGCCGTAGAGCTCGTTCTGGAAGACGATGCTGCCGTCCGTGGCGCGCACCGCGAAGGCCTGCCCCGAGCCTTCCAGAGCGACTTCCAGGATTTCGCGCAGCTGGCTGGCTTCCTCGACCGATTTCACTTCCTTCAGGTAGAGCAGGAAGGCCTGCCGGGAGCCGAGATAGATCGTGAAGACCAGCAGCGACAGGCCGATGGCGATGGCCATCATCCGGTCGCTGAAGTGCAGCGCCATGTGCAGGTAAAGCGTCAGTGACGAACCGGCGAGGTAGCGCAGCACCAGACGTGGGTTGCGCGGCATGATGCACATCAGGCCGGCGCACATCGAAACGGTGAAGAGACAGCCGAACACCAGAGACCAGAAGGGATCGCTGGTCTGGTAGAGCGGCAGGCTGCCGAACAGCGCGCCCATGAAGACCGCGAGTGATTCCGAGCGGCGCACATAGCGGCCACTGACCGTTTTCGGGGTCGGCCGGCCTGACTTGCGCAGGTAGTCGTAGGTCATGAAACCGGCAGCAACCAGGTTGGTCGCCATCCAGATGAAGATGCCCGTCTCGCCGGAAATGGTATGGGCCACATACGAGGCGATCGCGGTGTTGAACACCGTGATGAAGGCCATGATGTGCACGGTGCGCGCGAGGTCGAGATGTTGCTGCAGCCGGACGCGCGGCCCAAGGGCCGCCTCCTTGTGCGGCTTGCCCGTCAGGACGTACCGAAGGAAGTTCATCTGCTCGCTCATCGGCGAATTTATTGCAGGGAAACCTTGTTTTCCCGCTTGGAGCGACAGCGCGTTTTCACGGGCCGTGTTTGCCGCCTGTTAACCTGCCCTCCTGTTTTGATAGCTACAGTCCGGGACAGCGGGCGCCGTTTCCCGGCAGCGCGGAATACACGCTCTGGTGGTGGACATTGGTGCCGCATGCTGGCACGAGCAGATGCGTGGCAGGGTAAGGATTGCATGCCTAGGTTGAACATCGCGGTCATAGGGGCAGGCCCCGGCGGACTGAGCGCGGCTCAGTTCATCCGCGAGTCCGGGCATGAGGCCGTTATATTTGAAAGGGAAAACCGGATCGGGGGCAAATCCTTCTCGTTCTCCAACGGTGATGCGTTCAACGAGATGGGGACATGCTACACGACCCGCCAGCATGTCATCGTCAAGCGCTGGATGCGTCAGCACGGCATCAACCTGAGGCGGCTCGGCGAGGCGCGCTATGACGATGCCCCTGTTGTCGATTATGTGAAGAAGGGCGCCGGGCCGCCGCTGGCGGTGCAGGCCCTGAAATTCGTCACAGAGGCGGGAAAGCTTCGCCGGAAGATTGCCGGGGCACCGGAGGACCCGCGGGTGCGGGCCGAGGCGGCGATGACGGTGAATGACTGGCTGGCGCGCCTGAAACTGCCGAAGCTGGACCTGGCAATGCACCGCATCCTGCCCGCACAGGGCTATGGCTATGCACAGGAAGTGACCATCGGCCAGACCGTGCAGTGGTGCGATTTCGACCTGCTGATCTCCGGCGTGCTGAACGACATGCACATGCCGGTGGAGGGCTGGAGCGAGTTCTGGCAGCGGTTCGCGCAACGCTTCGATATCCGGCTCGAGGCCAACGTGCTCGGCCTCGACCGCAGCGAAACGGGCGTGACGATCTACACGCAGGAGGGCGCCCAGAAGTTCGACGCGCTGGTCTCGACTGTGCCGATGGACGAGTTCGCGCGGCTCACCACCCTGACGCCGGCGGAAGAGGCCGTGCTGACAGGTGTGGACTGGCAGAATTACACGACAACGCTCGTGGCCTCGAAGAACTGGTTCACCGAAGCGCAGGTGCACGGCTATTCGCGGGCCTGCAAGGACCCGTCGCTGCGCGGCGCAATGCTCGGCGCACGCCGGGAGGGCGAGGCGCTGGAGGATGGTGCGCGGCTGTATGTAACCGGGCAGTTCTCCAACAACCTGACACCGGCGGAATTGCGGGAAATCCTGTTGTCCGACATTGCCGCGCTCGGCGTGTCGGCGGATGTCATCTATGCGCGGACATGGAAATACTTTCCGCAGTACAATGCCCAGGCCGTTGCGGCCGGGCTGTTCTCCGCGCTGCGGGAAGCGCAGGGCGGACGGCGCACCTGGTTTGGCGGCGCCACCTTCTCGCACGAGCTTGTTTCATCCGTAGTCGAACGGTCTCGGCTGTCGGTGAAGGACCTGGTGAAGCGGCTGGGGTAAGCTGCCGGCTCAGCCTAGCGAGGCATAATATGTCCGCCAGCAGCGTTGGCCTGTTTCATTATAGGCCCGCATGGCCTCCACGATCCGGAAGAAATCCGCCTGCGGGCCAAGTTCCGGTGGCAGGAGAGGGTCGAAGTTGATCAGGCGGATCACGGCCTGACCGGTCAGCAGGGTGTCGCGTGCAGCCTCTGCAGGGCTGAGGCCGGGCAGGCGGAGGAGACTTTCAGTCATCGCTGACAAGGCCGCGGAATAGCTGTCTGCCAGCGCTTCCGGCGACCAGAGCGACGGCCAGCCGCTGGCGTCCGGCCGGGCGACCTCCGAAACTCTGAGCAGTGTGATGTCGCTGTCGGCTCCGATGCCGGTAAGGTCGTCCCGGTGGCTGGCCAGCGGGCGCGCGAGATTGGCCGGGCGTACCCAGAGGGCGCTGCCCGCCTCGCGATAGCCATACAGGGCGAGGGCCCGCTCGCGCGCGCGCAGCTGCTTCCGGTCGCTGCGGCCGAGATCATGTGTCAGAGCCACCAGCCAGTCCCTATCCCACGGGATGATCCGCTCACGGACATTCTGCCAGTCCTGCACCCGGCGGGTGAGGGCCTGTGCGCGGGGGCCGGGCCGGTAGACGCCGCGCTCCGGGCTTTCGAGCAGGCCTTCCTTGAGGAGGCGCGTGACAGCAACACGCAGCGTGGCCGCCTCGATGCCGAAAAGGGCGGCCGCCCCGATCAGGCGCGCAATCGTCTGCGGCCCGGCCTCCGTGCTGCTCAGCAGCGACAGCACGAGGGCGCGTGCCGACATGTCTGCCGGGGTCAGAGGCTTAAAATAATACATCGTTTGACAGCATATGACATATGGTGTAATAAAAGACTAATTCCGAACCGGGAGACAGCTTATGGCCAATTCGCTCCGTCTGGCAGAGGCCCTGTCAAAGGATGAACTGCGCACCCTGCGTCAGAAGTCTGACCTGAGGGCCGGCGCCTCGCTGCTGTGGACCTGGGCCCTGATCGCAGGGGCGTTTGCGCTGTTCATCGCCTGGCCGAATCCCCTGACCTTTCTGGCCGGGGCCGTGATCCTCGGCGGGCGGCAGCTGGCGCTGGGCGTGATCAATCACGACTGCGCGCACCATGCCTTCTTCAAGAACCCGAAGGTGGACGATTTCGTCGGGCACTGGATCTGCGGGTCGCCGATGAACATCTCGCTGCCCGCGTATCGCGCCTACCACCTGAAGCATCACAAGTATGCCGGCACGCCGGATGACCCGGATATCGGCTTCGTCAAGAACTATCCCGTGCCTGCCGAAAGCCTGCGCCGGAAATTCATCCGGGATCTGACGGGCCAGACGGGCTACCGCGACACGCTGCGCAAGATACGGACCTTCAGGTTTGCACGCCAATGGCAGTGGCCGGCGTTTCATATCGCGCTGCTGGGCATTCTGACCGCCGTGGGCGCGCCCTGGGCATACCTGATGTGGTGGGTGGCAGAAATCTTCTTCTATCCGGCGATCGTCCGCCTGCGGCAGATCGGCGAGCATGGCACGGCCAAAGACCGCACCAGCCTTGACGCGCGCCTCAACACCGGCACAACGGTCGCCCCGTTCTGGCAGCGCGTGATCCTGGCGCCGAACGATGTAAACTATCACCTCGAACACCACATGTTCGCGTCCATTCCGCCCTACAATCTGCCGCGGCTGCACCGCTTCCTGTCAGAACGCGGCTATTATGAGGGCTTTGACTGCATCTCCCGCGGCTATGGCGATGTGCTGCGCCGCGCCGTGCGCCCGGATGCGCCGCAGATGGTGGCGGCGGAGTAGGCCCTCATCTCACACCGGCTCCGGCGGCGGGCCTGTGCCAGACATCTGCCGGGCAGATGCTGTTCATTCGCAGCCTTTCCCGCGAGCGGGAGGGGGCAGGCGCTTACATGGGCTCGGTTCTGTATGGCGCAAGGTCAGGGAAGACCGGCTCGCGCTTTTCGGCGCGGGCCTTGAAGGCTTCGGCCATGTGCGGGGGCGGGAACATCGCGGCGTTCCAGAGGCCGATATAGTCCAGCGTATCGGCGGTAGTGTGATCGCGCCCGTAATTGATCAGCACTTTCGAGCCGGTGACGGCGATGGGATTCTTCGAGGCGATTTCACGCGCCGTCGCCATCACGCCGGCGATCAGCTCCTCATGCGTGTCGTAGATGTCGTTCACGAGGCCGATTTCCTTTGCCTTCGCGGCGTCGATGCGCCGGCCGGTATAGGCGAGTTCCTTGACCCAGCCTTCGGGTATATAGCGCTGCAGGCGCGGGAAGGTGCCGACATCGGCGGTCATCGCAATGTTGATTTCCATGATGCAGAAGAAGGCATCCTTCGTGCACCAGCGGATATCGCCGGCGGCGATCATGTCGATGGCGCCGCCGATGACGCCGCCATGGCAGGCGAACAGAACCGGGATGCGCGCCTCTTCCAGGCAGTTGAAGGATTGCTGGATGGCCTTGACGTTCATGCGGAAGGCTTCCGCAAGGATGTAGCGGTCATGCTCCGTGGCCGGGTGCGGGCTGGTAAACACGCTGGTGTCCATGCCGGCGGAGAAATGCTTGCCGGTGGAGGAAATGACGATGACGCGGGCGAGGGCGTTCTGGTCGATGGTGCGCACGATCTCCGGAAGCTCGTTCCAGAAGGCCCTGTTCATCGTGTTCATCGCCTCGGGGCGGTTCATCCGGATATGGGCGACCTTGTCCTCGATCGTCACCTGGAAGGCTTCGTATGTGTCCTTGAGCATGGCGTGTCCTCCGTTCCGGCAGGACTGTAGCAGCGCGCTGCGGCCCGGCGAGGGGTGACGCGGGGGGAGGGCTCAGGCCTTCACCTTTTCATGCCCCACAGGGCGCATGAGGAGGGCGAGGATGGCGTCATCGACGCTGATCTCGCCTTCGATGACGGCGGCGACAGCCTCGCAGATCGGCATTTCGATCCCTTTCGAGCGGGCGAGCTGGCGCAGCACGGGCGCGGTGGCCACGCCTTCGGTTACGGAAGTGCGCGCACCGAGGACATTGGCAAGCTTTTCGCCTTGGCCGAGCGCGAGGCCGAGCGACATGTTGCGGCTGGTCTCCGAAGAGCAGGTGAGCACGAGGTCGCCGAGGCCGGAGAGGCCGGTCAGCGTTTCGGCTTCCGCGCCAAGGGCGAGGGCGAGGCGCGTCATCTCCGCATAGCCGCGCGCGATGAGGGCGGCATGGGCCGAGCGGCCGAGCCCCTTGCCGAGGGCGATGCCGCACGCGATGGCCAGCACGTTCTTGACGGCGCCGCCGATTTCCGCGCCGAGAAGGTCCGTGCCCAGATAAGGCCGGAAAGTGGGCGTCGAGATCGCCTGGATGAGTTCTGCGCCGCGCGCGGCGTCGCGCATGGCGAGCGTGACGGCGGTGGGCAGGCCCTTCGCCACGTCAATCGCGAAGCTGGGGCCGGACATGACGGCAGGCGCTGCCTGAGGCAATTCTTCGGCAAGCACATCGGTCATGAAGAGCGCGGTTGCAAGCTCGATGCCCTTGGAGCAGAGCACGACCGGCGTGCCGGCACGCAGCGAGGCCTTCAGGGCACGGAGGGTAGCCCGCGTGTGCTGGGCCGGGGCGACAGCGAAGAGGGCATCGGCGGTGCCGAGGTCTTCAAGGCGGGTGGTCGCGCGGATCTGCGGCTTCAGCGTCACGCCCTTCAGGAAAACGGTGTTCTCATGGCCCGTGTTGATCGCCTCAGCGACTTCCGGCTCGCGCGCCCAGATCAGGACGGACTGGCCCTCGCGCGCAATCGCCTGCGCAATCGCCGTGCCCCACGCGCCGGCGCCGATGACGCCGAAGGATTTGAAATGCGCTGTCATGCGGGTTGTTTGGCCGAAGCCGGGGCGGGGGGCAAGGGAGGGAAGGCGCTTCAGCGGGCGCGAGGGACAGCCGGGCGAAGGTGGCGGCGGAAGAACACTACAATGCCGGCAGACATTGAGGCAAAGACGGCGCCGGCCAGAAAAGTTGCGCCAGAGCCGGCCGCTTCCCAAAGTATACCCGCAAGCAGGCTCGCAACCAGCATGACGATCCCCGTCAGCAGGTTGAACAGACCGAAGCCGGAGCCGCGAAGGTCTGCCGGCGAGTGGTCTGCCACCAGCTTGGACAACAGGCCCTGGGTGAGGGCGAGGTGGATGCCCCAAAGTGTAATCCCGGAAAATGCACCCCAGAGTCCCGGCATCAAAGCGAGGCAGAAGTCTGCCGCCACGAGGACCATCAACCCGAGAAGCAACAGGTTTGCAGCCGGTATCCTGTCGGATGCAATGCCGGCCGGAAAGGCGCCCAATGCGTACACAATATTCATCAGGATCAAAACCATCGGGGCCAGGACGAGCGGCAAACCTTCCTCGCTGGCCTTGAGCACCAGAAAAGCCTCGCTGAATCGCGCAAGGGTGAACATCACACCGATTGCGGCGACGACCCAGAATGCAGCCGGAAATCTTGCGACGGACTTGAAACTGATCGGCAGGTTACCCGATGAGTTGGTGTGGGTTTCTCTGCGCTCACGCACCCCGAACAGGACGAAGAGGACGGCAATCAGACCCGGCACGGCTGCGACCCAGAAGACTGCCCGGATGTCGGATGCGAGCAGCGCCATAAGGGCTAAAGCGATCAGCGGACCGGCCACAGCGCCAACCGTATCCAGAGACTGGCGCAGACCGAAGGCCCGGCCGCGTATTTCCTGCGGAGTTACATCTGCGACCAGCGCATCTCGCGGGGCCCCGCGGATGCCCTTGCCTATCCTATCTGCAAAGCGCGCGCCAAGGACGATCATAGGCCCCATGGCGATGGCAAAGAAGGGTTTCGTCAGCGCGCCAAGGCCATAACCGATCAGGAGCAGCGGCTTGCGGCGTCCCAGCTTGTCAGAAATATAACCCGAAAAGATCTTCGATATGGCTGCGGTCGACTCGCCGATGCCATCGATCAGCCCGACAAGAACGACACTTGCGCCCAGAGTTCCGGTCAGGAACAGTGGCAGAAGAGAGTGGATCATCTCTGAGGAGATATCCATGAACAGACTGACCAGACCGAGCGCCCAGACCGTCGCGGGGATCGGTGGACGCTTCTCTGCCAGAGCCTCAGACTGCCTCATGCAGGCAGTCTAACGCGGGCTCACGCAAACACAAACGTTGCCGTCTCGTCCTGCGCGGTCAACTTCACCTTCCGGCCGATGGGGCTCGCGTCCTCGCGCAGCACGCCGAGCGTGGCCGCGTCGGCCTGGTTGGCGATGGCGCGGCGGCCGTCAGGGAGGCGGGCGAAGATGATGCCGCGTTCGGGGCCATCCTTGCCGTGGGTGACGGTGAAGGTTTCGAGCGTGGCATCGCCGGAGACGATGGCGACCTCGACCCGCTGTTTCGGCTTTGCGGCGGGCGCGGCGGGCGTGAAGGATTTCGGTGCAGCGGTGGAATAGACGCCGGCGGATTCTTTGGTCATCCAGCCGCCATTGGCGAGAACGAGGCCGAAGTTTCCGGGATTCTTCCGAAGCGTCGCCACCATCTCTGCTATTCCGTGCAGGGAGTAATTGTTGCCGGGTCCGCCGAAGAAGGGCAGGCCGCCGGTGAGTGTCAGCGGGCGCTTGTCGGTTTTCCAGTCCAGGCCGAGGGCCGCGGCGCCGGAGAACACGGCGCAGGGGAAGCAGGAATACAGGTCGAAGTGCTGGATGTCGGCCTGTTTCTTTCCGGCCTGCGCCAGCGCGCGCGACACGGCTGTGTCCATAGCCCAGGAGCGGTCGAGCACGGGGCGCAGGGAGATGAGATCGTCCCCCGCATCGCCGCCGCCGTGGAGATAGACGCGTTTATCCTGCGGCACGCCGAGTTCATCCGCCTTTGAGGAGGAGACGAGGATGGCGGCGGCCCCCTGGTTCACGGCGTCCTGCGCGATGAACCATTTCAGGAAGGGGTCCGCGTATTCATAGTTCTCACGCGAGGGCGTCGAGAGGAAGCTGACGGTGTGTTCCTGCGGGAACTGGGCGTATTTGTTCTTTGCGGCGACCGCTGAGAAAGGCTGAAAAAGTTCGGCCATGGCGCGGCGGTGACCAGAGCGCGTGCGGCCCTCGCGCGCGGCGATGGCATTCTCGAACAGGCCATAGAAATAGGCCGGCGCGACCAGGCCGTGCTTGATCTCTTCGCGTGACAGCATCATCGGACCCATGCCCCGATCCTCATACGGAGCATCGCTGCTATCGGCCCAGCTGATTTCGACGCCATGCTTGCGCGCGCCCTTCGAGGCGCGGTTGGCTTCCGAGCCGGAGATGAGGACGGCTTCGGCTTCGCCTTCGTGAATGCGGCGGGCAAATTCGTTGACCAGCGCCTGCGGGCTCTGCCCCCCTACCGTTTCATAGACGAGGCGGGCGGGCTTCGTGCCGGTCTCACGGGCCAGCGTGCCGGGCAGATTGGTGTTGTGGCCATGCGGATGGCTCGCGCGGCCGACCGAGTCCTCGAAGATGCGCACGACGGCGATGGTGTCGATGGCTGCGGCGATGCCGGGCGCGCCGGTATCGGCGAGGGCGGCCCGCGAGGCTTCGGCCATCAGCGAGAGGGGCGAGGGCGCCCCAGCCGGGCCGGCCTTTCCATCCCACTGGCTGAGCGACTGGCCGACGCCGATGAAGACGGGGAGATCACCTTTTGCCATGATTCATGCCTCGCGAGACTGGACGTTGGCCGCGGTTTAACGCGCGTGGAAAGCGGGCGCGAGGGGAGACGCAAGGGAAAGGCTTCAGCGTGCCGCAGCCAGCTCTGCCAGGATGGCTTCGGGGAAGGCGGGGTCGAGCACGGCGGTGAGGTGATTGCCCTTCAGCGGCCGGTAGCGTGCACCGGGAATCCTTGCGGCAAGCGCGGGGCCGGAGCCGTTGTCGAGATCCTCCTCGCCGGTCAGCACCAGCGTGGGGACGTTGAAGGTCGCAAGCAGGTCTGCCGGCGTGTAGGTGCGCGCGGACAGCGCGCCGAGATAGCCGGTGAGGTTGCCGCCGGTGGCTTTGGCGCGGGCGATAATGGCCTTTGCGGCTGGCGTGTCGCGGCCGGCGAGAGCGTCCATGATCGCGGCGCGGAAAGCGGTGTTGCGGTCGGTGTTGTTTTCATCTGCGACGGAGTCGCCGATGCCGCCGAGCACGAGGTGGCCTGTGTTCCGGCTGAGCAGATGGAACCGCAGCGCGGAGATGGCGCCCATCGAATAGCCGACAGTGGCACAGGGCGCCTCACCCAGATGCGCGGTGAGCGCGATCTGGTCGCGGGCGATCGCGTCCGCAGGCCAGTTATCCGGAGCGGCTTCATAGGGCGAGGCGCCATGGCCGCGCAGGTCCGGTGCGATGACGCGGTAGCCGGCAGCGGCGATGATCTGAGCGATGCCGGGCTGCAGCCAGTTAAGGTCTGCGTTGCCGGAGAAGCCGTGCAGCAACAGAACGATCCGGCCAGAGCCGAGATCATGATAGCGGATGGTTGTCCCGTCGAAGGTAGCGTAGGATTGCATGGATCACAGTTAAAAGCGTGTCCGGAAATAAACAACCCGCCCGGAAAGTCCGGGCGGGCTGCATCGTTTTTCCTTCCGCCTACAGAACGTCCAGCATCTCCGCGACGAGCGGGTGGCGAACGACATCGCCGGCTTCCAGGCGGATGACCGCCGCACCGGAGAGCGCCTCGAGCTTTTCCGCCGCCCTGGCCAGGCCGGAGAATTCCGGCAGCAGGTCCGACTGACCGGGGTCTCCGGTGATCACCATCGTCGAATGCCAGCCGAGCCGGGTCAGCAGCATCTTCAGCTGGGTGTAGGTGCAGTTCTGTGCCTCATCGATGACGATGAAGGCATTGTTCAGTGTACGGCCACGCATGAAGCCGATGGGCGCGATCTCGATGACGCCTTCGGCGAGCATATGCTTGAGCTGGCCGGGCGAGAGGCGGTCCGACAGGGCATCGTAGAGCGGGCGGAGATAGGGGGCGAGCTTGTCTTCCATGCCACCCGGCAGGAAGCCGATCTGTTCGCCCGCCTCGACCGCCGGCCGGGACAGGACGATCTTGGAGACCTTGCCCTTCTGCAGCGCCTCGACGGCCTTGCAGATGGCAAGGTAGGTCTTGCCGGTGCCGGCGGGCCCGAGGGCGCAGACGAGGGCATGGCTTTCCATCGCACTCATCAGCTGAGCCTGGTTCTCGGAGCGCGGCTTGACGGTTTTCTGGTAGCGCTGGGTGCGTTCCGGGGCCTGCAGGTTGGTCACAGTATCAGCATCATCCGGATGCCAGCCGCGCCGCCCCCCCTCGATGGCGTGGAGATGGGCGCCCTTGCCGCGGGCCGGGGCGGCATCGAACCAGTCCGAGGGATGGACCTCGGCGGCGTGCTTCAGGCGCTTGGCGGCGTTGCGTTTACCCATGGGAGGCCTCCTTGGCTGCGGGCATGAAAAAAGCCGCCGGCGGAACTGCACGGCGGCCTGGCGAAAGCGAGGAAGAGACAGCCGCAGGACCCGGTGGCGGGTTTGCGTGCTCCGGAAGAAAGGCTTCCGGCGGCGAGGAAAAATCAGGCACCAAAACGGCCATTGCCTCTCCGAATCTACAACCCTTATAGATTACCATCATTATCTGAAGGTTAAGCGACATTCCGCTTACGAAATAAGTAACCAATAGGGACGCCCAAAAAATGGCCACTTATGAACTGGATGGTGTCAGGCCCACCCTGCCGGAGAGCGGCAACTACTGGATCGCGCCCAGCGCTGAGGTGATGGGCCGGGTGATCCTGAAGGAGAATGCCTCGGTCTGGTATGGCTGCGTGCTGCGCGGCGACAATGACCCGATCACCATCGGCGAGAATACCAATATCCAGGACCTGTCGGTGATCCACACGGATATCGGCGCCCCGGTGACGATCGGCAGCCATGTGACCGTCGGCCACCGCGTGATCCTGCATGGCTGCGAGATCGGCGACGAGACGCTGATCGGCATGGGCTCGACGATCCTGAACCGGGTGAAGATCGGGCGGAACTGCATCATCGGCGCGAACACATTGATCGCGGAAGGCAAGGAGATTCCGGACAATTCGCTGGTGATGGGGGCGCCGGGGAAAGTGGTGAAGGACATCTCGGAGATGCAGCTGCAGATCATCCGGATGTCGGCCCATCATTATGTCGAGAACTGGAAGAAGCACCGGGCACGGATCAAACGGCTGGATTGAGGCTGCAAGGCAGCCGCGGGTGCCGGTGCTTTCACGGGCGAGTCCAGCTTCTTACGGCTGGGATTCGAGCGGCGCGTTCCAGACGGCGCGCAGGGCTTCGGCCTGAGCGACGGGCAGGCCGGTCCAGCCGAGGCGCGCCTCGCGGGATTCGAAGATCATCACCTGCGCCCCTTCGGGCAGGATGGTGGCGAGGCTGCGGCGCACATCGCCGAGCACGAAGGCAGAGCGCAGCACGAAGGTAGCTGGCATCGGTTCGGTGAAGCGGCCGAGCGTGTTGAGCGCATGGCCGATGGCCTGACGGGCGGCGAGGGTCAGGCCGGGGCCGCAGATGATGACGAAATTGCTGGCTTCGGTGCGGCGCGCCGCACGCGCCTCAAGTGCGGCCTGAATCCGCGGGCGCAGCAGAGGGTGATCGAGTGCAGAAACGAAGGGTTCGCCATCCCCGCCGGAGATGCGCGCAAGCGGGCCGAGACGACCGGCATCGGCGAGGGACTGCAACTGGCCGAGGGTGAAAGGCCCGTGCGCCTTGCCCTGGCCCATGACATGCCAGACCGGCGGATCGAGATCGGCGAGGTTCAGCGCGTCCGGCAAGGCGGGCTTCGCAGGCAGGACCCGGTCGATGCGGGGACGCCGGCGCATGCGGGTCAGCCCTGCGCTGCCTCGGTGCCGCGCAGGTAGCGCACGGCGAATTTCTTGCCGGCGACGCGGACGACTTCGGCGGGCATGTTGTTGGTCTGCACCCGGTCGCCGACATAGGGCGGATTGCCGAGTGTCTCGAAGGCCGCGCCAGTGAGTGAGATGTCTGTCAGGCGGCACTGCAGCGGCGAGCCGTCGGGCATCAGCACGATGGCCTGGCCGGTAGCAGCAAAGCGCGGCGCGCCGCGATCCTCGCGCAGGCCGAGCGTATCCTTGTTGACCAGCCAGGTGAGCCTGTCGGCAAGCTTCTCGCGCTTCAGCTGTGAGGTCTGGAAACGCACGGCGAACCCGCCGGGTGCCATGCGCACGACATCGGCGACGACCCGGCCAAGGTCATCGAAGTAGCAGACGACCTGCTGGCCGGACTCTGGCGGCGTGCTGGAAAGGATCAGAGCGCCATCGCAGGAAACGTTGGCCGTGAGCAGCTCGTGATCGTCCTGCGCATCGGTGAGGAACCGGCCAGTGAGCCGCAGGTCGACGCGCTTGAAGCTGCGCCGGTCGCGGCGCGGGCTGGCGCCGGGGAAAGGCGCCGGGCGGAGGGATTGTGGCTGCGTCATAGTGACATTCCCGGTGGCCGGCGGGCCGGAAGCCGCGGCGCGCCTCGTTACCGGATAAAAGAGGAAGATTGACAATTGGTTGCCTCAGGCCCGTTTCCGCCGCTAGGCTTAATGCCGAGGAAACCATCACAGGAGCTGCAGCAACATGAGTGCCGGGTCGTTTGATTATGTGATCATCGGGGCGGGCAGCGCCGGCTGCGTGCTGGCCAACCGCCTGTCTGCGGATCCGGACGTGAAGGTCTGCCTGATCGAGGCCGGCAAGAAGGACACGTCACTGATGGTGCGCATGCCGGCGGGTGTCGGCAGCCTGATCAAGCAGCCGGGCGATTACAACTGGGGTTTCTGGACCGAGGCGCAGACGCACATGGACGGGCGCAAGCTCTACTGGCCGCGCGGCAAGGGCTGGGGTGGTTCGTCCTCGATCAACGGCATGGTGTATATCCGCGGACATGCCGGCGACTATGACCTGTGGGGCCAGATGGGTCTGAAAGGCTGGAGCTACGCCGATGTGCTGCCCTATTTCAAACGCGCCGAGGCGTACGAGAAGGGCAGCACGGCTTTCCATGGCGGCGATGGCCCGCTGAACGTGACCGAGAGCCCTCTGTCCGGACCGATCTACCAGGCCTTCATCGAGGCGGGCCGCCAGGCAGGTCATCCAGTTACGGACGATTTCAACGGCGCGCAACAGGAAGGCTTCGGACCTTACCAGCGCACGATCTACAAGGGCGAGCGATGGAGCGCATCGTTCGGCTACCTGCGCCCGATCGAAGGCAAGCGGCCGAACCTGACCGTGATTTCGACCGGGCTGGTGACGCGCGTTCTGATCGAGGGCGGCAAGGCGGTGGGCGCCGAATATGTCGAAGGCAAGGGCCGCGAGGCCGCGCGCGTGCGGGCCGCGCGCGAGGTGATCGTCTGCGCCGGGGCGGTGCAGTCGCCGCAGCTGCTGCAACTTTCGGGGATCGGCGATCCCGCGCACCTGAAGGGGCTGGGAATCGAGGTGAAGGCGCCCGCGCCGAATGTGGGCAAGAATCTGCAGGACCATCTCGATGTCACCGTAATCAACCGCATGCCGCAGCCGCTGTCGGCCTATTCACAACAGAAGGGCATCAAGAAGCTGTTCGTGGGCATCCAGTACCTGGCGACGCAGAAAGGGGCGGGCGCCGACAATTTCCTGCAGGCCGGTGCCTTCCTGAAATCGCGCGCAGGGCTGGAGATGCCGGACATCCAGTTGCATATCGTCAACGCGATCATGATGGACCACGCCAATTACACGCCTACGGAAGACGGTTACACGGTGCATGCCTGCCAGCTGCGGCCGGAGAGCCGGGGCACGGTGCTGCTGAAGTCCGCCGATCCGTTTGATCCTCCTGCCATCGACCCGAACTATCTGGCCACGGAGGAAGACCGGCGGGCGATGCGCGAATCGGTGAAAATGGTGCGCGAAGTGTGCCGCCAGGCAGCGCTGGCGCCCTACACGGGTGGCGAGATAATGCCAGGGGCGGGCATCGTCTCGGATGCCGATATCGATGCCTTCATACGCGCCAGAGGCGAGACGATCTATCACCCCGTTGGCACGGTGGCGATGGGCACCCAGCCGGAGGCGCCGGTGGACGGCGAGCTGCGCGTGCGCGGCGTCAGCGGCCTGCGCGTGGTGGATGCGTCAGTCATGCCGACGCTGGTGGGCGGCAACACCAATGCGCCGACGATCATGGTGGCGGAGAAGGCAGCCGACATGATCCTCGGGCGCACGCCGCCCGCCCCGGAAGAACCCAAGCGGGCGCTGGAACGTGCCTGATCAGGTGTTGGCGACGAGGCGCAGCGACGGGCGGAGACGGCGCGTGTCGGGCGGCACCAGCATCGAAATGCGGTGACGAAAGACCGGCTTGCCGGCGAGCGCTGTTTCGCTGCCGAGTGTCTGGTAGAGGCCGAGCATACGCAGGCGCGGCGACCGGCCGGCCTCTGCCCCGAGCGGCATCAGCGAGACTTCGAGTTCGACGCGCTCGCCGTTCAAGGTTTCGCCGCGGCCGCGCACGACGCCGGGCGCCCCGTCGAACCGGATGGCTTCGAGGAAGGCGGCCATCATGGCGCGGTCCGGGCCGGTCCAGAGATCGAGCCAGTTGCGGTTGACGAGGTTACGGCCGACAAGCGCATTCAGCGCCGGGCCGGAGGTGCGCACGAGCCAGGAATGGTCTTCACGGTGTTCGACAACGAAGATGCGTTCGACGAGGCTCGTATGGTCGCGCACATCGGGGCCTTCGAGGGCATGCGTGTCAGGGTTCGCCTGCATGCGCCGCCAGGCATCCAGCAGGATGCGCGTGTTGGGATGGATCGACCGGTCGATCATGGGACGGGGTAACTCCGGATACAAATTTTGCGGCGCTGCTCTTGCGCCGTTCCGGAAGTGGCAATCGCAATATCTGTTCCAGCAGCATGGCTCAACGCGGATGGGAAAGTCTCGCCTCGGAGGCGGCATCCGTTCACCCTGCGGCGTAGGCAGAGGGCTTGTGCCCGCACGCCTGAGGCGAGTTTGATGTTTTAGACTTTCTGCGGCGTTTCATGCCGGAACATGTGGCGCGGCCACAACAGGCGCGATGGTTACACAAAATCGTGTGATGAAACCCGAGGCTTGAGGGGTTGCGCTCACATTCGGGGCGCGGTTAGCCTGTAACAAAATTAAGGAAGATGGGATTCGCCGGAATACCTGTCACCGACCCACCGTTTCACACAAACTCCCAGGAAGGAAATCCACGAGTGTATTCCCAAAATTCTGTGAAGGTCCGCTTCGGCGGGCTGAAAGCCGCGCTTTGCCTTGGCGTTGGCCTGTCCGCCCTTTCGCCTCTCGCTGCGCCGGCATTTGCGCAGGAAGACACGCCTGAAGAAGCCACCCGCACGCTGCAGACCGTCACCGTCACGGCGACGAAGCGCGAGCAGACACTGCAGGATGTCCCGATTGCTGTTTCAGTGGTTGACGATACCACGATCTCCCGGGCTGCGATCGTTGACCTTAACGACCTGCAATCGATCGTGCCGTCGCTTACGGTCGGCCAACTGCAGTCTTCGGCCAATACCAATTTCATCATCCGCGGCTTCGGCAATGGCGCCAACAATGCCGGTATCGAGCCTTCTGTCGGCGTGTTCATCGATGGCGTCTACCGCTCGCGGTCAGCCTCGCAGATCTCGGACCTGCCGAACATCGAGCGCGTCGAGGTGCTGCGCGGTCCGCAATCGACGCTGTTCGGCAAGAACGCCTCGGCGGGCGTGATCTCGGTGGTCACCAAGAAGCCGCAGTTCGAATTTGGCGGCATGGTGGATGCGACGGTCAGCAACTATAACGGCTATCGCCTCAACGGTTATGTCACGGGTCCGATCACGGAGAACCTCGCGGGCGCGGTGAGCGCGACTTACAACAAGCGTGACGGCTATGTCGAAGACAGGGGCTTCGGGCCCGATCAGAACGAGCGCAACCGCTGGGGCGTGCGCGGCGATCTGCTGTTCGAGCCGACCACAGATCTCAGCTTCCGCCTGATGGCGGATTATGACTCGATCGATGAAGTCTGCTGCGCGGCGAGCAATGTGGTGAACGGCCCGACCGGTGCGATCATCCAGGCGCTCGGCGGCAATCTCGTGGCCGAGGATCCGTTCAGCTACGATGTGTTCTACAATTTCGGCTCAACCAACAAGATCGACAATGGCGGCGTCTCGCTGCAGGCCGACTGGGACCTGGGCGAAGTGCAGCTGACCTCGATCACTGCCTACCGGGAATCGAAGCTGGACACGAATCAGGACTCCGACTTCACCAGCGCTGACCTGATCGGCCGCAATGCCAACAAGACGGATATCCAGACCTTCACACAGGAATTCCGGATCTCGTCGAGTGGCATTGGCCGGGTCGACTGGATGATCGGCGGCTTCTATTTCGACGAGACGGTCGAGATCGAGAACGATTTCCGCTACGGCACGGATTTCCGCGGCTATGCCGATGCGCTGTCGGGCGGTGCGCTGAACACGGTCGAGTTCCTGCTGGGCGGCGCCCCGGCAGTGGGCAACCTGTTCGGACAGGCAGGCCAAGGCCTGGCCGAGGAGTTCGGGCAGGACAACACGGCGAAGTCGCTGTTTGCGACCTTCGACATCCATGCCAGCGACCGCGCGACCTTCACGTTCGGCGCCAACTACACGGATGACGAGAAGTCCGCCTACGGACGGATCGTCAATACCGATGCCTTCTCCGCGCTCGATCTCGTGGCGCTGGGTGTGGCGGCCGGCGTTCCGGCGCCAGTGGCCAACAATCCGACCTTCAACCCGTTCCTGGCGCTGCGTCCGCTGCAGTTCCTGCCGCCTTTCCTGGCGTTCCCCAACGCGGTGGAAAATGGCCGTTCCCACGACACCAACATGACCTACACGACGCGCTTCGCGTATGACGTGTCGGACAATGTCAATGTCTACATCTCGTATGCGACCGGCTTCAAGGCGACCTCGTGGAACCTGTCGCGCGACTCGCGCCCGTTCGCTTCGGACTTCATCCCCGGCTCGCCGGCGCAGTTCCCGCCGCCTGCCGGCTCGCCCATCCGCAATGCGGGGCTGGC
>JBKBJF010000027.1:0-25166 GCA_046293935.1 Hyphomonas sp.
GCCCGGCCCTTGCGGCCATTGATGTGGATATCAATGAAGATCAACCCGTCATCCAGGGTGTAGGGAATCCGGTCATAGTAGTTCGTCTGCGGACGATCTGGCCGGCCATTGTAGGCGGAGATCACCATCCTCCGGAAATCGAACTCCAGGACATCCCCAGGGAAGGCCGATGAGGGCAGAACATTCGCGGCTGCGCCAGGAATCTCGAGATCCCGGTTATAGGCCGCATCTACGGCGCCAAGATTAATGGTGCCGGCACGGAGACTGCCAAGACGCACGAGCGGATAGTCCTTCGCGCCATTGAGGCCGAGGATATTGACCTTGGGCGTGTCCGGCCCCGGCAATGCGATCCCGCTCTGCGCGGCGGAGCGGCCATCAAGCATGGCTATAGTGGCCGCCGTGTCGACAACACCGGTCGTGTGATGCTGGTTGTTGATGATGATCGGCACGATCATGTGTTCGAGATCGCTGATCTGGAACGGCACGACCAGCCGTTCACTTGCCCCGGCCGTGCCAGCCCATAAGAGCAGGGCAGCGGCGGCGAGCCGCGCTTTTGCGATGATTCCACGGCGTTGCGCCATGCAGCGTTTCTCCCGGCAGGTAGTATTGCATACTTCCAGGACGGCAAAAAGCAGGCCCCGGACCGGCACGGCTGACCCGGCGTCACGGCTTTCGCTTACGCTTACGTTCGCGTAAAGCAGCTTCACCAAGCCCCGCTCGTCCCGGGAAAAATCTGAAAAAGGGAGTTCCAAGATGGCTGACGCCTTCATCGTTGATACCTGCCGCACGCCGCGCGGCATTGGCAAGGTGGGCAAGGGCGCCCTCGCCCACATGCACCCTCAGCACCTGGCCGCCACCGTCCTCAGCAATCTGCGCGACCGCAACAAGCTGGACACCGAAACCGTCGACGACATCATCTGGGGCACATCCAGCCAGCGCGGCGCCCAGGGCGGCGACATGGGCCGCATGGCCGCACTCGACGCCGGCTACAACATCAAGGCCTCAGGCGTGACGCTCGACCGGTTCTGCGGCTCGGGCATCACCACGGTGAACCTCGCTGCCGCTCAGATCATGTCGGGCATGGAACAGTGCGTCATCGCAGGAGGCTGCGAGATGATGAGCTACACGGCAGCCTCCGCCGACCCCAAGAACCCGCCTATGATGGATGCGGGCAACTTGCGCCTGCGCGAAAAGCATCCGCAGTCGCAACAGGGCTGCTGCGCTGACGCGATCGCGACGCTGGAAGGTATCGACCGCGAAGCCGTCGACCGGCTGGCCGTGGTCAGCCAGGAGCGGGCCGAGCGGGCCATCAAGGAAGGCCGCTTCAACCGCTCGGTCGTGCCGGTTTACAACGTGGACGGATCACTCGCCCTCGACCATGAAGAATTCCCTCGCCCCGGCACAACGATGGAAAGCCTTGCCGGCCTGAAGACCGTGTTCAACATGTTCTGGAACATCCCGGTCGACGACAAGGGCACGACCTATGGCAACATGATCGAGAAAAAATACCCGCAGCTGAAAGGCAAGGTCAATCATGTCCATCATGCCGGCAACTCGTCGGGCGTGGTTGACGGCTCGGGCGGTGTTCTGCTTGCCTCGGCCGACTACATGAAGAAGCACAATCTGAAGCCACGCGCCCGCATCGTGGCGACGGCGAACATGGGCGACTGCCCCACACTGATGCTGAATGCCCCTGTACCAGCGGCCAAGAAAGTGCTCGAGAAGGCCGGCCTGACTGTTGATGATATCGACGTGTGGGAAATCAACGAGGCCTTCTCTGTGGTTGCGGAGAAATTCATCCGTGACCTGAAGCTCAACCGGGACAAGGTGAACATCAATGGCGGCGCAATGGCCCTCGGCCACCCGATCGGCGCCACCGGCTCGATCCTGATCGGCACTGCGCTGGACGAACTTGAGCGCTCCGAAAAGCGCTACGGCCTCGTCACCATGTGCGCCGCCGGCGGTATGGCCCCAGCCATCATCATCGAACGTCTCGCCGCCTGATCTTCCCGCAAGGGATAAAGGCAAGCCCCGCCGGTTACTGCCGGCGGGGCTTTTCCTTTCCGGCCAGGACGAGTATCGCTCCGCCGATGATGGACCCGATCGTGTTTGAAACCCTGCTGCTCACGCTTGAACGCGAGGCGGTGCCGGTGCCTGAGGGCGGGCCGGTCCTTGTTCTGAATGCCGAGCCGGGACCGTGGCTGAACCAGCTGCCGAAGGAGCGCCTTGTACTGCGCAGCAGCTACAAGCCGCATCATGACGCGCTGAAGGCGGCAGGTTTCAATGTGCTGGCGGTGGACTCGGTGGATCTGCCAGAGGCGATGCTGACGATCATCGTGCCGCCGCGCCAGCGCGATCAGGCCCGCGCCGTCTACGCCCGTGCCGTGCTCGCGGCGCCGGAGCGCGGGGTCGTGCTTGCCTGCCTGCCTAACACGCTGGGGGGCAAGAGCGGGCAGGAGGCGCTGGAGGCACTGGCCGGCAATTCAGACAGCCTATCGAAACACAAGTGCCGCGCCTTTTGGTGTGTGAAGCACGCCGCCGATGTCGATGAGGACCTGGCGCAGGACTGGATCGATTTCGATGCGCCGCAGCTGATCGAGCCGGGCCTGTGGAGCCGGCCGGGCCTGTTCAGCTGGGACCGGATCGATCCCGGCAGCGAGATGCTGGCCGACAGCGTGCCGGAGCATACCAAGGGCATCGGCATCGACCTCGGCGCCGGCAACGGTTTTCTCAGCCGCGAGATTCTCGCCCACTGCCCGCAGGTGGAGCGGATGGATCTGGTCGAAGCGGAATACCGCGCACTGGTTTGCCAGCAGCAGACGATGGCGCCGCATATCGCGCGCTGCACGATGCGCTGGGCCGATGTGCTGAAGGACCTGCCGCCCGCGACCTATGACTTCGCCGTGATGAACCCGCCTTTCCATACCGGCCGTGCCGATAATAACGAACTGGGCCGCAGCTTCATCCGTGCCGCAGCTGCGACGCTGCGTAATGGCGGGAGTTTGTGGATGGTGGCTAACCGTCATCTTCCGTATGAGGATGAACTCTCCCGATGCTTCAAATCGCACGAGCTGGTCGAAGATGAAGATGGCTACAAGATCATCCGGGTCGAACGCCCGAAACGGTTCAAATGAACGACACCCGCAAGCTCGCGAAATACCTGGCGGGCCTTGGTTATGGCTCGCGCAAGGAAATGGAGGCCGCTATCGCGCAGGGCCGCGTGACGGGCTGCGCAGAGCACATTCGGTTCGATGGCGAACCGCTGGACCCTGCGCCCGGCATGGTGCTGATGATGCACAAGCCGGCAGGCTTCACCTGCTCGCATGCCGATCAGGGCCGGCTGGTGTATGACCTGCTGCCCTCACGCTTTCTGAAACGCGACCCGAAGCTGTCTTCCGTAGGGCGTCTGGATGCGGATACGACCGGTCTTCTTCTGTTCACGGATGACGGGGCCCTGCTGCACCGGCTGATCTCACCGAAGTCGGATTTGTCCAAGGTGTATGAGGCAGAGCTGGCCCGGCCGCTGAAGGGGCATGAGGCCGCGCTGTTCGCCTCGGGCACGCTCATGTTGCGCGGCGAGGACAGGCCCTGCCTGCCTGCAAGGCTGGAAATCACCGGCGAACGGCAGGCACGTCTGACGCTGACAGAAGGGCGGTACCATCAGGTGCGCCGAATGTTCGCGGCGGTGGGCAACCATGTGGACAAACTACACCGGGCGGCCTTCGGTCCTTTGGAGCTTGGCGCGCTGGACATTGGCACCTGGCGGCTGCTGGATCCGGAAGAAATCCGCCTGCTGAAGGCTTGTTAAACCCAGATCAGGCAGTTTTCAGATATCCTGGCTAAATGGTATTAACCAGTTTCCACTATTATCCTTCCCAGTTCGGCCGCATGACTTTTCGCCCGCGGCGAAGCGGATCAGGGTGACGTGGCCAAGCGTATCAAGAGACTGGCGATCCTGCACAGCCGCACCGCCGCGCGCGGTGGACGGCATCACATGGTGTCGCTGATCGCTGAGGACCTGGCCGCGCAGGGAATCGAGGTCGTTCACCTCTACGATACCCGGAACTATGTGCCGGCCGACGCGCTGTTCGTGCATGTCGACCTCTCGCGTGTGCCCGCGCGCGTTCAGCACTTTGCCGAACGCTACCCCCTTCACATCAATGCCGCTGCACGCGACATCCGTAAGCGAACTTTTGCCGATGGCCTCCTGTCGAAGGGGGACAGCTACGATGCGCCGGTGATCGTCAAGTCCGACCTCAACTATGGGGGCATACCGGAATACGAAGCGCAGTCGCTCGCCACCCGCGCTCTGGCCAAAACCTTCCGCCTCATTACCAGATCACCCTCTGTCCGTATTCTGTCGAAAGAGGATTATCAGATTTTCCTCTCTCTGGCAGATGTGCCGGAAGGCTATTTCGGGCCGGGCAACGTTGTGCAGAAGATGTTTCTGGAGAAGGATGGCGGAAAGAATGTCCTGCGCGAATACATGTTCCTCGGTAGCCTGCACTATGAGAATATCGAGCGGTCGGACAGTGAAATAATTACCGAGGACGAGCATGTCTCCTGCCTGCCCTTCACACCACATCCCCGCCTGATCGAGGTTCGCCGCCGCCTCAAGCTCGACTATGGCAAGATCGACTATGTTATGGTGGACGGCACCCCATTCATCTTCGACGCCAACAAGACGATGGGGCTTGGCGGAAAAACAGGTGAGGCATTCGGCCCCGGCCTGCGGCAGATGCTGAGAGCCTTTGCCGGCGAAATCCGGCGGGTGCTGCATGATGCTGACAGCGCCAGCTTTACACTTGCGGGCGGCGCAGGCGCCGCTGCAGAACAGACATCACGCTCCGTTCGATCCCCTCACCCCGCCCGCTGAGCCGCCAGAGCAAGACATGGCAGGCGATGTGGACTGCCGCGCCAAGCCCGGCGAGCAGCCCCGCATCCAGCGCCAGGTCCATGAGGCTCTCACCAGGCCCGGCGAGCAGTGTGTGGCGGGCCACCAGCACTGCAGTACTCATCATGCCTGCTGATATGATTGTCCGTATCAGGATGGAAACCTGCGCCCAGTGGCTGAGCTTCGTGAGACGCGCTGCCACATGGATGCTCATCAGGTACCAAAGGAAAGCAGTGGCCACACAGGCAATAAGCCCACCTTTGAAACCGAAGAGCAACAGACCCGCCAGCATCATAGGAATATGGATCAGCAGCGACAATATCTTGAAACGGAACAGTGCCTGCGGCTGACCAAGTGCATTGGTCAGCGCGTTGCTGAGCCCGGCAATCAGGTAGAGCGCTGTGGCCGGTGCGATGAAGGCCAGTACCGGGACAGCATCTGCCCAGTCCGGGCCGAGCGCGATAAGGATGATCTCATTTGCCAGCAGCGCAATGCCAGTGCAGATGGGAAGGATGATGGCAAATCCTGTGTGAAGCGCTTTCAGATAGGCCTTGCGCACCCGTTCCATATCGTCCTGTATTGAGGCAAAGGCCGCAAACAGCGTGCGCTCCATAGGCGCATACAGAACAAGTTCCAGCCGTTCGGCAAACTGCGAGCCGACCGAAAACGCACCGAGTTTGGCATTCCCTGCCAGACGTCCGAGCAGCAGCGTAGTGGCCGCATCGCGGATACTGTCGGCAATGTTGCCAATGCCAATCCACAGCGAAAAGCGAAAGAACTTGCGGAAACGCCTGAGGCTGAAGGCAGGCAGCTGCGGGCGCAGGATGAACGTGAGCAAAGTTGCCACCAGCGCGGCGGAGATGACACCGGCCGGCAGGGCCCAGTAACTGCGCGTCTCCAGCGCCACCCAAACGATGACGACAATCGAGGCAATCTTTGCGAGCACATCCAGCAGTGCCTCGCGCCGGAAATCCATCTCGCGGATGTACTGCTCGAACCATGAATTGCGAAGGCCGGTAACCAGCGGGTAGGCGGCGAGCGCAATGACAACCCAGGCGATCCGCTCGTCGCCGGTCAGCATAGCGACCGGCCAGGCGGCCGCGAGCATGAGGAGCGCGACGACCACGCCGCGCAGGACATTGATCGTCCATGCGGTGTTGAAATCCTCGCGCTCCGCACTTTTCATCTGCACCAGCGCAGCGCCGACTGGTAGTTCGACGACCGCGCTGGCAATCGCAAACACACTCATGCCGAAGGCCATCACGCCGAAATCCTCCGGCATCAGCAGGCGGGCAGCAATCAGCGTGCTGGCCAGGCCGAGCAGGTTGCTGGTCAACCGCCCTGCCAGCAGCCAGGATGTGCCCCGGAAGATTTTCTCACCCAGCACAGCCCGGCCCGCCTCAGTCCACCGGCTGACCCAGCATGCGCGCCGCAATGGTGCGGGCATACTGGTCTGTAGTAGCGTGCCTGAGGATCCAGTCGCGGTTGGCCCTGCCCATCTGTGCACAGGCGTCCGCATCAGCGGCGAGGTGCTGCATTGCCGCAGCCAGGCGCACGGCATCACCGGCCGGCACCCTCACCAGCGATGGCAGGCCCGTATAGTCTGCCAGCCCTGGCGAGCCGGTCACGATGACCGCCTTGCTCATCGCCATGCCTTCGAGCAGGCCGTTCACACCCGCCGCATAAGGCACCGCATTCAGCGGCACGACAACGAACCTTGATGCCGCGTAACGGGCACGCAACTCCGGCCATGAAAGCCGTGTACGGTTTATTCGCAGATTCTCGGGAAGGCCGGTATCCTTCCGGTCCTCCTGCGGGAAATAGCCCGAGGCCTGCACACGTACCTGCCCGCCATACAGGCGGGCTGCCGCTGCAAGAGTTGAATAATCCCGGTTCTCGAGACCGCAGGCGAAGGCGTATTCGCCGGGCACAGCCTCGCCTGCCTTCGCCGGATCAAAGAAATCCGCATCCACCGAGTCCCAGATGAACTCGACCTTGCCGGGTGGCAGGCCAGCTTTGCCGATAAGCACATCGCGCTGCAGGCGTGAGACCGTAAACCAGCATCCGACCTGCCGTGTACCGAGCAGGCGGGCCGCCAGCTGCCATTTCGGGCTGTGGCTGGCATGAATGACTGAGAACAGCTCGCCCTTCCATCCCGATACGCGCAGCAGCGGCAGCAGGCGGAAGGCGATGTCCTCGCCCGTGGTGAATATGGCCCGCGCATCCTTGCGCATCGAGTGAACGGCGAAGGCGGCTTGCATCGACGTGTTCTTGCCGGCGAGCGTCTTCGCAAACCCACCCGCAAGATCGTCCGCCGAGGCGTAGCGGCCCGCGACCATCTGCCGGATCAGCTCGAAATCCCGGCGCGGTTCAACCTCCGGATCAACGTCCCGCTGCGGGACATTGTTACGCAGGACGACAAGGTTAAGGCCGGACATGGGCGGGATTTCCATTGCAGACGCAGGATCGTGCGTAAGGTCTGCAATATGGCGGCCATGCGCGAACCGGTGGTTAACCGGCGGCCGCAACGCTGAAGGTGGCGTTGGCGCGGGCGACCGGTTGGCCATCGGCCCGTATCAGGCAATCGGCAAAGCAGAGCGACCGGCCGGTCTTCACGAAATGCGTGTCGGTGGCGAGCCATTGGCCGAGTTTCGCGCTGCCGAGATAGTCCGTTGACAGAGTGACGGTGACGAGCCCGGCCCGGGGCGGCTTGCCCTCTGCCGCAAGCGCGGCGACACAGGAGAGGCCCATCGCATTGTCTGCCAGCGAGGGATCAGGCCGCCATGCACCAGCCCGCGCGAATTGCAGTGCGCCTCCGCCAGCCACAGGCCGATCGAGACTTGCTGCGCTTCCGTCTTCGAAAACAGCGGCTCCCACGGGTCGGTGAAGCGCGATTTGCGGAAGTGGGGCGCGTAACCTTCGGGGAGAGTGAGTTCCGACATGAAACGAAGGTGGCGCTCGCAGCTGCGCGCGTCCAGACTAACCTCGCGGCAAGGACTGGCGCGCGGGCGCGTCTGCCGCTATCTCCCCGGCATGGCCCAGCCTCCGCTTCTCACCCTCACCGACGTACGCCTCTCCTTCGGCGGCAAGGCGCTGTTTGAAGGCGTGACACTGTCACTGTCGAAGGGCGAGCGTGCGGCTTTGGTGGGGCGCAATGGCGCGGGCAAGTCGACGTTGATGAAGGTGGTGTCCGAGCGCATCCTGCCGGACTCGGGCGAGGCCTGGCGCCAGCCGGGCGTGACCTATGCCTGGGTGGCGCAGGAGCCGGACCTGGCCGGCTGTGCCACTGTGCTGGACTATGCCGCCGAAGGGCTGGACGGGGCCTATATGGCCGAGGCCGAGTTGATGGAGTTCGGCGTCGATCCCGGCGCAGACCCGGCCACGCTTTCGGGCGGCCAGCTGCGGCGCGCGGCGCTGGCGAAGGCGTTCGCGAAACAGCCGACGATCCTTCTGCTGGACGAACCGACGAACCATCTCGACGTGCCGATGATCGAATATCTCGAAGGCCGTCTGAAGGCCTTCAACGGGGTGGTGCTGGTGGTCAGCCACGACCGGCGGTTCCTCGAGAACATTTCCACCAACACGCTCTGGCTGCGTCAGGGCAAAGTGTTGAAAAGCTCCGAGGGCTATGTGAAATTTGATCAGTGGGCGGAGCAGATCGAGGAGGAAGACGAACGCCAGCTGCGCCGGATGACCACGCACCTGAAGGAAGAACAGCACTGGCTCGCACGTGGCGTCACGGCCAGGCGCAAACGCAACCAGGGCCGTCTTGCCCGGCTGCGTGAACTGAAGGCCGAGCATGCGCAGGTGCGCAGCGCCCTCAATGACCGGAAGGCGACCGCCGGAATCACCGCAGACGCCGGCGAGGCGATGAGCAAGAAGGTGATCGAGGCGAAGGGCCTCGCCAAGACTTTTCAGACCCCGGACGGTCCGCTGGTGATCGCAAAGTCGCTCGACCTGCGTATCCTGCGCGGCGACCGGATCGGCATCATCGGCCCGAACGGCGCGGGCAAGACGACGCTGGTGCGCCTGTTGCTCGGCGAGATCGAACCGGATGCCGGCACGCTGTTCCATTCAAAAACGCTGCAGGTCACCTATCAGGACCAGACGCGCGCAAAGCTCAGCCCGCAGGACACAATCTGGGAAGCGCTGGCTCCGATGGGCGGCGACTCGATCATGGTGCAGGGCCATCAGCTTCATGTCGCGGCCTATGCGAAAGACTTCCTGTTCAAGCCCGAACAGCTGCGCCAGCCGGTCGGCGCCCTCTCTGGCGGCGAGCGCAACCGCCTCGCCCTCGCCATCGGCCTCGCCCAGACATCGAACCTGCTCGTAATGGACGAACCGACCAACGATCTCGACATGCAGACGCTCGACCTGCTTGAAGACATGCTGCTGAACTATGAAGGGACGCTGATCCTCGTAAGCCATGACCGCGCCTTCCTCGATGCGACGGTGACGAGTTGCCTCTCACCGATTGGTGGGGGGGAATGGGTGCAGACGGCCGGCGGCTGGAGCGACGCGCAGGATCAGCTGCGGGGCGTGCGCCGCAAGGAGCCCTACAGAGCGGCCTCCCCGAAAACGCCTGAGGCTCCGCCGAAGCCGAAAACCGTCACCAAGCTGTCGTACAAGGACGAGCACAGGCAGAAGGAAATCGACAGGCTGATTCCACAGCTGAATGCGGAAATCGCCGCTCTGGAGGCTGCTCTCGCCGATCCTGGCCTCTACGCCCGCGATGCCGCAGCATTTGCGAAACACTCCGAACGCATTGGCGCCGCCCGGGCTGAACTCGAGCGTATCGAGATCGAATGGCTGGAGATCGAGGAAAAGCGGGCGAGCCTGACCGGCTGACTGCCCGCGGCGCCAGAACGAACGCTTCGTTAACGCGGCAGGGCTAAGATGCACCGGATGATTTCCGAGGAGTGACCCATGCGCCTTGCCACCCTGATTGCTGCGACCACCCTGCTTGGTCTCGCGGCCCAAGCCGATGGTGTCGCGCGCAAATCGGTGAAGTCCCCCTCAGTAACCCCTCTGGAAGCCACAGATGCCTCCTATGGTCCTGGCAGCCTCAAGGCGCCTCCTGGTCACGAAATCGGCCGTTACCGCCACGGCGCCACGTATGCGGTGGTGGATGCGGACTCCGCCCTTGTCTGCCAGTCGGCCTGCGGGGATGACAGCCAGTGCCAGGCCTGGTCCTGGGTCGCGGACTATGGCTCGGCTGCAGCGCGCTGCGAACTGAAACAGGGCAGCGGCAAGCCGGAAGAAAACCTCTTGGCCATCTCAGGCGTCTCGCCGCGAGTCGACGCCGTGATCTGGGGGACCTACGCCCCACCGGCCCCGGCATCGTCCGACCAGCTGATCGGCGAGGCGGCAACTGACACGGCGCTCAGCCCGTAAGCGGCCATTCGTCAACAGCTGACACAGTTCAAACCGCCCGTTCCTTCGTCGCGGTGAAGCGGATGGCGGGATTTTTTTCCTGCGCGTAACCGACATCCCAGGCATTTTTCGCCAGATAGACCGGGGCGCCGTCGAGATCGGCACCAGACGCAGATTTGTTCTTTTCCAGGAATTCCTCGAGCTTCTTCGGGTCGTCCGAGGACAGCCAGCGCGCGACATTGTAAGGCGCCGGCTCGAACATCACTTCAAGATTGTATTCCGCTGTCATCCGCTCGATCATCACTTCGAACTGCAACTGGCCAACTGCACCGACGATCATGTCCGAGCCGATGGACGGGATGAACAGCTGCGTAACGCCTTCTTCAGCGAGGCTTTCCAGCGCCTTGCGCAGGTGCTTGGCCTTCATCGGGTCTTTCACACGTGCGCGGCGGAGGAGTTCCGGGGCAAAGTTCGGGATGCCGCCGAACTGGATCTCTCCGGTCTCGGACAATGAATCCCCGACGCGCAGCTGGCCGTGGTTTGGCACGCCGATCACATCGCCGGCATAGGCGGTTTCGGCAATCTCGCGGTCCTGCGCCATGAACATCAGCGGATTGTGGATATTGAGCTGTTTGCCCGTCGTGGTCTTCAGGCGCATGCCGCGCCGGAACTCGCCGGAGCAGAGCCGGACGAAGGCCACGCGGTCGCGATGATTCGGGTCCATGTTCGCCTGGATCTTGAACACGAAACCGCTGACATAGGGGTCATCGGCATTCACGCAGACCGGCTCACCTTTTCTCTGGGCTTTCTGGTCGCGCGGTGGCGGTGCATAGGTGTGCAGCGTGCGCAGAAGTTCTGCCACACCGAAATAGCGCAGTGCTGAGCCGAACACGACCGGTGTCATGTTGCCTTCCCGGAAGGCCTGCACGTCGAACTGCGGCAGAAGGCTGCGCGCCATCTCGATACCTTCTGCCACCTCGGCAAAGACATAGGGGTCAAGGTTTGCTTTCAGGCTGTCGGCATCTCCGGAAATTTCCGTAGCCGGACCAATGCGTGCGGGCTCGCCGGGGCGGCGTTCGAATTGCAGGAACTGGTTTCTGGCAAGGTCCAGCATGCCCGCAAAGCGCTGGCCGCTGGCCGCCGGCCAGTAGAGCGGCGCCGTGTCCAGCTGCAGCTTGTCCTGCACTTCGTCGAGCAGCGCGATTGGCTCCAGCGCCTCGCGGTCCATCTTGTTGATGAAGGTGACGATTGGTATGCCGCGCATCCGGCAAACTTCGAACAGTTTCAGCGTCTGCGGCTCGATACCCTTCGCCGCGTCGAGCACCATGACCGCGCAGTCGGCTGCCGTCAGGGTACGGTAGGTATCCTCAGAGAAATCCTCGTGGCCCGGGGTGTCGAGCAGGTTGAAGACAAATCCGTCGAATTCGAAGGTCATCACCGAGGCTGAAACCGAGATACCCCGGTCGCGCTCGATCTTCATCCAGTCCGATCGTGTGCGCCGCGCCTCGCCGCGCGCCGCTACCTCACCGGCCGCCCGGATCGCGCCGCCAGCCAGCAGCAGGTTTTCGGTCAGCGTCGTCTTGCCGGCGTCCGGGTGCGAGATAATGGCAAAGGTGCGCCGCCGGGCGGCTTCAGTGATATGCGACATGAAAGGGGACTCTGGCTTCGACGGAGCCCCTAACCGATTTGCCGAAGGGATTGAAGGGGGCCGATGACTCAGGCCGCGCGAGGCCAGATCTGGTGCAGATCGGCGCCGGCGCCTTCGGCCAGGCGGGTGCGGACGGCTTCGAGGATGGATTCCGGCAGGATTGTCAGGCGGGGTTCGGACACCTGGCCTTCGTGCACCGGGAACAGCGCGGCATTGGCGCCGGTCTTGGCGATGATCAGGGCAGCAAGGTCAGTGATCAGGCTGTCGTCAGGACGGATGCCCGCCGCATGGCACGCCTGCAGCTTGCCGCGCGCCAGCTCGATCGCCTCCCGGGCCCGCATCGCGTGCAGGTCTTCGAAGCCGAGCGCCGGGCCGCGCTTCAGCAGGTGCATCTCCGGCGCCTCGATGAAGGTCACCCTGTCATTCAGTAGAAACAGCATGGCTGCCCGCCCCATTTATCCCGGCGAATCGCAAGGTGGGGTCAGAGAGTAAATACAGTCCTAACGAGCGATGGAGTACCGCCGCAGGTTACTGCCGAGCCTTCTCGGCGTCTGTCAGGATGCGGATACCGTACTCGTTGAGCAGGGCCGCGGCATTCGCTGTCGGCGCGCAGGCAGCCTCATACGACTTGGTCAGGTCAGTCACCTTAGCATCGTGCGGCAGCGCCTTTGACATCAGCTCGTCGTACAGCCCCTTAAGCACGGCCATGTCGGCTTCAAGTACCTGGACTTGCTGCTGCTCGCCTGGCGTAATATCGTAGTTGTAAAAGTAGAGGTAATCATACAGCTCGTTGATCACTTGCTGCTTGCTGTTGTACTCGTTGGTGATCGTCGTCATTTCCGTGAGCATCGGACCAAGAATGCCCGCTTCGGCACGCAGCGCTGCTTCCGCCTCCGTGCAACCCTGCGCCATCGCGGCGGCGGGCGAACCTGCAACCATCAGCAGGCTGAGTGTAAATACATCGGTTCTCATATTGCGTCCCCTTGCCGGTCCTGCCCGGCTTGCAGCGAAGCAGACCTCAATCAGCGTCAGCTTTCAACCTTTTCTGTCAGGAAGTGCCGGCCTTCCCGGTCTTCGATTTCGACGATCCAGAGATCGCGGTCGCGGGCCCTGGCGCGCTGCACATACTCGTCGACACTCGCTTCGTCCGGACCGACGCCCTGCATGGACAGGTTGAGGAAAATGCGCTCGCCGTCCATGTCCATCGACGGCGCGTAAACAGCGGCCGTGCCGTCGAGACGGGCGATCTTGAGCAGCACGTCGCCGCGTTCATCATCGCCGTGCTGCAGCACATAGGCTGGCGCGCCGGCAATCTGGGCACGCCGGATCAGGGCATCGGTCCACAGGCGGGTGGGCAGGCGGTCCATGCACCGAAAGTCCTCCTCGCCGGGTTCTGCGTCAAGGGCAGCCACTAAAGGCAGGAGAGGCTTGCTTCCGCCATCACCAGTACAGCCTGCTCCGCTTTCTCCGGCGAAAGCTCGGACAGCGCAGTCATAACCGCCTCATCACCTCCGGTCACGGCGACGGCCATCTTCTCAAAGGTTTCAGGATCAAGGCGTTCCTGCATCGTGCTGGCAATGCACACGCATTTCTGATGCGTTTCGCCACTGTCGCGGCAGGCCGTTACCATACCGGCTCGCGGCGCGTTGATGATCTCACTACAGCCAGTGAGGCTCAGCGCCGCTGCCATGATCCAGAATTGCCGCATCCGCGCCCCCGCGTGAAATCGCAGCAGATCGTGGCACGGAAGGCAAGCGGAGAAAACCCGGAAAATCGCTGGTCATTCCGCCGCGTCTTCCAGCGGCACGATATCGGCCTCGGCAGCGCGCGGCAGCGTCACCTCCACGCGTGTGCCCTTGCCGGGCTTCGACTCGATCTTCAGGCTGCCGCCATGCAGTTCTGCGAACCGGCGCACCACCGACAGGCCGAGCCCGGTGCCCGGGCGGGCGCCCGTGCCCTGCGCGAATGGCTCGGTCAGCCTGGCCAGATCAGCCGCTGCGATACCGCTGCCGCGATCGGTGACGGCCAGCAGGGCAGCGCCCCCCTCGATCCGGGTTTCGAGTGTGATGGTCTTTCCGCTGCCGGAATACTTGATCGCGTTTGAGACGAGGTTCTGCCAGATCTGGCGCACTGCACGGGCATCCGCCTCCGCCCAGACCTCGCCATCGGTCTTCAGTTTCAGCGTGAGACCTGTTCGCGATGCCTGCCCGGACAGCTGGCGGATGACGGATTCTGCTGATGCCGTCAGGTCGACGGGTTCCGGATCAAGACGTGGCTGGCCGGCCTCGGCACGGGCCAGGTCCAGAATGTCATCAACCAGCAGCAGGAGATCGGTACCGCTTTCATGGATGATTGCCGGATAGTCCGCATACGGCTGGGGCATCGGCCCCATCAGCCCTGCCTGCATCACTTCGGCATAGCCTAGGATGGCGTTCAGCGGTGTTTTCAGGTCATGGCCGAGCGAAGCAAAGAAAGCCGTCCGGGAGCGGAGCTTTTCCTCCAGTTCAGAAATCCTCTTGTCGGAAGGTAAGGGCAAGTCTTCCGCCGCATCGACCAACAGGACGTGCCAGCCGCGGGGATGGCGCTCAGCCAGTATGCGCACCTGCTGGCCGGAGACGAGCTGCGCCATGACCAGATGCCGTCCCGTCCGGGCCGGCACCAGAACCGGGGCTTCGCCTTTGACGAAAAGGTTCTGGAAGGCGGCGCCGGGGCGCAGAGAGACAAGGCTGAAACAGTCGCCATGGACCCGGCGCAGGCGGCCTTCAGGAGTGACATCGGCCCAGCAGACACCCGTCATCGAGATGAGCTGGAGGTCGGCCTCTGGTTTCGGGGGCGTCGTTGGCAGGGCAGCAGCCGCCGCATCCCGCCGCGGGACGAGGTGCCAGACCATCAGGGCGGCGAGGACGAGCCCTGCGAAAGCGAACGGGGTCGCCAGTTCCCGCGCACCAGGCGGCGGAGGGCTCCAGCCGGTCAGCCCGGTCAAGATCACGCAGAACAGAGCGGCCGCTGCGAAGACGCCGGCCTCGGCAGCCATGCGCGGCGCCCCGGCCATCAGGGCGGACAGCGGAGCGGCCACCAGCAAGACGATCAAGGGCGAGGCCCCGCCACCGGTCAGCAGGACGGCAATCAGTCCCGAAAGGGTCCAGGCGATGACCGGCAGGCCGCGGCTGAGCGAATCGCCCGCCCCGGCAAAAGCATAGCCGGCAAGGCTCGTGGCCAGCGTCAACAGGGCTGCGATCAGCACTGCCGGCGGCGGTGCGCCCGCGATTCCTCCTGAAACAGCGGCGGTCAGCCCCAGCGCCACCCAGGCGAGGTGAACAAATTGTAACTGCTTTACTGTCCGTTCGGGGGCCAAGGTTTAACACCCCATAGAGATTTATTAGGCAGTGTTCAGGGGTCAGGTGTCTCGCTGCTGTATTTGTAATGCGCAAATCGCACAAGGCATGGTTCCCCATGCCGGGAAGATGAGGCATCACTATCGCGCGTGGCGTGAGGGAGTTCGGAATGAAAGCTTCTGGGGTAATCGCGGCACTGGTGTGCGGCTTAGGGGTGGCTTCGGCTGCATCGGCGCAGAAGGCCGATCCGCTGTCTGAAAAAGCGGCCGTGTATGTAAGTTACGTCTCTGAGGCCTCGGCCCTGGATGGGCGGTCGTTCAAGAATGCCGGCGAACTGAACGACGTGCTTTCATCGATCGGCAGCTACAAGGGCGACCAGATCGGCACCGGCTGGGTGGCTTATTCCTCCCTGGTGGCGGCAAAACAGCCGGAATTCCGCAAGTCTGTCCGCGAAATGACCGCCAGCTATGGCGCGGATGTGACCTCCGCCAACATCAAGGACCGCAAGTGGAACGCGGCCAAGCTCGATGGCGGCGATGACGCACTCAGAGCGGTGCTGGAAACGACGCAGGCGGATTTTGCAGCCCTTCAGAACTCCTCCGACCATATGCGCGAGCAGTATTACGTTCTGGAGAAGCACGGCTGGGGCAAATCGATCATTCCCCAGAAGGACAAGAATCAGCGCATCAGCAAGATGGCCGGTACCCGCTCGACCGGACGCGCGATCGACCCGAACTACGTCACCCAGGTGTCCGCCAGCCGCGGCCTGCTGTCCGACACGAACGCTGATGCATTGTCGCAGGCTGCAGCCGGCCTGACCGATACGGTTTCGGCCATCAAGCTGCCCGCGATGTTCCAGCCTGCCCCGAAACCTTCGGCGCAACCGGCCAGCTTCTCGAGCGTGTTCAATGAAATCCCGCGCACCATCACCGGCACGGCAAGCTTGGACATCATCGCGCACGAGGCCGGCGGCACGATGCCTTCGACCGCATTGATCGAAGCCGAGCTGGCGCGCCCGACCAGCAACCTGTCGATCATCAACAACAAGCTTGTGGGCGATGTGCTGAACCTTGATGCCTGCGTGGCCGCTACCCGAGCCGAAGCAGACCTCAGCCCCTGCTTGGCCGCCGGTACACGTGACATCAAGAACACACTGAGTTCGACCTTCAAGTAGGCCTGCATCCCACAAACCGTCTGCAGGACGTTCAGACGCTCTCTGCCTTCTTCCCCGGCCGCCACAGGCGTGCCGGGGTTTTCTTTTGCTTTGCGGCAGCCGATATGAAGTCCCATGAGCATCACTGACACCGCTGCGGAGATCCGCGAGGAATTTGCCTGGCTGGAGGACTGGGAGGCGCGCTATGCGCACCTTATTGACCTTGGCAAGAGCAATCCCCCGCTGGCGCCGTACGAAAGGACGGAAGAGAGCCGTGTCCGTGGATGCGCCTCGCAGGTCTGGATGGTGACAAAGGCCGAGAACGGACGGCTCAGCGTGCGAGCCGAATCCGACGCGATGATCGTCTCCGGCCTGATTGCCCTGCTCACCCGGCTGTATTCCGGCGAGCCCCCCGCAGACATTCTCGGCTTCGACGCCAGGGGCTTCCTGGACGAAATCGGCGTCTCCGGCGCGCTGACGGCGCAGCGCTCGAACGGGCTGGCCTCGATGCTGGCCCGCATCCGCGCAGATGCTGAAGCCGCTCAGCGCGAGACACCGGCCACATAGCGCGGCTTTGCCCCATCCTCGCGCCGGACGGCACCGACAGCCTCAAGCGGCTCCATCGTTCCGGGCCGGACGATGCCGATACACATGCGCCTTTGGTCGCCGGTGCGGAACACGCAGAGCTCGCCGCCCCGTTCCACCACCATACCGCCACGCGACAGGATGCGGGTGATCTCCTCCCCGCCGATGCGGCGCGCGCCGCGGGCCCGAACGGCTCGGGATCCGGGGCGGTTCATGCCACATCCTCCCAGGCCGGGGCCGCAAGCGTTACAGAGCGCAGGCCGACGCAGAGCTGATCGATCCAGGTGTCGAACTCGGCATCCTCCCGGTAATCCTCCACGATGCGGCAGGCGCGCGCAACAGTCGACCGGTCCCGGCCAAACGCGGCGGAGACCCGTGCCAGGCTCAGACCAAGGCCGGCATACAGCAGATACATCGCGATATGCCGGGCGCGGCTGCTGACCGGCTTGCCACGATCCCCGGTCAGGATCGCCTCCGTTTTCAGGCCCAGCGCATAGCCAATCAGGGCAGCAGCCAGATAGGCGCGGTCCCTGTCACTGCGCGGATTGAACTCTTCCTCTTCCATGCCTCACTCCTGCTTCGGTGTGAGCCGCAGTATAACCGGCCTCCAACGATGTAGGATAAATTTCCTACGCCGGCAATGTCAGGCTGAATGGATTCAACAGGATACCAGGCGCGGAAGAGCCGCGCGGTGTTGCATAAGGGGCCAGACCGGAAGGGCCGTTGAAGCCTGCGATCCGGCAAAAGCTTCGTGCCGGGAGAGCGTGCATCGCAGAAGGAACTGACCCTAGGTGACGCGGGAAACCGGCGGACTTAAGCCGCGTGGCGGGCCTCGCCGGGCAGCGGATCGCGACGTTGGGCAATGAACTCGTCGTGACAAAGCACCTGGGTGAGCTGGCCGTGTTCGTCCGCAAGCGGAAGGCGCAGCCAGGCATGCAGGCGCCTGCCCTGCTCGATCACACCGCCGACCGGCACGCCACGATCCAGGGCGGCGTTGAGTCCGAGGGCATAGCACTCGCCATGCGTGCCAGCGATTTCGGCCACGCGGCGGCCGCGCACATCCATGCCGAACAGGTCGCGCAGGCGTGAGCCGGCAATCCGGAAACGGCCCTCGCCGGCCTCATCCATCTCCACGATCGACAGATTGGCCAGCGCCGGCAGGATGGTGCCCGGATCAATCGCCTCGCGCGGCACCCGGCCATCGGGCGCACGCACAGCATGCCAATAGGCAATCAACAGACGTTGCGCCTCGGTCAGACCGGAAAAATTCTGGCTGTTCGACATTGGACCCGCCACCCCCGTGGTGATTCGCAAGAATCACCTATCGCGCGAGTGGACTCTCCGATCAAGAGTCCTTGAAGCCTTTTATTAATATTGATTGAGAGAATATTTCGTTTCGTTAGCGCAACAAGCGGCGAGTTCTTCCGCTATTCTTTACCTGTGCCCCTGCCGAGGCCCATTTTCTTGGCGAGCTTCGAGCGTTTCTCGGAATAACCTGGTGCGACCATCGGATAATCCGGCGGCAGGCCCCATTTCGCGCGATAATCTTCTGGCGAGAGGCCGTACTTCGAGCGCAGGTGGCGTTTCAGGGATTTGAATTTCTGCCCGTCCTCGAGGCAGATAATGTAATCCTTGAATACCGAACGCTTCACCGGAACAGCCGGTTTATGCGGTTCTGCCTCAGCTCCGGCCGGCCTGGAGAGCTGTTCCAGCGTCGCGTGGACACTGCGGATCAGCCCCGGCAACTCGTTTGTTTCCAAGGTATTGTTCCGGACATAGGCAGAAACGATGCCGGTTGCGTACGCTACATTCAGCGCCCCGAAGGACGCCAGTTCGCCATCTGCGGACATGACACTCGGCCCTCTCAGTGATGGGCCGCCGCAGGGCCACCGCCCGAATCCGGGCCGCTTGCCTGCGGCGCACCCCCTTTGAAGGTGATCCGGGCGAAATGGGGCCGAATTTGGGCTGCCTGAAACTGCGACAGGTTCAGCTGGTCAGATACGAGATCAGCAGGACGACCGCGAGAATCACCGAGGTCCAGATGGTCATACCGCCGCTCAGTCCGTTACGGGCCAGCACACCGCGCGGGCTGAAGGTGGCGACCATCTGGGTGTAGGCGCGCTCCGAGAGTCTCTGAAATACGGCCGTCATCGCCGGCCCCAGCTTGGCCCAGACCGTGCTGACCCAGCGCACGATGCCATAGCCCACCTTGCGGTAAAGCCAGTCGGTATCGAGGATAGTGCCGGGTTTTTCAGGCGGATAGAGCATCAGGCGCCTGAGCAGGATGAAGGCGAAGGTGGCCAGCACCAGAAGCTGCATCTGCGTCAGGATATGGTCGAGCGTGAAGGGCTGATAGCCGGCTGCTTCGACCGGATAGGGCAACAGGCTGTACAGCCAGGCATAGCCCATACCCGGGACAAGCGCCGGCAGGCCGACAGCTATGCAGAGGAAGGCGGCAAGCCCCATCGCCAGAAGCATGTTGAACGGCGCTTCCTTCACCCGCCGGCCGCTGTCGTGGCTGAAGAAGGCGAAGTAAGGGATCTTGATGCCAGAATGCTCGAGCACGCCGGCCGAGGCGAACAGCAGCATCAGCCAGACCACGACCATCGCCGGATCATGGCCACCCTCGTAAGCGACCGCACTCATCGTCAGCGACTTGGCGATGAAACCGGAGAACAGCGGGAAGGCCGAGATCGAAAGCCCCCCGATGATGCAGAACAATGCGGTCCACGGCATCGAGCGGTAGAGACCGCCGAGCTCGGAGGCCTTCGTCGTGCCCGTGCGGTAGAGAACGGCTCCCATGCTCATGAACAGCAGAGCCTTGTAGATGATGTGGCTGAAGGCATGCGCGGTGGCGCCGTTAAGGGCGAGCGCGTTGCCGACTCCGGCAGTGCCGACCCCAACCGCACAGATCATGAAGCCGACCTGGTTGTTCAGCGAGTAGGCCAGCACTCGGCGCAGGTCGTTCTCAATGACGGCGAAGAAGACAGGGAAGACAGTCATCACCGCGCCGATCCAGATCAGTTCGTTGAAGCCCGGAAAGAAGCGCGCGAAGGCATAGACAGCGAGCTTGGTGGTGAAGGCGGACAGCACGACCGCGCCGACCACAGACGCTTTCGGATAGGAATCCTGCAGCCAGTTGTGAAGGAAGGGGAAGGCTGCCTTGATACCGAAGGCGATGAAGATGATCAGCGCACCGGGATCGTTCAGGCTGGTAAAGGCCTGTAACGACAGGCTGCCGGTATAGTGCCAGACATAGGCGATGCCATCGAGGAGAAGCACACCGGAGAGGATCTGGATGCCCAGATAGCGCAGAGAGGCGAAATAGGCCGCGCGTGTGCCGGCCTTCAGGATGAGGAAGACCGAGGAGATGGCCGTCAGCTCCCAGAAGATGAACAGGGTCATCAGGTCTCCGGCGAAGGTGGCGGAGACAGCGGCCCCTGCATAGGCCAGGGCCATTCCGTCCTGCAGCCGGTCGTCCGTATGCAGAGCATAGATGGCGTTCAGCAGCGCGGCGATCAGGAAGGCCAGGCCGAACAGGAAGTTCAGGCTGTCGACCCGGTAGAAGGACAGCTCCAGGCCGAGCGCCTCATAGGTCAGGTGGTCGACGCCATGTTCGGCGGTGGCCAGCATCAGGATGGCCACCAGCGGCGCAAGGATGGTGAGACCCTGGCGGATGGTGCGCGGCTGGGTAAACGCAGCCGCGATGCCGGCGAGGATCAGCAGCCAGCCGGGATTAAGTTCTGCGAGGAGTGCCGGCATCAGTGGCCTCCCCCGGATTTCTCGTTGCCCGGCGCATCGCGCAGTTCAGGGTCTATATCGTCAGGCGGCCCGCCGGCATCCCCGTAATAGTTCTCGTCGCGCCGCAGCAACTGGCCGAGCGGCCAGCCCATCAGCACCACGAAGGAGAAAGCCAGGAATCCCCAGAGGCCATAGAAGCCCACCGAGTTTGCAAACGCGATCTTCTCATGGCGCACGATCATAAGATCTGCGGCGACGAGCGCCAGCGACAGCGCACCGGCGCCCCAGAACAGGATGGCACCGATGTTCTTATGCTCGGTCCAGCCGAACAGCACGCGTGACATGGGGTGTACCCCCTCCTCGCTGGTGCGGCTTAAGGCGTTCACCGTTTCTGCCGCCTTGCGGATGAAACGGCCGGAAGAATCGCGCTCCGTAGGTGTCTTGTCGGTCATGGGATGTTCACCTGCGGGTTGACGTCGACCGTGGCGAAGGCGGGCTCGAGGAAGTCGCCGATCGGATCGACCATGAAAAACAGTACGAAGCAGAGCGCGGCCGTGAACAGTGGCGCGGCGACGGTCAGCCAGGGCGCGCCACCGGGCCGCTTGAACTCCTTCGGCGGCTTGGTGCCGGGCGGGGGCATCAGTGCAAGGATCGGGATCGGCAGCAGGTAGGCGATGTTGAGGATCGACGAGATGATGAGCACGGCCGGCACCCAGTCGGTGCCACGGTCGATGGCGCCCTGCATCAGCTCATATTTCGGCCAGTCGCCTGCAAGCGGCGGGATACCAACGATCGACAGCGATGCAATGAAGAAAGCGATGAAGACGAGCGGCATCTTCCGCCCGAGACCTTTCATGTCGGAGATATTGGTCAGGCCGGTGGCGACATAGATGGCGCCCGCGCACATGAAGAGTGTGATCTTGCCGACAGCGTGCGCGGCGATCTGCAGCGAGCCCCCCATCACGCCGGCCTTGTCGGCCAGCATCGCTCCGAGCGTGACATAGGCCAGCTGTGCCACAGTAGAATAGGCGAGCCGGGCTTTGAGGTTGTCCTTGGTCATCGCGATGAGTGAGGCGACAACGATGGTGAAACACGCCACATCCATGATGAACTCGCGCGACGGCGTGGCGTTCAGCAACTCGTCCCCGAAGATGTAGATGGAGATTTTCATCACCGCGAACACGCCGGCCTTGACCACGGCCACTGCATGCAGCAGCGCCGATACCGGCGTGGGCGCGACCATCGCATTGGGGAGCCAGAAATGGAACGGCATCAGTGCCGCCTTGCCAACCCCGAACACGAACAGGATCAGCAGCGCGCTGGCAACGAGGGGCGACATCTCGACATTCGCCAGCAGCCCGCCGTCGACGAAATCGAGGCTCTGGCCTGCCAGCACCCAGGTCCACATGATCGCGGTCAGCAGGAAACCTATGGACGTGCCGAGCAGCGTGAGCAGGTAGATGCGCGCGCCACGCTGAGCCGCTTCATCCCCCTTGTGCGCGACCAGGGGATAGGTCGACAGCGTCAGCACTTCGTAGAAGATGAACATCGTAAACAGGTTGGCCGCCATCGCCACGCCCATCGCCCCGCACAGCGCAATGGCAAAGCAGATGTAGAAGCGCGTCTGGTTGCGCTCGCGGTTCCCGCGCATGTAACCGATGGAATAGAACGAGTTCACGATCCACAGGCCTGAGGCCACGAAGGCAAACAGCGCGCCCAGGGGCTCGAGCCTGAACGCGAAGGCAAGGCCGGGCACAGCTTCGCCGATGTAAAGCGCCGGGCGCTCGCCTGCCGAGACTTGCAGGGTCAGCTGCACGACGACCGCAAACAGGGCGAAGGCCCCCACCAGCGTGACGCCTTCGCGCACATTGGGGAACTTGCCGGTCGCGGCAATGCCGGCCGCGATGACGAGTGGCAGGGCGACAGCCAGCGCGATCAGGACATCCGGAGTCATTGGAACGCCTCCAGTCCGAGGGCCGCGACGGCGCCGTCATTGGCCAGGCCGATGGGGAAGGTTGCGTCGATGCCGAAATAGAGGTTGGCCAGGGCAAGGATCCACAGAGGGATGAGCAGCAGCAGTGGCGCTTCCTGGCGCTGCTTGCGCGGATTGGCGGGTGCCTGGAAGAACACGGCCTGCAGGATGCGCCCGACATAGAAAACGGCGAGGAAGCTGGAGAACACGACCAGCAGCACGGCCCACCACCATCCGTGATCGAACAAAGCATATCCGAGTTGGAGCTTGGACATGAAGCCCGCGGTCAGCGGCACGCCGATCAGCGACAGGCCCGCGATGGCGAACGCCGACATGGTGAATGGAGCGGAGCGGCCGAGACCGGCGAAGTCGCGGATCGAGGTGCCCTTGTAGGTGAGACAGATGCCGGCGACCGCCATGAACAGCGCGCCTTTCATCAGGGCATGGTTGAACAGGTGCAGCAGTCCCGCCGAGACACCGGCTGCCGTGCCGATGGAGATGCCGAGCAGCATATAGCCGACCTGAGCCACCGAGGAATAGGCGAGCATGCGGCGGATGTCGGTCTGGAAAACCGCCTGGAAGGAGCAGATCACCATTGCGGCGATGCCGAGCGGGGCGAGGATCCAGTAGAACAGCGCCTGCTCGAACGAGTAATCCGGCTGGAAGATCGTGAACAGCCAGCGGACGAGCGCATAGAGGGCAACCTTCGTGGCGGTGGCCGCGAGAAACATCGTGACGAAGCTGGGGCTGTAGGCATAGGCATTGGGCAGCCATTGATGCAGCGGCCACATCGCCGCCTTCAGGCCGAGACCGACAATGATGAAGGCAAAGCCGACCTGTACCGAACGGTTGCCCGTGAGCGCGGGCAACTGAGCCGCAAGGTCGGCCATGTTGAGTGTGCCCGTGGCCGCATACAGGAAGCCGACACCGATGATGTAGAAGCTCGCGCCCAGCGTACCCATGATCAGGTAGTCGAAGGCGGCCGGCAGCGCCCGCCGGTCGCGCCCTGCCCCCATGGCGACCAGTACATAGGTCGACAGTGAGGAAATCTCGAGAAAGACGAACAGGTTGAACGCATCGCCAGTCGCCGCCACCCCGCTGAGGCCGGAGAGGCAGAGCAGGAAGGCGCTGAGGAAGAGCGGGATCTTCTCCTTGCGGATTTCCGCCACCAGGGTTGGCCAGGCAAAGATACTGGCCAGGAAGCCCATGCCGGTCACCACCAGGAATACGAGCGCGTTGAGCGCATCAACCCGGAATTCAATGCCGATCGGTGGCGGCCAGTTGCCGACGGCATAGCTGATGACGCCGGATGGAAGCGACTGAACAATACCCAGCGTGAGCAGCGCGAAATACAGCGAGGCGGCGGTGGTGGCGACTGTCAGCAGCCAGCCGAGACGGGCGCTGGGCGTCAGCGCCAGCAGCGGCGCCATGACGAGCGGCACGACCGGCACCAGAATGGCCGCATGTCGCAGCGCCCAGTCGGGCGCTGAGGCCAGGAGTGTCTCGAGAATCATGCCGTTGCCTCTTTGAGGTCTTTCTCGGCTTCGGCTTCCTGCGCGATGGCCGTTTCGATGTCGATGGCGCGGATGTCGTCGGCTTCGATCGTGCCGTAGGCCTCGCGGATGCGGACGATCAGGGCGAGCCCCAGAGACAGGGTGGCCACGCCGACGACGATGGCCGTCAGCATAAGGACGTGCGGCAGCGGGTTGGAATACGTATGCACGAGTTCGGCAAAGCGCTCGCCGCCAGCAGCACTGAGCCGCGCGCCGGTCTCTGCGGCCGCATGACCGGCCTCATGCTTGGGCATGTCTTCCTTCAGGTAGATCGGCGCTGTGCCGTCCTTGACCATCGCCAGTATCACATAGAACAGGCAGATGGTCGTCTGGAACAGCGACAGCCCGACAAGGCGCTTGATCAGGTTTTCCGCCGAAAACGCGATGAACAGGCTGATCATCATCAGACCAATGATCGCCCAGTACCCGGCGCGGTCGAGAATGAACTCCCACATGGCTACCAGTCCTCGTCGCGGATTTCGGCCACGCGCCCGGCGAGCGCATAGAAGATGGTGACCATCGATCCGGACACGGCGAACAGCACGCCCAGTTCGATGATGATGATGCCGGCATGCTGGCCGTCATGGCCGCCGGGCGGCTCGCCGAACAGCGCCTGGTATTCGAGATACTTGCCGCCGGTGAGAAGCGCCCAGATTCCGACCCCGGCATACACGGCGACCCCGACGGCTGCGAGCGAACGGGTAAACCAGGGCGGCACGGCACGCATCGTCGGCGCCAGGCCAAAGACCAGCGCGTAGAGGATGAGCCCGACCGCCAGCACGACGCCGGCCTGGAAGGCACCGCCCGGGCCGACTTCACCATGGAACTGCACATAGAAGCCGTAGATCAGGATCAGCGGCAGCATGCATTTGGCGATGACACGCAGGATCATGTGATGATCGCCCTTCATCA
>JBKBJF010000001.1:0-143049 GCA_046293935.1 Hyphomonas sp.
CGATCGCGGACGAAGGCCGCCGCCTGCTCGACCGGCTGAACCAGGCGGTCGCCCGCACCCGCACGGCCTATCACGACTCCGGCTGAGCCTTCCGAAAAAATCCGTTCATCCGTCCCCGGAACGCCCCGCCTCTCCGGGCGCAGGCGCTGGCTGAAGGCTGTCACCCGCCAGCCGCACCGGGCAATATCACGCAGATCCGCTCATGGCGCCACCTGCGCCTTGATCTCCGGAAACGCCGCCCGGAACTGACCCAGCCGTTCCGGCGACAATCTCACACGCAGCTGCGAGGACCCATCCTCCGCCATCTCGTCGCCGAGGACCTCGCCGTGCCGGTGCAGCCAGGCCCGCGCGCGCCCCGCTTCCGGGCCAAGCCGGATGCCGACTTCCTGCCGCCCACGGAGCAATGAGGCCTCGATCAGCGCCAGCAGCCGGTCCATGCCCTCCCCGGTCAGCGCGGAAATCGCCACCGCCGGCGGCTCAGTGCCCATGGCGGCCAGATTTCGCAGCGCTTCGGCGCGGGCTTCGGGCAGCGCATCGATCTTGTTCCATGCCTCGATCATCGGCGGCAGCTTCAGGCCGGATTCCTTCTCCAGCCGTTCCAGCACGATCATCACGTCATCCGCCTGCTCGAGGTCCGAGGCACTGGACCGGTCACGCACGTGCACCAGCAGGTCGGCCTGCAGCGACTCTTCCAGCGTGGCCTGGAAACTGTCGATCAGGTGCGTCGGCAGGTCGGAGATGAACCCCACTGTGTCGATCAGCGCCGCTTCGCCCAGCGAGGGCAGGTCCACCCGGCGGATGGTCGGGTCGAGCGTGGCGAAGGGCATGTCCTTGGCGAACACATCCGAATGGGTCAGCCGGTTGAACAGCGTCGACTTGCCGGAGTTGGTATAACCGACGAGCGCGATCACCGGTGTGCCCGTCCGGCGCCGGCCGGCGCGCTGTACAGCGCGCGTGCGTTTCACGTCATCCAGATCGCGCCGCAGGCGGACGATTTTGTCATCGAGCATCCGCCGGTCGGCTTCGAGCTGGCTTTCACCCGGACCGGACAGGAAGCCCGAGCCGCCGCGCTGGCGCTCGAGGTGTGTCCAGGTGCGCACCAGGCGCGAGCGCTCGTAGAGGATCCGCGCCAGTTCCACCTGCAGACGGCCCTCCTTGGTGCGGGCTCTCAGGCCGAAGATTTCGAGGATCAGCCCGGTCCGGTCGATCACCTTGCGGCCGAGGCGCTTCTCCAGGTTGCGTTGCTGCACCGGGGTCAGTGCTCCGTCGATGATGGCCAGCGTGCAGCCCTGCGCTTCGAGATCGGCAGCCATCCGGTCGAGGATACCTCCCGACAGCAGGAAGGAGGAATTGACTTCGCGGATATGCTCCGGCCGCACGAAGGCCAGCTCGCAGCCGAGCGCTTCGACCAGCCCCGATGTCTCCTGCAGCCGGTCCGGGGACGGACGGTCAGCGGGGGTAAACCACGGGATGACGACCCCGGCGCGTTCCGGCGGCGGCAGCCGGTCGATCAGCTTTTCGGTCAATCGGCTCTAGTCTCCGTCCATTTCCTCATCGAAGAGTTGGACAGGGGCGCTCGGCGCGATCGTGGAGATCGCGTGCTTGTAGACGAGTTGCGGCGGACGGCCATCGCCCCGGAGCAGCACACAGAAATTGTCAAACCAGGTGACAACCCCCTGCAGCTTCACCCCGTTCACGAGGAAGACCGTGAGCGGCGTGCGGGATTTGCGAACGGCGTTGAGGAAGGTGTCCTGCAGGTTCTGTTTTTTGTCGGCGGACATGCTTTTTGTTCCTGCTGTTGTTTTTAGTTTTGCTGCACGAGCTAAGGGGTTTGGCCGCCCGGCGCAAGGGTCACCCCCGCCAAAAGCTGGAAGAAAGGGCGGGCAGGAGCGTCAAAATTTCCAGCCTGCCCAAAAGCATAGCAAGGATCAGCACGATTTCGCCAGCCGGGCCCAGATTTGCGGCAACCCCGCCGAGCAGCCCGCCGGAAGAGGTCAGCCCGCCGATCGCCAGGCGCACTGAGTCGTCAAATCCCGTGCCGGCAAAACTGAAGGCTACAAGGAACAGGAACACCGCCAGCACATACGCGACAAAATACACCCACACCCCGATCACGCTGCGCTCGTCCAGTTCCCGGTCGCGGAAGCGGAAGCTGACGATCGAGCGGCGATAGCCGAGCTGCTGGAACTCCTGCCAGGCCCGGCGGCCGAGAACGATCACGCGGGCGAGCTTTATACCCCCGGCTGCGGCCAGTGCCGAACCGCCGATCAGGCAGGGCATCACATACACCGTCAGCGGAATGTCTCGGGCTGCCTGCGGATCGCCAAGGGGCAGGCCGGAGGTCGAGAGCGTGGAGACCGACCAGCCGAGCCCGTCCGCCAGGTTCAGGCCGGCGGCAACCGCCACGGCGGTGAAGATCAGGATGAACAGGCCGAAGGCCAGGCCTTCGGAATCGCGCAGCACGCTGCGCCAGGCCCCGGCGCGCAGCGGCAACCAGATGGCCAGACCAAGCGCGCTGGCAATCAGGCCGAAGCCGAGCACGAACTTCGCCAGACGGCTGCCCGGCCCGCGCTCCATCGTGTACGGATCAACCAGCCCTGTCGTCACCGTGCTGACGGCATCGGTCATCGCCCGCCCCGGCGCCATGCCGCTGAGCAGGAGGCCGATGAACACCGCCGCCAGGGTTGCTGCCATCATCAGCCCGGCTGCCCAGAGGATGCGCGGCATCGCCTCGAAGAAGCTACCCTCGGGCAGCGTGAACAGCACGGTGCGGTGCACCCCCGGGCCGCCGAGATTGATCGCGGCGAAAATGCCGGCCGCCATGACGATGGCGGCATAGGCGCCCATCAGGTGCAGCGCGCCGCGCCAGTAAATCAGGCTTACCGGCCAGTCACCCCCGGCGATGCGGATCACCGTGTGGCCGGTGGTCGTCAGGCAGCTCGCTGCCTCATGCAGGGCGGCGACGACGGAATTGTCAGCGACGCCGAAGACGAAGGGCAAGGCTGAGGCCACCGGGGTCACCAGCCACCAGAGGATCACCACGGCGAGTCCATCTGAAGGCCGGGCCCTTGCCCTAGGTTTCGGCGTCAGCAGCAGAACACTGGAGGCGGCCACCGTGATGCCGAGCGCCGTGACCGAGAAGGCGATCAGTTGCGCCGTCTCGCCCGCCAGAAGGGCGACCAGCGCGCCCAGTGCCGCAGCGGCGGCGGCGAACAGCATCAGCAGGCCGAGGACCCGGGCGACCGAGGCGTAATTCATGGCTCAGAAATAGTCCGGGTTGACCCGGAAGAACTTCTCGACGGCACGCACCATCTCCGCCTTGTAGAAGATCACCAGGTGGTCTTCGGGGCGTGCCAGCACCTCCGGCCCGGCCATGATCACCTCGCCGCCACGCACCAGGGCGGCAGCCACCACGCCATCTGGCAGGTCGTCATAATCGATCGGCTTGCCGATCAGCGAGGAGGATTCCAGCGTCACTCCTTCGGCCACTTCGGCCAGCCCGTCTTCCAGCGACTGCAGGCCCAGGATGCGGCCGCGGCGCATCCGCAACAGCACCTGCGAGACCGTCAGGGCTCTTGGATCGAGCACCGTGTCGACGCGCATGTCGGTCGCCAGCATGGCCAGTTCCGGCGCATTGATCAGGGCCAGCGCGCGCTTTGCACCGGCACGCTTGGCGAGGTTGGAGATCAACAGGTTGGTCTTGTCATCATCGGTAATGGCGATCACGAAGTCCGCCCGGTCGGCGCCGGCCTCCGCCAGGATGTCAGGGTTCAGGCCGTCACCCTGGATGACGATCGAGCGCTTCACCTGCGCCACAGCCCTGTTCGCCTGCGCCGCGTTGCGCTCGATCAGGCGCACCCGGATATGGCTTTCGCGTTCGAGAATCTTGGCCACATGCAGGCCGACATTGCCGCCGCCGACGATCACCACATGGTCCAGCCGGCTCTGGTCCCGGTTGAAGATGGAGGTCAGGCGTTCGGCATGTGCATCGATCACGGCAACATAGGCCCGGTCTCCGGGCTTCAGCACGTCGCGCCCGCGTGGCGCGTGGATCTCCATGCCCCGTCCGATGCCGATGATCCGTGCCGAGAGGTTCGGGAAGATGCCCCGCACCTGGTCGATCGGCACATCGATCAGCGGGTTCTGCTCGCCAAGCTCGAAGCCGAGCAGCTTCAGCTTGCCACCGGCAAAGCTCGCGCTCATGATTGTGCCCGGCGTGCGGAAACGCTGCAGGATGGCATCGCCCACTTCCGCTTCGGGCGAGATGACCATGTCGATGGGCAGGCCCTCACGCGAAAAAATGTTCTTCCATGCCAGGTCAAGATACGACCGGTCGCGCACGCGCGCGATCTTGAAGGGCACCGAGAACAGCGTATGGGCAATCTGGCAGATCACCATGTTGATCTCGTCGAAATGCGTGACTGCGATGATCATCTCGCAGTCTTCCGCCCGGGCGCGCTTCAGAACGTCGGGATGCGCTGCATGGCCGACAATGCCGCGCACGTCGAGATCGATCGACACCTGGTCCACCAGGTCCGCATTCTCGTCGATGATCGTGATTTCATGCTTCTCGCGCGCCAGCCGCCGGGCAATGCCCTGGCCCACGCGCCCGGCGCCGCAGATCAGAACGTGCATGTTTTCAGCCTTTCAGCGGTCGTCTCAGCTATCCTGACGCACGCCCGTGCTTATCCCCAAAGCCTTTAATTTTCGGTGCAGGGCGGAGCGCTCCATACCAATGAATTCGGCGGTCCGCGAGATGTTTCCGTTAAACCGGGTGATCTGGAGGCTGAGATATTCCCGTTCGAACTGCTCGCGGGCATCACGCAGCGACAGGCCGACGAGGTCGGCCGAACCGGCCCCGGCAGAGGGCGAAGCAGAGCGGCCAGGCTCCCGCGGCAGCTCGTCTACGCTGATCGGGCGAACCGAATCGGATGGCGAGAGGATCAGGATACGCTCCACCAGGTTGCGCAGCTGGCGGATGTTGCCCGGCCAGTCCATCGCCTGCAACACGGCCAGCGCCTCGGGCGAGAAGGTGCGGCTGGTCAGGCCCGAGGTTTCGGCGATGCGCTCGCAGAAATAGGTCGCCAGTTCCACGATATCGTCGCGCCGCTCAGCCAGCGAAGGCACGCGCAGCGGCACTACGCTCAGTCGGTAGAACAGGTCTTCCCGGAAATTGCCTTTCTCGATCTCGGCGCGAAGGTCCTTCGTCGTTGCCGCCATCACGCGCACATCGACACTGACATCCGACCTGCCGCCGACGCGCTGGAAACGCTGCTCCGTCAGCACTCGGAGGATCTTGTTCTGCGTGCCGACCGGCATGTCCGCCACTTCGTCCAGCAGCAGTGTGCCGGTATGGGCGCGCTCGAACAGGCCGACGCGGATGGTGCGCCCCTGCGCGTCTTCCTCGCCGAACAGGGCGATCTCCATCTGGTCGGGCGCGATAGTGGCGGCATTGACCACGACGAAGGGTCCCCCAGAGCGGGCGGAATTCTTGTGGATCAGGCGCGCGGCCAGCTCCTTGCCGACCCCGGCCGGCCCGGAAATCAGCACGCGCGAATTGGTCGGCGCCACCTTGTCGATCGCGGCGCGCAGGGCCATCGCTGCCTGACTGTTGCCGATCCAGCGTTCCTCATCCCCGGCACGGTTGCGCAGGGCGGCATTCTCATAGCGCAGCGCCGCTGATTCAATCGCGCGCTCCACCACCAGCATCAGCCGGTCGGCCTTGATCGGCTTCTCGATGAAATCGAACGCCCCGCGCCGGATGGCTGCGATGGCGGTTTCGATATTGCCGTGGCCGGAGATGACGATCACCGGCAGGATCGGGTCGATCGACTTCAGGTATTTGAGCAACGACAGGCCATCCATGCCGCTGCCCTGCAACCAGACATCAAGGATCACCAGGCGCGGTGTCCGGGAACGGACTTCTTCCAGCGCGCGCTCGGCCGTCTCGGCCGTGCGCACCGCATAGCCCTCATCGCCCAGCACACCGGCCATCAGCTCCCGGATATCGGGCTCATCATCGACAACAAGGATATCCAGCGCCATTCCTACGCCTCCTCTACAAACTCAGGGGACTCGGCATGCGGCCCTCTTCGGGCGCTGCGTCCGATTGATTGATTTCCGACGCCTGCATGGCCAGCGCGCCGTTCTCCGGCAGCGTGATGCGAACGCGCGCACCGCGAAGGCCGTCGGGCCGGTTCTGCAGCGATATGGCGCCGCCATGATCGGCAATGATCCGGTTGACGATGGCCAGGCCAAGGCCCGTGCCCTTCTCCCGCGTCGTCACATATGGCTCCAGCAGCTTGCTGCGCATGTCGGCGGGAAAGCCCGGACCGTTATCCTCGATCACCACTTCCAGCCCGCCGGATTCCTTGGACAGCAGGATTCGGATATGTCCGGACACGTCGTTTTCGATCGGCTGGCCTTCGATCGCCTCTGCCGCGTTCTTCAGAAGATTGCCGAAGGCTTGCGCCAGCAGACGCTCGTCTCCAAGGAAGGGCGCATCGTCAAGCTCGGTATCCAGTTCGATCTCGATGTCGGGTGTCACCACGCTCTGCGCGAAGCTCGCGCCCTGCAGCACGGCCTTCATGTCGAACGGCGCCACGCTCGGTTTCGGCATCCGCGCGAAGCTCGAGAACTCCTCGACCATGCGGGCAATGTCCTCCACCTTTCGCAGGATCGTTTCGATACAGCGGTCGAACACGCCGTCCGTATCGTCGATCTTCGCAGCATAGCGGCGCTTCAGCCGCTCAGTCGACAGCATGATGGGGGTCAGCGGATTGCGGATCTCGTGGGCGATGCGGCGCGCGACGTCCCGCCAGGCGAGCTGGCGCTGCGCGGTGATGAGGCGTGTGGTATCGTCAAAGGTCAGCACACATCCGCCCGACGGCTCGGGCGCGGTCTTCAGCCGGATACTGATTACCTCGCCCCGTCGCGTCAGCTCGAGACTGGCATCGACACCCGCATTGCGCTCGAACGTGTCGCGCACATAGCGCTCGAAGGCCGGCACCACCTCGGTGAGGTGCGCCCCTTCGGGAATATCCGGTACACCCAGAATGTCTCGGGCCGAACGGTTGGCAAGGGAGATGTTCTCGTCGCGGTCGACCCGGATGACCCCGGCGCCGAGTTCGCCCAGCAGCGTCTCGACGAAGCGGCGGCGGTCCTCCTCATCCTTCCGGGCACGGATCAGCGCGCTCTGCTGGCCGGAGAGCTGTTCGGTCATCGCGTTGAATGACGTGCTCAGCGCGTGCACTTCGTCGACCGGCCCGCTGACCGGCACGCGCACGTCGAGATCGCCGTCGCGCACGGCATGGGCGGCGGTCGCCAGGCGCCCGATCGGGCCGGTGATGCGCCCTGCCGCCTCCAGGCCAAGGCGCCCGGCGAGCAGCAGCACGAGCCCGACGATCTGGGCATAGCCGATGACGAAGATCGCCTGCAGCCGGCCGGAATTGCGCTTGGCGGCATTGTATTCCTCCAGCGCCGTCTCCGCCTCGCGCAGCGAGCGCGCCGCGTTGCGATCGAACACCTTGACGCCGTAGATGTAGCCCTCCACGGGCGCCGAAATCCGGATCAGCGCCGTGGCAATGCCGCGGCCCTCGTAGAGGGTCGTCGCCACCGCGCCTTCATCCGCCTCGGCAAAGGCGGTGCGCGGCGGCTGCAGCAGGATCGGGTCCTGCACGCTGGCTTCCGCGATCAGTTCCACCCCGTCCTGCCCGAGGATGGCAATCGTCAGCAGCTCGCGGATGGCGAGTTCGGATCGCAGGCCGTCGAAGAATTCCGCGGAGGCATAGGCAGCCACATCCTGGCTGCCGGAGGCGCTGAGGGACTCGTTCACCTGTTTGGCGAAGTTCTCCACATCCAGCGCCGCCAGGCGCATGTCGGACTCGAAGCCTTCCTGGAAGTTGTTGACATAGGTGCGGAAGATCTCGGTGTTCTGCTGCATCAGCTGGTCGACCCGCTCGCCGATCCAGCGGTCGAGGCCGCGCGTGATGAAGGCGCCCATGAACATCGCCACCACCATCGCCGGGATCAGGGCCGAGAAGCCGAACAGCAGCACGAAGCGCCGCGCCAGCCGGCCGCCACCTTCCCCGCCGCCCCCGCGGATCTTGACGTATTCGCGCACCACGATGACCGCGAGCACGATCAGAAGCACGAAGTTCAGGCCCAGCAGCCAGGGCGTTGCCCCGGCCGTCGGGTCGTTCGGGGCGGCACCGGAAATGGCGATAAAGGTGGCAAACACCGCGACAAGGGCCGCAATGATGAAGAGCCCCTCGAACAGGGCCCAGCTTGCCTTAGGTGCCTGCGTGGTTAACGGTGTCGACACGAAATCCGGCTCAGTAGGGCCCCGGCCCCGTTGCAATCCGGACACAAATTAAGTGCCCTTAATGCAACACTGATGCACTAAAGCCACGGAATCCGTTGCCGTCAATCAGTCTTCTGCAATTCCGAGGGCATTAATCTTGGCCCTCAGCGTGTTCCGGTTCATGCCCAGCAGCTGCGCGGCCTTAACCTTGTTGCCCGAGGTCACCGACAGGGCGAGCCGGATCAGCGGCCGCTCCACTCGGTCGATCACCGAGCCATGGACGTTCGACTCGCCGGCCTCGCCGCCGGACACGAGGTCACCCATCACATAGCGATGCAGCAGCGCCTCCACTTCCGCCTCGAACCCGGCATGGGCACCGGCCTGCTCGCTCGCGCCCATCCGCATCTCGCGCTCAACGTCCAGAAGCGTGATCACCGTATCGGAGCTGAGCACGGCGAGGCGGATGACGAGGTTCTCCAGCTCGCGCACATTGCCCGGCCAGTCATAGGCCGCCATCAGGTCAAGGGCGGACTTCTCGAAGGTGCGCGCCGCCAGGCCCTGCCTCTGGGCACGGATCAGGAAGGCGCGCGCGAGTTCAGGGATATCCTCCTTGCGATGGCGCAGCGGCGGGATCGACAGCCGCATGACGTTGAGGCGGTAATAGAGGTCCTCCCGGAACTTGCCGTCCTCGACCAGTTTGCCGAGGTTGCGGCGCGTGGAGGCAATCAGGCGGGCCCCGCCCGGCTCGCGCAGCAGCTTCACCAGCTGCGCCTGCGCCTCAGCCGGCAGGTCGCCGATCTCGTCCAGATACAGCGTGCCGCCCTTCATGTGCACTGCCCCGTCGGTACCGTTCGCGCCGAACAGTTCCCGGTTGATCTCGGCGGCCGGCATGGCGGCCAGGTCGAGGGCAACGAACCGGCCGTTCTTGGAATGGCCAAGCTGGTGGATGGCCCGCGCGGCCAGTTCCTTGCCTGTGCCACTCTCGCCTTCGATCAGGACGGTTAGGTCGGTGTTCATCACCTTGGCGATCAGCCGGTAGACTTCCTGCATGGCATCCGAGCGCCCAATCAGCGGCAGGCCGGCATCCTGCACCGCCTTCTGCGCCTCGGGATGGATCGAGCGGTCGGCCTGCGGCGAGGATTTGAGCGCCCGGCGCACCAGGCTGGACAGCACGTCTATGTCGAACGGCTTCGGCAGGTAGTCGAAGGCGCCATGCTCGGCCGCCGAGGCGGCGGTCAGGATCGTGTTCTGCCCGCTCATGACGATGAAGGGCAGGTCCGGCCGGGCCAGCTTCATCGAGGGCAGAAGGTCGAAGATCGAGGTGTCGCCAAGATAGACGTCGGTGACCACAACGTCTCCTTCGCCATTGCGCACCCAGCGCTGCAGCGCATCCGGCGAACTCGTGGCGCGCACCTCATAGCCCGCAGACACCAGTGTCTGGTTTACGATCAGGCGGATGCTGGCATCATCCTCGGCGAGAAGAACGGTCTTGTCAGCCATGTCAGACGGCCTCCACAAGGGGCAAGAGAACGGTGAACCGGGTGGCCCCCGGCTGGCTGTCCACGCGGATGTGACCGCCATGGGCAGCAATCACCTCGCTCACAACCGAAAGGCCAAGTCCACGGCCACCCGACTTCGAGCTCTGGAAAACTTCAAAAATGGTCGCCTGGCGTTCACGCGGAATGCCTTCGCCATTGTCCTCGAAGGAAATCAGCATCGCCCGGCGCAGGCCCGACCCGAGCCGTGCCTGGCGCATGGCCAGACCCGCGGCATAGGCCGTGCGGATCACGACTTCCCCGCGGCGGCCATTTTCCGAAGCCGCCTCGGCCGCATTACGTACGATGTTCTGGAAGGCCTGTTGCAGGTGATCGGGATCGCCCTGGATCGCGGGCAGCGAAGGGTCGAAATCCCGCCGGAACTCCACCTTCGGGCCGATGGCAACGCGCTCGGAGGCAATCACCTTGTCGAGCAGGGCGTGGACATTGCAGGTCTGCATGCGGGGGGCCGAGAACAGCTCGAAGGCCGAGAGGCGGTTGACCAGGCGTTCGATGCGCCGCGCCTCGTCCTTGATGATGTCCAGCAGCTCTGCCTGCCCGGCATGCCCCTGCCGCTCCAGCAGCTGCGCTGCGCCGATGATGCCGGCCAGCGGGTTCTTCACCTCATGCCCGAGGATGCGGCCGAAGCCGGCCGCCCCGGCGATCCCTTCGGCCGGATCGCGCGAGGGGGCATCGCTGAGCACGATGACGAAATGGCCGCCCTCGATGCTCCGGACACGGACATCACAGACCGTGCGGCTGGTGATTGACGGGCCGGAGAGAGGCGTTGAGGGCGCCGTGATCTCCACCGGATCGCGAGCGGCCCGGTCGATCAGCTCGAACAGCGGCGAGTCATGGAAGATCACCTCGCTCAGCGGGCGGTCGATCAGGGCGCGCCGGGAGAGTTGCAGCAGCGCCTCGGCCGCGGGGTTGACATCGCAGATGCGCCGGCGCGGGTCGATGTGCAGCAGTGCCACCGGCGCTATTTCTGACAGGCTGGCAGATCTTGTCTTGTCCATGGCGATCATTTCAGACCAACTCCTCCGGAATTCTTTCGCGGTAGACGGCGCGCAGGGCCCGCACGAGTTCAGCAGGCTGCCCGATGCGGCAGAGGCCGGCGCGCAGCCGGCGGCGGTCCGCCTCCAGCATAGGCAAGGCCAGGTGATCTATGGCGGCCGAGACATGCTTGCGCACCGTTCTCAGGCCGAGCTCAGGGCCGTAGAGAACGAGCGAGTCCGCAATCTGCTCTTCGAGGCTGTCGAGTTGCTCTTCCAGCGATGGGGCTGTCCAGCGCCGGCCTTCCAGTGCAGCGTTGATTTCACCCGGCAGCCACGGCCGGCCCATGGCGCCGCGGCCCGTCATCACGCCGTGCGCGCCGCTCAGGCGCAGCGCTTCGCGGGCGGCGGCCACGCTGCCGATATCGCCATTCACGATGACCGGGAGCGACACGGCCTCGACCGTCGCCCGGACTGCCGCCCAGTCCGCTACGCCGGTATAGAACTGGCAGCGGGTGCGTCCATGCACGGTCAGCATCCGCACGCCCTTCGCCTCCGCCATCCGGCCCAGCTCCGGCGCATTCAGATGGGCCGCATCCCAGCCAAGGCGCATCTTCAGCGTAACCGGCCGCCCGCCCGCCCCTTCGATGGCGGCATCGATGATCTCACCCGCCAGCGGAAGGTCTCGCATCAGGGCGGACCCCGACTGCCCCCCGGTCACCTGCTTGGACGGGCAGCCCATGTTGATGTCGATGACATCCACACCCGCCTCGGCCATCAGCCTGGCGCCCTGAGCCATATCCTCCGGGCGGCGGGCCGCGAGCTGGACGATCCAGTAGCCCGCCCCCTCGTGCCGGCAGGTGCGGCGCACCACGTCCGGCCTGGCCTTTGCCAGCATCTCGCCGGCCACCATTTCCGAGACCACCGCAGGCGCGCCAAAGCGCACGGCCTGGCGCCGCATCGGCGCATCCGTGGCGCCGGACATCGGCGCGAGCCAGACCTTGGGTGCCTTAAAATTGATCATTACCCTATCTTCACGACTTTTGAAGCTCCGGCAAGCGCACAAATCATGGGCAGCACAAGTTTCGTGCAGGAGGCGACTTCCCTGTCGCGGGATGGTCACGGCCCGGCCGGACCGCTAGAAGCGGCGCCATGACTCGCGCAGCCGCCATAATCGTTGCCGGAGGCCAGGGAAACCGGGCCGGTAGAGGCACTCCGAAACAGTGGCAGAAGCTGCTGGGCCGGCGTGTGATCGAGTGGTCGATTGACGCCTTTTCCGCCCATCCGGAGATATCGGACATCGTCGTGGTCGCCGCCCCGGAACTGGGTGAGCCGAAGGCCGGGCAGCGCTTCGTGCGGGCTGAGCCGGGCGAGACGCGAACCCAGTCCGTGCTCAGCGGCCTGCGGGCGCTGAACGCGGCGCCAGGGACACCTGTTCTGATCCACGATGCGGCCAGGCCAGGCATCGAGGCCACCACCATTTCCGCCCTGATCGCCGCGCTCGCCGAGGCGGAAGCCGCAGCCCCTGCGCTACCGGTGGCGGATGCGCTGAAAGCGGATCGCGGCGGCGCGCTTTCGACGGTTGAACGCACCGGCCTCTGGCGGGTGCAGACGCCGCAGGCCTTCCGGCTGGGCATCATTCGCGCGGCGCTGGAATCGGCCGGACCCGATCTCGTCGATGACCTTGCCGCGGTCGAGGCGGCAGGTGCGCGCGTCAAACTCATTCCCGGCTCGGTCCGGCTTTCCAAGATTACCTTCCCGGAGGATTTCGACATGCTGGCCCGTCTGCTTGCGCCGAACAGCGCGCCCCGCGTCGGCAAGGGGTTTGATGTCCATGAATTTGAGCCGGGGACCCATGTAATGTTGTGCGGTGTCGCCATTCCGCATAGCGCGAAGCTGAAGGGCCATTCGGATGCGGATGCGGCTTGGCATGCGCTGACGGATGCCATCCTCGGCGCGGCGGCGCTTGGCGATATCGGCGACCATTTCCCACCCTCTGATCCGCGCTGGAAGAATGCCGACAGCGCCCTCTTCCTGAAACACGCGCAGGAGCTGGCGGCGGAGAAAGGCTACACGATTGCGAACTGCGACATCACGGTGATCTGCGAAGCGCCGAAAGTGAAACCGCACCGCGAGGCGATGCGCGCGCGCACGGCGGAGCTGCTCGGGATTCCTCTGGACGCGGTCAGCGTGAAGGCGACGACGACGGAAGGCCTGGGCTTTACCGGGCGGCGCGAGGGGATTGCGGCGGAGGCCGTGGCGGTGCTGGTGCCGGCGGGCTGACGCTGCGACAGCATTTCCGGATCGCCGGCTTCGTGAGACGCTAGGGCAAAACGACCGGGGAGAAACGCCATGTCTGATATCCTGCTTCGCAAACAACACGGCCACGTCACACTGCTGACGCTGAACCGGCCTGAGGCGATGAACTCTCTGGATTATGAGCTTTACGATGCACTGGAGGATGCGATCCGCACGTCGGACGCGCGGGCGATCGTGATTACGGGCTCAGGCACACGGGCGTTCTGCTCGGGCGATGATGTGAAGAAAATTCTCTCCAAGGGTGCACCGGTGACGCCGGAGCGGGCGGCGAAGGCGAAGGAGACCGGCGGGCTGACACCGGCGGCGGACGCTCTTCTGCATACGGACATTCCGGTGATCGCCGCGATCAACGGCTTCGCCCTCGGCTGGGGCGCAGAGCTGTCGATCATGGCGGATATCCGCGTGATGGCGGACACCGCGAAGTGGGGCGAGATTTTCGTTAAGCGCGGCCTCTGCTGCGACGCGCCGGGCCTTGGCCGTCTCGCGCAGATTGTCGGGCGCGAGCGGGCGAGCGAGCTGCTGTTCACCGGCGACATCATCACGGCGCAGGAAGCAAAGGAAATCGGTCTTGTCAGCCGCGTCGTGCCGCAGGCAGACCTGCTGCCGACCGCGCTAGGGATCGCGGAGCGGATTGCCGCCAACCCGCCGCAGGCGGTGCGCGCGCTGAAGGCCGGGCTGCGCCGCACGCTTGACCCCGACTGGCGCGATACCGGCAAATGGGCGATCACCGAAATCCGCCGCCTCATGCAGACCGAGGATGCAAAGGAAAGCGCCGCCGCCTTCCTCGAGAAGCGTGATCCGGTCTTCACGGGGCGCTAGGGCGGGTCTAGACACATCCCATGTTCCCGGACCGCCTGCGCAACCTCGCCCTGCTGATCCTTGACGATGCCGAACAGGCGCGCCTGAGGATCGCGACCGCCGAAAGCTGCACCGGCGGCCTCGTCGCGGCGCTGTTCACTGACATTCCCGGTTCGTCCAGCGTGTTCGAGCGCGGCTTCGTCACTTATTCGAACAAGGCCAAGGAAGAGATGCTGGGCGTGCCGGGCGACGTGCTGGCCGACTACGGCGCGGTATCCGAGCCCGTCGCGCGGATGATGGCGGAGGGCGCGCTGCAGAACAGCCGCGCGAACATCGCTGTCGGCATCACCGGCGTTGCGGGCCCCGGCGGGGGCACGAAGCTGAAACCGGTGGGGCTGGTGCATATCGCCTGCGCGCGGGAGAACCGGGCGGTGGTGCATGAGATGCTGCAACTGGGCGATATCGGCCGTTCCGCCATCCGCATGGAAGCGGTGGAGACGGCCCTGAAACTCATTCAGGTGCAGATGCGCTAGGCCGGCGGCCATAGCGCCGCCGCGCTTCTTCCAGAAAGGCATTGAGAATACGGTCTACCGCCATGTCGTGATTGGCTGCGGCGAGCAAACCTATCACCGGGTTGCGGAATTCGTAGTTGATCTCGAGCGAGACATCCGAAGCACCAGCGATGCTTTCGGTGATGCGCCATTCCGCAAACAGCCTGCGGAACGGGCCGCGCACCAGCGCGGCCGTGACGCGGCGGGCCGGTTCATCGGCAGTGACACGTGTGGAGAAGCGTTCGGAGAAGCCCCTGAACCCGACGACCACCTCGCCCAGGCATTCCTGCACGCCGGGGCCGGTGGTGCGCTGTTCGGAGACGCGCAGGGCTGTGATCCAACGGATGAAATACGGATATCTTGCTATGTCGGAGACCAGCCGGAAACACTCATCCGGCCCGTAGGGCACACGGAGGGTTTTCGAGAAGCGCGGCATGCCTCAGGCGCGCGGGGCGAGCTGCGCTTCACGCGCGGCCCGCAGCCTGGCGAAGTCTTCGCCGGCATGGTGGCTGGAGCGTGTCAGCGGACTCGCGGAGACCATCAGGAATCCCTTGGCCCGCGCGATCTCTTCATAGGCCCTGAACTCTTCCGGCGTGACGAAGCGGTCGATGGCGGCGTGCTTGCGCGTTGGCTGGAGGTATTGGCCGATCGTGATGAAATCGACACCGGCGGAGCGCATGTCGTCCATCACCTGCATCACCTCTTCCTTCGTTTCGCCGAGGCCGACCATCAGGCCGGACTTGGTGAACTGCGACGGGTCGCGGTCCTTCACCTTCTGCAGCAGGCGGAGGGAATGGAAATAGCGCGCACCCGGACGGATCGACAGGTAAAGACGCGGCACCGTTTCGAGATTGTGGTTGAAGACGTCCGGCCTGGCATCAATGACGCGGTTTTCCCAACCGTCTTTGCGCAGGAAATCCGGCGTCAGGATCTCGATGGTCGTGCCGGGCGCGGCGGCACGGATGGCCTCGATGGTGTGAACGAAGTGCATCGCTCCGCCATCTTCGAGGTCATCGCGGTCCACCGAGGTGATGACGACATGGGCAAGCCCCATCTCGGCGACCGCTTCAGCCACCCGGCGGGGCTCATCGGCGTCAACGCCAGGTTTCGGCTTACCGGTCGCGACGTTGCAGAACGAGCAGGCCCGGGTGCACACGTCGCCGAGAATCATCATCGTGGCGTGTTTCTTGTCCCAGCATTCGCCGATGTTGGGACAGCCAGCCTCCTCGCAGACCGTGACCAGCCCCTTCGACTTGACGATTTCCCGGGTGGCCGAATAGCCGGCCGAGGTTGGCGCCTTGACGCGAATCCATTCGGGTTTTCGCATTAAAGGCGTATCCGGCCGCCCTTGTTTCTCGGGATGGCGAGGCCGCGGGGCCTTGTTTTTCAGATCGATAAGGTTGGCCATATGCCCTCAAAATGGCGCCCGGCGCCCGATTCAGCAAGCCGGTGATAGCGCAGGCTGCATATGCAGTCTTGCAATATTGCTTGCTTGCGGGACGCTAGATGACAGAATGTTACAAAACCTACGGGACGAAACGAGTCAGGGCCTTAACCCGATGCAGCACCCCCTCCAGCCGATTGTGCCGGCGCCCCTTCCCTATGTGCCGGCGCGTACCCGGATCAACCTGTTCTCCGCCCTGCTGCGTGCCGGGCGGGAGTTCGGCACCGCCAAGCCGATCCTTGTCGATGGCGACGAACGCGTCGTCACCTACAAGGAAATCATCCGGGCCTCCTTCGGTCTCGGCTCGGCCCTGAAGAAGGGCACCCGGCGCGGCGAGGCGGTGGGTATCATGCTGCCGACCGGCGCGGGTGCGGTGATCGCCTTCTTCGCTGTAACGGCTTATGGCCGCGTGCCCGCCATGCTGAACTTCACCGCCGGTTCGAAGAACCTGAAGGCCGCCATGCGCGCGGCGAAGGTGAAGCGGCTGGTGACGGCGCACAAGTTCGTGGAGCTGGGCGGGTTGCACGACCTGATGGCCGAACTCTCGAAATCGGTAGAGATCATCTACCTTGAGGACGTCCGGGAAAGTCTCGGCCCTGGCGACAAGATCGCGGCACTGGCCGGGCCGCTGATGCCAGGGCTGGTCGCTGCTGGCCTGTCTTCCAGACAGCCGGGCGTGATCCTGTTCACGTCCGGCACGGAGGGCGAGCCCAAGGGCGTGGTGCTGAGCCATGAGAACATCATGGCGAATATCGAACAGGTGCGCGCACATATCGGGCTCAGTCCGGATGCGGACATTGTGTTCAACCCGCTGCCCACCTTCCATTGTTTCGGCCTTACGGTCGGCGCGCTGCTGCCGCTGATCGGGGGCATCAAGGTGGTGTTCCATCCCTCGCCTCTGCAGCCGAAGGAAATTGTCCGCCGCATCCGCGAGAGCGCCGCCACCATCCTGCTGGCCACCGACACCTTCATTTCGCAGTATGCCCGCACCGGCGCAGAGGGAGATATGGACTCTATCCGCCTTGCCGTCTGCGGCGCCGAGCGGGTCAAGGACGAGACACGCAACTATGTGCGCCGCAAGTTCAACATCGAAATCCTGGAAGGCTATGGCGCCACCGAAGCCTCGCCGGTGGTCGCCGCGAACCAGTGGGAGAAGAACAAGCCCGGCACGGTCGGCTGCCTGATGGCCGGCATGGAATACAAGCTCGTCCCGGTCGAGGGCATGAACGAAGGCGGGCGGCTGCATATCCGCGGACCGAATGTGATGATGGGCTATCTGCGCGCGTCCAATCCCGGCGTGATCGAGCGGCTGCAGGACGGCTGGCACGACACAGGCGACATCGTGGACGTGGACGAGGAAGGCTTCATTCGCATCCTTGGCCGCGTCAAACGCTTCGCCAAGATCGGCGGCGAGATGGTATCCCTGGCCGTGGTGGAAAACTGCGCGGCGGCTGTCTGGCCCGATCACATGCACGCGGCGGTGACCCTGCCCGATCCGAAAAAGGGAGAACAGGTGGTGCTGCTGAGTGAGGCACCGGATGCGGCGCGCACCCCGATCGTGGCCTGGGCACAGCAGCATGGCGTTCCGGAAATCTCCGTGCCGCGCCGGGTGTTCCGCGTGGAACAGATTCCCGTGCTGGGCACCGGCAAGGTAGACTATGGCGCGGTGCGTGCCGAGGCCGAGCGCCTGATGAACGATTAGGCAGCCCTTGCGGCCGAAGCACCCGGCTCGTCCAGGAAGTCGCGGATCACGGCGGCAGTTTCCTCTGCCCGCGTGACCAGGAACAGGTGGCCACCACCTTCGACGACATAGAGGCGGGCATCCGGGAGGGCCCAGTTCAGGATCTGGCCATTCACGAGCGGAACGATGGAGTCCCGGTCGCCCATCATCACCAGCGTGGGCATCCTCAGGAAACGGATGAACGGCAGGCTGGACCATCCGGCGAACGCCAGCAGCTGGTAAATGTACCCCTTCGGATCCGGCGGCAGCAGGCTGTCGATGTGCATGCCGGCGGCATCGTCCGCCACATCCCCATACAGCCGGGCGAAATTCTCGCGCATGAAATCCGGATCGGTGTAACGGCGCGTATCCACCATCTTCGACAGAGAGGCCGGGCGGCCCGGCACCATCGTCATTCCGGAAGATGTGGCACACAGCACCAGCCGCCGCACCCGGCTGCGATACTGGAAGGCGAACTGCTGCGCCAGCGCTCCGCCCCAGGAAACGCCCATCACATCCACTGTTTCAAGGCCATACATGTCCAGCAGCTTGCGGGTCCAGCGCGCCAGCATCCAGTGGCGGTAAGGCCATTGCGTCACCGGGCTGAGGCCGACACCCGGCACATCGAAGGTCAGGATTTCCCGGTCCGGGAACATGTCGCCCAGGCCGAGCGTAAGTTCCAGATTGGCGCCGATGCCGTTGAAGAACAGCAGCGGCACGCCGGGCACAGCGCCTTCCGGCGCCGGCCAGTAGGCCGTGCGCAGGTGGATACCGTCGACATCCTCGATTGTAATGTTGGGAAGGCGGCGATGGCGGCTCATCAGGCTACTCGCTAGTCGTTGAACACATAGCGGCCGGGCGCCGCGTAGAGCGGAGGGAAGGCCTGGCTGCCCACAGCCGCCGGCGCTGCCTTCAGCGGGCCGGAGCGTTCCTTCAGCCATTCACCCCAGCGGGGCCACCAGGAACCCATGTGTTCCTCGGCGCTGGCCGCCCACTCGTCCGCGGTCGGCTTGATATCCGTCGAACGGAAATACTTCGCCTTCGGATTGCCGGGTGGGTTGATCAGGGCCTGCAGGTGTCCGCTGGAGGAGAGGATGAACTCGATATTCTTCGAGCCGAGCAGCGAAGGCGTGCGATAGCAGGCCTTCCAGGGCGTGATATGATCGGTCAGCCCCGCTACGATGAAGGCATCCGCTGTGACCTTGCGCAGGTCGGCCTTATGGCCGGCCACATCGACCGTACCCGGATGATCGAAAGGCTGATGCAGCGCGATGTCGAGATAATCCGAGTGCAGCTGCGCCGGCAGGTTGGTCGTGTCATTGTTCCAGAACAGCACGTCATAGGGCGGTGGGTCCTCACCCATAAGGTAATTGTTGACCACATAGTTCCAGATCAGGTCGTTCGGACGCATCCAGGCAAACATGCGGGCAAGATCGTCGCCCTTCAGTATGCCGCGCGCCCTGGACATCTTGCGGGCAATCTCCAGACTGCCATCGGAGACGATCTGACCGATGTCGCTGTCCTCGCGCTGCGGGTTCAGCACGCACACCATGAAGGTGACCGCATTGATGCGCTTGTCGCCGGCCGCTGCCAGAAGACTGGCGAAGGTGGCTGTGGTGATGCCGCCCGAGCAGGCGCCGGAAACGTTGAGTTTCGGGGATTTCGTGATCTTGCGCACGACTTCACTGGCCTGCACGAGGCTGTCGATATAGTCGCTGAGCCCCCAGTTTCGGTGCTCTTTCCCGGGATTGCGCCAGGAAATCACGAACACCTGCTGCTCCATCGCCAGCAGGAACTGGACCATCGACGTCATAGGCGTCAGGTCCATGGCGTAATACTTGTTGATCTGCGGCGGAATGATCAGGATCGGGGTCTTGTAGACCTTCTCCGTCAGCGGAGCATACTGGATCAGCTCCAACATCTCGTTCTTCCAGACAACCGAGCCTTTGGATGTGGCGAGGTTCTCGCCGACCTTGAACGGGCGCTTGTCCACCTGGCTCGGCAGGCCGCCATTCTTCGTCAGATCCTCATAGAGGTTCTTCATGCCCTTCAGAAGCGACAGGCCGCCGGAATCGACCACGCGCTTGGCCGCTGCCGGATTGCCGACCAGCGTGTTCGTCGGTGCCAACGCATCAGTGATCATGCCCATGACGAACTTGGCGCGGGCATGTTCCAGCTCCGACATCTTCAGCTCGCTGACCCACTCCTGCAGGTGCTCCTGCGTGGCGAGATAGGCCTGCATGCCACGTTTGTAGAAGGGATTGTGCTCCCAGGCCGGATCCTTGAACCGGCGGTCCTTCTTGTCGGCTTCGCGCTTCGACTTGCCGAGCAGGATTTCAACATTCTCGGCGGCAATCTTGCGGGCCGCCCTGGCCGTGGTAACCGGATTGGTCATCGTCGAGCGCAGCATCATGGCCACCGCACCAAGCAGCTCCTGGCGGTTGAACCCGCCCAGCAGCGGGTTCAGCGCGGTGGTGCTCTGTGCAGCATTCTGTGCGATTTCGTCCTTCGGTGTGCTCATGTTTCCCTCCCAGGTGCCGGCTTATCCTGGCCATGGGCCGCCAGGGACCGGTCTACTTCCCGTCTCTTGCCATCCGGCAAAGAGATCGTGGTAAAATTTCTCCGAAAATTCGTTCCACAGTCAGATTTAGCTGTCAAACTGACCTTCTGGCCATGAAAACGCGCGACCGGATACTTGAAGTCAGCCTGCTTCTCTTCAACGAGGAGGGGGAGAGCGGGCTGTCGTCTGTCGACATTGCCAGCGCGCTCGAGATCAGCCCCGGAAACCTGTACTATCATTTCAAGGGCAAGGACGCGATCATCCGGGCCCTGTTCGACCGCTTCGAGGAAGAAATGCGGGTAATCCTGCGCGGTTCGAAGGGCGGCCTCGCCTCGGTCGAGGACAACTGGGTGTATATCTACATCCTGCTGGAGGAAATTTACGATTTCCGCTTCTTCTACCGCGATCTGGCCGGCCTGCTGGCGCGCTATCCGGATCTCGCGGTACGCTTCCGCAGCCTGATTGCCGGCAAGCGCCAGACGATCGTCCGCAGTATCGACGATCTCGAAAGGCTGGGGCTGATCCGGATCGATCCACGGCTGAAGGGCCCGCTGGCCGATCACATCATCACCACACTGACCTTCTGGCTGGCCGGAGATGCGCTGTCCAAGGAAGTCCATGACGGTCCTGCCCTCATCCACAAGACGGTATTTCAGGTGATGTGCCTGTTTGTGCCCTACATGGGCGAAGCGGGTCCTGCTGCGCTCGGACGGATGATCCGGCACTTCGAGGATACCAAGGGGTAGAGACGGAGGGGCGGCGCCGCAGCCCCGCCCCAGTATCAGGTCAGACCGCCTTTGCGAGGCTCGCCCAGTCGGCTTTCGCGACACGGCCGCGGCCGGCAACCCTGGCGTCCAGCGCGGCAAGGTCAGCCTTCTTCAGGGCGGCGAGTTGGGCGAAGGTAGTAAAGCCTTCCCCATTCAGTTTCTTCGCCAGCGCAGGGCCGATACCTGCCGCCTGAGTCAGATCGTCGGCGCCTTCCGGAGCCGCGAAGGCGGCCTTGACGGCTTTCGACGTCTTCCGGGCAGCTTTCTTCGCCGTCTTGGCGACTTCCACACCGGTTTCGCCGGCAACGGCTTCGATCTCGGCCGTCAGACGGGCAAGGCGCGCTTTCAGGTCAACGTCGCCGGCTTTCGCGCGGGCTTTCGCCGTCACCGAGGCGACTTCGTCTTCCAGCCTGTCGATCTGGCGGGCAACCGCCTCACGCACCGTGCCGAAGCCTTTCACGCCAAGCAGATCGCGCATGCGTTCCATGCGGGCCTCGAACTGGTCGCGGGCCTGCATCTGCAGCTCACGGACGGTTTCGAGTGTCTTCGTCACCTGTTTCGTGGCACCGGTGAGACGCTCGTCCGCCGCGAGGCGGGCGCGCACGTCCTGCTCGATCTCCGAGCCACGCTTGACCAGTTCCTCGAACACTTCGGCCGATTGTTTGTTCAGCACGCTGGCACCAGCCACGGCCGTGTCATAGGCTTTGCCGTAGGCGCCGACGCCGGCGAGCCAGATCTTGTAGGCCATTTCGGCCGACTGGGCCTCAACCTGCTTGCCGACCGCCTCTGCTTTCTTGCGGGCCGCCGACCTGGCGGCTTTCGTGGTTTTCTTCGCCATGGAAGGCTCCTTTCGGGGAGAAGATGAACTCATGGCATCTGTTCTAGGGAAAAAGTCTAGAAAGCGCATACTAATCGCCGGAACCGCCGGGTTTGCCTTGAAATCAGGGGCGTTTGCGCTCTATCGAAGCCGGTAAGCAAAACCTGAGGAGAGCGCCATGAGTGCAGTAGACTATCAGATCGACGGACAGGCCTATGAAGGCTGGTACCTCCCCGCCGCAGGCAAGACGAATGCCCCTCTGGTCATCATCTGCCATGCCTGGGGTGGCCTCGGCGCCAACGAGAAGCAGAAGGCCGAGATCATCTCAAAGGAGTTCGGCTACAACGCTTTCGCCATTGATGTTTACGGCAAGGGCAAGCGCGGCACCACACAGGCCGAGAATGAAGGGCTGATGTATCCGCTGATCGGCAACCGTGCCGAGTTGCAGAAACGCCTTGCCGGGGGCATCGCGGCCGCAAAGGCGCACAGTGGGGCCACCAAGGTTGCCGCCATCGGATTCTGCTTCGGCGGCCTCTGCGTGCTCGACATGGCCCGTGCCGGCATGGATGTGCTGGGGGTCGGATCGTTCCACGGCCTCTTCCGCCCGGCCGAAAACATCCCTCAGCCGAAGATCCGGGCGAAAGTCCTGATCGAGCATGGCTGGCGCGATCCGATGGCAACGCCGGCTGATGTGCTGGCCATCGCGAAAGAGTTCGAAGGCGCTGACTGGCAGCTGCACGCCCACGGCCTGGCCACACACGCGTTCACAACCGTGGGCGCCACGGGTGATGCCACGCAATACCATGCCGATACGGACCGGCGCAGCTTTGCCTATCTGAAAACCTTCCTCGCGGAAGTCTTTGCCTGAGACATGGCCGGCGGGCGCCTTTTCGGCGCCCGTCAGTCCTCGCGCAGCGCATAACCCGCCGAACGCACCGTGCGGATCGGATCATCGCCCCCACCCTGCCGCAGCGCCTTGCGCAGGCGGCCGACATGCACGTCTACCGTGCGCGCCTCGACATACACATCCGAACCCCAGACCGTGTCCAGGAGCTGTTCGCGCGAGAACACACGGCCGGGATGCTGCATGAAATAGTCCAGGAGGCGGAATTCCGTAGGGCCGAGATGGATATCCGTGCCCCCGCGCGTGACACGGTGTGCGACACGGTCAATCTCAAGATCACCAACCTTGATGCGGTCATCCTTGAGGCCGGGCCGGATGCGGCGCAGCACGGCGCGCACACGCGCCATCAGCTCCGTCGTGGAGAACGGCTTGGTGACATAATCATCCGCCCCCGTATCCAGCCCCCGGATCCGGTCGCTTTCCTCGCCGCGCGCAGTCAGCATGATGATCGGAAGGTTCGGGTTTGCCCCACCGGAGCGGACGCGCCGGCAGATCTCGATACCGCTGACCTTCGGAAGCATCCAGTCGAGCAGCAGCAGGTCCGGGGCGCGTTCCTCGATCATCATCAGGGTTTCCTCGCCGTCACCGGCCACCCCGACATCATAATCTTCCTTGCGCAGGTTATACAGCAAAAGCTCGGAAACGGCCTTTTCGTCTTCTGCGATCAGCACATAGGGTTTCACAGGGTCGGCTCCCATTCTTGCGTCCGGCCCGCCAGTGGCGTCAGACCTGGTTCAGCTTCGGCCGCTCGAGTTCGGAGAGATACTCTCCAACGGCCTGGTAATAGACAAACTCCGCGATGTTCGTGCAGTGGTCGCCAATGCGTTCGAGATTCTTCGCCATGAACAGCATGTGCGCACCGGCTGAGATGCGGCGCGGATCCTCGACGAGATAGGTCAGCATCTCGCGGAACACCGAATTGTAGTGAAGATCGATGTCGTCATCCGAACTCCACACAGCCTTTGCCTTGTCAGCATTGCCGCTGGCGTAGGCGTTCAGAACATTGCCGAGCTGCTGGGCGACCGGCAGCGACATGCGGATGATGGCATTGCGCATTTCCGGGCTGACATTCTCATCCAGGCGCTGCGCGCGCTTGGCGATGTTCTTGGCCAGGTCGCCGATCCGTTCCAGCTCGCTGGCGATCTTCATGGCAGAGAGGATCATCCTCAGGTCGTGGCCCATCGGCTGACGGCGGGCGATCAGCGAAACCACCTGTCGCTCGGTATCGGCCTCGATCGCATCCACCTGCGGGTCGCGGGCGACAACGGCCTGCGCAAGCTCGAGATCGTTGGCGGCCAGGGCGCGGCTGGCATCTGCGATCATCGTCTCGACGACACCACCCATCTTCATGATGTCCGCTGATAACCGCTCAAGCTCGTCGGAATAGGCCGATACAATATGATCAGACATCGGAGGTTCCTTCCTCAACCAAAGCGGCCGGTGATATAGTCTTCAGTGCGCTTTTCGCGCGGGTTAGTGAAGATCTGATTGGTGTCACCCAGTTCTACCAGATGGCCGAGATGGAAGAAGGCCGTGCGCTGCGACACGCGCGCGGCCTGCTGCATTGAGTGGGTCACGATGACGATACAGTAGCGGTTACGCAACTCGTCGATGAGTTCCTCGATGCGCGCGGTGGCAATCGGGTCGAGCGCCGAACAAGGCTCGTCCATCAGGATCACTTCCGGCTTCACGGCAATCGCCCGGGCGATGCAGAGGCGCTGCTGCTGACCGCCGGAAAGCCCGGTGCCGGGGGCATTCAGACGGTCCTTCACCTCGTCCCAGAGGCCGGCCCTTCGCAGGCTCTTCTCGACGATCGCGTCGAGGTCTTCCTTGCCATTGGCCAGGCCATGGATGCGCGGGCCATACGCGATGTTGTCGTAGATGGACTTCGGGAACGGGTTCGGCTTCTGGAACACCATGCCGACGCGCGAGCGCAGCAGAACGGGATCGACATCCGGATCATTGATGTCTTCCCCATCCATCAGGATCTGTCCTTCGACGCGGCAGCCCTCAATGGTGTCATTCATCCGGTTCAGGCAGCGCAGGAAGGTCGACTTGCCGCAGCCCGACGGACCGATCAGCGCGGTCACCGCCCGGTCAGGGAAAGTCATCGAGACATCGTGGATGGCCTGCGCCTCGCCATAGAACACCTTTATGTTCCGGCAGTCCATGCGGGGACCCGCTTCCGTCTGGGGTGGCACGGCAAGGCTGCTTTCGGCCACGGCGGGCACCTCCTGGCTCGTATCCATCACCATCTCCGTTCGTATTTGCGCCGCAGAAATACCACCAGCCCGTTCATCAGCAAAAGGAAGGCCAGCAGAATTATGATCATGGCCGAGGTCAGCGGCTCCCAGGCCCGTTCGGCATTGTTCGACCAGCTGAAGATCAGCACCGGCATGACGGTCGACTCATCCATCGGCCCCCTCGGCACATCCCCGACGAAGGCAACCATGCCAATCAACAACAGCGGCGCGGTCTCGCCCAGCGCGCGCGCCATGCCGAGGATAGCCCCTGTCAGGATGCCCGGTGCGGCCAGCGGCACGACATGGTGGAAGACGGTCTGCATCGGCGAGGCCCCGACCGCCAGCGCCCCGGCGCGCACGGAAGGCGGCACGGCTTTCAGTGCCGCGCGCGCTGCGATGATCACCACCGGGAAGGTCATCAGTGCGAGCACAAGGCCGCCGACCACCGGCGCTGACCGGGGCATATCGAGGAAGTTGAGGTAAAGCGCCGCCCCAAGCAGGCCGAAGACGATGGAGGGCACCGCAGCGAGGTTGTTGATGTTGACCTCGATGAATTCGGTGATCCGGTTGCGCGGCGCGAATTCTTCAAGATACACAGCTGCAAGGATGCCGATCGGCATGGCAACCAGAGCAGTGACCAGCATGGTCCAGAGCGAGCCGACGATGGCTGCAAGCCCTCCGGCCAGCTCCGGATAGGTCGAATCCGAATGGGTCAGCAGGCTGAAGCGGGGAACGCGCTCGATCCGGCCCATTTCCTTCAGCGCCAGCACCCAGGCGATCTGACGGTCGGTAATGGTCCGTTCGCTTTCGGGCGAGAGGATGATTCGCGCGATTGTTCTCGCCCCTGCGAACTGTCGCACGTCGCCGGTCAGCAGTTCCATATCAGCGCCCGCCGGAGTGATCCGGCTGAGCCGCCCGGCCGCCGTGCCGGCCGTCAGAAGCACATCCACCGGACCGGCATCCTCAGCCCGGTCCCGGCTGGCAACCTGGATGGCAGCCGTGAGCGAGGCAAAATTCCCGCTGACCGGGTAGCTACCGTCTTCACCGCCGGCACTGACCGACACGGCCCCGGGGCTGAGCCGGCGCTCGCGCACGCCCTGCCCTTTCAGATAGAGGTCCAGATCGTCGTTCAGTGGTGCCGTCATCGTGATCCGGCTGCCTACCAGTTCCGGATTGCGAGCAATCTGCCGGGCGGTTGGCAGCACCGCGAGGCGGGTTAGGAAGTCAGACAGCTGACGGCGCGTGCCGCGGTTGGCTTCTGCTTCCGGGAAGGTTTCGAGCAGATTGTCGCGGGCGAGGCTGTAGAACCCCTCGACATTGCGGGCGATGTCTGCGGGGCTGCTCTCGCCCTCCGGGGCGATCACTGCCGGGTCCAGCGTGATGTCGTAGCGCACGACATGATAGGTGGCAGCCGACAGGCCCTGCGAGCCGATCGAGAAGATAAGCACCGAGAGCGCCCCAAGCGCGATCAGGATGGCCCCGAGGCCATACCAGCGGAAGCGGGCATCGGCGCCGCGCCGCTTCTTCAGCCGCCTCAGGGCCTTCGGGCTGGTCAGAGTGCGCGCGGTCTCAGTCATACTTTTCCCGGTATTTCTTCACGACGCGCAGGGCGACGATGTTGAACAGCAGCGTGACCGCAAACAGCACCAGGCCCAGCGCAAACGCGGAGAGCGTTTTCGGGTCGTCAAAGCCGGTTTCCCCGGTCATCAGCGAGACGATCTGCACCGTGATGGTGGTCAGGTCCGAGGTCGGGTCCATGGAGATGCGTGCACTCTTGCCCGCCGCCATGACGACGATCATCGTCTCGCCGATGGCGCGCGACACGGCCAGCAGCAGCGCCGCGATGATGCCCGGCAAGGCTGCCGGAACGACCACCTGTTTCACGGTTTCCGACTTGGTGGCACCGAGGGCGTAGGCCGCATCGCGGAGCGTTTGCGGCACGGCGTTGATCACGTCATCTGACAGCGAGGAGACGAACGGGATGACCATGATGCCCATGACAAGCCCCGCGGCCAGTGCGCTGGTGGGCTGGGCAGCGAGAATGGGCTCGGAGGCCAGACCGAGCGTGATGACACCCTCGTTGAACCAGATCGCCGCCTGGCGCACCGCCGGGGCCACGACCAGCAGCGCAAAGAAGCCATACACGACGGTGGGGATGCCGGCGAGGATCTCGAGGATCGGCTTGATCCAGGCACGGGCGCGCGGCGAGGCGTATTCCGACAGGAAGATGGCCGAGAACAGGCCGATCGGCGCAGCCACGATCATGGCGATCAGGGCGATCATAAAGGTGCCGAAGAACAGCGGCAGAGCCCCAAATTCTGCCTCTGTCTGGGCGTTCCAGCGCGTGCCGGTCAGGAATTCCCAGACCGGGACGACCTGGAAGAACAGCAGGCTTTCCCAAAGCAGCGACAGGACGATGCCGGCGGTTGTGGCAATGGCAACGCCGGCACACAGGAACAGCACCAGCTCCATGCCGCTCTCGACGAGGCTGCGGGCGCGGAAATCTGCCCGCAACCGCCCCCGTGCCCAGACCATGCCTGACACCGCAAGCAGGCCCAGCGCGATGAGGGTGCCGGCATTCAGCAGCCCGCGGATTTCGAGATAGCGGTTGGTGACAGCAAGGAAAACGCGGTCCGCCCCGGCGCTGACAGCTGTGCCGGAGGCATGGCTGACCGAGTCCAGATAGGAGTCGAGCTCGGCATCCGACAGCAGGCCGAACTGTGAGGGCAATTCACTGATCAGCTGCGCCCGGGTCATCGATTCCGAGAACATGCCATAGGCAATGGCAATCAGGATGACGGGCACGGTAGCCCACATGGCGACGAAATAGCCGTGATAGTTCGGCCGCGAATGCATACTGCGGGCTGCGCCGGCAAGCAGCAGTTGTTCGCCGCGAACCCGGCCGAGGAAAAAGGCCAGCGAGCCGAATACTGCGATCAGCGCGATCAGCAGCCAGCCCATGGGCAGTTGGCCGAGCTGTTGCAGCATGGGGATCCCTTGACGGCTTCAGCCTCCCCTTAGAGCGGCTGCGTGACAGTTCCATGACAACACTGTCACAATTACGCATCTGGCCGCACGCCCTTGCGCGGGCGTGGCAAACCCGCCACTTAGACGGCCATGACAATACAGGAAAATTCCGGCCTGCCCTGGCACGGCACGACAGTGCTGGCGGTGCGCAAGGGCCGCAAGCTCGTGATGCTCTCGGACGGGCAGGTCTCGATGGGCCCAACCATCATGAAGGGCAACGCCCGCAAGGTGCGACGCATCGCAGACGGCCGCATCCTTGCCGGATTCGCCGGCGCGACCGCCGATGCATTTACCCTGTTCGAGCGGCTGGAGCAGAAGCTGGAGCGTTTCCCGGACCAGCTGCAGCGCGCGGCCGTGGAACTGGCCAAGGACTGGCGCACCGAGCGCTACCTTCAGAAGCTCGAAGCCCTGCTGATCGTGGCCGACAAGGCAAGCACGCTTGTGATCACTGGCGCCGGAGACGTGCTGGAGCCCGAGCACAATGTCGTGGCCATCGGTTCCGGCGGAAATTTCGCCCTCGCCGCGGCCCGCGGCCTGTATGACTACGAACAGGATGCCGAAGTGATCGGGCGCAAGGCCATGCAGATCGCCGCCGACATCTGCGTTTACACGAACGCCCACTTCACACTGGAAAGCCTTGATCTTTGACCACCCGAACAGCCGGGCCTGCCTGTCCTTCAACCTTCCGCATGACCTGACTGTGGAGGCTCCTCTCGGTGGCCTCCTGCCGATCACTATGAACCCTGTCGAGCCTGCCCCATGACACAGCTGACCCCCCGTGAAATCGTTGCCGAGCTCGACCGCCACATCGTCGGCCAGGCTGCCGCCAAGCGCGCGGTGGCCATCGCGCTGCGCAACCGGTGGCGGCGCAAGCAGGCGCCGGAGAGCCTGCGCGGCGAGATAACGCCCAAGAATATCCTGATGATCGGGCCGACGGGCGTGGGCAAGACGGAAGTGTCGCGCAGGCTGGCGCGGCTGGCGAATGCGCCCTTCCTGAAGGTCGAGGCGACCAAGTTCACCGAGGTCGGCTATGTTGGCCGGGATGTCGAGCAGATCGTGCGCGATCTGGTGGAAGCCGCCGTGGCGATGGTCCGCGACCAGAAGCGCCAGAGTGTCGAACAGGCCGCCCGCGACAAGGCGGAGGAACGCCTGCTGGACGCGCTGGTCGGCGCCGAAGCGCAGCGATCGACCCGCGAGGTGTTCCGCCGCAAGCTGCGGGAGGGCGAACTCGACGACAAGGAAGTGGATATCGACTTTGCCGAGACTGGCAGCCCGATGCAGATGTTCGACCTGCCCGGCCAGCCGGGCTCGATGAGTATGATCAATCTCTCCGAAATGCTGGGCAAGGCAATGGGCGGGCGCACCAAACGTGTGCGGACGAACGTAAAGGAGGCTTACAAGCCGCTGCTGGCGGAGGAGGCCGACAAGCTGGTGGATGAGGAAGCGGTGGTGCGTGAAGCGCTCACTGCGGTGGAAGAGGACGGCATCGTCTTCCTCGACGAGATCGACAAGATCGCCGCGCGCAAGGATCGCGGCGGGGCTGATGTGAGCCGCGAGGGTGTGCAGCGCGACCTGCTGCCGCTGATCGAAGGCACGACCGTTTCGACCAAGCGTGGCGCGGTGAAGACCGATCACATCCTTTTCATCGCCTCCGGCGCGTTTCACGTGTCGAAGCCGTCTGACCTTTTGCCGGAGCTTCAGGGCCGTCTGCCGATCCGTGTTGAACTGGAGCCGCTGACCCGCGACGACCTGCGCCGCATCCTGGTCGAGCCGGAAGCAAGCCTGATCCGCCAGTACCAGGCACTGATGGCCGCGGAAAAGGTGTCACTGGTGTTCGAAGACGCCGCCATCGACCGGCTGGCTGACCTTGCCGAGGCCGTGAACAAGTCAGTGGAGAATATCGGCGCGCGGCGCCTTCAGACCGTTCTGGAACGCCTGCTGGACGAGATCAGCTTCGACGCTCCGGAAAAATCCGGCGAGACCTTCACGATTACGGCGGCATATGTCGATGAAAAGGTCGGAACGCTCGCCGGGAATACGGACCTCTCGAAGTTTATTCTCTGAAGCCGCTGATCTCAGCCTTCGCGGGTATGAGCAGAAAACAGAAGGCGGAACCTCCGCCTCGCGCTTCAGCTCAATTCCAGACGGCCGGGTGTCTGTCCTTCCACGGACATTCCTTTTCGAGCTGTCCGGCGAGGCGGTACAACGTTGCTTCGTCAGCGTAGCGGCCAGTGAACATCATGGCGAGCGGCAGGCCTCCGGAGGTCTGCCAGAGCGGCAGGGACAGTGAGGGCTGCCCGGTAATATTGAACGGCGGGGTAAACGGAAATGTCCTTGCCGACCGCTTGTCATATTCCCTGATGTCGAGGGCCAGCGGATCGAGCCAGTCGACGCGGGGCACCGCGGTGCCCAGAACCGGCGAGAGGTAAACGTCGCACGCCTCGAATACGGACATCACCTGCCGGCTCATAACGCGCAGCTGCTGCCAGGCCCACATGGCCTGCTGACCGGTGATCTCGCGGCCACGGTCATAGCCACGCCGGGCAAGCGGGCCAATATCTTCGGCGGGTTCGCGGCCGATCGCCTCGATCATGCGGGCCATGCCTGCCGCGAAGTTCGATGCCGACACGATGGCCTGGGCCCGGTAGAACAGGCGCCAGTCAAGCGTCATGGCCTGCTCGCGCACGTCATGCCCGAGCTGGACGAGCAAGGTGGCCGTTCTTTCGAGAGCGGATTGTATTTCAGGGTCGATGGGCCGCCCGCTTGGGGTTGCTCCCGACCAGAATATCTTCAGCCTACCGGGCGAACGGCTGACTTCCTCCAGATACGGACGCTCCTTGTACGGATAGGCATACGGGCTGGCGGGCTCGGGATATCCCGTCGCATCCAGCATGGCGGCGCTGTCGCGGACGGTGCGCGAGACCACATGGTCCACCGACAGGCCAATCGCGCGGTCGGTATCCTCGCCGCCATTCGGATTGCGGTCGCGGGTCGGTTTCATACCGACGAGTCCGCAGCATGCTGCAGGAATCCGGATCGAGCCCAGCCCATCACTGGCATGGGCAACCGGCACCATGCCAGAGGCCACCGCCGAAGCCGCGCCGCCGGACGAGCCACCCGAGACATGATCCGGGTTCCAGGGATTGCGGCAGGCCCCAAGACGGGCAGACTGGGTGACGCCGGGTATCCCGAATTCCGGCGTGTTGGTTTTACCGGCAAGGACGAGCCCGGCGGCGCGGTACCGCCGCACCAGTTCGCTGTCCTCGGCATCGGCGGCGACTTCGGCATAGAAGCTCGCCGAAGTGCGCGGCCAGCCTTTGACCCGCTGGCCGAGATCCTTGATCAGGAACGGCACGCCCCTGAAAGGCCCTTCCTGCAGCGGGGCCTTCGCCATCTCCCGTGCTTCATCGAACGCAGTGTAAACGACCGCGTTCAGGACGGGATTGTGGCGCTCAATCCGAGCAATTGCAGCCTCAAGGAGCTCAAGTGGCGTGACCTGCCTGTTGCGCACAAGTTCCGCGAGGGCGAGCCCATCGTAACAGGCAAAGTCTGGGATGTTCATGGCGCCGCTCTCCTCCCCGGAATTTCGGCATTGAGCGCGGGATTCAGGCGGCTGTCCAGATGGGCGCCCGCGATCTGGCCTGATCCGCAGGCGCCGGTTCTAAGCCTTCGCCTCGCGCCGGACAGGCATGTGCTTTTTGCCCCAGTCGCGCATGGTGCGCAGGGCGGGTCCGAGTTCTTCGCCCTTGGCAGTGAGCAAATATTCGTAGCGCTTGGGTGCGCTGGAGTAGAGCCGGCGTTCCAGCACCCCCTCATCCACCAGGCGCTTCAGCCGCTCGGCCAGGATATGGCGCGTCATGCCGCTCGACTCGGCGAATTCCTCGAACTTGGACTTGCCGAGGAAGCAGTCGCGAAGGATCAGCAGCGTCCAGCGGTCCCCCACGACGGATAGCGTGCGGGCCACCGGACACCAGTTATCGGAAAGCTCTGACCATTTCATGGATGACACCTGTAGCGCAGTTTGCCATAAGTTCCAAAATAAAACTTATTGGGAGCCCGACATGGCACGATCATTCGAATTCTTCTTCGATTATGCAAGCGCCACCGCGCCGCTGGCTGTGCCGCTGATTGCAGCCATCGAGAAGCGCACCGGGGCCCAGTCGGTCTGGCGGCCGATGTTCCTGGGCGGGGTGATGCAGGCGACCGGCAACCGCCCGCCCGGCACGGTGCCCGCTAAGGGGAAGTACATGGCCCGCGACATCCAGCGCTGTGCGGCGCACGTGGGTATCCCGTTCTACATGAACCCGGCCTTTCCCGTGAACACGCTGGCAGCGCTGCGCGCCACGCTCGGCTTCGAGGACAAGGCAGAGCAGCGCAGGTTTGCCTCTGCATGTTTCCATGAAAGCTGGAGCGTCCCGCAGCCGCTGAACCTTGGCGACCCGGCCCACCTGCAGCAGCTGTGCGAGAAACATGGGTTTGACCCCGCCAGGGTCGCTGCAATGGCAACCGATCCGGTCAACAAGGAAAAGCTGAAGGCGAATACGGATGAAGCAGTGGCCCGCGGCGTGTTCGGCGCGCCGAGCTTCTTCGTGGACGGCGACCTGTTCTTCGGCCACGACCGGCTGGATTATGTGGAGCGGGCGCTGGCCGCCTAGGCGAATACGCCTGCCTTCTCCGCCAGCGCCTTGTAGGATTGCTCCGGACGCGGACCAAAATGCGAGATGACTTCCGCCGCCGCAATGTGGCCGAGGCGGGCGCAGGTGGCGAGCGGCAGGCCCCTGGCGATGCCGAACAGGAAACCGGCGGCATACTGATCACCGGCGCCGGTGGTGTCGACAACTTTCGACACCGGCTCTGCCGGCACGGCAACCGGCGCGCCTTCGCCGATGACGACCGAGCCCTTCTCGCTGCGCGTGACGGCCGCAACGGCGCAATCTGCCTGCAGGGCGCGCAGGGCGGCGTCGAAGTCTTCGGTTTCGTAGAGGGATTTCAGCTCTGCCTCATTCGCGAACACAATGTCGGCAAAGCCCTTGACGAGGTGACGGAAGCTCGCGCGGTGGCGATCCACGCAGAACCGGTCTGACATGGTGACGGCGACCTTGCGGCCGGAAGCCTTGGCGATCTCGGCGGCATGGACGAAGGCTTCCTTCGCCTCGTCCTTGTCGAACAGGTAGCCTTCCAGATAGAGAATGCTGCCATTGCGGACCATCTCGGCGCTGACGTCTTCCTTCGTGAACAGCACGGAGGCGCCGAGGAAGGTGTTCATGCTGCGGTGGCCATCATCGGTGACGAAGATGATCGAACGGGCCGTAGCCGGGCCTTCCGTCAGCGGACGGGTGTGAAACGGCACACCGGCAGCCATCATCTCACGCATGAACTGATGGCCGAGTTCGTCGTCCGCAATCTTGCCGATATAGCCGGCCGAGGCACCGAAACTGGCGAGGCCGGCGATGGTGTTGGCGCCGGAGCCGCCGGAGGTGATGACGGGGTTCTTCGCGTGCTCGGTCAGCAATTCGGCGCGGGGCTCGTCGATCAGGTTCATCGCGTCCTTGGCGATGCCGTGCTCGGCGAGGAAGGCGTCATCGGCCCGGGCCAGCACGTCCACGATCGCGTTTCCGAGACCCACCACATCGAATTTTGCACCGCTCATGCCTGCCGGTTCCCTTGCCGCTGCTGGTGCCCCGCGCCTTGCCAGAGAGCGCCTGTGGACACAAGGCCCGGACCTCATTAGAGCGCGCGCCATGACAAAGATCGCCTATCTTGCCAGCCGCGTAACCCTGCCGGGCTCGCTGGTCCGCCGCACCGATGCCTTCGAACATGACTTCATGATGGACGCCCTGCGCGGCCCGTTCGCGGCGCGCGGGCTGCAGGTGGAGGATGTCTCGTGGGACGACCCGAAGGCAGACTGGGCAAGCTATGAGGCCGCGATCATCGGCACGACCTGGGATTACTGGGACCGGCTGGATGAGTTCCTCGCCACCCTGGAGCGGATCGAGGGTCAGACGAAGCTGTTCAATCCTTCCGCGCTGGTGCGCTGGAATTGCCGCAAGACCTACCTGCGCGACCTGGAAAGCCGGGGCGCAAAGCTGATCCCGACCCTGTGGCTGGACAGGCCGGACAAGGCGGCGGCAAAGGCGGCGTTTGATATGCTTGGCGCGGACGATCTCGTGTTCAAGCGGCAGGTCGGCGCGGGCGCGAAGGACCAGCACCGGCTGAAGCGCGGCGAGGCCATTCCCGAAATGCGCAACCCGATGATGGTGCAGCCTTTCCTGCCGATGATCCAGAAGGAGGGCGAGCTGTCCTTTATCTTCATCGACGGCAAATTCTGCCATGCTCTGATCAAACGCGCGCAGCCGGGTGACTACCGCATCCAGTCCACCTATGGCGGGCGCGAGGAGAAGATCACTCCGTCTGCGGACGACCTAGCAGCAGCGCGGGCGATCATCGACACGCTGGACGAGGCACCCCTCTATGGCCGTGTCGACATGCTGCGCGGCGAGGATGGCGGGCTCCTGCTGATGGAACTTGAGGTGATCGAGCCGTATCTCTATCCGGTCGAGGGGCCGGAACTGGGCGAGCGGATGGCGGCGGGAATCCTCAGGCGGATTTCTTAGGCCTTCTTGGCCCCAGCCTCGCGCGTGTCCCCGGATCCGGCGTCTTCGGTTTGTACGCACACAGATGACGGATCGCGCACTCCCAGCATTCCGGCGCTCGCGCCTTACAGACATAGCGGCCGTGCAGGATCAGCCAGTGGTGGGCGCCTTTCCTGAATTCAGGCGGTGTGATGCGCTCCAGCCCCGCCTCAACCTGGTCCGGCGTCTTGCCGGGGGCGAGGCCGGTGCGGTTGGAGACGCGGAAGATGTGGGTGTCCACCGCGATGGTCGGCTCGCCGAAGGCTTCGTTCAGGACGACATTGGCCGTCTTGCGCCCGACCCCCGGAAGGGTGGTCAGCTCGTCGCGCGTGCGGGGCACCTCGCCGCCGAAATCATCGATGATCTTGCGGCTGAGGGCGATGACGTTCTTCGCCTTGTTCCGCCAGAGGCCGATGGTCTTGATGTGAGCGGCGACGCCCTCCTCCCCCAGCGCCAGCATCTTCTCCGGCGTGTCGGCCACCGCGAAGAGTTTCTTCGTCGCCTTGTTGACGCCCACGTCGGTGGCCTGCGCCGAGAGGGCAACGGCGACGACCAGTGTGAAGGGGTTCACGAAATCCAACTCCGTGCGCGGGTCAGGCCGGTCGGCGGCGAGCGCGGCGAACAGCTCGGCGGCCTTTGCGCGGGTGAATTTTGGGCGGACTGCTTTTGCCATGCAGGTGAGGCATAGAGCGCCCTTTTTCCGGCGCAAGGGCATGCTAGGTGATTATCCTCAAATGACCCAGCCTGCCGACCCCATCTACCTCGACGCCCTGCTGACGCCCAACCGCTCGCTCAGCGAGCGGGGCTTTGCGGTTGCCATGGCGATCATCGCGGTGGTGTTCTTCCTGACGGGCCTGATGTTCTGGTCCATGGGCGCGCTGCCCATCCTGGGTTTCTTCGGGCTGGACATGGTGGCGGTCTGGCTGGCCTTCCGCCTGTCGTTCAACCAGCAGCGCGAGCAGACCCGCGTGGTGGTGACCGCCCGCGCGATCCGCCTGCAGCATACCGACCGCAAGGGGCGGCAAAAGGAAGCCGAAGTGCCCACCGCCTTCGCCCGGGTCGAACTGGATGAGCCCGTGCAACCCGCCTCATGGCTGCGAATCGAACATGGCCGGACCGCCTGGGTGATCGGCCGGTTCCTGACACCGGACGAGCGGCGCAGCTTTGCCGAGGCCCTGCGCCGGGCGGTGCGGGCAGCCCGGTCAGAGCGCCTGCCGGCCTGATCCGGCAGGGTTTCCGCCCCGATCACAAAAAAATGACGCATGCGTCATGGATTTTTCCTCCAGCGGGTGCTAGACTGGCAGCAGATGCAAGAAATGCCCCCAAGGCGGGCCCTTACCCCGGAGGATCACCCATGGCTGCCGACACCTTCACCTTCGAGAACCACCCGGCGCTGCAGCGCCCGAAAGTGACCCCGCGCGAGCCGATGCATCCGGGCTATCTGCGCACGGGCGAGGAAGTGCCCCCAGCCTCCAGCCTTGATCTTGAAACTCTTGACCTTGTGGACCCGGAAATCTGGCGGCAGGGCAAGTTCTGGGACCGCCTTGAGCGGCTGCGCAAGGAAGATCCGGTGCATTACACTCCGGACGCGTTCGTCGGCCCTTACTGGTCAGTGACCCTCTACGAAGACATCATGGCGGTCGACACCGACCACAAGCGTTTCTCCTCCAGCTGGGAATATGGTGGGATCACCCTTGGCGGCTCCGTGCCGGATTTCGAGATGCCGATGTTCATAGCCATGGACGAGCCGCGCCATTCCGAGCAGCGCAAGACGGTGCAGCCGGCCGTGGCGCCAAACATGCTGAAGGAATATGAGCCGCTGATCCGCGAGCGCACCCGCAAGGTGCTCGACAGCCTGCCCGTCGGCGAGCCGTTTGACTGGGTGGACCGTGTGTCCATCGAACTGACCGGCATGATGCTGGCGACGCTGTTCGACTATCCGCAGGAGCGCCGCCGCGAACTGACCCGCTGGTCGGACATCGTGACCAACATGCACAACCCGGACATCTGCCCCGGCGGCGAGGAGCAGTGGAAGAAAGAGCTCATGGACTGCCTGATGGTGTTCATGGGTATCTTCCAGGAGAAGCAGAACAAGCCCGAGAGCATGGACCTGATCAGTCTGCTGGCTCATGGCGAGAAGACCCGGAACATGACCCCGATGGAACTGCTGGGCAACGTCGTGCTGCTGATCGTTGGTGGCAATGACACCAGCCGCAACACCATGTCGGCCTCGGTCTATGCCCTGAACAAGTATCCGGAGCAGTATGCCAGGCTGAAAGAAGACCCGGGCCTGATCCCGAACATGGTGTCCGAAACCATCCGCTGGCAGACTCCGCTTTCCTTCATGCGCCGCACGGCGCTGGAAGACGTGACCATCCGTGGCAAGACGATCCGGAAAGGCGAGCAGATCGCCATGTGGTATGTCTCGGGCAACCGCGATGAAACCTTCTGGGACCAGGACCCGAACGAATACATCATCGATCGCAAGAATGCCCGCGCCCACCTGTCGTTCGGCTTTGGCATCCACCGCTGCGTGGGCAACCGCCTGGCTGAACTGCAGCTGCGCATCCTCTGGGAGGAGCTGATGGCCCGCTATGAGCACATCGAAGTGCTGGCCGAGCCCTCATACACGTCCGGCGCCTTCGTGCGCGGCTACACCTGGATGCCCGTTCTGCTTCACCCGAAGTAAGGACTGGCCGCTGAGGCTGATCCTGATTAGACCTCCCGTCAGAGATGCCGGGAGGTCTTTTCATGGATGTGTCGACAGCCGTTGCGAAACGCATTTCCACACGGGGCTTCCTGTCTGATCCCCTGCCCCTCGATGAAGTGAAGGCCTGGCTGATGGCGGCGCAGCGTGCGCCTTCCGGAGGAAACACGCAGCCCTGGCGCGTGATCGTCGTCACCGGCGAAGAAAAGGACAAGGTGATCGGGATTGCGCAGGCAAAGCTCGCGCAGAACCCCGCCGGTGAGCCGACCGACCGGCCGATCTATCCGCCGAACCTCTGGGAGCCGCATGAGAGCCGCCGCCGGCGCGTCGGCGAGATGCTGTACGAAGCGCTCGGCATTCCGCGCGAAGACCGCGCCGGGCGGCTGCGCTGGTTCGCCAACAACTTCCGCTTCTTCGGCGCGCCGGTGGCTGTATTCCTTGTCATCGACGAACGCATGGGCCATGGCCAGTGGGGCCATGCGGGCATGTACCTGCAGACGCTCTGCCTGCTGGCGGAAGAACGCGGCTGGGGCACCTGCATGCAGGAATGCTGGGGTATCCTGCGCCCGACCCTGAAGGCGCATTTCAGCCTTGGCCCGACGGAGATGGTCTGGTGCGGCGTGGCCGTCGGCAAGCCTGACCCGAACGAGAAGGCGAACACGCTCTACGCCGAACGCGCGCCGCTGGAGGAAGTGGCTGAGTTCAGAGGCTTCTGATTTCGGACAAAATGCTGCCGGAATGGCGCGGTCTTATCCCAAGATGCTGACGCGCCGTGCCTTGCTTGTTTCGGGACTCAGCCTGCCGCTGTTGCCATCCCTGCCACGGGTGGCGGAGGAAAGCCGCTGGGGAAAGAAACTGGTGCGCGCGGCCCGCAAGCAGATCGGCGTGACGGTCAGCTATGATCCTGCCTATGTCATTCTCGGCTATCCCGGCGGCGATGTCGACAGGGCGACCGGTGTTTGCACGGATGTCGTCATCCGCGCCTACCGCGATGCCTTCGACACGGACCTGCAGGTGCTTGTGCATGAGGACATGAAATCTGCGTTCGGCGGCTATCCGAAGATCTGGGGACTAACGAAAGCCGATCGCAACATTGACCATCGAAGGGTGCCAAACCTGGAGACGTTTTTCAGGCGTCAGGGCGCCGAGCGGATAATGCCCGGCACGCGCGAGGACTGGCAACCGGGAGACCTTGTGACCATGCGCCTCGGCGGCCGGCTTCCGCATATCGCCATTTTCTCCGGCTTCGACGCAGTCACTGGCAAGGCCATGTATATTCACAATATCGGCGCTGGCACGCGCGAAGATGAACTGTATGCGGATTATGATACACCGCGCCGGTTCAGGTTCGAGCCAGCGGGTATCTGATACCGTTTACTCATCGTCGCGCCAGCTGTGCATGGGTTGTTGCGGCATGCGGGTTTCCCGGCGGAGTTTCAGGACAGCGGCCTTCACACTGTCCTGGTCGAAGGCTTCAGGATCGCCCGCAGGCGCAGCCTCACGCGTATAGGCAAAGACGGATAGGCCGTCTTCGTCAGCTTCAGACCCTGTCATGACTTCCGGAGGCGGAACCGGCTTGGCTTCCTCGCCCATGAAATCCGTCACGAAGGCTTCCACATCCTCGATAGTGTCGAGGGCACCGATCAACATATCCTCTTCCGAAAGCGCCTCCTCATCCGGCATCTGGAAGCCCGATGGAATGACATCCGACAGCAGGCCTTCGGCTTCGAGGTCTGCCTTACCGGGCAGCGTGTCGAGGCTTTCGAGGCCAAAATGCTCGAGGAACTTGTCGGTGGTGCCATAGGTGATCGGCAGGCCCGGGGTCTTGCGGCGCCCGCGCACACGCACCCAGCCGGTTTCGAGCAGCGTGTCGATGACGGATTTCGCCACAGCAACGCCGCGCACGGCTTCAATCTCGGCGCGCGTTACAGGCTGGCCGTAGGCGATGATCGCAAGCGTTTCGAGAGCGGCCTGGCCGAGCTTCTTCTGCACCTGACGCTCTTCGACGAAAAGGTAAGACAGGTCCTGTGCGGTCTGAAAGCGCCACTTGCCAGCAACTTCAACGAGGTTCACGCCGCGCTTGGAATAGACCGCGCGCAGCGCCATCAGAACTTCGCCGGCTTCGATGCCCTGCGGCAGGATTTCAGAGATCTGCTCCGCAGACAGAGGTTCGCCGGCGGCAAATAGCACCGCCTCGGCCCGGCGCACACCTTCTGCCAGCGCCGCGTCGCGTCCGCCGAGAAGCTCGGCCTCTGCACGTGCCTGTGCCTGCGAAAGCTGGTCGAAGGCGGAGCGCGCTGGTTGCGTTGTATTGTCAGTCATCTTGAGTTTCTCATGCGATTGCATCGAGGCCCTCCTCGCCGCAGCCGGCATTGCGAAGGTAGATCGGGGCGAAATGGGCGTCCTGGCGCATATCGACCTCGCCGTCACGGGTCAGTTCCAGTGCGGCCGAGAAGACCGACGCGGTGACAGAACGGCCCGGAACGTCCGGGGTATGTTCGGCCAGCGCCGTCCGGATATCATCCAGGCTCGACCAGTTTTCGAGCTGCTGGCGAAGGCCGCGGAGAGTATTGCGCGCCTGCTCCAGGGCAAGGACAGGCTGGGGCTCAATGCGGTGGGGGCGTTCCTTTTCCTTCCGCTCACGGATCATTCCGAAAGCGGAAGTCAGGTCATACAGCGTTGCGGTGTATTCGGTCAGGCGCACGACTTTCGGCTGCACTGGCGCGCCGCGCAGGAACACGGCCTTGTTGAGCACCGGCCCGGCTTCAAGCTCGCGCACAGCAGTGCGCATCGCCTCGAGACGCTTCAGGCGGAAGGCCAGGCGCGCGGCCATTTCCTCGCCGGTGGGCTCGTCCTCTTCCAGCGCTTCCGGCTTCGGCAGCAGCAGGCGTGACTTCATGAACGCAAGCCAGGAGGCCATCAGCAGATAATCGGCGGCGAGGTCGATACGCTTGGCGCGGGCATCCTCGATGAAGGCCATGTACTGCTCGGCGAGCTGCAGCATGGAAATCTGCAGCAGGTTCACCTTCTGCCGGCGCGCGAGTTCCAGCAGCAGGTGCAGAGGACCTTCATAGCCTGGCAGGTCCACCGTGAAGAGGTTCACGCCCTCGGCTTCGGCGGCATCAGCCGACAGGGCATCTATGGAGATCGCCTCACCGCTCATGCCATCGCCTCCAGCTGCGGGAAGAGCTGGCCGAACCGGCGCCAGCCCCTTGCCGCCTCGAAGGGTTCTGAGCGGCGCGCGATAGCCTCGGCAGCATCCGCCCGCTCCTCGGCCTTTCCTTTCAGATGCGGGGCTGCGTGAGCCACTTTCGTCATCTCGGCGAGAATTTCGGCAGGATCTTTCAGAAACCCCGAGCAATGCAGCAGCACATCGCAGCCTGCAGCGATCGATGCCTGCGCACGCTCTGTCAGGGTGCCGCCCAAAGCCTTCATCCCCAGATCATCCGTCATCAGCAGACCATCAAAGCCGATTCGCCCCCGGATGACGTCCTGAATCATGATCCGCGAGACAGTTGCCGCCCGGCCGGCATCGAACGCATCGTAGGCAATGTGCGCCGTCATCGCCATGGGCGCATCAGCAACGCGGGCGAAGGCTTCGAAATCCTTTGCAAGTTCATTGTCTCCCGCTGTGACGCGGGGAAGCTCAAAGTGGCTGTCGGCAAAGGCGCGGCCATGGCCGGGGATGTGCTTGATGACACCGGCCACAGCGCCTGCCGACAATCCGGCGAGGGCCGCGCGGGCGAGATCGGCAACTGCCTCGGGCGTGGTGCCAAAGGCGCGGTCGCCGATGATGTCATGCGCCCCGGGCACAGGCAGGTCGACCACGGGGGCACAATCGGCATGGATCGACAGGCTGGCGAGTTCAGCGGCGATCAGCCGGTGGCCGAGCCATGTCGCCTCCCGGCCGAGGTCCGGGTCCCGGGCATACACCGCGGCATAGTCTGATCCCCGGGGGAACAGCGGCCATTCCGGCGGCTTCAGACGCGCCACCCGCCCGCCTTCCTGGTCGATGAAGATCAGCGTCTCGCGGCCCGTCGCTTCCCAGATGTCGGCCACCAGGCGGCGCACCTGCATCCGCGTGATGCAGGAGCGGCCCATGAGGATCACACCCCAGGGAGTCTCGGCCCGGAAAAGGGCGGCCTCGGCCGGTGTCAGTTCCGGCCCGGACACGCTGAGAATACAAGCTTTCACCACTATCCAGTCACCACTATGCAGTTGGCGCCGGTCTTCTTGATGGCGTCACAGAAGGCCGAAGCCTCCGATCTGTCGGCAAAGGACCCGACGCGCAACCGGTAAAACACACCATCCTGCCCGAGATCGGCGCGCTGGATGACCTTGTTCGCACCGTGATAGAGTTCCGGAGCCGATGAAACCACACGTTTCCACGCGGTTTCGGCCTGTTCCTCGGTCCGCAAGGCCGCAATCTGTACCAGATAGGCGCCATGTGGCTGGAAAGTGAATAATGCGCGCGGCCCCTGCGGCGTGGACAACCCATCTGTGGCGGCAGGGCTGGCCTCCTGCACGGGTGCAGGCACGACAGCGGGCGCAGGCGCTGCGCCAAGTTCCGTCAGAGGCTCGACCGGGCCGCGGCGCAGCTGCGTAGGCTCACCTTCGCCCGCTGCATCTGCGCCGGCAAGGCTCAGCACCGGCTCGTCGGCCGGAAGCTCAGGCGCCGCCGGTACAGGATCGCGCAGGGTGGCGTCCATGCTGTCGAAGAAATGCTTGTCCGTATCGGGCACGCCAGCGGCAGACGAGGGTGGGGCGCGTCTCCACTCCTCCTGCTGGGAGGCGAGCACGCTCGGCAGACCCTCCCCTTCAGGGCGCACACCCTGCCGGTAGGTGTTCCAGACAACACCGCCGAAGATCAGCAGAACGCCGATCGCAAGCGCCAGAATCAGGGGGCCCCGCGCGGTTTCTTCCTCGCGCGCCTCAAACCCTCTGTAATCGTTGTCGAACGGGGCATAGTCGTGACCTTCTGCGTTCGATCGGCTCATCGGTCGCTCCTGTCAGAATCCTGATGTTAACAATAGGGCCAGTTTCCTTAACGAGCCTTGAAGAGACAGGGATTCCGGCTCAACCCGGGGGTCAGGCGAGGCTGGAGGAATCGAAAAGCCGACGGTGCTCCTCAAGCGCAAACGTGTCTGTCATACCGGCGATATAGTCGCAGACGATTCGGGCCCGGGCAGGCTCTTCAAGCGACTGCGAAACACTGTTCCAAGGCGGCGGAAGGGTCTGGGGCTCGTTCAAGAATACCTCGAACAGGTCGGCCAACACCCGTTTGGCCTTCGACCGCATCCGGTTGACCCGGTAATGCTTGTACATGCGGCCATACAGGAAGGCGCGCAAGGCGCGCTGCGGACCTTCCAGGTCTCTGGAGAATGCAATCAGCGGCTCGTCCAGCGCCCGCACATCGGCCGCAGATCCCGGCCGGTGGCGTTTCACCCGGGCACGGGTCTCCTCCAGCAGGTCATTGATCCAAAGGCCTATCAGGCGCCGTATGGCTTCGTAAGTGACCATGCGGTCGTCGAGGGCGGGATACTCAATCCGCACCCCCCGGAACACATCGCCAACCACTGGCAGGTCCATCAGATCATCAACCGTGAACAGCCTGGCTGCAATGCCATCGTCGATGTCATGGTTGTTGTAGGCAATATCATCTGAAAGCGCCGCCACCTGCGCCTCCGGGCCGGCGAATGTGTCCAGTTCCAGCGCCTCGATATGCGGATAGTCCCGGAAGGCGGCCGGCAGCGCGTGCAGGGGCGTATCCGGGCCGGTGAGCGGTCCATTGTGCTTGACAAGGCCTTCGAGCGTCTCCCAAGTCAGGTTCAGCCCATCGAACTGGGGGTAGCGCCGCTCCAGCCGGGTCACGATGCGCAACGACTGGGCGTTGTGATCGAAGCCGTCATAAGGTGCCATGCAGGCGTCCAGCTGGTCTTCCCCGGCATGGCCGAAGGGCGGATGGCCGAGGTCGTGCGCGAGGGCGAGCGTCTCTGCGAGATCCTCGTCCAGCCCCAGTGTGCGGGCGATAGTGCGGGCGATCTGGGCGACTTCGAGCGAGTGGGTGAGCCGCGTGCGGAAATGGTCGCCTTCATGGGCGACGAAAACCTGGGTTTTCTGCTTCAGGCGGCGGAAGGCCGTGGCGTGGATGATCCGGTCCCGGTCGCGCTGGAAGGGCGTTCGGGTGGCCGAGGGCGCCTCCGAGATGAAGCGGCCACGGCTGTCCTCGAACCGCGTGGCGTATGGGGCTCTCTTTTCCATGGCCGGTTTCGTCCTTATGTTCTGCTCATGACCGACGTGACTACACCGGAAGTGACCCTGACGGCCTCGGCTGCGCAGCGCATTAACGCGATTCTCGCCAAACAAGACGGCGCCGCCTACCTGCGTGTCTCCGTCGAAGGTGGGGGCTGTTCCGGCTTTTCCTACAAGTTTGATTTTGCAGGAGAAGCCGCGCCGGACGACCTTGTGATCGAGCGGGACGGGGCAAAGGTTGTCATCGACGGAATGAGCCTTGAATTCCTGCGTGGCTCGGAAATTGACTTTTCGACCGAACTCATCGGGTCCGCTTTCCGCATCCGCAACCCGAACGCCACGGCGGCTTGCGGATGCGGGACGAGCTTTTCAGTCTGACGCCAGGGAACCGCCTCCCCAGAAGCCGGACAGTCGGATAGATATCCTCAAAACGAGGAACCTGGATGGCAGAGCCCAAGCCCTTCACGATTGATGTGCCTGACGTAAAACTGGCCGCGATCCGCGCCAGGGTGGAGGCCTACAAATGGTTCCCCGCCCCCGCGAACGAGCAGGGCTTTGCCTATGGCATGTCGACGCCTGTGATGCAGGACATCCAGCGCTACTGGCTGGAGACCTATGACTGGCGCGCGGCCGAGAAGGATCTGAACAGGTATCCTCAATATACGGCGGAGATCGACGGGCAGACGATCCACTTTGTGCATGTCATCGGGGAAACCGGTGGCAAGCGGCCACTGCTGATCACGCATGGCTGGCCGGGCAGCGTCTACGAGTTCTGGGCTGCGATTGGCCCCCTGGCCTTTCCCTCTGCTCACGGAGGATCGGCGGAAGATGCATTTGATCTCGTGATCCCTTCCCTGCCCGGCTATGCCTTCTCCGGCAAGCCTGCCTCCCCCATCGGCCAGCGGGCAACCGCAGCGCTGTGGGACAGGCTGATGCGGAATGTGCTCGGCTATGAAACCTATCTCGCGCAGGGTGGCGACTGGGGCAGTCTGGTCACTTCCTGGCTTGGAAAGAACCACGGCGTGCATGATGCCAAGGGCGGCTGCCGGGGGATACACATCAACATGATCGGCCTGCGCCCGACACCGGCCACGCCGCAGTCGCCGAAGGAGACGGCCTGGCTGCAGCATTCACAGCTGATGATGCAGATGGAGGGCGCCTACCTGATGCAGCAGGCGACCAAGCCGCAGACACTGGCAATGGCGCTGATGGATTCGCCGATGGGGACCGCGGCCTGGATCCTCGAAAAATTCAATGGCTGGAGCGATTTGTCCGAACGCGGACTGTTCGATGTATACACGCGCGACCAGCTTCTCACCAACGTGATGCTCTATCTTGTCAATGATGCCATCGCTACGAGCATCTGGTATTATAACGCCCTTTTCCAGGAAGGCGGCAATGGCCTGCCGGAGGGCGAGCGCTGCGAGACGCCGACGGCCTTTTCCAACTATCCGGGAGAACGCTATATCGTGGCGCCGCCGGAAACCTGGGTGGCGCGTGCTTATAATCTGACGCGCTGGCGCGACATGCCACGCGGCGGGCATTTCGCGGCGATGGAAGTGCCGGAGATTTATGTGGCTGACATCCGCGACTGGGCAAGGGACGCCTGACGCGCCCTTACCGTGACAAGGCCGCGGAAATCTCAGGCCGGTCTTCGGCAGACGGAAGATATTTCGGCGCAGGCCGCAGGCGGGTGGCCACCTCGTAGGCATGGCCATATCCCAGAAGCCGGGCATCATCGCCCCTGGCGCCCATAAAGGAGACTCCCAAAGGAATACCGTGCACTTCGCCCATCGGCACGGTGAGATGGGGATAGCCTGCAACAGCTGCAAGATATCCTGCCCCTGCCCAATCAGGCCATGTATCACCGTTTACAGAATCTATGCGCGGGGCAATCGGCCCGGACGGCGCGACCAGAACATCGGCCCCGAACTCCGCCAGCAGCCGGTCGATTCCTTCTTCCCGCGTGGCGCGTTGGATGTCCGACAGTGCCGTCAGATAGGCTTCCTCCGTGAGCGGACCTTTGGCGTCCGAACTCTCGAGTAGATCCTGGCCGAACAGAGCCAGCTCCGTGTCAGCATTGCGATTGTTGAACGTAATGAGGTCACTCAGAGAGCGAACCTCCACGCCCGGCGCGGCCTCTGCGAGATAGGCATTGAGACTCGCCTTGAACTCATACTCGAGCACAAGAAGCGAATCCGCCCAGAAGCCTGGCGGGGTGGCCTGCCCCTTTATATCGATAAGCGTGGCTCCGAGCTGTCGCATCACTTCCAGCGCCTGCTCCAACTTGGCGAGGATGTCAGGGTTTGAGCCTTGCGCATCGCGCAGAACGCCGATGCGAACACCGTGCAGCGCATCTGTGGAAAGGTATCTTGAGAAATCCTCTTCCCCGGCTACCATGGCATTCATCATGAGGGCCGCATCTGCCACGCTGAGAGTCATCGGCCCGGCCGTATCCTGACTCGGCGAAATCGGCACAATGTGCGTCTGCGGAACAAGCCCGACCGTCGGCTTGAAACCAACCAGCCCGTTCACATTCGACGGGCAGATGATCGAGCCGTTCGTCTCCGTGCCCACGCCTGCCGCCGCCAGCGATGCAGCGATTGCCGCGCCCGTGCCCGAACTCGAGCCACAGGGATTGCGGTCCAGCATGTGCGGATTGCGTGTCTGCCCGCCGATGCCAGACCAGCCGCTCATCGAAAAGTTGGAACGGAAGTTCGCCCATTCGCTCAGATTCGTCTTGCCCAGGATCACCGCGCCCTGCGCACGCAGACCGGCGACAAGCGGGCTGTCGCGGCCGGTGATGTTGTTCCTGAGGGCGAGCGAACCCGCCGTGGTAGGCATCGGGTCGAGCGTTTCGATATTGTCCTTGAGGAGCACGGGCACGCCATCAAGCGGCCCTAGAATTTCTGCTCTCGCCCGGCGCATATCACTCGCCGCCGCCTGTGCCAGGGCATCGGGGTTGAGGGCAATCACGGCTTGCAAGCGTGGACCGGAAACATCGATGGCAGCGATGCGGTCAAGGTAGGTCTGGGTCAGCTGTACTGAGGTGATGTCACCTCGCGCTAAAGCGTCGATCACCCCTGTCATCGGCCCTGCGATGAGGCCTTCAGCTTCATAGGAGATTGGCGCTGTTATCGCCTCGACCTGCGACGGGGCCGCCGTTATGCACGCAGACACCGCCAAGACGCTGAGCGCCGCCGCAATACGCATATCCATCAGTCTCTCCCGGTGCTTTGTCAGAACCGCAAGAGTAAAGCCCCGATCCGCGGCCGCAAGAGATCAGCGCGCGAACTTCTTGAACTTGAGGCGTTTCGGATTGACGGCGTCTTCGCCCAGGCGGCGTTTCTTGTCCTCAAGGTAGGACGAGAAATCGCCCTCGAACCATTCGACATGGCTGTCGCCCTCGAAGGCGAGGATGTGCGTCGCCATCCGGTCGAGGAACCAGCGGTCGTGGCTGATGATCACGGCACAGCCGGGGAAATTGTCGAGACCTTCTTCGAGTGCCTGCAGCGTTTCCACGTCGAGATCGTTGGTCGGTTCGTCGAGCAGGAGCAGGTTGTGGCTGCCGCGCAGCATCTTGGCAAGGTGTACACGGTTGCGCTCTCCGCCGGAGAGAATACCGACCTTTTTCTGCTGATCGGTGCCTTTGAAGTTGAAGGCACCGACATAGGCGCGGGACATGACTGTAACACCGCCGAGGTCGATGACGTCGGTGCCGCCGGAGATTTCTTCCCAGACGCTCTTATTGGGGTCGAGCTTATCGCGGCTCTGGTCGACATAGCCGATTTTTACCGTCTCCCCGACACGCAGCGTACCGGCATCCGGCTGCTCCATACCGAGGATCATCTTGAACAGAGTGGACTTACCAGCACCATTCGGACCGATCACACCGACAATGCCGCCGGGCGGAAGCTTGAAGGACAGGTCTTCGATCAGCAGGTTGTCGCCGAAAGCCTTGCGCAAACCTTCGGCTTCCAGCACCACCCCGCCGAGGCGTGGCCCGGGCGGAATGCGGATCTGGGCGGTCATCACCTGCTCGCGCTCTGCCTCTGCGGCTTTCTGCTCATAGGCCTGGATACGCGCCTTCGATTTTGCCTGCCGCGCCTTCTGGCCGGAGCGGACCCATTCGAGTTCCTTGGCGAGCGATTTCTGCTTGCCTTTCTCCTCGCGGGCTTCCTGCTCCATCCGCTTGGCCTTCTGTTCCAGCCACCGGGAATAGTTGCCCTGATAGGGAATGCCGCGGCCACGGTCGAGTTCGAGGATCCAGCTGGTGATGTCGTCGAGGAAATAACGGTCGTGGGTCACGAGGATGACGCAGCCGGGGAAGTTGATCAGGTAGTTCTGAAGCCAGGCGACTGTCTCGGCATCGAGATGGTTGGTCGGTTCGTCCATCAGGATCATGTCGGGCTTCGACAGCAAGAGCTGGCAGATCGCCACGCGGCGGATCTCGCCGCCGGACAGCTTCGTCACATCCGCATCATTGTCGGGACACCGCAAGGCTTCCATCGCCATCTCGATCTTGGAATCAATGTCCCAGGCATCCGCTGCATCGATCTGCTCCTGCAGCTTGGTCATCTGCTCCATCAGTTCGTCGGTGTATTCCTCGCCGAGCTGCATCGAGATTTGGTTGAACCGGTCAACCATCTGCTTTTCCGGGCAGCGGGCGGCGATATTCTCGAATACGGTCTTGGCCGGATCGAGCTGCGGCTCCTGCGGCAGGTAGCCGACCTTGACACCGTCGGCAGCCCAGGCTTCGCCGTTGAACTCCCTGTCCACGCCCGCCATGATCCGGAGCAGGGTCGACTTACCCGAGCCGTTGACGCCGACGACCCCGATCTTGGCATCCGGCAGGAAGCTCAGGTGGATGTTCTCGAACACCTTCTTGCCGCCGGGATAGACCTTGGTCAGGCCCTGCATGTGGAAGACGTATTGGGGACCGGCCATACGGGGGTTCCTTTGTGAAGCTCTGTAACGGATCAGCGCGCGATGTGGCGCGGCTCGCCGGGAAGATCAAGCGAGAAGGTAAGGTATCAGCCTTCCGGCCGGAGCAGCGCGCAGGTACGTGGGCCTCGGCGGGATGAGCTTCATCATGAAATAGGCCATGCGTTCATGGCCTGAACCCTTCCGCCAGCTGCCCTTGCGCAACCAGCCCCTGCAGGTAAACCCGGTCGTGCGCCGGCACGATCGTCACCCCGGGCTCAGTCGCCAGCACTTCATGCAGCCCACTGAGCTGGGCCAGCACCCGCTCACGTACTTCCGGCGGATCAAAGATCATGTAGTTCAGCAGTACCGGCCGCGTCGTAAGCTGTTCGATATTGCGCATCGTCCACGCAATGTCGCCGATGAACAGATATTCCGCCCCTTTGGCCGACTGCACGTAGATGATCTGAGAACCCGGCGAATGCCCGGCCATGGGTGCCACGACCACGCCGGGGGCAATGCGTACCGGTAGAGAGAAATCCATGGTCTGCGCATAGGCAATCTCGTCCGCGAGCCCTCCGGGCGGGGCAAATTGGCCGAGCGCGTTCCGCTGGACCTCCGTGATCGACAGGTGCGGGGCGATGGCTGCCGGTTCAGGATGTCGGGCTATGCCGATCACATGGTCGGGATGCTCGTGCGTGATCACCACCTGCTCTGCGCCCGAGATTGCCTCCAGCATCCGGTCATAGGCAGCCGCATCGAAGCTGGCGGCCTTTGACATGCCTCTGACGATGGCCTCATCCACCGCTGTGTCGATCAGGATGAAGCGGTCCGGCCAGGCGAGCTGAATCGAATTGAACGACATCTGCACGGAACCTTCGAACCGCCCGGCCTGAACGGCAAAGGAAGGGAAAGGGGCATGGCCGATCTCCAGCCAGCCGATCCGCTCTGGACCCTGCCCGGCATCTTCGGCAACCAGTGCCCGCCAGGCTGTCAGGTCGATCACGCCGGGCGCCTGCGCTGGGGCCTTCGATCCCGACAGCAGGAGCCACCATCCCGTGCCCATCAACAGCAGCACGAAACCACCCAGACCGAACAGCAGCTTTTTCATCGGGATTCCCTCCGGCACCTGACGCCATCAAGCACGTGCAGCGGCCTGGCGGAAAGAACAATCTCACAGGCGCCAGATGACCTTCGCGTCAAGGTGACAGCCGCAGAATCCCGGATAGTGTCGGGTGCATGATCCGGACAATACTCTCCGTCTCATGGATCGCGGCGCTGGTGGCGTGTGCATCCTCAGCCCATTCCGATATCATCCCGGCGCGCCCGATGCCTGACCAGACCCGCCTCACTCTTGAACGCCTTTTCGCCTCACCTTCGCTTTCGGGCCCCAGCCCACGCAGCTTGCGCTTTTCGCCGGACGGCCGGCGCCTGACGTTCCTGAAGCCGAGGCCAGGCGATCTCAGCCGTTTCGACCTGTGGCAGTTCGACGCCAGCTCGGGCACGCAGTCCCTGCTGGTGGACTCCTCGCTCATCGATCCGGAAGAGGCAGAACTCGCCGAAGCCGAAAAGGCGATGCGAGAACGCCGCCGCCTGGCTGGCCTGCGCGGTATCATCGACTATGCCTGGGGCACGCCCGAAACGCTGCTGGTGCCCGCAGGCGGCGATCTGCACCTTATCACACTCGGCAAGGACAAGCCCTCCGTCCGCCGGCTGACAGAAACCGAGGCCTTTGAATACGATGCAAAGGTTGCCCCGAGCGGCCGGCATGTCAGCTTCATCCGCGACGGCGCGCTATATGTCATCGAGCTGGCAACCGGTACGGAACGGCGCATCTCGCCCCTGGCAGAGCCGGAGAGGGCCATCAGCTATGGTGTTGCCGAATTCGTCGCTCAGGAGGAGATGCACCGGTATACGGGCTACTGGTGGAGCGGCGATGGACGCTACATTGCCTATACGAAGGTGGATGAAAGCGGGGTCGATATCATCCCTCGCTTCGACATCCAGGCCGATGAGGTCACGGTTGTCGAACAGCGGTATCCGCGCGCAGGCCGGCCGAATGCTATCGTCCAGCTGATTGTTCACGATATGGTCAGCGGCCGTGAGACGGCGCTCATCACGGCCGGGCCGGACGATTATCTCGCGCATGTCGACTGGGCCGGAAGCACGCTTTGGTTCCAGACGATGAACAGGGCGCAGACGCAGCTGTCCTGGCACCGGGCTGCGGGGCCGGAATGGCGCGCGGAAACGCCCTTCACGGAGGAAGACCCGCGCTGGGTGAACCTGACGAATAACTTCATCGGGCTGGAAGATGGCGGCGTGCTGCTGACCGAGGAAACTGGCGGCTACAGGCATATCGTCTGGCGCCCTGCTGGCACCTACGAGCGCCGTCAGGTCACCTCCGGCGAAGGGGTTGTGACCGATCTCCTGGGTTATGATACGGCGACACGGACTGTGTTTTTTTCCGGCTTCTTCGACAGCCCGCTTGAGAGGCATCTCTATTCCGTCGCACTCGGACCTGCAGATTCAAAACTTAAGTCAGCCGGTCATACCCGCCTGCCGGGGACTGCCTGCATTGACACAGCACCTGCGGCCGCGCGCGTGAGCAAGGTCTGCCCGAAGATACACCGGATAACGGCAGAAGGCGGGTCGTGGTCTGTCTCGCTGGGGCCCGACATCCGCAGTTTCGCCGGCACAGTCACCTCCGCAAGACAGCCGCCACAGACCGGACTTTTTCGAATTGACGGAACGCATATCACCTGGGTTGAGGAAAACCGGCTGGATGCGAGCCATCCGTATGCGCCCTATCTGGCCGCCCATACGCCGCAAACCTTCGGGACACTGGCCGCAGAGGATGGCCAGACGCTGTATTTTTCGATCCGCACACCTGCAGATTTCGACCCGGCGAAAAAGTACCCCGTCATTGTCGAAGTGTATGGCGGGCCGGGCGTGAAGCGCGTGGCCAACGAATGGGGACCGCTGACAGACGTGTTCTACACGGCCGAAGGGTACATCGTCTTCCGCCTCGACAATCGCGGCTCGGACCATCGCGGCCGGCGCTTCGAAAATGTCATCCATCGCCGCACAGGCGGGCCGGAGGTCCGCGATCAGCTCGCAGGTGTCGACTGGCTGAAGCGCCAGCCCTTCGTCGATCCGGACCGTATCGCCATCCAGGGCTGGAGCTATGGCGGCTACATGACGCTGATGACGCTTGCGCAAGCGCCCGAGGGTACGTTCGCTGCGGCTATAGCTGGCGCGCCGGTCACCGACTGGGCGCTGTATGACACTTTCTATACGGAGCGCTACATGGGCACCCCGCAGGACAATCCCGAAGGCTATGCCGCCTCCAGTGTGTTCGCGCATCTCGACGGGCTGTCGCGGGCGCCTCTGCTGCTGGTGCACGGCATGGCCGACGATAACGTGACGTTCGACCACACAACGCGTCTGATGGATGCCTTGCAGGCCCGCAGCATTCCGTTCGAGCTGATGACCTATCCCGGCCAGCGCCACGGTATTGCCGGCGAGGCCAGGCAGGTTCACCTGATGCGCACACGGATGAACTTCCTGAACCGCCACCTGAAGCCCGGAGACCGCTGATGCCCGCCTTCCAGCCCACCGCTGCCCAGTTCCGGGCCTTCCGCGACGATCCGTATGACGGCCCTGTCGCCCAGGTGAACCTGCTGAAATTCCGGGTCAAGGCGGAGTATCGCCCGGATGATCCCGAATATGGTCAGGCTATCAGCGGGCGGGAGGCCTACATGCGCTATTCGGAGGCCTTCACGAAGGCGATGGAGGATGCTGGCGGGCTGACACTGCTGGTAGGCGATACGGAGCGTTATTTCATCGGCGGGGGGGATTGGGACGGGGTTCTGATCAACCACTTCCCGAACCGGCACGCCTTCATCGCCACACTGAACCATAAAGAGTATAAATCCATGTCACGGCACAGGGATGCAGGCCTGCTGGCGCAGGACCTGATCGTGACACGGCCGGTATGGCTGAACGGGGAGAAACAATGTCGAGGTACGATGTCTACGGGGCGCTAGGCTCGCCCTATTCGCTGAAAGTGCGTGCCGCGATGCGCGCCAAACGACTTGCCCATACATGGACCGGCATGACCGCCGAGGATCGCGGCCGGGTCATGCCGAACGTGAAGGCGCAGGTGATCCCCGTCATCCAGTGCCCGGATGGCAGCTGGACCAATGACTCAACCCCCTTCCTTCTCTCCATAGAAGGCCTTGGCCGGGCCCTGCTGCCGCCCTCTCCGGGCCTGCGCTTCGCGTGCCTGCTGCTGGAGGACATGGCAGACGAATGGTTCATGAAGGCCATGTTCCACTACCGCTGGACCTATCCCGAGGATCAGGAATGGTGCGCCAACTGGCTGATGTTCGACTCCATGCCGAATGCCGGCCGGGCGGGAATAGAACGGCTCGCCGCCTCAATCCGCGAACGGCAGATTTCAAGAATGCCGCTGGTGGGTTGCACACCGGAGACAGCCCCGGTGATCGAGGCAAGCTGGAAGCGAAGCTGCAGGGAGCTGGAAAAGATGGCCACCGGACGCACGCGCTTCCTGTTCGGCGATCGTATTTCTCTGGCCGATCTCGCCTTTTACGGCCAGCTCAAGGTGATGAGCGTCGATCCCAGCCCGATGGCCTGGCTGCGCCAGGAGACGCCTTATCTCTACCGCTGGCTGGACCTCGCGGATGATGCCAGCGGTCTGACCGGGGACTGGCTGGAAGAAGCCGGCGCTCTGGAAGCCGCCCCCGTGCAGGCCCTGCTGACGCAGGCTGGAGACACATACTTGCCCTTCCTGGAAGCCAATGCTCAGGCTTTGGCCCGGGCAGAGGAAACCTTCTCGGTGACGCTGGAGGGCAGGCCTTATGCGCAGGGGGTCTTCAGATATCAGGCAAAATGTCTCGACGCCCTCCGATCGCTCTGGGCAGGGCTGCCTGCAGATGCGAAAGACCGGCTCCGGACACTGATCGGAGACGGAGCCAGCATCCTTGACTGACCGCTTTTCACCCATCTCGCGGCTTCTGCACCACCGCACCCAGCGTCTTCAGAAAGGTGAGCCGCTTGCCCTGCCGATTGTCGCCTCCACAACCTTCCACCTTCCTGGCGACCCGCAGGCGAGCCATGTGTACGGCCGCTACGGCAACCCGACGGTCGAAGAGGTCGAGGCCGAGATCGGCCTGATCGAGGATGCCGGGGTGATCCTCTTTCCCTCGGGCATGGCTGCGATTGCGGCGGTCTTCTATGCCCACCTGAAACCGGGCGACCGCGTTTTGGTCCACTCTGATGGCTATTACAATGCTCGTGCTCTGCTGGCCGAACAGTTTACGCCGAGGGGCATCAATGTGATCGCGGTACCGACCCCGGCATTTGCTGAAGCCGACTTCACCGGCGTCAGGCTGGCCCTGATCGAGACGCCCTCCAATCCCGGCCTCGAAGTCTGCGATATTGCAGCCGTCGCGGCAAAGGCCCGCGCCGCCGGCGCCCTGCTTGTGGCCGACAACACCACTGCGACCCCCCTCTGCCAGCGCCCGCTGGACCTTGGGGCCGACATTTCGGTCATGGCGGATACGAAGACAATGGCCGGCCATTCCGATATTCTGGCCGGTCATGTCGCCAGCCGGCGGCCGGACCTGCTGGAACCTGTAAAAACCTGGAGGCGGTTGGCGGGTGCGATCATCAGCCCGTTCGATGCGTTCCTGCTGCACCGGGGGATGGAGACCCTCGAACTGCGGATTGCACGAGCCAATGCCAATGCGCTGGCTGTGGCCAGTGCCCTTTCGGGTGACCGCCGCGTGACGAATCTGCGCTATCCCGGCCTTATCGGCGACCCGGCCCATGCGGTTGCCCGCCGCCAGATGACCGGCTATGGCCCGATCGTGTCGTTTTCTCTGGACAGTCGTGAGGCAGCCGAAGGCTTCATCCGCCGCCACGCCCTGCTGGCCGCCGCCACCAGTTTCGGAGGGGTCCATTCGGCCGCCGAATGCCGGGTCCGTTGGGGTGACGCCGTTCCTGAAGGCTTCATTCGCATGGCTTGCGGCATCGAACCGGTAGGCGATCTGGTTGCGGCAACTCTCTCGGCACTGGACCCGGACTGAGTTTACGGGGCATGGTCTGCAATCATGACAGCTGATTCATGCTGGTATAGTGCTTGCAGCCTGGGGCGGGGATTCTGACCATGCGCCGACTGAGTATAGTTCTGTTCTTCTTGCTGATGGCCGGCGCCGCCTATGGATGGTTCGCCCTGCGCAAGCCGCCCAAGCCCCTGGAAATGTCCGAACCGGTACGGATCCATCAGGGCATCGTGGTGGGCGGCATCGACCGCGACAATCCCGCCATCCGGGTCTTCAACGGCATCCCCTATGCCTCTGCCCGCCGCTGGAGCCCGCCGGGTCCGCCGCCGCAATGGGGAGCCAATTCGCGCGATACCCGCGAGTTCGGTCCGGAATGCATTCAGCCGCGCAGCCGCTTTGGCGCCTTTGTCGGCCAGATCATCGACGGGCTTGGCCTGAACCTATTTGAGCGGATAGTTGCCCGTATCGCCATATCAGCTCAGAAAGCCCCGCCGGAAAGCGAGGACTGCCTGCTGCTGAACGTGCGCACCGGAAATCTGAAGGGCACAGAGCCTCAGCCGGTGATGGTGTGGCTGCATGGCGGCGCGCACCAGTATGGCTCGGGCTCACAGTCGATTTATCAGGCCAACGCCCTCGTCGAGAAAGGTGTCGTTCTGGTCACGATCAACTACCGGCTGGGAGCCTTCGGGTATCTCGCCCACCCGGCGCTGACGGAAGAAGCCGGCACGTCTGGAAATTATGGCCTTCTCGATCAGGCAGCGGCGCTTGCCTGGGTGCGCGACAATATCGCGGCCTTCGGTGGCGATCCGCGCAATGTGACGATCTTCGGCGAAAGCGCCGGAGCCCAATCCATCACTGAACTGATGGCTCTGCCGGCAGCAAATGGCCTGTATCACAAGGTGATCCTGCAGAGCGGGTCGAGCACGGGAAACCTCCTGCATCTCAGGCGTTCGGCCTGGCCAGGGATCCTCAGCGCTGAGGACGCTGGCGCCGAGTTTCTGTCCTCCCTCGCCCCGCCCGCAGCGACGGCGCGCGACCTGCGCGCCATTCCGGCCGCGGCCATCGTCTCGCGGTCAGATGCCAGGTCCGATCTCGCGGCCTATTTCCTGCCAGTGGTGGACGGCCGCAACCTTCCCCGACCCATTGGAGCGGCGTTCCGCGACGGGCATGTGCCCGTGGTGCCGATGCTTGCCGGATACAATGCGGATGAGGGCTCGCTGTTTTACAGTGCGATCCAGTCTCCCACGATCCTCCGGCCCCGGATGACCGGTACGCTGGCCGAACGTGAAGCCGCACTGGCGCAAGTTTTCGGCGAGAACCCGGCCAAGGCCCTGCAGGCGCTATACGGCATGGATCGGCTGGAAACCTGGGACATGGGTGCCGCCGACATGCTGGGCGACGACATGTTCGGCGTGCATATGCGCTTCACGGCCATGCAGAATGCCAGGGCGGGCGGGCCGACCTATCTCTATCACTTCACTCGCGTACCGCCATCGAAGAGCCAGACCATCGGTGCATTCCACGCCGCCGAGATATCCTTCGTGTTCGACAGCCACCTGCCCGGCATGAAGATCACCGAAGCGGATCGCCGCCTGACAGATCAGATGGTAACGTATTGGGCCAATTTCGCCCGCACAGGCGATCCGAACGGCACCGGCCTGCCAGCCTGGCCTGTCACCACGCCGGATCTGGATGTGTGGCTGCAGCTGGATGCGGCACCCAAGCCGGTCGAAAGCCTCAGGGCTCGCAAGCTCGACATCCTCGAGGAAGCGCTCCTCAAGCGGATCGAAACCGTTGCAGGACCGCCGCCGGCCCCGCCTCCCGCAGAGCCGGAAACAGCCGACGCCGTGTTCCTAGGCGGAGAGTAGGATCCGGCAGATGTCCGTGAGGCCGGACTCATCGACGGCGTCAAAGGCATCGTAATCTGTCGAGTCGACATCGAGCACACCTGCCAGTGTGCCATCCGGCCGGAACACCGGCACCACGATCTCCGAATTCGATGCTGAATCGCAGGCGATATGGCCGGGAAACTCATGGACGTCCGGCACGATGATGGCCTTGCGCGTGGCGGCAACATGACCGCAGACTCCCTTGCCGAACGGGATACGCAGGCAGCCCAGCGTGCCCTGATAGGGGCCGACGACGAGTTCGTCTGGCTTCAGAGGATCGACGAGATAGAAACCGGTCCAGAAGAAACGCGGCCGGAAGGCCTGCGCCAGAAGGCATGCGGCGGTTGCGTAGCGTGCGGTCTCGGACGTTTCCCCCGCCACAACGCTTGCGATTTCCCCGGCGAGCTGCCTGTACGCCTCTGCCTTGTCCATATCCTGCCTCTCTGCGGTCATTCCGGGCCTGTAGCGCCTGAGGACGGCAGACCGCAAGTGCCCGTTGAAGCCGCTGGCAAGCTCTGAAATAGTCGGCGGGCGGGTGGTGCGATAAGTCGCGAGGAGGGCCAGTCCCTGATGCACGGGTTGAAACTGCCCCTGGCCTTGATCGGGCTGGCTGTGCTTCTGGCTGGACCGGTTCTGGCGCAGCTTCCTGACGACCCGCCGCCGGATGAAGCATTTGCCTCAGGCTATGAGGCGTTCACCGAACCAGCCCCAGGCTCCGGTTTCATTCTGACGGACACAGACGTGGCAGACCGGGCGCACGCCGCCTTGCTGCGCGATGGCGACCTTCAGTTTGTGCGTCCTGAAGCCGAACCAGTGGAACTGACGCCGCCCGACCCGCCGCCGTCCTGGCTGAGAGCCATCGGCGAATTCCTCGACGCACTGGGGCCATTCTTCCAGGTGATGTTCTGGATCGCCGTTGCGGCCGTGGTGGCCGGCCTGCTCTACTTCATCTTTGGCGAGGCGGTCCGGTTGCGCTTCAGCGCGCGCAAGACTCCCAGACATAAGAACGAAGACGATGTATTGGTGGACATCCGCCCGGATGCCGCCGCGGCCCGCTCCCTGCTGGATGACGCGGATGCACTGGCACGCGAGGGGCGCTTTGCGGAGGCGGTTCACCTGCTGCTGTTCCGGTCGATCGAGGATATACAGGCGCGTCTTGAAGGCGGCGTGCCCGCCTCGCTGACGGCCCGGGAAATCGCCGGTCTCGGCCGCCTGCCCGACCGGGCGAAGCGGGCTCTCGGGCCGATCATCGAGGTCGTGGAGCGCAGCTTCTTCGGGGGCCGAGCGGTGGATGCGGGCGGATGGCACCATGCCCGGCGCAGCTATGAGGACTTCGCTTTCGGGGAAGGCTGGAGCGCATGAACGATACGGCTGAGCAGTCCGCTTCTCCCTTTTCGGCACGGATCATGGCCATCCTCATCGCCATCGCAGTGATTTCCTTCGGCGCTGTCTTGGTGATGGCGGGCTGGGCGCCGGAACTTCGCGACCGCAACCGGGCCGGCGACCATCCCTATTCAACCTCGGCCCTCGGATTTGCCGGCCTTGTGCGTCTGCTCGAGGATGCGGGATACCCCGCCAAGGTCTCGCGTCTGGAGAGTGATCTCGAAGACCGCGGATGGGGCGTGATGATCGTTACGCTGCCCGCCTTCGGAAACATGAGGGTTCTGCAGGAAAAATCGTTAGCTCCACCCACGCTGGCCGTCCTGCCGAAATGGTACGGCCGGCCGGATGCCTCTGCGCCTTCGCGAATGCGCGATACGAGCTTCATTCCCGCGCGCGATCTGAATGACCGGCTGAGCGGGGTTTATCCGGATACGGAGGTGCTGCGTATCATCGCCCCCGAAACGCTGGACACTCCGTTCGGCCCTGCGAGCCTGAAACCTGACGTGCGGTTGCAGTTGCTGAAGTCGCCCGGGCTGGAGACGATCATCGCGGCCGGTGAAGGCGCCCTGCTGGCGTATGACCCGCAGCGTAATCTGTACATCCTTTCGGACCCGGATGTGTTCCACACCTTCGGCCTGGCGCAGCGCGAGAATGCCCGGTTCGCCTTACAGCTGATCGACTTTCTCCGGCATGATCCCGCCGAACCGATCCTGATCGATGCGAGCCTGCATGGATTTCAGCGTTCGGAAAACCTGCTCAAGATGATGTTTTCCGCGCCCTATGTCGGGGCAACGCTTGTCGCGCTGGCATCAGCCCTGCTGCTGGGATGGGCAGCGCTGATCCGGTTCGGGCCATCCTCACGGGAGGCACGGGCCATCGCCCTCGGCAAGCAGGCGCTCGCGGACAATTCCGCCGGCCTGGTCACCATGGCGCGCCGCGAACCGCAGATGGCACCGGGCTTCCTGACGCTGGTGCGCCGCCGCCTGGCTCGCGAGATTGGCGCGCCGCGTTCCCTGAGCGAGGCGCAGCTGTCCGACATGTTTGACCGGCTGGGGCCCGCACCCGAAACCGGACGTAGCTTTTCACAGATGGAGGCGGGCCTGAAACAGCCCGCCGCCAGCCGCGATGACCTGATGACAAAAGTCCGGGAGCTGTATCGCTGGCGCAAGGAGATCATCAGGAGAACCATCCATGAGCGTGACTGACATCCGCAATCTTGCCGACCGTATCCGAAGCGAGGTGCGCAAGGCCATCGTCGGGCAGGATACGGCTGTCGACCTTCTGCTGGTTGCACTGTTCTCGTCCGGACACGTCCTTCTGGAAGGTCCGCCGGGAACAGCCAAAACCCTGCTTGCACAGTGTTTCTCCAAAGCCATCTCCCTGCAGTTTGGCCGCATTCAGTTCACCCCTGACCTGATGCCAGGGGATGTTCTGGGTACGAATCTTTTCAATTTCCAGACCAACACGTTCAGCTTGACCAAAGGGCCGATCTTCACGGACATCCTGCTGGCTGACGAAATCAACCGCACGCCGCCAAAGACGCAGGCTGCCTTGCTGGAAGCGATGCAGGAGCGCAAGGTGACCATTGACGGCGAAAGCTATCCGCTGAACCCGCGTTTCACGGTGATCGCGACCCAGAATCCGATCGAGCAGCAGGGCACCTATCCCTTGCCCGAGGCCCAGCTTGACCGGTTCCTGTTCAAGCATACGGTGGATTATCCAAGCCGCGAGGAAGAGATCCGGATCGTGGCCCAGCATGGCTCCCGAACCGGCATGAAGACTCCTGAAGGGTTCGGCATCCAGCCGGTCGTCTCGCAGGGCGACCTGGATGCGGCCGCTGAGGCGGTTGCCGGCGCACGGATCAAGGATGACATCATCGCCTATATCGTCGACATCATCCGGGCCACCCGCACCAGCCCGGCCCTCGAAGCCGGGGCCAGCCCGCGGGCAGCTGCGGCGCTGGCCACGGCGGCCCGCGCCCGCGCCGCGCTGGACGGGCGCGATTTCGTGATCCCGGACGATGTAAAGACCCTCGCGCTGGCTACCCTGCGCCACCGCGTGCTGCTCTCGCCGGCTGCGGACATCGAAGGCCGAACGACGGAGGAGACCCTGATCGGCATCATCGAACAGACGGCGGCCCCCCGGTGATCTCGCCAACGCTACGCGCAATATTCCTGATGCTGGCCGGACTGCCGCTGATGGTGGCTATCGCCTTACTGCGGCCTGAGCTGTGGATCGTCTCTGCGGGCTGGATCGCGGCGGTTGTGTCACTGATCGCCGTGGACACGCTTCTTTCTGCCTCTGTGCGCCACTACAAGGTAAAGGTGAGTCTGCCTTCCCTTCTCTATGTCGGCAGCGAAGATAAGGCAGAGCTGGATCTGAGTTTTACACAGGGGCCGCTGCCGGAGCGGATCGAGATCCAGCTCGAGACCAATGCCTTGCTGCCGCCACCTGACCCTCAGGGGCTGCGGGGCTGGGATGGGCGCACGCGCCCGCACGCGATTCCTCTGACCGCTTCCCGGCGCGGCCTTGCCGGAGTGATCCGCCTCTGGAGCCGATGGAAAGGGCCGCTCGGACTGATCCAGAAACGCCACATCCAGCCCCTGAACCTGCAGGTGCCGGTGACCCCCAATATCCGCTGGGTCCGCGACGAAGCAATCCGCCTGTATTCGCGCGACGCCGAATTCGGCATCAAGACGCAGATCGAGCGCGGCGATGGCAGCGAGTTCGATGCCCTGCGCGAGTTTGCTTCGGGCATGGACCGGCGCGCCATCGACTGGAAGCATTCCGCCCGCCACCGGCACCTCCTGGCCAAGGAATTCAAGACCGAACGCAACCATAATATCGTCTTTGCCTTCGATACCGGACGGCTGATGAGCGAGCCGCTCGGCGGCGTGCCCAAGATCGACCGCGCCGTCACCGCCGGCCTGCTGCTCGCCTATGTCTCGTTGCGCAGCGGCGACCGGGCGATGCTTTACGGGTTCTCTGCCCGTCCGGGTGTCAGCAGCGGCTTCCTGACCGGCACGAGCAGTTTTCCAAAGGCCCAGACGCTGGCGGCTGAACTCGATTATTCGGATGACGAAGCAAACTTCACGCTTGCTCTCTCGAGTCTGGCCGGCCGGCTAGAGCGGCGCAGCCTGATCATTATCTTCTCGGACTTCGTGGATACGATCTCGGCGGAGCTGATGCTGGAGAACGTGAAGCGATTGACCGACCGCCATCTCGTGCTGTTCGCCACGTTCGAGGATGCAGCGCTGTCGCAGTTTGCCGATGCCCCGCCGGAAACCGCACAGGACGTCGCCCGTGCCGTGATCGCGGACACGCTGCTGGCAGAGCGCGATGTCGTATTCCGGCGCCTTCAGCGCATGGGCGTGCAGATCATCGAGACGAAGCCCGAAGAGTTCGGCGCCGAACTGGTCTCGCGCTACCTGCAGATCAAGCGGAGAGACATGCTGTGAGTGGCGATCTCCTCAAATCCTACCGCTTCCGGGAAGAACGCCAGGCTGACTGGCAGAAGCTGGACCTGATTCTGACCCGTGCCGAGAATGGCGGCGTGAAAAGCCTGACCGATGAACAGATGCTGGCCCTGCCCCGCCTCTATCGCCAGGCCGTATCCTCACTGTCGGTCGCACGTTCTATCTCGCTCGACCAGAATGTCATCACCTATCTCGAGAGCCTGTGCACACGCGCCTACTTCTTCGTCTATGGCGCACGCACGACCGTCGGGGAGCGGATGATGCAGTTCCTGCGGCGCGACTGGCCACAGTCTGTTGCCACGGCGCTATGGCCAACCCTGCTCTCAGCATTCTTCTTCTTCGGCGGAGGCGCCCTCGCCTTTTTCCTGTGCCTGCAGGACATGGACTGGTTCTGGACGATCAATGGTCAGAACTTCCTGGATGGCCGGAACCCGGATGCCACTACCGACTATTTGCGCAGCACGCTCTATACGCAGGACCATGGCGATGGCGAACTTTCCGCCTTCTCCAGTTACCTGTTCAACAACAATGCCCAGATCGCGCTGTTCGCTTTCGCCCTCGGATTTGCCTTCGGCATACCAACCGCCTGGTTGCTGATCTTCAACGGCATCATGATCGGCTCAATGTATGCGGTGTTCTGGGACAAAGGGCTTGGCTTCGAGTTCACAGGCTGGCTGCTGATCCATGGCGTTACAGAACTTTTTGCCATCGTGCTGGCAGGTGCAGCAGGTTTCATCATCGGCGGAGCTGTTGCCTTTCCGGGCAACCGGACACGGCTTGCCTCGGCGCGTGTGGCCGGACAAAAAGCCGCGACCATCGCGATGGGATGCGTCATCATGCTGATTATCGCGGCCCTTCTGGAAGGTTTCGGCCGCCAGCTGATCAATTCCGACCTCGTCCGATATACGATTGCCGTCAGCACGCTCGTCTTCTGGCTCGGGTATTTCTATCTGCCCCGGAAGGAGACGTCTCTGTGACCCCGGCACCTGCCCGTCCCGGCATCAGCATGGAAGCAGCTGTGCAGCGCCGGGCGCGCATGGCTGAGGAAATGCGCCTGGCAAAGCGGGTCCGCCGTCTGGTGACGCCCGAAGGCGCCGTGATTCAGCTGAAACTCGGCACAGCGGGTGAACGGGCGGGTGCGTTCATGATCGATGTCGCCATCCAGTGGGCTATCGTCATCGCCACTCTTTTCGGCCTTGGCTATATTGCCAGTGTGGTCAGCCCCGGCAGCGGGAATGTGGCCTTTGCCTTCTGGCTCGTGTTCTTCTTCTTTGTCAGGAATTTCTATTACATCTTCTTCGAGATCGGCCAGCGCGCAGCCACACCCGGCAAGCGCATCCTCGGCCTGCGCGTTGCCGCGCGTGACGGCGGGCGGCTGACGGCCAATGCCGTTCTTGCGCGCAATTTCATCCGCGAAATCGAAGTGGGCCTGCCGATCCAGTTCGCACTCATGGGCGCGAGTGACAGCTTTGGGGCCTGGATGGCGCTGTTTGGCCTGCTCTGGTCCGGTGTGTTCCTGCTGTTTCCGGTATTTAATCGCGACAAGATGCGTGTGGGCGACCTGATCGCAGGAACCTGGGTGATCAAGGCGCCCAGGGCGCGGCTGATGGATGATATTGCCTCTGCCGCCACCGTCGCGGACTCAGGCGCGAGATTTGTGTTCACCCCTCAGCAGGCGGATGCTTACGGCATTCATGAGCTGCATGTACTCGAGGATGTGCTTCGTCAGTCCACGGCAGACATCAAGGCACAGGTCGCGGCCCGTATCCGGGTAAAAATCGGCTGGACGAAAACAGATGGCGAGACAGATCTTGCCTTCCTGGAAGCCTACTATGCCGCGCTGCGGCGCCGGCTGGAGCAGCGTATGCTTCTGGGTGAACGCAAGGCCGACAAGTACGATACGCGTTAGCGCACAACGATTCCGAGACGCGTGCGTAAAAAACGGCCCGTGGCAGCGAGCCAGGCCGGCCGCGCTTTCGGATCCATCTTCCAGCGCAGGAGCTGCCGTCTCGCTGCCGCAGGCAGAAGCCCCATAAGCGTCCACCAGACCTTGCGGGAAAGCCTTGCTTTTACACTTTCGCCTTCGATCCTGACGGCTTTCGCCAACTGCACGACATGGCTGATACTGTCGCCCTGTATCGGGTGTTCGGCCGGGGCGAAGCTCAGTGAGACGATGCGGTCATTCAGGTGCTCGAGATCGGCATCGCCAAGATTGTCAGCCACCGGAAGGCCGAGACGCCCGCCATGTGCCCGGATGGCTGCATAGCGGTCATGGTCGTGCTTCAGCCCCTTACGGGCCCGCGCGCCAAGATCGGTCTGCACCTTCCAGTTCTGCGCCGTGTGCAGGCGATAGGCGGCCAGCGGTTCATCATGGCTGCGGACGGGACCATACAGCGGGATAACGGAGACCAGATAGCCGTCTGCACTGATGCGGAACGCTGCCGGATCAACAGGCATTACCCTCTCGAGAGCTTGCCGGGAAAAGATCAGACCGGAGGTCACGTTCGCGGTGTAGCGCCCCTGTTCGCGCAACTGCCGGGAAACGTCACCGGCCGCTAATGGCACCTGCAGGGGCGGGTGCACGCCTGCGATAACCCCGGCCTCGTCCGTATAGCGCATACGGAAGTGGTGGATCAGTATACCGGGTTCATGCAGCTGAAGGGCGCGCCTGAGTCCGCCCGGAAGCACGAAATCGTCCGCATCAAGAAAGTAGATCAGGTCGCCGGTTGCCTTTTCCCAACCGGCATTGAAGCCAGCCCCCTGACCCATGTTCTGCGGCTGATAAATCGGGATGATCCGGTCGCCATAGCTGCGCATGACATCGCGCGAGTTATCCGTCGAACAATCATCCACCACGATGATTTCAGCGCCGACATCCTCGCTCAGTACACTGTCTATGGCCTGCGCCAGATAGCGGCCGTAATTATAGCAGCCGATGATCACTGACAGGCGCGGCAGGGCTGTGGCTTCTGCGGTGCCGGTTGCGTCAGGCGGTGAGGATACCTGGTTCATGTCCATGGTCTCCGGATGGCAGGGCAATGGCCCTCAGCCCGGCGGGTGCCCGGCATGCGAAGGCTCCCGCGCCCAGTCTGCCTGATGCCAGGCCAGCGCGGTGCGGATGATATTGTCGATATCGGAACGGGTGGCCACCCAGCCGAGCTCGCGCCGGGCCTTGTCCGGCAAGGCAACAAGTTTCGCCGGATCGCCGGGACGGCGCGGGCCATACCGGCGGGGTATCTTGCGGTTTGTGCCTCGCTCCACAGCAGCCACGACCTCGGCAACACTGGTGCCGCGACCGGTGCCGAGATTGTAGGCCGTGGACGCCGCGCCTTTCTCCAGCGCGTTGAGGGCGCGCAGATGCGCGTCGGCGAGGTCTTCGACATGGATATAGTCGCGCACAGCCGTCCCGTCGGGCGTGTCGAAATCACTGCCGAGGATGGTAAACTCATATCCCTCATCATAGGCGCCCTTCAGCGCCAGAGGAATCACATGTGTTTCGCAGGCATGGCGTTCGCCGGTCAGGGCGTCGCGATCGGCGCCGGCCGCATTGAAATAGCGCAGCGGAATTGAGCGGATGCCGTGTGCGGCATCGAAGTCGCGCAGGATGGTTTCGACCATCAGCTTCGACATGCCATAGGGATTGATCGGTGCCTGCGGATGCGTCTCGTCGATCGTGTCCGAACGCGCATTGCCGAAGGTCGCGCAGGTCGACGAGAAGATCATGTATCCCGACTTGTGCCGGCGCATGGCTTCAAGAAGGTTCAGCGTGGCCAGCGTGTTGTTGCGGTAGTAGATGGCCGGCTCGCGAACCGATTCCGCGACGAGCGCCGAACCGGCAAAATGCGCCACCGCATCGGGTTTGACCTGCGTGAAGGCCGCTTCGAGATCAGCAGGATTCTGAAGGTCGCCGACGATCAGCGGGCCCCATTTCACGAGGTCGCGCCAGCCGGTTGACAGGTTGTCGAACACGGTGACCTGCCAGCCCGCCTCCGCAAAGGCTCGGCAGCAATGGCTGCCGACATAGCCTGCACCACCTGTGACCAGTAACTTACCCGGCATATGTATCCTCGCGCCAAACAGGAGAATGCCGCCGGCAGACGCCGCGGCAGGATCGTTTCGGCTTCATATGCAAAACCCGGTCCGCAATGCAGCCACCGGGTTGACAGGTCTGAGGGGCCGGATCAGCCGAAGATAGCCGCTGCGGCCCAGATGATTGCAGCCCAGAGTCCGGCGCTGAGGCCGATAATGGTCACCAGCCGCAGCCATACCGGCCATTTTCCTTCGGTGTATTCATCCATCCGTGAATAGCCTGCCCCTGAGGACATCCTCACATTCGACGCAAAGGCGTGGCGCTCGGCCGGAATCATGGGTTCAGAACTCGACATGTAACAGACTAAAGCGGGCAAGGCTTAACGCGAAGTTTAAGCGGAACACGCCCATACGTTTCATTATGGGAAAATGCCATGCAAATCGGGCACAATTCCGGCAGGCTCCGGGCGAATCAGCGGGCCCTGTCAGCCCGACAATCAGGCAGGGTTTGGCCGAAGGCGGACATACTGCCTTTCACCGGCATGATATTTTTCCGCCAGGGCAGTGATCGGCGCGAGATAGAACAGCAGTACGAACGTGTCGAAGGTGCCCAGCATGTAGGATTCTGTGAAGGTCGAGGTCAGGATAACGGTCGAGATGGTCAGGAAGAAGGAGCTGGCCATACCCTGCGAGACGAACCAGCCCAGCACGGTGCGGATATAGCTCCAGGTCAATGCCGCAACCAGGCAAACGAAGCCGACCCAACCCAGCGCCACGCGCACCTCTATATAGGTGTTATGGAAGGACAGCTTCGTGCCGAATTCCTTGTGGTCAAGTTCGTTCAGCGTCTGCGCTGCGCCAGTCTCATACCGCCAGAAGCCTTCGAAACCGAGGCCCAGCCAGGGGTGCTCATCTGCGGTCCTCAGCCCCGTCTCCCAGATAATGGTCCGGTTGGTCAGCGTTGCGTCCTTTCCGAGCGCCGCGAGGAAATCATCGACCAGCGTATTCTGAGGCATCGCCAGAAAGGCGAACACTCCGGCCGAGACGAGGGCGATCAGAAAGAGCAGCACGAATGTCCGCAAATGGCGCACCCGGGCGACGGGCTGCCAGAACATCCAGAGACCAGTCATGATCAGAACACCAACGATCGAGAAGACGAGCGCGGTCGCTGAATCTGCAATCAGCATGAAGACAAGGGCAACACCCGCAACCGGCAGAGCGAACAGTCGCAGCAGGACATGCTCCTTAGCCTCGAATGCCACTGCCAGCGAAGCAATGACGCAGATCAGCATGCGGATGGCGAAGATGTTCTTGGAGCCGTAAGGCCCGCCCTTGTCAAAGGTGTTGATCAATGGCGCTGCAAAGCAGATGGCAATGATCCCGGCGAAAAATACAGCCCGCACGATCTGTTGGCGATTGAGGCGCGCCGCGATCGTCACCATGATGAAAAAGTGCAACAGCATCATTGCCCCGCCGCGCAGCGCCCCAAGAGGCTCGGGCGACCATCCGGCAGAAAACATCCCAAGGATCGGCACGAGGGTCAGCAGCCAGCTGCGAAGGGCCAGCGGCAGGGTCGTGTCGCGGTAGACGGCGAAAAGGCCCAGGAAAGCCAGCGCGCAGGGGTAGAGGATGAATTCGTTTCCCGGGAAGACGATGAAGGTGCAGAGCACCCAGAGGGATACTATTGCCTGCTCCCACCATGCGGCCGGGCGGGTGCGGGTCGTCAGAACAGCATAGATCGGCTCTGGCGCTGCGGCGCGAAGTGGCACGGAGATCATGCAGCCACCCCCCGGTTCAGGCTTTCGCGCACGATGTTCGCAAGCAAACCTTTGGGCTGGATGAATGTTTCTTCCGGAAGCTGCGCGAGCGCTGCAGCACGTTCAGTGATGGGCGACCTGTCAGCGATCAGACCGGCGATCAGGCTCGGCAGTGTTTCCTCCAGAGGCTCATCGATGATGAACCCGCAGCCATGCCTCTCCAGCCATGCAGCCGTTTCGGTGCCTGCCGGCGCGATTGATGGCGTGCAGTAGTACCCGCCCTCATAAATCCGGTTCGGCAGAAGCCACACGGAGTTGAATCCGGCCTCCATGAAATCCCCTGCCCAGACGACATCCAGCGCTTCATAAATCCCGGCGAGATCTTCTGGCGCACGGTAGCGGCCGAAATAGGTCATGTTCGCGCGTGCTTCGATCGCCGGCTCAAACCCGGCGATCTCGGTCCGTGCCGGCAGCCCATGCAGGCGTATTTCAAGGGTTTCTGGAAAGCGATCGGCCAGCTGGCAAAGAAGGCCGAGAGAACGCTGGCAGCGCAGATTGCCAACCCAGCCCAGACGCAGCGGACGCGGGGAAAGCAAGGACAAAGATTTCTGCGCACAGGCGCGCGGGCCATAATCCGTGTCCGGAGCAAGCCGGTTCTCGACGAGAAATGCCCGGAACGCGCCAGGATAGCGCTTCTCGAAATGATTCCGGATGAAACCCGGCGAAGACACGACAAGCCCGGCGGAGCGCTTCAGCAGCATACATTCCAGTCCGCGCATGCCTGCCCCGATGATGTCCGGCCGTGTCAGCAGCCTGTGAACGTCCAGGCTCTCATAGATCACCGGTGTGGCCAGTCGCGCGTGACGTTTGGCCAGAAAAGCACAGGCCAGCATGTCGAGATTGCGCGCATAGATCACATCGCATGCGGCCAGCTTGTCGATGTGCGTGGCAGCGATGCGTGCGCCGGCGAATATCTGCAGGATACGGTTCAGGAACGCTCCGTCGCGCGTCTCGCCGAGATCAATGTTCTCCCAGTCGAGCTGACCTGGATCGCGGCGGCGCATCATGAATCCGATGACCTCGACGCCGTCCTCAACAAAACCCTTTACGCGCCGGCGCACGGCAGCATCGGCAGCATCATGACCGAAGAAGGCAATCCGGGTCATCCTGTTGCGTCCTGTCTTTCCGGTCAGCCCCGCAGAGAAGTCCGCTGGGATCCTCTACTGGCTGCACCGGCACTACTCAGCGGAAATCCGGTCTGCCGGCTCCGTCCGTCCCGTCGCCTTGGACGGCGGAACCTGCACAGCCACAGAGCCGGCGGGCGCCTTCGCCTTACGCTTGTCCTTGCCCGGCCAGCTGAAGATCGAAGGCTTGGCTTCCATCTGGTAATATTTACGGTAGGCCTTGTAGGTGGCTCCCGGATCGCGGTGATGGCGACGACGGTTGAGATCGACCATGTTCAGCGTCACGCCCAGCACGTCGGCTTTGAACGTGCGCAGCAGTGCCAGAGACTGGCGGGCGGCCGAGCGAGCGGAATGACGCCAGCGCACAACCAGCATCGTCTTGTCCACCTTTCCGGCCACAACGCGGGCTTCAGCCATCAGCAGCAATGGTCCCGTATCGATCAGGATCAGGTCATACATCGACCGCAGGCGCGCCAGCAGGTCGTCAAAGGCGCGGGTGCCGAACACGTCATGCGGCGTGTGTCCGTTCGAGGACAACGGCAGGATGTCCAGCATCGTCTTGCGGTCCTTGATGATCGCATCGGAAAGCTGGCCGGTTCCGAACAGATGCTCGACAAAACCGATCTCGGGCTTGAGTCCGGCCGTTTCGGTCAGCTGGCGCCGGCGGAAGTCGCCGTCGATCACCAGCGTGCGTGAGCCCGACATGGCCGACATGCGGCCGAGCGAAAGGGTCAGGCTGGTCTTGCCCTCGTCCGGCAGCGACGAGCAGATGGCCACGGTCTTGGTCTCGCTGTCGAGGTCCGAAAAGGCGATGGCTGCCCGCAGGTAACGGATGCTTTCGGCATAGGCCGAAAGAGGGTTTTCGACCAGGAAATCCGCCGGGTTGGTCTGCGACAGGCCCAGGAAACTTGCCGTCCGGATGAGCGGCACGGAGCCTATGGCATTGGCATTCAGCTTACGTTCGACATCCTCGGTGGAGGAAATCTTCATGTCGAACATCTCGGCGATCAGGGCGAGGCCGCCGCCGATGATGGCACCCAAAAGGCAGCCGATGATGAGATTGAGCAGTTTTTTCGGCGAGCTCGGCGAATCCGGTACCGAGGCGCGTGACAGTATGTTTGCATCAGCCGTGATCAGGGCATCCTGCTCGCGGGTCTGTTTGGAGCGCGCCAGGAATTCCTCCAGAAGCAGGCGGCTTGTCTCGGCATCGCGCTCCAGCTCGCGCAGGCGGACCAGCGCCTGGTTGTTGCCCCGCAGCTGCGCCGTCGAGCGGTTGATCTCTCCCTGGATGGAGGCGATCTGCGATTGCGCCACGCGCAGTTCGTTCTCCAGGTTTCCGGCGATACGCTGTACTTCGGCATCAATCTGACGATCGATATCAGCCGCCTCGTTCCGGGCACTGATCAGTTCCGGGTGCTGCGGGCCAAGTTTGGTTTCGAGTTCGGCAACGCGGCGGTTGATGATCGCCCGCTGCGTCTTAAGTTCCGAGATCACGCCCGATCCGAGCACTTCGGAGATGCCATCTGCCCCGGCGCCGGAAGCAATCTGGCGGCGCATGCTTTCATAGCGGGCGCGGGCGCGGTCGAGTTCAACCTGCAGGGTGCCTTTCTGGGTGGTCATGTAGGCGATCTGCTGCTCGGTCAGCGTCGCGCCCTGAGCGGCGAGCAGCCCGGACTCGGCCCGGTAGCTCTCCACCCGGCGTTCCTTTTCCTCGACCTCTTCGCGCAGGCCGGCCACACGCTCGCCCAGCCATTCCGTGGCCTTGCGGGTCGCCTCGTACTTCTCTTCGAGCTGCTGGACGCGGTACTGTTCCGCGATTTCGTCAGCCAGTCGCGCCGCGGTCTCAGGCGACTCGCTGGCCACTTCCACGGTGATCAGATAGGTCGTGCCAACGCGCTTGACGCTGACCTTCTTCATCAGTTCTTCAACCACGCCATCGAGCACGGCTTTCTGCCGCTGCTCAGGTGACATGCCGGCCAGGGGATCCTTTTCCGGAGCGGCCCCGGTAAAAGCCTGAATGAGGCCTTGAACAGGGGACAGGAGCCCTTTCTCCTGCGGGCGGAGGGCTGTGTTGAACTCGGGATCTTCGACCAGCTTCTGCCGCTCGGCCACGCGCGTCAGCAGGGACTTGGAGCCAAGAACCAGGACTTCGGTGTCCACCACGGCTGTATTGGCAGCAAGGCCCGAGAAGATCGCCCCGAGATCGATGACGTTCTTTTCCTGCGTATTCAGCTGCACCACCGATTGAGCCTTGTAGATCGGCGTCTGGGTGAAAGTGATGTAGGCAATAATGCTGAAGACTGTGAGAAACCCTGCCAGGATCAACCAGAAGCGGCGATATACGATACCGATCAGCGCCTTCAGATCGAGCGGAGGGCTGGGGGACATGTCTGCGCTGGCAGCGGTGACATTCGGCGGCAGTTCGATGGAGAAGGACTTGGTCAAGGCACAGCCTCTGGAGCGGGAGGAACCGGAAGCCGGTGTGGGGTCCGGCTTCCTGGGAAAGGAAAACCTTACGGGTAGAGTTTCACGCCCGCGCCGATCAGCGTGACGCCATAGGACGGATCGCCGAATACGCCGGTGCCGGAAACATCACGCTCGCGGTTGCGAACGAAGGCTTCCCAGTGGACACGCTTGTTCATCTTGTAGGTTGCCACCGCACCAAACTCGAGGTTCTCGTCCTCGCGGCCGGTCTCCTCATACTCGTAGTTCGATACACCGGCATAGCCCGACAGGATAACGTTGCGCAGCAGTTCATGATCGACACCGGCCCCGAAGCGCGTTTCGATGGTGCTCGGCGAGTCGAATGCCCCGACATCAACCACGCGACGGCCGGCATAGAAGTTCACGGTCGTCAGCTGGGTCGGGAACCACTGCATCCGGCCGTCCACGGAAAGGCCAGAGACGTCCCGGAAGAAGCTGTCATCCTTGTCTTCGTTCAGGTAGCCGACAGCGATATCCCCGCGCACGAGGGCCGTCAGCTCGAAGTCGACACCGGCAGCCACGGTGTAGCCGGTGGAGTCGCGCGAACGCGGGATACCGCCGAAGTCCTGGGTCTGGTCGTAGTCGCTCTTGCCGTAGGTTGCCTGCGTGAAGACAGCGAGGTTCGGAGAGACAGCGTAGGACAGGCGCGAGCGGCCCTCGAGCACGGAGCGGTCACGATAGTCCTGGTCGATGACGACGCCGGTACCCCGGTCGCGGCCATCCTTGTAGTTCTCATCGCTCCAGCCGACGCTGTTGTTCCAGCGCACGCGGTCGTTCTGGTAATCGGCGCCGAGCGAAAAGCCGGTGCGCGTGTATTCGATCGGGCGATCGACTCCGAATGCGTTGACAAAGTCGGTGCGCGGTTCGGCGCGATCCTCGGCAAATACGGCCCCCGAGAAAGACAGCTCGCGCGTGGCATCCAGCCGGCCCCGCAGCTGGGCCGTCAGGTCAGTAGTCGATTCATCGCTGAGGTCGAGGAATTCGTTCCGGTAAGCCGAGGCATCGAAGCCGAGGGCATGGACGCTCCAGTCCGTCGTACCAGACACATCCACGCCGACACGGGCGACAACATCGGACTCCTGATTGTTCGGCGTCGCGAAGACGTTGTCATTAGAGGTCAGCCCGGCTTCGAGCATCGATTTGACGACAAAGGTACCGAGGCGCACCGGTTCCGGATCGAATTCCGGATGGGCGCGGTCGCGCACTGCCTCATACTTGTTGCGGCTGTAGTAGTTGTCGGTCTGGGCCACCGCGACCGGCGTTATCAGGGCACAGGCGGCAACACTCATCAGGCTCAGGCGTTTCAGATCGGACATTTCACACTTCCCCAGTTTCACTGCGAGGCCGACATGGCCTGGGTTGTCTTCCGCAACCCGTGCAAGTTCAATACCATCCCGAATTCCCTGATTTTGCGGAATTTGGGCGCATTCCGGGGTTTACCCGCAAATGATTCGGAAATGAATATCGCGGGCCGGAATATTCGTTAACAAAACAGCTTATCCGTTACTTTACGGAGAGGTGGCGCTAACAAATGGAAACCTTCTCGGGCAAATCGAGTCGCCCAAGGACCAAGCAAAGTGCAGTAATCCCGGTTAAATCAAAGCCATGCCGACCCTGAACCTCGCCCCTGCCTCGGTTAAGGACTATCGCCGCCTCGCCGAGCGCCGCCTGCCCCGTTTCCTGTTCGACTACCTGGATGGCGGGTCCTATGCCGAAGTCACGCTGGCCCGCAACGTGGCCGATTTCGAGCGCCTTGCCCTGCACCAGCGTATTCTTAAGGATGTGTCATCCCGCTCCACGCGCACCCGGCTGTTTGGTGCGGATTTAACCCTGCCCCTGGCCCTTTCCCCGGTCGGCCTGTCCGGCATGATGGCGCGCCGGGGCGAGGCCGCCGCGCGCCGCATCGCCAATGCATTCGGCATTCCGCTCTGCCTGTCCACCCTGTCCGTCTGCTCACTGGAGGAAGTGGGCGCCGCCGGTACGGGCCCCTTCTGGTTCCAGCTGTACATGATCCGCGACCGGGGCGCGTGCGCCGACCTGATCGCCCGGGCAAAGGCTGCCGGGGCTTCCGTCCTTGTCCTGACGGTCGACCTGCCGGTCGTCGGCACCCGCTACCGCGATGTCCGCAACACGATGAGCGGCGGTGGCGGCGTCTGGGCCAGCCTGCGGAAAGGCCCTCTTTCCTATGCCTTGCGCCCCCGCTGGGTGATGGAAGTGGGTCTCGGCGGCGGGCCGCACGTCCTCGGCAACGTAGCGCCGTATGTGCAGAAGGCCTCGACACCCGCCGACTTCTCTGCCTGGGCCAATGCCCAGATCGACCCGGCCATCACATGGGCTGATCTCGACTGGATCCGCAAGGAATGGGGTGGCCCGTTCGTGATCAAGGGCATCCTCAGCCGGGACGATGCACAGGATGCGGCCAGCGCCGGTGTCGATGGCATCATCATATCCAACCATGGGGGCCGGCAACTCGACGGCGTGGCCTCCTCGATTGCCATGCTGCCCCGCATTGCCGATAAGGTTGCCGGCCGGATGACTCTGCTGATCGATGGCGGGGTGCGCTCCGGGCAGGATATCCTGAAGGCGGTTGCGCTGGGGGCCGGCGCCGCGATGATCGGCCGGCCTTGGGTCTATGCGCTCGCCGGCGCAGGCGAGGCCGGATTGTCCTCGCTTCTCAAGTCACTGCATGATGAATTTTCGGTGTCGATGGCACTTACCGGCACGACAGATGTCAGCCAGATCGGCCCCGGCGTACTCGATCAGGAGTCCGGGATCGCGACATAGGTCTGCGGCCCCTCGGGCTTGCGGCCGGCCAGGATGTTCTCGTCCGGCTTGCGATGCTCCAGCTGGGCTTTCAGCAGGATCGGAAAGGCTTCAAGCTGGCCGCGGGCATAGCCCCAGTCGAACACCCAGTAGGCATAAGGCCTCCGGGTAAAGATCGGCCCGAACATCAGCAGAACCGCCGCGCGCGACAGCCGCCACAAGCAGAAGGCCAGGTAGCGCCACCAGGGGCGCATGCCATAACGCAGGTGCAGGTTGATGTGTCCTTTTCCCCAGGTGCGTGCCTGACGGAAACGCCCCTCGGCAGTATCGCGCAGCCGGTAGTGCACCAACGCCTCCGGCACATAGGTCAGCTTCATCCCGGCCAGCTGGACGCGCCAGCAATAGTCCACGTCCCAGGCCGTGCCGATCCAGTCGGTCGGATCCCCGACGCGCTGGTAGCAGGCCCGCGTCATGCCGATCGCGTTGCAGGCCGCGAAAGGCATGTGAAGGGGGCCGACCACTGCCGGCAGCCCTTCTCCGCGCGCCTGCAGGCCGCGATCCTTGCCCCAGGTCATTTCCGGCGGATTCAGCTTTTCATACTCGAGCGCCGGCACGGCAAAGTCGCAGGTCTCCAGCGCCTTCACCATGTGCTTCATCCAGTCGGGATCACATTCGTCGTCGGACTCGCAGACGAGGATCACATCCCCCTTCGCAGCGCGGAAGCCCACCGTGTAGGAATGGCCGACCGTTCCACGCGGCCCGTGTCCGGCATAGGCCTGCACCACACGGATCGGCAGACGTCCGGCATAGCTCATTGCCAGTTCGACCGAATTGTCGGTGGAGCCGTTATTGACGAACACCAATTCCCATTCGCCCCGGTAGGATTGCGCCACCAGAGAGTCGAGCATCACCGCGAGCGTAGATGCTCCGTTGTAACAGGGAAGGACAACGCTGACGAACATCAAAGGTCTTCCAGACCAGGGCTAGAGGGCAGATCGCCATCAGTGCAAATTTGTGGCCACATTCAGGCTGAAAACTCAAGACGGGATTGCGTCATGCGAGCGGCCGGGCTCAGGGCAGCCCGTTAAATTTTCATGGCCCGAACACCTGCCTGATGCCTGGCCTGTGTTCGCGTGATAGGAGAGAACCTCTGGCACGCCGGATGCATTCAGGGACCGTGTAGGGAGCTCCATTCCATGGCCATGAAAGTTCTGTTCACCGGCGCCGACGGTTACATCGGCACGCTTCTCGGTCCGTATCTGCTGCAGAGGGGGATCGACGCGGTCGGTCTCGACACCGGTTACTACCGGTCCGGCTGGCTCTATCCGACCAATGCCCCTCGCCCGAAGATCATCTCCAAGGACATCCGCGACATCACAACCGAAGACCTGAAGGGTTTCGATGCCATCGCCCACCTGGCGGAACTGTCCAACGATCCGCTGGGCCAGCAGGACCCAGCCCTCACACATGAAATCAACCATGGAGGCTCGGTGCATCTGGCCAACATGGCGCGTAAGGCCGGGATCAGGCGCTTTGTCTACATGTCCTCCTGCTCCGTATACGGTGTCGGCAAGCCCGACCAGATTCTCGACGAAACGTCTGAGGTGAACCCCCAGACCGCTTATGCGGAATGCAAGGTCAAGGTCGAGAACGACCTGACGAAGATGGCGGGCGGGGATTTCGAACCCTGCTTCCTGCGTAATGCCACGGCTTACGGCGCCTCACCGCGCCAGCGCTTCGACATTGTGCTCAATGACCTGTGCGGTCTGGCCTGGACGACGAAGAAGATCAAGCTCCTGTCGGATGGCTCGCCCTGGCGTCCGCTGGTACACGCCCTTGACATGTGCCAGGCGGTGCACCTGTCGCTGACCGCACCGGCTGATGCCATCCGCGGTCAGAAGTATAACGTCGGCTCGTCCGCCCAGAACTACCGTGTCATCGAAATCGCACAGATCGTGGCGAAGGAGTTTCCCGGCTGCGAGCTGGAAGTCGGCACGCAGGGAGCGGACAACCGCTCCTACCGGGTGAACTTCGACAAGATCGGCAAGGTGCTGCCGGAGTTCCGTTGCCAATGGACGGCCGAGCTCGGCGCCCGGCAGATGCGCCGCGTGTTCGAGAGCATCTCGATGACGGAAGAGGACTTCCGCGCTCCGCCCTACACGCGTCTGAAGATGCTGATGAAGCTGCGCGGCGCGAAGCTGCTCAACGACAAGCTCTACTGGCAGATTCCGGAACTCGAAACGGTCTGAATTCCATGATCATCGTCGACACGGCCCTGAAGAAACGTGAAGCCGAAGGCCGGCCCATCCGGGTCGGCATGATCGGCGCTGGCTTCATGGCCTCAGGCATTGCCTTGCAGATCGCAAAGTCCGTCCCCGGAATGGTGCTATGCGCGATTGCGGCCCGTAAGCCGGAACGCGGCGTTGCGGCCTTCGAAGCCAGCCGCACGGGAGAAACCGTTCTGCGGGCTGAAACAGCCTCAGAGATTTCGGCCGCAATCCGGGCCGGCAAGCCGGTCGTCACCACGGATCCCGGCGCGCTTGCACGCGCAGAAGGGCTCGACGCCATCATCGAGGCCACCGGCTCGATGGACTATGCGCTCGAAGCGGTCGAAGGCGCGCTGGAAACCGGAAAGCATGTGATCCTGATGAATGCCGAGCTCGACGGCACTGTCGGCCCGCTGCTGAAAGTCAAGGCCGACAAGGCCGGCGTGGTGATCACCAACGTCGATGGCGACCAGCCCGGCGTGCAGATGAACCTCTACCGGTTCGTGAAGTCCATTGGCGTGAAACCGGTACTGTGCGGCAATATCAAGGGCCTGCAGGACGAATACCGCACACCTGAGACTCAGCGCGGCTTCGCCGAAAAATGGGGCCAGAATGTCAATATGGTCACCTCGTTCGCGGACGGCACCAAGATCGCGTTCGAGCAGGCCATCGTTGCCAACGGCACCGGCATGCGCGTGGCGCGCCGGGGCATGATCGGACCGGACCCGACCCACAAGAACCCGTCCGTGCCGCTGCGGCCGCTCGAAGAATTCGTTGAACTGCTCGCGCCGCACATCGACCCGGACGGCCCCGGGATTGTCGACTTCGTCGTCGGCGCACGGCCCGGCCCTGGCGTGTTTGTTCTGGGCACGCACGATGATGCGCGGCAGGCGCACTATCTGAACCTGTACAAGCTTGGCCAGGGGCCCTACTACCTCTTCTACACGCCCTATCACCTCTGCCATTTCGAAGTGCCGCTGACCGTGGCGAGGGCCGTGCTGTTCCAGGATGCCGCGCTCACACCGCTCGGCGCGCCGCAGGTCGGCGTCATTGCACTCGCGAAGCGCGACCTGAAGGCCGGGCAGACGCTGGATGGCATCGGCGGATTCGACACATATGGACAGGCGGAGAATGCCCCCGTGATCCACAGAGACCGCCTCCTGCCGATGGGCCTTGCCGAAGGCTGCGTAGTGAAGCGCGATGTGGCCAGGGATACCGCGCTGACATTTGCCGATGTCAGGGTCCCGGCCGGCCGCAAGATCGACGCTTTCTATGCTGACATGGAACGGCATTTCGGTCTCGCCCCCACCAGCGAAACCGTCTGAGAGCGAACGATCCGGAGGCGCATGTGACTGAGGCCGATACCGTCGTCATCGGCGCAGGAGCCGTGGGCCTTGCCTGCGCTGCGGCCCTCGCCCGCTCTGGGCGTGATGTCCTGGTCCTCGAGGCTGCTGGCGCGATCGGCACGGGCACGTCCTCGCGCAACAGCGAGGTTATCCATGCCGGCCTCTATTATCCGACTGGCAGCCTGCGCCACCAGCACTGTGTCAATGGCCGAAGGCGTTTGTATGAATGGATGCAGTCGCGCGGTGTCGCGCACCGCAAGACCGGGAAACTGATCGTCGCCACGTCCGACTCTCAGATTGCAAAGATAGAAGGCCTCCACGCGCAGGGCGAGCGTAACGGCGTCGAAGGCCTCAGCCTCCTCAGCGGTGCCGAAGCGATGGCGATGGAACCTGCCCTGTCCTGCAAAGCCGCTGTGCTTTCAGCAGAGACCGGTATCCTCGACAGCCATGGTTATATGCTCTCTCTGCAAGGTGAACTCGAGGATCACGGCGGCGTGATTGCCTTCCATGCGCCGGTCATGGCTGGCGAAATCCTCAGTGACGGCCGTTTCCGCCTAGAGGTCGGGGGCGCCGAACCAACCGCGATCACCGCCAGAAGGCTGGTCAACAGTGCCGGTCTCTATGCCGTGCGCACGGCGCGTGCACTGGGCGGTTATGATCCCGGCCTTCTGCCCCCCTTCACGCTCGCCAAGGGCAACTATTTCAGCTGCACCGCGAAGTCCCCGTTCAGCCGGCTCATCTATCCGGCGCCGGTGGAGGGCGGGCTCGGTGTACACGTCACCCTCGATCTGGGCGGACAGATGCGCTTCGGCCCGGATGTCGAATGGCTGCATACGGATGATCCGGATCTGATCGACTACCGCGTCGACATCCGCCGGGCCGACAGTTTCTATGCCGCCATCCGCGAATACTGGCCCGCCCTGCCCGATGGCTCGATCACAACCGCCTACTCCGGCTGCCGGCCGAAAATCTCCCTGCCCGGGCAGCCGGCTGCCGACTTCCGGATAGATGGGCCGGATGTCCACGGCCATGCCGGGCTGGTCCACCTGTTCGGGATCGAATCTCCGGGGCTGACAAGTTCGCTCTCGATCGCAGAGGCTGTGACCGCCGCGCTGAGGGCCTGATCCCGGTTCGGAGCTGTTGTCAGGCTCAGCCGGTGAAATCCGGCCAGTTGCGGTCCTTGTCCGACATCTCGGTCGGGGTAAGCGGCCAGGTGATGCCGAAGGCAGGATCGTTCCAACGTACTCCGCCCTCGGCGGAAGGTGTGTATTTCGCAGAAACGAGATAGGTCACCTCGACATGATCGCTGACCGTCTGGAAACCATGTGCGAAGCCTTTCGGCACGAGCAGCTGGCGCTTGTTCTCATCGTTGAGTTCGAACGCTTCCCATTTCTTGTAGGTCGGCGAATTAGGGCGAAGGTCGATGATGATGTCGACGATCTCTCCACGCAGGCAGCGGATCAGCTTGTCCTCGCCATGGGGTGCGCGCTGGAAGTGCATGCCCCGCAGCGTACCCTTGCTGGCAGAATAGGACGTGTTCTGCTGCACGAATTGGATCGGCAGTCCGTGTGCAGAGAACTCGTCGACGCAGAAGGTACGGGCAAAGAAACCCCGGTCATCGCCCCGGCGCTCGAGATCGATCAGCACGGCATCCTGCAAGGTGGTCGGATGGAATTTCATCGGATCATTTCCCGGCTTTGAGCCAGGGCGCGCCCTTGGCAAAGGCCGCCTCCAGTACCTGCTTGTCGCGTACCGAGTCCATGGCCTGCCAGAACCCGTTATGGCGATAGGCTGCCAGGGCGTTCATCTCGACCAGCCGGTTCATCGGCTCCTGCTCCCACACGGTCGCGTCGCCATCCACCAGGTCGAAAACGTCTGGTTCGCACACGAAGAAGCCGCCATTGATCAGGCCGACATCCACCGAATCCTTTTCGCGGAAGGCCAGCACCCGGTCGGTGTCCGCAGAAAGGCCGAGCACGCCGAAGCGTCCGGGTGGCGACACCGCCGTCACCGTCGCCTTCGCGCCGGACCTGCGGTGGAAGTCGATCAGCGCCGTGATGTCGACATCAGACACTCCGTCGCCATAGGTCAGGCAGAAGGTTTCATTGCCGATCACATGCCGCGCGCGCTTCAGCCTTCCGCCCGTCATCGTGTCGAGGCCAGTGTCCAGCACCGTGACCTTCCAGGGCAGCGCCTGATTGTCCGACCACAGGATATCGCCAGTGGCGAGGTCGATGGTGAAGTCGCTCTTGCGCCAGTGATAGTTCAGGAAATAGTCCTTGATGAACCCGACCTTGTAGCCGCCGAGCACCACGAAGTCGGTAATTCCATGGGCTGCATACATCTCCATGATGTGATGCAGGATCGGCCGGTCGCCGATCTCGACCATCGGTTTTGGCCGCAGAGCCGTCTCCTCGCTCAGTCGGGTGCCGAAACCACCCGCAAAGATCACCGCTTTCACGTAAGTCCCCGTGTTGCATGCTTAACCGTGCCGGAACGGGATAACCGGTCCGCCCTGCACGATGCTGAACGGCAAGCCTGCATCGGCTATGCCAGCGCGAGCAGGCGCTTTGCAATGCCCTCGATCCTGGCCCAGTCGCCGGCGGCAATATCTGCCTGGCTGGCGATCCACGAGCCGCCGATGGCGAACACGTTGGGCAACTTCAGATAGGTCTTCACCTCTTCTTCGCTGATCCCGCCGGTCGGCATGAAGTTCAGGTGTGGCAGCGGCCCGCTCAGGGCCTTCAGAGCAGGCGCCCCACCGGCGATCGAGGCCGGGAAAAGTTTCAGGCGCAAAAAGCCTTCCTCATGCCGCGCCATTGCCTCGCTGGCCGTCATGATGCCGGGGATCATCAGGCTCTCACGCCCGTTGAGGGCGTCCCTCAGACCTGGCGACATGCCGGGCGAGACCAGGAATTCCGCTCCTGCCTCCAGCGCCGCATCCACGTCCTTGCCGGTGAGCACCGTGCCCGCACCCACCAGCAGCTCCGGCGCCTCGGCCTTCATGGCGGCGATCGCGGCAATCCCGGCAGGCGTTCGCAGGGTGACTTCCGCGATGGTGATTCCGGCCCTGACCAGCGCGCGGGCAAGGGGGGCCGCCTGCCGGGCCTCGTCCAGCACGATCACCGGAACCACTGGCGCCTTGCGCGCGGCGGCGTCGAGTTTCTGGATCATCTCGGCCATCGGCAAGTCTCTTCCCTGCAACGCGCCGCCCGTCCGGGCGTGTCAACGTTGTAGTGGCCTGCACTGCGAAAAATGACAAGGCTGCGCAGCGCGGCCCGGTCTTTCGAAAAAGCGTCAGGCGGCCTTCTGGCTGGCGGATCGCTCTGCCGACCGGTCGAGCACGCCGGGCCTGTCCCAATCCCCTTCAGGGCGGATGATCTGCAAGGGGTCAGACCGGATGGTCAGCGCGTGGGGGTGGGGCGCGATCGGGATTTCCATTTCGCAATAATCGAAGTCTGAAAAGTCGAACGGCGAACGTCCCTCTACCAGCCGGCACCGGAACACCCGGTTCCACACCGGCCAGAGCCTTGCCTGGATCTGCGCCAGCGCCACCCGGTAGCCCTTGCGCGAGATCACTTCGCAGGTTTCCGCCATCAGCACTTTCAGCGCCGGAGTCCCCCGGAAGGCTGGCAGGATGGTGGAGCGCTCGATCTTCGCAAAACCGGCGAACCAGCGCACCCGGCATGTGCCGGCAGGCGTCTGGCCCGCCTTGACGAGGAAATGCGTGCATGAAAAGTCATTGCCGTCATATTCCTCTTCATACGGACAATCCTGCTCCGCCATGTAGACGGCGGCCCGAATGGCGATGACCTTCTGGTATTCCTCAAGTGTCCGCACCGGCCCGGCCGAACAGGCCTCCAGCATCGCCGGCTCCAGAGGCCTGGCCAGTGACAGTTCACCGAAATCCGGGCGGGGCTTCGGCATCATGCAGCCTGCTCCTGCACCACGAGCGGCGCCTGACCCCACAGGTCCGGCAAGCCACCCTCCAGGGGCGAGAAGCCGAGAGAGGCCATCGAGCGCCTGCCGTCTTCCGTCGCCCCGCGCGCAAACACGGGCACGGCTGCAAAGAACTCTACCCGCGTGGTCCCTGCAGCCATCATCACTTGACGGCGCGCGTCCTTCGTCGCACCCGCATAGACGCCAATATAGATGCCCGCACAGGCCTCGTCCTTAGCGGCCAGATGTGCCAGCGCCGGCCAGGCCGGAACGAAACGGCCATCCCGTACGGCGTCAACCCCCGCCCCGCTGAGCGGCACCGTTATGAACACCCCGTCCACCGGATCGCCCCTCACCCAGCCCGCCATGCCAGTCAGGCTGTCGATCCAGAGAATGGATGCGGCCGTCGCCATCACCTGCCCCGTCAGGGCTTCTGCGAGTGCCATGCCGGCCTCAAGCTCGGCATAGCTGGCGCGCCGGAAGCCAAAATCTGCGGACCTACGAGTCAGCCCGGCATAATCAATCCTGACCTGGGGAAAAGTATCCGGCATCGTGCGTTCCCAGAACACAATCCGTGTGTGTGTCCGAAACGATCTTTCTCACAATTCCGACGAGTATTCAAGTCCTAAATCGCGCAGCGGTTGTATCACTCTCAGGCCACCAGACCCTGCAACTCCGCCGCGCTCTGCCGCGCCTGCTCCGGCGAGCCGAAGAGCTGCCGGTTCACGCCGATGCGCTTGAACCAGTAGTGCAGGCCGACGAGATCGGTGAAGCCCATGCCGCCATGCACTTCGGTCGCCGTGCGGGCCACGAAGGTGCCCACTTCGGCAAGATGCGCCTTGGCGAGATGCGCCATCATCGGGCCTTCGCCATCGCCAATATCCAGCGCATGGGCGGCATGCCAGACAAGGGCGCGGCACGGCTCCAGCTTCGCCGCCATTTCGGCGCACATGTGCTTCACTGCCTGGAACGACCCGATCACCCGGCCGAACTGCTGGCGCTCACCGGCATAGGTCACGGCCTTGTCGATCATCGCCTGCGCGGCGCCCAGCGTGTCGGCCGCCACGAGCAGCCGTGCAAAGGCCAGAACGCCTGCTTCCGGCTTCAAGCTCGCCAGGGATTTTGCGTCCCTGAACGTTACCTCATGGAAGCTCCGGGTACGGTCGATCGTCTGCATCTGCCGGATCGTCAGCCCCCTGACCTCTACCACATGCAATGTGCCATCCGTATCGGCGGCAAGCACATGGCTGGCCCTATCCAGACTAATGGCCAACAACGATGTGCCGGACAGCCCTCCGCCCGTCAGCGCCACACCTGCCCCATCCCGGCGCGAGACCAGTTCTGTCAGCGCCAGACCGAACGTCACCTCGCCGGCAGCAATCCTGCCGGGCAGATCTCCCTCGCCGTCGAGCGCTTTGGCAGCAACGGCAGAGGCCAGGAAGCGGGAGGGTGCGATGGCATAACCCAGCGCCTCCTGAACCACCACCGCGTCCAGCGCGCCCAGCCCCAGCCCGCCCGCGCCTTCCGGCACCATCAGCCCAAAAAGTCCGAAATCCGCGAGCGCCGCGTCAAGCGTCTCTGCCTCTGCCGCTTCGCCAGCCGCAATCTTCCGTATACGGTCCAGAGAAGCGGCGCCTGACAACACCCCCTTCAGGCTGTCCTGCAACAGGCGCTGGTCTTCAGAAAGAGCGAATTCCATCGGCCTTATCCCTTTGCCAGCTTCGGTTCGCGCGGCATGCCGAGGCCGCGCTCTGCAATGATATTCTTCTGGATCTGCGCGGTCCCGCCGCCAATGATCAGGCCCAGATCATACATGTAGCGCCACTGCCAGCTTCCGCCGGACCGCAGGTGCTCGCCATCCTCATACAGGATGCCCAGCTCGCCCAGCGCATCGATGGCAAGGCGCGCAATCTCGTGGTTCAGGTCACAGCCATTCAGCTTCACGATGAGGCCCGCAAGCCCGGCGCCCTCGCCCTTCAGGCGGCTGGTCATGATCCGCAGGCCGTTCGCCTGCATTGCATAAACCTCTGCCTGAAGCCGGATCAGCCGGTCACGCAGCAGCGGATTGTCGATCAGGCGCTGGCCGTTCACGGATTCCGTCTTCATCAGCTCGACCAGCTCCAGGAACCGCGCCTTGGTGGCATTCGGATCGCCCAGCATCCCGCGCTCATGCGTCAGTGTGGCGTTCGCCACATACCAGCCCATGTTCGGCTGTCCGATCACACCGCTCTTCGGCACGCGGACATTGGTGAAGAACACTTCGTTGAAGTTTGCCGTTCCGGTCATGTCGACCAGCGGGCGCACCTCAATGCCCGGCGTAGACATCGGGAAGGTGATGTAGGTGATGCCCTCATGCTTCTTTGCGGCGGGATCGGTGCGCACGAGGCAGAACATCATGTCCGCCTGTTTCGCCGTCGAGGTCCAGATCTTAGAGCCGTTGATGATGTAGTGGTCGCCGTCTTCCACGGCCGAGGTGCGCAGCGCCGCGAGGTCTGATCCCGCGCCGGGCTCCGAATACCCTTGGCACCAGATCATCTCGCCCTGAATGGTCGGGCGGATATAGGCCTGTTTCTGTTCCTCGGTGCCCAGTTCCAGCAAGGTCGGCACGAACATGGAGATGCCCTGCCCGGCCATCGGTCCGGGAATCCGCGTACGGGCAAATTCCTCGGCGATGATGCGGGCCTTCAGGATATCCGGCGCGGCGCCGTAGCCGCCATAGGCCTTGGGAATGGTGCGTGCCGCCAGGCCATGCTCGATCAGCAGCTTCTGCCAGGCAATACGCTTCGTGTTCTTGTAGCCCTTGTCGTCCGCTGTCGGGGCAAGATGCCGGTTTTTCGCCAGCGTCTCGGAGACTTCGGCGCGAAAGGCTTCGTATTCGGGGTCGAGTGTCAGTTTCATGCGTTCAGGGTGGCCGCCTTGCCCCAACGTCCGGCAAGAGGGGCGCTTGCGCGACGTTGCGGAAAGCCTCTTAGCTCAGTCCACAAAACCTGAGGGAGACTGCACCCATGCCCGTCGAATACGTCAAGAAAGGCAATGTCGCCATCATCACCATGAACCGCCCCGAGGCGCGCAACGCCATCAATGGCGAAATGGCCCAGACGATGGAAGCCGCCCTCGACCAGATGGAAAACGATCCCGAAGTCTGGGTCGGCATCCTCACCGCCGTCGGCAAGGCCTTCTGCGCGGGCGCAGACCTGAAGGAAATCTCCGCTGGCAATGGCGGCGCGCTCTCCACGAAGAAAGGCGGCTTCGCCGGCATCGCCCGGCGCGAGCGCACCAAGCCCCTGATCGCTGCGATCACTGGCTCGGCCCTCGCGGGAGGCACCGAGATCGCCCTCTCCTGCGACATGATCATCGCCGCCGACGACACCAATTTCGGCCTGCCGGAAGTCAAGCGCTCGCTTGTGGCCGGCGCCGGTGGCCTGTTCCGGCTGCCGCGCATGGTCGGCCGGGCGGTCGCGCTCGAAGCCATCCTGACCGGCGACCCGCTGTCGTCGCAGCGCGCCTACGAACTCGGCATGGTGAACAAGGTCGTGCCCGAGGCCCAGGTGATGGATGAGGCGATGAAACTCGCCGCCCGGATCACCGCCAACGCCCCGCTCGCCGTGAAGGCCAGCCGCGCTGTAGCGATGAACGCGACGGTCAAGAGCGATGACGAACTCTGGAAGGACTCCGCCGCCGCCTTCGCCGGTATCGTCGGCACCGAAGACTACAAGGAAGGCCCGCGTGCCTTCATCGAGAAGCGGGCGCCGGTCTGGAAAGGCAAGTGATCCTTCCCCGGCAAACAGACTGCGGCCACTCTGGCAGGAGTGGCCGCAGCCGCAGTGTATCCCGCTTGAAAAGGCCGGTCAGGCCGCAGCGCTGATATCGCCCGTGGAGGCGTAGAGCGAACCGTAGATCACGTCTTCAGGGAACTCGGCCATACGCGCGATGATGTCCTTGCACTCGGCTTCGCCTTCGGCGTCTTCCCAGGTCATCGCGGAGGCCTCGCAGATCCACTCGGCTTCGATCAGGCCATAGCCTTCCTCATCGAAAGACTCTTCGATCTTGGCCATCGCATCGTCTTCGTTCGAGGCATAGACGCCGACGATCAGCGAAGCGCGCTCCAGGCCCTCGAGAGCGCCATCGCTCCCCTCACCGCACAGCACTTCGCAGGACACCAGATAAGCAGTTTGCGACACAGGTCATCTCCGTAATTGTTCGCACGACTTCAGCCTCCGGCATCCCGGCGGCACAGCGGTCACGAAACACAAATGCCTGTGTCCAGCGGCCAGGCTGATGGCCAGGCTGGCTCCTTGGTCAAGCTTCTTGCTTCGTGATCAGGTGGAAATTTGCGGAAGTTGATTAAGAACCTGCTAACACTTTCGGCAGGGCCAGAAGATTTAATCCTCCCGCACAATGCGCGCCTTTCCCCGCCCCAGGGTGAGCGCCTTGATGGCGCCGCGGAAGGTGCGCACTTCCTGTTCGGTCCACTGGGCGCGGATCAGGGCGTTACGCAGATTGGTGATCATCACCGGCGTCTTTTCCGGCGGATAGAAATACCCGGCGCGCTCAAGCTCAGCCTCGAAATGTTCGAACATGCCGATCAGGTCCGTGCGGCGGGCCGGCGGGCCGACGCCCTCCGCCTTGCCCTCGAACTTGCCGCCCAGCCCCGCATCCGCCCCCCACTGGTGGCAGAACACGCCGACCGCCTGGGCGAGGTTGAGCGACCAGAATGCCGGGTTCACCGGATAGGTCAGGATGGCATCGCACAGCGCCACAGCCTCGTTCGGCAGGCCGGACTTTTCCCCTCCGAACAGAACGCCCGCCTTGCCCGGCCGGCCCCGCACCGCGGCAATGGCGCCGGGAGCATCGAAAACCGGCTTTTCCATGCCACGCGGGCGGGCTGTCGTGGCGATGGCATAGGTCAGGTCCGCCATCGCCGCCTCCAGAGTCTCGAACACCTGAACCTGCACCCCCTGCCCCAGCGCACCGGCCGACATCGCCTCTGCCGTCGCACTCGGCCAGCCGTCACGGGGTTGCACGAGCCGCAGGTCCGTCAGCCCGAAATTCAGCATCACACGGGCCGCCGCGCCGATATTCTCGCCCAGCTGGGGGGCATGCAGGAGGATGGCGGGAGCGTGGGGGTCGGCCATGTCTGTATCCGGTTTTGACGGGCGCGCGGCGTCTGCTATAGGCCGGGCCAACCCGTTACAGCGCAAGGATTCCAAAACATGGCGAAGATCAAGGTCAAAAACCCGGTTGTCGATATGGACGGTGACGAGATGACCCGGATCATCTGGCAGATCATCAAGGACAAACTGATCTTCCCTTATCTCGACATCGACCTGAAATACTATGACCTGTCGATCCAGAGCCGGGATGCGACCGACGACCAGATAACCATCGACGCTGCGGAAGCCACCAAGAAGTACGGCGTCGCCGTCAAGTGTGCAACGATCACACCGGATGAAGCCCGGGTCGAGGAATTCGGCCTGAAGAAGATGTGGAAGAGCCCCAACGGCACCATCCGCAACATCCTGGGCGGCGTGGTGTTCCGCGAGCCGATCGTCATCTCCAACATCCCGCGCCTGGTGCCGGGCTGGACCAAGCCGGTGATCATCGGCCGCCATGCCTTCGGCGACCAGTACCGCGCCACCGACTTCCTGATCCCCGGCAAGGGCAAGCTGACGATGAAGTTCGAAGGCGCCGACGGCAAGGTGATCGAGAAGGAAGTGTTCGACTTCCCCGGCGCCGGCATCGCCATGGGCATGTACAACCTTGACGAGTCGATCCGCGACTTTGCCCGTGCCTGCTTCAATTACGGCCTGCAGCGCCAGCTGCCGGTCTACCTGTCCACCAAGAACACGATCCTGAAAGCCTATGACGGCCGCTTCAAGGACATCTTCCAGGAACTCTGGGATACCGAGTTCGCTGCCAAGTTCGCGGCGTTCAAGGGCACTTACGAACACCGGCTGATCGACGATATGGTGGCCGCGTGCATGAAGTGGTCCGGCGGCTATGTCTGGGCGTGCAAGAACTATGACGGCGATGTGCAGTCCGACACCGTGGCGCAGGGGTATGGCTCGCTTGGCCTGATGACCTCAGTGCTGCTGTCGCCGGATGGCAACACGGTCGAGGCCGAAGCTGCGCATGGCACCGTGACCCGTCACTACCGCAATCACCAGAAGGGCGAGGCGACCTCGACCAACTCGATCGCCTCGATCTTTGCCTGGACGCAGGGCCTCGACCATCGCGGCCGCATGGATGGCACGCCCGAGGTGCGCAAGTTCGCCCAGACGCTGGAGAAGGTCGTGATCCAGACGGTCGAGCGCGGCCACATGACGAAGGACCTGGCGCTGCTGGTCGGCCCGGACCAGGGCTACCTGACGACCGAAGGCTTCATTGAGAAGGTCGCACAGAACTTCGAAGCCGAAATGGCGAAAGGCTGAGCCTGAGCCGGTTTCCTGTCCCGCGCACCCCGGCAAGAGCCGGGGGCCGGCCTGACCGGCAAGGGGGCGGAGCATGACGACGGCCGCCACGGCGGCAGGCCGCCTTCACCGCCTGCTCCTTCCCTCAGCCCTGATCCTTGCCACGTGCGGGATTGCGCTTGCCGCCTCGTCCACCGGGAACGCCAGCCCGCTGGAAGCTGCGGCCTTTGTGTCCGGCGCCATCTGTGTCTGGCTGGTGGTGCGCGAGAGCATCTGGAACTTCCCGCTCGGCCTGATCAACGTCGCCATCTCCGGCTGGATCTTCTACCAGCATCGTCTGTATGCGGATTCCGGCCTGCAGGTGGTCTACTTTGCGCTGAATCTCGCCGGCTGGTATCTCTGGCTGTTCGGCGGCAAGGGGCGCACCGCCCTGAAAGTGCAACGCACCTCGCGTCTCGAACTCGTCCTCACCGGCGGCTTCATCGCCAGCGCGACCGCGCTGCTCTGGTGGCTGCTCGACAAGGCGGGTGGCGCCGCAAAGTTCTGGGATGCGCTGACGACCTCGATCAGCCTGGCAGCCCAGTGGCTGCAGAGCCGCAAGAAACTCGAATGCTGGCACCTCTGGATTCTCGCGGATGTGCTGTATGTACCGCTGTATATATCCCGGGAGCTGTATCTCATTGCCCTGCTGTATGCCGTATTCCTCGCTCTGGCCGTCATGGGCCTTCTGGCCTGGCAAAAGTCGCTGAACCAATGGCAGCAGAACACCCCCTCCGCGTCGTCCTGATCGGCGCCGAGTCGACCGGCAAGACGACGCTGTGCCAGCAGCTGGCGGCGCATTATGGCACCGTGTGGGTGCCCGAGTATGGCCGCGAACACTGGGAAAAAAAGATCGCCGCGCAGAACCTGACCAGCGGCGAAATCCCTTCGTGGACGGAGGATGAGTTCATCCATATTGCCGGGGAACAGCAGCGCCGCGAGGCTGAAGCCGCCATCCGCGCGCACCGGGTGCTGATCTGCGACACGAATGCGTTTGCCACCGGCACCTGGTATGAGCGCTATGCCGGGCGCCGCCACCCGAGCGTCGATGCGATCGGCGCGCGTGACCGGGTTGACCTCTACCTCATCACGGCGCCGGACGTGCCCTTCGTGCAGGACGGCGTGCGCGACGGCGAGATGATCCGCGACTGGATGCATGGCCGCTTCGTCGAACTGATTGAAGCGGGCCGCACGCCCTTCGTTCTGATCACGGGCCCCTGGGAGACCCGGCTGGCGCAGACCATCGCCGCCATCGACCGGCTGCTGCAATCCTGCGGAGTGACACCATGAGCCGTTTCCATATTCGCCGGGCCGGACCTGACGACGCCGAACGCCTGAGCCATATCGGCGTTGCGACATTCATTGACAGCTACACGCACGACATACCGGGCGAAGCGATGGTCGCCCATTGCACCCGCCAGCATGCCCGGTCCGTATACGAAGCTTACCTCGCCGATCCGTCGGCGGCGCTGTGGCTGGCCGAACATGCCACGACCGGCGCACCAATCGGCTACGCCCTGAACTGCCCGCCGGACCTGCCGGTGGCGACAGAGCCGGGCGACCGGGAACTGAAGCGCATCTATGTGCTGTCCCGCTTTCATGGCAGTGGCGCCGGCGCCGCCCTGATGCAGGCCGCCCTGGACGAAGCCAGGGCGCGGGGCGCGCCACGCCTGCTGCTCGGCACCTATGAGAACAATCACCGCGCCGTGGCTTTCTACCGGAAGAACGGGTTCGACCTCATCGGCACACGGAAATTCCAGGTCGGCGACATCCTGTTCGATGATATCGTGATGGCCAGAAGGCTTCAGGCCTTGCGGGCACTGCGCACATAGCGCACGAGACCGTCCGTGGACGTCATCACCAGCGTATGTGTCAGCACGCGTCCCGCCTTGTGTGTGACGCCATCAAGAAGCGTGCCCTTGGTGACGCCGGTGGCGCAGAAGACCGTCTCCCCCGAAGCCAGCTCGTTAAGCGCATAGGTGCGGCCCAGGTCGGTGATGCCGACACGGGCAGCCCGCTTCTTCTCGTCCTCATTGCGGAACACCAGGCGGCCGAACATCTGACCCCCGACACATTTCAGCGCTGCCGCCGCCAGCACGCCTTCGGGCGCGCCGCCCTGACCGACATACATGTCGATGCCGGTGGCCGGGTCGGTGGTAGCAATCACGCCGGCCACGTCGCCATCGGTAATCAGGGAGATGCGCGCTCCGGCTGAGCGCAGCGAGTCGATGATCTCCTGGTGACGCGGGCGGTCGAGCACGCAGACGGTCATATCCTCGACGGGGCGGCCGGAGTGTTTTGCCAGTGCACGGATGTTATCGGCCGGCGAGGCATCGAGGCTGACGATACCCTCCGGATAGCCCGGGCCGATGGCGATCTTGTCCATGTAGGTGTCCGGCGCATGCAGCAGTCCGCCGCGCGGCGCAATCGCCAGCACCGCAAGCGCATTGGCCATGGCCTTAGCGGTCAGCGTGGTGCCTTCGAGCGGATCCAGCGCTATGTCGATCTCGGGGCCCTTGCCGGTGCCGACTTCCTCGCCGATGAACAGCATCGGTGCTTCGTCACGCTCGCCCTCGCCGATGACGACCCGGCCCCGGAACTCGACCTCGTTGAAGGCCGAACGCATCGCGTCCACTGCGGCGGCATCGGCTTTCTTCTCGTCGCCCCGGCCGGCCAGCTTCGCGGCGGCGATCGCGGTCACCTCCGTCACACGCACCATTGCATCCGCAAGGCTCGGCGTGAGAACATTGTTTTTCATGGGATTAACTCCAAAGACGGACAGTCGGGCTTGTTAACGCTTGGGTATGCAATCAGCTTGCCGCCTCGATCCGGAACAGGCGGGGCGCCTCCACGGACACCGACAGTCCGGCAATCCGGTTAACAGCTGCCTGCATTTCGGCGCGGGCACAGCGATGGGTGACAACGGCAACCGGGCTGGCGCCGCTCTCGTCGGCGGAATCCTGCAGCAGCTTGTCGACCGAGACGCCAGACTCGGCAAGGGCCTCGGTCAGCGCGGCCAGCGTGCCGGGCTTGTCTGCCAGCCGTACACGGAGGAAGAAGGGGGCGACCTCATTGACATCACCCTGGACGAACGGGCGGGCAACATGGTGCTGTGCCCGGCCGAAGGCATTGCGGATGGCCGGCCGGAAAAGCTTGGCGATGTCGCCCATCACCGCGCTGGCCGTCGGGCCGGAGCCGGCGCCAGGGCCGGTAAGCACGACGGCACCCAGAGGGTCGCCCTCGACGCGGACGGAGTTCAGCGAGCCATCCACCCGCGCCAGCGGATGGGCATGCGGCAGGGCCATCGGCTCGACACGGCAGACGACGCCGTCTTTCGTGAGAACGCCTTCGGCGATCAGCTTGATGCGGAAGCCGAGCCGGTCTGCCAGGCGCAGGTCCATGAGGCCGATCTCCTCGATGCCGCGCAGGCTGACCTTGGAGAAATCGAGATCGGCAGAGAAGGCGATGGCCGACAGGATGGCGGCCTTGTGGGCCGCGTCCATGCCGGACACATCCAGCGTCGGATCGGCCTCGGCATAGCCGCGCTTCTGCGCTTCGGCGAGCACTTCGTCATAGGCCCGGCCGGTGTCCAGCATGGTGCTGGTGATGAAGTTGCAGGTGCCATTGAGGATGCCGGAGACGCGGCGGACCTCGGTGCCGGCAAAGCTGTCGCGCAGGACACGGACGACCGGGATGCCGCCGGCGACGGCCGCCTCGAACAGCAGATCGACATGCTTCTCCGCCGCCAGGGCCGCAAGGGCGGGGCCATGCTTGGCGATCAGCGCCTTGTTGGCAGTGACGACATGCTTGTCGGCTTTCAAGGCGCTCTCGACGGCGAACTTGGCCGGGCCGTCCGAGCCGCCGATCAGCTCGACGAACACGTCCACATTGGGATCTTCGGCCAGCGTTGCGGCATCGTCGAACCAGGCATAGCCGTCGGTGTTCACGGGCCGGTTGCGGCTCTGCGACCGCGCGCTGACGCCGGTGATCTCCACGCGGCCCGGCAGGCGCAGGCGGTCCTGCCGCTGCACCAGCTCGATCAGCCCGGCGCCGACATGGCCGAGCCCCGCAATCCCGATCCTCAACGCCCCCATGGGGTCACCTCACGCAACCAGTTCCGCGGCGGCCATAGCCGGTTTGGGCCGGGGGCGGAAGCCCCTGAGCGCCCAGCCGAAGACGGCGCATTAGGCCAAAGGCCGTAATGCACCACTTGGACGGCACAACGGTGCATTACCCTTCGCTAATGCACCCTACGATCACGCGTTTACAGGCTCTACTCTGCCGCGACCGGCTTGATTTCCTTGACGCCACGGGCGGCGAGGAACTTGCGGATGTTGCGGGCAGCCTGCCGGATACGCTGCTCGTTCTCGACGAGGGCTATCCGCACATAGTCATCGCCATGCTCGCCGAAGCCGGCGCCGGGGGCGACAGCGACATGCGCCTCATTGATCAGCTGCAGTGAAAATTCGAGGCTGCCGAGGTGGCGCAGCGGTTCCGGGATCGGGGCCCAGGCGAACATCGACGCCTTCGGGCTGGGCACCGGCCAGCCGGCCCGTGTGAAGCTCTCCACCAGCGCATCGCGCCGTGTACGGTAGATTTTCCGCGTCTCGGCCACGCAGTCCTGCGGGCCATCCAGCGCGGCGACGGCAGCCACCTGGATCGGCGTGTAAGCCCCATAATCGAGATAGGATTTCACGCGGGCGAGCGCCGCGATCAGTTTCTCATTGCCGGCCACGAAGCCGATCCGCCATCCGGCCATCGAATAAGTCTTGGACATGGTGGTAAATTCCACCGCAATATCCTTCGCCCCATCGACCTGCAGGATCGAGGGCGTCGGCTCCTCGAAATAGATTTCGTTATAGGCGAGGTCCGACAGCACCCAGAGGTCGTGCTTCTTCGCGAAGGCCACGGCATCCTTGTAGAAGTCGAGATCGCAGACGGCGGCCGTCGGGTTCGATGGGAAGCAGAGCACCATCGCCGTCGGCGGCGGCACGGAATACTTCACAGCGCGGCCGAGGTTTGACAGGTATTGTTCCGGCGTATGCGCCGGCACGCCGCGGATCGAGGCGCCGGCAATGATGAAGCCGAAATGGTGCAGCGGATAGGACGGATCGGGCGCAAGGATCACATCGCCCGGCGCGCTGATTGCCTGCGCGAGGTTGGCGAAACCTTCCTTCGAGCCAAGCGTGACGATGACCTCGCGGTCCTTGTCGAGGGAGACACCGAAGCGGCGGCGGTAATAATCCGTCAACGCACGGCGCAGGCCCGGAATCCCGCGCGAGGCGGAATAGCCGTTCACGTCCGGCTTGCGGGCGGTCTCCACCAGCTTGTCGACGATATGCTGCGGTGTTGGCAGGTCCGGGTTGCCCATGCCGAGATCGATGATGTCCGCGCCTTTTGCCCGGAGGGCCGCCTTGGTCCGGTTAACCTGTTCAAAGACATACGGCGGCAGGCGCCGGATCTTGTGAAAGTCGGTGTTCATGGCTGGTACAGGCCTTCAGTGACGCGCGGCACGTTGAAACTGGCCCGGATTGCCGCGATCTCGGACTCGCTGAGGAACTCCGCCTCCGGGAGCCCCGGTTCAAATTCGGCGCGCAGCCCTGCGGCCACCTCTGCGATCCGTTCCGCCGGGGCCACCTGCGCGCGCTCGGCCGTGTCGAACTCGCGCTGCAGGGCAGCCATCGCCTGACCGGAAACCGAAAGGGTCTGCGCCTGGCCCATGGTAGACCCGGGGTCTGGAATATCGGCGACATGGGGGTATCCTTCACCCCGGATCTGGACCCGGCGTTCGGCATACCAGTCGGGCGCTTCGTTAATGGCCGCGCGCACCTTGGTGAACGAGGACGCGCAGCCGGAGGCCAGCAAAAGCGGCACGCCGCAGAGGAGAATCGCCGTGTTTTTCATGGTTAAGATCATTAAATCACAAACATTGTGATGGATAGATGAGCCCGAGAAACGGGGCAAAACCAAGACCGATGAGCAGCGCCAAGACACCGGCCGAAGAAACGGCACCGCTGGCCGCCCTGATGGCGACGCAGGACCCGATGAAATGGCAGGTCCTGGCGACCACGCTGGCGCTGGCCAATACGGAGTCCCAGGCGCTGCTGAGCGAGGTGATCACGGGCTCCGGCCCGCTCGGCACGATTGCCGACGGCGACCCGATGGGGGCGGTGGATGCCTTCCGCGAAGTCGGCCTTGGCCTGGCCCGCAATCCGATGGCCCTGATGCAGGCCAACATGGAGCTGATGCAGGGCTGGATGAAGCTGTGGCAGGAGATGGTGCTGGAATCCCTCTCGCCCGAGCCGCCGAAGGAAAAGGACAAGCGCTTCTCCGATCCGGAATGGCAGACGAACCCGGCCTTCAAATTCATCCGCAAGGCCTATGACGTGAACGCGACCTGGATGAACTCGCTGGCCGATCGGGCCGAGGGCCTGGATCCGGCCGTGCAGCTGCGCGCGAAATTTTTCACCCAGCTGCTTACCGACAGCCTGTCACCCACCAATTTCCTCGGCACCAATCCGCAGGCGCTTCGCGCCTTCATCGAGACCGGCGGCGAGAGCGTGCTGGCCGGCCTGCGCATGGCGCGCGAGGACGTGCGCAAGGGCAATGGCAAGCTCTACATCTCGCAGACCGACGAGACACCGTTCGAGCTGGGCGTCAACATCGCCACTGCGCCCGGCGAAGTGGTGTTCCGCAATGACCTGATCGAACTGCTGCAGTTCGCGCCGACCCAGGCGCAGGCCTATGCCCGGCCACTGCTGATCTTTCCGCCGTGGATCAACAAGTTCTATATCCTCGACCTGCAGGAAAAGAACTCGATGATCCGCTGGCTGGTCGACCGTGGGCTGACGGTCTTTGTCGTTTCCTGGCGCTCGGCCGACAAGGTGACCAAGGATTACGACTGGGACGACTATGTGAAGAAGGGCATCTATGCCGCCGTGGAGGCTGCACTGCAGGCCTCCGGCGCCAAGACGCTCAACACGGTCGGCTATTGCATCGGCGGCACGCTGCTGACCTCGGCCCTCGCCCACATGGCGGCGACCGGCTACGACAAGATTTCCTCGGCGACTTTCTTTGCCTCGCAGTCCGACTTTGAACTCGCGGGCGACCTGAAGGTGTTCACCGACGGGCCGGGCCGCAAGTATGTCTATGGCATCATCGATGAGCATGGCGGCATCATGCCCGGCAAGGAGATGTACGAGACATTCAACTGGCTGCGCCCCATCGACCTGGTGTGGCGTTATGTCGTGGACATGTACATGCTGGGCAAGCCGCCCCGCCCGTTCGACCTGCTCTACTGGAATGCCGACCAGACCAACATTCCCGGTCCTGTTCACAAGCGCTACCTGAAGGAATGCTATGCCGAAAACCAGCTTGCGCGCGGCGAATACACCGTCCTCGGAATAAAGGTTGACCCGAAGGCCATTACCATCCCGGTGATGCTGCAGGCCTCGAAGGACGACCATATCGTGCCCTACGAGAGCGTGTTCCGCACTGCGAAACTGTTCGGCGGCGAAGCCTCGTTCGTGCTGTCGGGCTCGGGCCATATCGCCGGGGTGGTGAACCATCCGGATGCGAAGAAATACCAGCACTGGACCCGTCCTGGCCCGCTGTCGGCGCATGCCTCGGCGAAGGACTGGCTGGCCGGGGCGACCGAAACCCCCGGCAGCTGGTGGCCGACCTGGTGGGAGTGGCTGAAGCCGAAATCCGGGCGCAAGGTGCCGGCACCCCAGCCAAAGGACATGGGCCTTGGCCGCGCACCGGGCAGCTATGTGAAGGTGCGGCTGGCCGACATCCGGCTGCCGCCGGAATAAGCGTCAGGCCTGGAGGCCGGCGTTTTCGTCCAGCCCCAGCGCGATGTTGAGGCTCTGCACCGCAGCGCCGGATGCGCCCTTGCCGAGATTGTCGAGGCGCGCGACCAGGCGCACCTCCTCGTCATGGCCGAACACATACAGCTCCAGCCGGTTGGTGCCATTGCAGCCTTCGGCGCCGAGCGTACGCATCCGGTCAGCGTCGGCCAGCGTTGTGACCGTCACGAAGCGCTCACCGGCATAGGCAGCCTCGAGCACCTTGTGCACCTCCTTGCGCTTCACCTTCGAAGGCAGCGCGCGCAGCGGCAGCGGCACTTCAATGATCATGCCCTGCGCGAAACGCCCGACGGAAGGGGCAAACACAGGCGCATGCGCAAGGCCTGTATGCTTCTTCATTTCCGGCAGGTGCTTGTGCGTCTGCGACAGGGCGTAGATGCGGTAATTGTCCTCGGTCTGGCGTTCCTCGAACTCCGCGATCATCGGCTTTCCGCCCCCGGAATATCCGGAAACGGCATTGACCGTGACCGGCCAGGCTGCCGGGAGGAGTCCTGCGGCCACGAGCGGGCGCACGAGGGCGATAAAGCCTGTGGGGTAGCAGCCCGGATTGGATATCCGCTTGGCCGCGGCAATCGCCTTGCGCTGCCCCTTGTCCATCTCCGGAAAGCCATAGACCCAGCCGGGGGAGACGCGGTGTTCGGTCGAGGCATCAATGATGACCGTATTCGGATTGGTGACGAGGCTGACGGCAAGGCGCGCGGCCTCGTCGGGCAGGCAGAGGATCACGGCATCGCACCGGTTCATCAGGGCCGCGCGCGCGGCGGGATCCTTGCGCCGGGCCTCGTCGATGGAGACGAGATCGAGATCAGCCCGCGCCTTCAGGCGCTGCGCGATCTGCAGGCCGGTCGTGCCCGCTTCGCCATCAATGAAGACTTTGGGTTTCATGCGTCGGGTCCTGCGTGAAAGATTAGTCCGTACACGGCAACATCAGGTTCAAGCCCAAACAAAACGGGCGCCCCGTTTCCGAAGCGCCCGCCAGAAGACCGGATGAACCTCTGCGGTTCAGCGCTTCGAGAACTGGAAGCTGCGGCGGGCTTTCGCCTTGCCGTACTTCTTGCGCTCGACCACGCGCGGGTCGCGCGTCATGAAGCCGAACGGTTTCAGCACCGGCCGCAGGCCAGGCTCGAATGCCACAAGGGCGCGCGAGATGCCGTGGCGCACAGCGCCCGCCTGACCCATGAGACCCGAACCCTTCACCGTGGCAATCACGTCGTATTCCGTGGCCCGACCAGCTTCGATCAGCGGCTGGGCGATGACCATGCGTAGCACGGGGCGCGCGAAATAGGTCGACTGGTCACGGCCGTTGATGGTGATCTTGCCGGTGCCGCGCTTGATCCAGACGCGGGCGACAGCTTCCTTGCGGCGGCCGGTGCCGTAGGCACGGCCCTGTGCGTCAATCTTCGGCTCGGCCTTGGCGACCGGCCTGGCGGCCGGTGCGCCGGTCATGGCGCCGAGGTCTTTCAGGGACGAAGCAGTGTCGGTCATGGGGATCAGGCCGTTTTCGAGTTCTTGCGGTTCATCGCCTTGAAGTCCACGACTTCCGGCGACTGGGCGGTGTGCGGGTGTTCGGCGCCGGCGTAGACGCGCAGTTTGCCGAACTGCTTGCGCGACATGGCGCTTTCACGCGGCATCATGCGCTTGACGGCTAGTTCAATGGCGCGCTCCGGGAAGCGGCCTTCGAGGATCTTGCCAGCGGTGGTCGACTTGATACCGCCCGGATAGCCGGTGTGGCGGTAGTAGACCTTGTCAGTCAGCTTGTTGCCCGTGAATTTCGCCTTCTCGGCGTTAATCACGACGACGTGATCACCGGTGTCGACATGCGGGGTAAAGTCAGGGCGGTGCTTGCCGCGAAGGCGCTTGGCGACGTAAGAAGCAAGCCGTCCGACGACGACATCAGTCGCGTCGATCACGACCCACTTGTTCTCTACGCCAACGGGTGCGTTATAGGTTTTCATTGCTCTGCTCAGAGCCTCTGCTTTCGGAGTTCCAGGAATGCAAATTAAGGGCTGGCGTTTAGTCGCCGCTTCTCCCTTTGTCAACGCGGCTGCCGGGGCCCTCCTGCTTTTTGGCGCGGCGGCCTGTTCCCGGCAGGAAAAGGCGGCTGAAAGCCCCCCGAAACCTGCCCCGATTGCTGCACGACTGGAGCTTCCTGCAGTGTGGGCGACCCGGGCACTGTCCGGCCCAGTGGAGGATGTGGCCCTGTCGACCGGCGGAGGCGCGGTGCTGGCGGTGGCCTTCCAGCGCGGGGGGCTGGAGTTTTTCGACATGGAGGGCGAACGGATCGGCGAGCCGGCCCTGTTCCGCCTGAGGGCGATTGCCGATGGCCGCTCGACCTCGATCAGCGGCACGGACGTGACCCTCTTCCCGGGTGTGACGGACGCCGGCGATCTGAAGGGCTACATCTACAGCCCCGGCCTGGTCGCCCCGGCCCAGATCGACCTGCCTATCCCGGAGGAGCGTTCGGTTGCGGGGCTCTGCTCGGGGGATGCAGGCACGCAGGGGCTGATCCGGATCGCCTACTGGACGGTAGCCAATTCGATGCAGCTGGTGACCGGCATCCTCAGCGAATCCAATGGCGACCTGACCTGGAAACCCGAGGCGCTGACGCCTTCACCCATGCCGATTTCCTCCTGCGTGTTCGCCGGCGGGGAACTGGTGGCCTCGGCAGCGGCGGATTCCGCCCCGCTGACCCGCGGAAACCTCTCGGCCCTGCTGTCTCTGGAGGCCGGCAAGCCGCTGCAGATCTCGACCGATTACGGCATTACGACGACAGAGGTCAGCGTCCGCGACGGCATCACCATCGATGCGCCGCGCAATCCGACGGCGATCTCGGCGCAAGGCACACTGCCGGCCGGAGGGTTTCCCGGCGGGGTGGTGGTGATGGCCGGCGAGACCGCCAAAGGCGAGCATCAGGTGGTGTTCATCGACCCAAGCGTGATCACGCTCGAACCCGCGGGCGAGTAGCCAGCCAGGCGGTACAGACCGCTGCGAGGGTGACGATGACGCCGAGCCCCTGATGCGTGAGCGCCAGGGGCAGCGGGGCGGCATTGACCAGCGTGAGGATGCCCCAGAGCGCCTGCACGGTGACCAGCGCCGCCAGCAGCGCGAATGGCCGGCCCAAGGGGCCGGTGCGATGACGCCAGGCGGCATACAGGCTGAGGCCCCAGAGCAGATAGGCGAGGAAGCGGTGGTTGAACTGGGTCGCCGCCCGCCCCTCGATGAAGCTGCGCAGGCCAAGATCAGCCTGAATGTAATGGGACGGGATAAGTTCGCCCGCCATCAGCGGCCAGTCCGTATAGGTGCGGCCGGCATCGAGCCCCGCGACGAGCGCGCCCGCCGCCATCTGGAGAAAGACCAGCCCGAGAAGGCCCTGCGCCAGGAGGCGTTCGCGCGCGGAGACCTCCGGACGGGCCTTTCTGCCGAGATCGAGCCAGAACCAGGCGATCAGGCAGAGGATGAGTAGCGCCAGCGAGAAATGCGTCATCAGCCGGTAGGAGGCGACGGAGACGCGCGGCGTGTCGCCGATGCCGCTGGAGACCATCCACCAGCCGATGGCGCCCTGCAGGCCGCCGAGCGCAATCAGCCCGGCGAGCTTCCAGCCCAGCCCCTGCCCCAGCCAGCGGCGCCAGGCGAACACCGCAAATCCGGCGACGGCGACAAGGCCGATGAGGCGGCCGAGCTGGCGATGTCCCCACTCCCACCAGTAGATGAACTGGAATTCGGCAATGCTCATGCCCTTGTTCATCAGCTGGTACTGGGTGGTCTGGCGGTACTTGTCGAACTCCGAGTGCCAGTCGGCATCGGTCAGCGGCGGCAGCGAGCCCGCCACCGGGCGCCATTCGGTGATCGACAGGCCGGAATCGGTGAGGCGCGTTGCGCCGCCGACGAGGATGGTGCCATAGACCATCAGACCAAGAAGGACGAGCCAGAGACGGATCCAGCGTGCGGCACCGGGGGAGATTGCGCTTTCTGCCATGCCGCCTAGATCACCTGACAGCCATTTCATTCAAGGGGCAGCGTGGTCGCAGCGCCGATGCAGAACAAGCGCAAACCTGTGGGCGTCGTGGTGCTGCTGGCCTTCCTGGCGGCCTGGGTGTGGGGTGTGGTGAGCCTGGCGCCCACACCCGGCGCCTGGCCCTTCTGGGGGGAGTTGCTCTACTATGCCGCAGCCGGCACGCTGTGGGCCTTGCCACTGAAACCGCTGTTCAGCTGGATGAATGCGGGCGAACCGGACGAGGACTGAGCCGGATCAGGGCTGCCACAAGATAGCTGCCATCACCATGACAAGGCCGAGGGTGGCAATGTTCCAGCTGAAGGTTCGCAGCCAGACGACGCCGGCGGCATAGAGCGGCAGGAACAGGATACGCCCGCCGATATACAGCAGGGCGCCTGCCTCGCTGAGCCAGCTGCCAGTGCGCTGAAGCAAGGTGAGCATCACCACCGCAGCCGCGAAGATGGCGAAGGTTTCAAGGAAATTGCGCTGGGCCCGGTCGAGCCGGCCGGCAAGCCCGGTGGGGCGGATGTCCGCGTCGCGCGGGCCGACCGTATAGGCGTTGCCGACCTGCGCCTTGAAGCTGAACGAAGCGGCCGTGAGATGCACGAGGCCGAGTACCATCGCGCCGAACAGGGCCTGAAATTCCAATGTCATGCGGGTCTCCTTCGCTGCGACCAGCGGACGGCAGTATATCGCGGCATGTGCGGTTGCGGAAAGCCGCGCATCGGGCAGCAGCCCTGCGCACCGCCATGTGCGCTTTGCGCAGCCGAAATGCCCGGAGAAGCGGAGCCTTCCGGGGACAGATGATCCGCAAGAGGGCCCGGATCAGCCGGAATCGTGATAAGCTGCAGGGATGCAGGCGACAGCCCGGTTGAGACTTTCGAACGTCTCGTGTGCACCGGGAAAGAGGTTGAGGATGACGGCCTCCCGCCCGGGCACGTTACAAAGGGAGAGGTTGGGGCGTTCCGGTGCGAGGCGCTGCTGAAGGCGCTTCAGGCGGCGCGCAGCACGCACGGGATCGGCGAACGCGGCCTTCAGCGCCTCGAACCGGCGCACAAGATTGCGTCCGCAGGCGGACGGATCGGCCGGGCTGCGCGGTGGAGGCGGAGGGGGATCGGGGTCATCGAAGCTGCGGAGGCGAGGGCCGGTCTCCTGCGCGGCGCTGCAGGGCCCTGCCAGACGCGGCATAGGCTCTGTCAGGCAGAACAGCGGCGCACGGGCCTGCTGCAATGCTGGCCGGGGCGCAGAAGCAGCGTGCAGGCCGGATGCGAGCCCCCTGCCGGGGACGGCGGGACATGAGGGCTCCGGCGCAAGATGGGCGGCAATCAGACAGATCAGGCGGCGCAGGGCCGTTTCGGCTGGGCGCAGATAGTTGGTGCTGATGAAAATGGCAAAGAACCGTGTACGGACGGTCTCGGCATAGATGACCTCTGCAGCCCGCGCGATCAGCCAGGCAATCAGGCTTTCGGCCTGATCGAACAGCGGGCGCAGGGAGGAAGGGAGCGTATCCATGCCCGCAGTATCGCATGGCCCCTAGGGGGTTGCACAAATTCCGGTGAATTTCTTCCAGCGCATTGTCCGGATTAGGAAAAATCCGGGCCGGGTGTTGCATAAGCCCCGGTCATTCCCCTTCCCCGTGCCGGCGGGCGGCTTCGCGCAGGCGGGCAAAGATTGCGGCAGGGTCTTCGGGGGCGGAGACTTCATCCGGCTCCGGATAATCGTCGAAGATCTCTTCCTCCACCGGCGCTTCCCCCTCAGCGGCGACCGGCGAGGCCGGGCTGGCTGCCGGGGCGCGCTGCGGCTCTGCCGTTTCTGCCTCCCCCGCTTCATAGGTGAAGGGCGCCTCGCTGCCCGCACGCAGCCGGCCGATGACGGTTTCACCGCCGATGATCGACTGGCCGGGCCAGACGAGCAGCGAGAGGCTGGCCGGCAGGTAGAGGTCGCACCAGCCGCCGAGGCGGCGTATGGCAAAGGCCCGGCCGAGCCGGACGATGTCGCCGGTCTCGGCGCTCAGATCGATGCGGGGACCCAGACCGCCGGAGACGAGCGCCAGGCCAGCCTGTTCGCCGGCGCTCTCGAAAGTGACATAGGCGCGGGTCAGCCCCTCGTCTTCCGGGCGGAAGGCCAGCGGCACGGAGGGCTCGCCCTGCGACAGGGTGATGAGATCAATGCCGCCGGTGATGGGGGCATAAAGCCGGTTGGTGGAGACCGGTCCCGAACTGATCCGTATACGAACAAGATTCTCAGGCGCCATGCGCAGCGCAGTGGGCGGCTCGGCCCGCTCTATGGAGACGATGATGCCATCGCAGGGCGCAACCACTCCATCGGCAATATCCGGAGGGCTGCGGCGCGACCAGCGCCCGGCAGCAAGACACAGAAGAGTGGCGGCAAAACCGATCCAGAACAGCGGCGCCCAGATCCAGCCCAGCAGCAGCGCAGCGAGGAAGGCCGCCGCCGCCGCAGCGACGCCTTCCCAGTCGACTGCGGCGTTCAGCCACGGCATGGAGCGGCGGTCGAAATCATCCTGCATGCTTTCGCTCCTTTCCTCGTCCCTGCCCCGGCGGCTTACCCGGCGGCCAGTGCAGAGTCCGTGCTGCGGGCCTGCCTTTGCCACATATCAGCATATTTGCCACCTTTTGCCAGCAGGGCAGCATGACTGCCGCGCTCGATGATGCGGCCGGCCTCGAGCACGAGGATCTCGTCGGCCGAGATGACCGTGGACAGGCGGTGGGCGACCATCAGCGTGGTCCGCCCGGCGGAAGCCTCGTTGAGGGCATCCTGCACGGCCGCCTCGGTGGCGCTGTCGAGGGCGCTGGTGGCTTCGTCGAGCACGAGGATGGCAGGATCGGCCAGCACGACGCGGGCGATGCCGACGCGCTGTTTTTCGCCGCCGGAGAGCTTCAGGCCGCGCTCGCCGACGCGGGTGTTCCAGCCATCCGGCAAGGCTTCGATAAAGCCGAGCAGCTGGGCCCGGCGGGCCGCTTCGCGCAGCTCGCCTTCGCTGGCCCCGGGGCGGGCATAGGCAATGTTGGCGCGGATCGTGTCGTTGAACAGGACGACATCCTGCGGGACGAGGCCGAGACTGGCGCGCAGGGAGGCCTGGGTGACAGTGCGCACGTCCTGCCCGTCGATCAGCACACGTCCGGCATCGGTGTCGTAGAAACGGAACAGCAGCTTCAGCAGGGTCGACTTGCCGGCGCCGGAGGTGCCGACGAAGGCGATCTTGCGCCCGGCGGGCACGTCGAAGGAAATATCCTGCACGCCGACCGAGCGGCCTTCATGGTTGAAGGCCACGTTCTCGAAGGTGACGCGGCCGGCCGGGCGGGCGAGTGCGCGTGCGCCAGGGGCGTCTTTCACCTCAGGCATCATGGCGATCAGGCCATGCAGCTTTTCGAGATCGACCGTGCCCTGCTTGATCTCGCGCCAGACCATGCCGAGGATGTTCAGAGGAGCGTAGAGGGAAAGCATCATCAGCATGACGCCGGTGAGGTCGCCGATCTGCATGCGGCCTTCGAGATAGTTCCAGGCCGAGAGCGCCATGACGGCAAGAAGGCCGGCATTCATCACCAGCGCCTGCACGCCGTTGAGGATGTACATGCTGCGCATGGTATCGACATACTGCACGTTGTACTGGCTCATCGCGGTATCGAAGCGGCCAGTCTCGCGCGCCTCGGCTGCAAACGCCTTTACGGTTTCTGCATTGGTGAGGATGTCGACAGCGGTTGCGCGGAAATGCGTGTCAGCCTCGTTCATGCGGCGGCGCTGGCGCACGCGCCATTCGGTGATGATCACGGTACAGACGACATAGAGCGCGATGGTTGCGACCGCGATGAGTGACAGGCGGACGTCATAGGCAAGGCCGAGCGCGATGGAGGCGAGCACGAGACGGATCAGCGTGGGGCCGATATTGAAGGCGAGAAAGCGGATCAGGTAGTCGATCGCCCCTGCCCCGCGCTCGATGATGCGGTTCAGCGCCCCGGTGCGGCGCGTCTGGTGGAAGTTCAGCGACAGGCCGAGAGCATGGCCGAACGCATCGACACTGGCGACGCGCTGGGCATCCTGGCTGACCGGGGCGAACAGCCAGTCGCGCAGCTGCGGCAGCGCGGCAGCGGCAAAGCGCAGGGCAAGGCCATAAGTGAGCCAGAGGGCCGCGACGGCGAAGCCGCCCGCAGTGGCGGCGACCTGGTTGATCGCATGGCCCATGACCAGCGGTGAGACGACCTCCAGCACAGAGGCGGCCAGCGTGAGCAGCACGGCCATGGCCATGACGGGCCGCCATTTCGCCAGCTCCGGGCGGGCCAGCAGCTTCAGGATGCGCGAGATGGAGGCCCAGAGGCCGCCATCGGCGCTGTCGATACGGTCAGGATTGTCAGCGGGCGCAGCAGCGGCGATCAGAGAGGTCATGCCGCCCATATGGCGCCGTTCGGGGCACAGGAAAAGACAGGGGCGTAAAACTGTTAACCCTGCCCTGCGAAAGCATCTGGCGCCGACAGGCCGCGCCCCCTAGTTTCAGGCTCATGGACGATATCAAGAAAACACATACGACTTCCCGGCTTTCCTCCATCTGCGTCTATTGCGGCGCCTCGGACGCGGTGAACCCGGAATACATCGACCTGGCACGCCGGCTGGGCCGCACGCTGGCCGGGCATGGCCTGAAGCTGGTCTATGGCGGCGGCGGCGTCGGCCTGATGGGGGCGTGCGCGCGCGCCGCGCATGAGGCGGGCGGCGAAGTGCTGGGCATCATGCCGCGCTTCCTGCTCGACAAGGAACGCATCTACACGGACGTTGAGCATCGCATCGTCGACGACATGCACACGCGCAAGATGATGATGTTCGAGGAAGCCGATGCCTTCATCGTGCTGCCTGGCGGCATCGGCACGCTGGAGGAAGCGGTGGAGATTCTCTCCTGGGCGCGCCTCGGCCTGCATGCGAAGCCGATGGCCTTTCTGGACGAAGACGGTTTCTGGCAGCCCTTCTTCGACCTGATCGAACGCATCATCCAGGGCGGTTTCATTCCCGCGAATTTCCGCAGCGCGCTGGTGCACTGCCGCACGCCGGACGAAGCGCTGGACGCGATCAAGGCCCGCCGCATCGTGCTTGATCTGTAGGCGGAAAACCGCGCTCGCGTTAACCCCTGCGCTGAAATATCCTTTGACATTCCGCGCGCAACGCCCCATGTGCGCGGCGTCTGGGTGGTTTGAGCCGCCTTGCAGGGCAGCGTGAGCTGGTCTGGCGGCAAGTCCGCCACGTCCGTGGCCCTCCTTACAGACGCATCTTCAGCCCAAGGCGCCCTTCTTCACGCGGGTCGTTCAACCCCGCCACCCGCGCGCGTTTGCCCGCGCCGGGCGCAAATACGTTCTTGAAAGTAACCATGACTGATTTCACTTCCTTCGGCTTCACCAGCCGCCTTGCGCGTGCTGTCGAAGAAGCCGGCTACACCGCGCCGACCCCGATCCAGGCGCAGGCCATCCCGCTGATCAAGGCTGGCCGCGATGTGCTGGGCCTTGCCCAGACCGGCACCGGCAAGACGCTGGCCTTCGCGGCTCCGATCCTGGACCGCCTGAACCGTAAATCCGGTCCTGCCCCGGCCAAGGGCGCGCGCGTGCTGGTGCTTGCGCCGACGCGCGAGCTCGCGGGACAGATCGCCGAATCGTTCGAGGCCTATGGTGCAGGGCAAGGCTTCCGCATCGTGATGGTCTGTGGCGGCGCCAAGATCGGCGGGCAGATCCGCAAGCTGGAGCGCGGCGCGCATGTGCTGGTTGCCACGCCGGGTCGCCTGATCGACCTGATGGAACAGGGCGCCGTTTCGCTGCGCCCTGTTGAAGTTCTGGTGCTGGACGAGGCCGACCAGATGCTGGACCTCGGTTTCATCCACGCGCTGCGCAAGATTGCCAGACACTTGCCCAACGAGCGCCAGACGCTGTTCTTCTCGGCGACGATGCCGAAACTGGTGGCCGGCCTTGCCGCCGAATACCTGACCAATCCGGCAGAAGTCGCCGTCGCCCCGCCCGCCACAACGGCGGAGAAAGTGGAGCAGCGCATCTGCTTCGTCGAACAATCCGAAAAGCAGGCCCTGCTGGCCGAGACGATCCGCCAGCCGGAACTGCGCACGGCGCTCGTCTTTGTACGGACGAAACATGGTGCTGATGCTGTGGTGCGCCGCCTTGCCAGGGACAATATCGACTCCGTCGCCATCCACGGCAACAAGAGCCAGGCCCAGCGCATCAAGGCGCTGGACGCGTTCAAGGGCGGCCGCGTGCCGGTGCTGATCGCCACTGACATTGCCGCCCGGGGCATCCATATCGATGGCCTGACGCATGTGATCAATTTCGACCTGCCGGAAGTGCCGGAACAATACGTTCACCGGATCGGCCGCACGGCCCGCGCCGGGCAGGCGGGCGTGGCCATCTCGTTCGTCTCGAAAGCGGAGCGGGACTACCTGCGCGCCATCGAGAAGACGATCGGCATGAAGCTCGCCCCCCGTTCCGCTGGTGAGCCGGATGAGCCGCACGGCCATGGCGGAGGTCCGCAACAGGCACGCCGCGGCGCAGGTGGCAATGGCCAGCGCGGCGACAACGGCAAGCCGGGTGGCCCGCGCCGCAACGGACCCGGTGGCCGGAAGGGCGGCGGGCATAACTATAGACAGAACCGGGCGCGCCACCCGGAACGTGCCGGTGCGTGATCCATCCGTGCCCTGAACTGCAACGCCCCGGCCTGACCGCCGGGGCGATCTGTTCATGTCCTATTCGTGCAGCTCTTCGGCGGCCAGCACGAGACCTTCCACCGCCCGCTCGAGCGGGGCAAAGCGGTCGATGATTTCCTGCTCGGCCGCGCTGCGGGCAGCCGCGTCGCCCCTGGTCAGCAGGGTTTCGAACTCTGCCGCCTCCTTGCCCAGCGCTTCACGTACCAGTTTGCCGCATTCATTCGTGCGCGTGCTGCGATTGACGGCACAGGACTTGAGCCAGGTTATCGGCCGGCTGGCCCAGGGTTCTGCCAGATGGCCCTCGCGGCGGAACAGCACGAGCTTGTCCGGCGTGTTCTTCTTGCACGCCTTCCTGACTTCCCGTTCGTGGGGCTTGAATTCCGGCGGGATACCCAGCCCGCAATAGGTATCGACGTTCCAGATGCTGAGGCTCATCACCCATTCGCGCCCATCGGCATCGAAGGTGTGCTTTTCGACATAGGTGGAGCCATACCAGTAGGAGACGTCGCCCTCCGTTTCCGCCTGGCCGTCCGGCGCATTCCCGTAGCGCACGACATAGCGCGACGCCGACAGGTCGCTGAAGGCAGGGCCGGAATGGAAGCTGAGCACCGGCAGGGAGCCGTCCCAGGACACTTCGCCTGCCTGCAGGATGCCGGAGCGCGCCAGCTCCGGCGCCGTGACCTCGACCCCGTAGAGCATGGTGGCCGGCAGGCTGACATGACCACCCGCGCCGACGATCAGCCCATCGCCATGTGCGAGGCCGAAGCGGCAATCTCCGATCCAGCGGGCCTGGCTCCAGTAACCGGCAAGACGCTCGTAGCGTTCCTCATGCGGGGCGAAGACAACGACCGAACACGCGCCGTCCGCAGTGGGCGCGAGGCGTTCGCCGGCGCGCAACGGCAGGTCGATGCCGAGGATGCCGGGCGGGGCTTCGGCCACTTCGCCGGCCGGCTCGGTCCCGGCCAAGGCTGCACCGCCGGCGAGACAGCAGACGGCGGCGGACGCGAGAAAGAGCAGCGCCTGGCGGAACCAGAACACGGTCATGTGAGTCGGCCTTTCCCCCGGCCCCGGGGACTAGGGATGCGGCGCCCCGGCGGGTTTGTCCAGAGCGATCAATCAGGAGTGAATGGCCTTTCTGTGGCGGCGGCGGCCGGGCCGCAGATCAGCCCGGTCCTTCCGGCACCGGCCTTACGGGGCCCGGGGCACACAGACCTTCGGATCGCTCGTCATGATCTGGCAGGTCTGCAGCGACTGGCCGGCGGCCTGAAGGTAAGTGTCCGCGCCCTCCTCATAGGAGGTGCCTTTGCACGAAGTGGTCAATATCCGGTAATAATTCAGTTCCAGATACATCGCGACCTGCAGGCTCTTCATCATGTCCATCGGTGACACCTGCCCGCGAACCGGTCTTTCTACCGCGGCTGAAATTCACCTGAGGCACAGGTCCATGCCCAGAAATGTCGGCACCTTTTCCGTCGTCAGCTGAACCTGTGCCGCGGCCATACCCGCCCCGAACGCTGCCCATGCGAAAAGCCCGGCGATCGCTCCCGGAAGGAGCTGCAGCGCCCGGCGAAACCAGAACACTTTCATTGAGATCGGCCTCTTCCCCCTGCCTTGGGGCAAGAATTGATCTGCTCCGGAGATTCTGTCCAGAGGCTTGATTCAGGGGCAAATTAAGGGAGGCCGGCTATTCGGCAGCGACCGGCGTAAACTCGCTGCGCCAGTCTTCCATCAGCGCGCGGTTGTCATGATCCCAGGGATGGAAACCCGGCTTGAACCAGGTGATCCAGATCTTCCAGCCGCGCCCGAAGAAGTTCGGCTCCTTCCACAGGAAGTGTTTAACAGCCTTTTTCGCCTCCTCCGGCGTGTAGCCGTCAGCTTCCAGCATCCAGGCGGAATAGGTCGCGATATTGCGCGGGAAGAAATACGAGATCAGCAGCATCGCCATGCAGCGCCGGAAATAGCGCCGCCAGGCCGGCAAGTCTTTCGTCGCCTCGAGGAACACATCATAGGCCACCGCCTTGTGCTCGGTCTCTTCCATCGCATGCCAGCGCCAGAGATCGCGCAGGGCGGGATCCGTTTTCGTGAACATGTCGTCGTGCGCGGCGAACATGTCGGCCAGCATCGCGGTGAAATGTTCGAGGCAGATGGTGGAGATCAGCATCCGCATCGGCCCGCGCGCGCGGGAGAAGGCAATCCGTTCACGGATCTGTTCCTCGATGCGTTCGACGGGGTATTTGTTGCGGTCGATCATCCTGTTCAGCAGGTGATGCTCGCGCGAGTGCAGCGCTTCCTGCGTGATGAAATCCTTCGCGTCCTGCGCCAGCTTGCCGGTGAGGCGGTCCTTGTAGGCGCGCACGGCGTCCATGAAGAGGCGCTCGCCATCCGGGAAGGTCATCGAGAGGGTGTTGAGGACAGCTGTGGCCACAGGGTCGCCGTCGAGCCAGTGGCCGTGACTTGCCGGGGAGACATCGAAATGCAGATCGCGCGGCAGGAGGGTGACATCTTCGGGGGAGCGTTTGGCGGTCATTCCTGCTTTTCCTGCTGACATGGGGGCAATCCGGCCCCTATTCTCAATGGAATTGAAGCTTTCATAGCAGCTACTGACAAAAATGTCGATAAGCAAAACCACTCCCCCGCCCCGTGTCCGGCGGTCGCAGGAAGCCTCGCGGGAGAACATCCTTGAGGCGGCCGAGCGGCTGCTGGTGCAACAGGGGCCGCAATCGCTGAGGCTGGCGGATGTGGCGAAGGCGGCCGGCGTGGCGAATGCAACGGTGCTGCATCATTTCGGCACCATCAGCGGCGTGCAGGCCGCGCTGATGGAGAAGATGATCGCCGAGCTGGTGGCAGGCCTGCTGGCGATGGACCTGCCGGCGGACCCGAAATCCGGGCGGCGCGCGGGGATCCAGAACCTGTTTGACGCGTTCGAGGCCAAAGGCGCCGCCCGGCTTGCGGCCTGGCTGGAGCTGACCGGGGAGTCACGGCGGCTGGCGACGGTACGCGCGGCCGTGCAGACCGTGATCCGGGAACGCATCCGCCCGGAAAACGCGGCTGCGTCCGCGCGGCTGGAGGATGCGATACTGGTCAGCGTGATCCTCGCCATCGGAACGGGCCTATTCGGCCCGACGCTCAGCGAACTGCTGGGCAAGCCTGAGGCGCGGGCGCGCGAGGCGGCCTTAAAGCTGCTGGACGCGGGCCTCGAGGGCCTGTGATTTCAGCGCGATGCCCCCGGTGCGCTCGTGCAGCAGCAGTCGATCGACGGCGATCAGATCATACCCGTCGCCCGCTTCCGCCACCCGGTGGCTCTGCCAGAGTTTGTCAAACAGCGTTGGCACTTCTTACCTCGCCACGAAAGATATATTCTTTCTCATGCGAGCTACCAGTCTGGCAATTGGCTGATATCGGCTCCGCAATAAGTCAGAGCCTTATCTGCGTTTCTTTGCCCTCTTCCCAAAAACTTCAAAGCTAAGGCCGGGCGTTGCCCGGTGCACCGCGAACCCAGCATTCCTCGGATCAGGCATACAGATTTCAGGTGATGGCTCCGCGAGCAGGACTCGAACCTGCGACCGGGCGATTAACAGTCGCCTGCTCTACCAACTGAGCTATCGCGGAACAGCCGGAGACGGGGGAATAGCCAGAGCAAGCCTGCGGTTCAAGAGGCTAACTGCGCCCATCCCATAATTTCCAGGCGAGAGCATCCTCAGGCCCTGTGCACAGAAAAAAGGCGGGAGCTTGAGCTCCCGCCGAAGGCGTTGGGTGATGGTGGGTGTCTCCAAGAGAAGACACGCCAAAGGTCGGCCGATATGGTTAATTCCGGGTTAACGGGATGCAAGAATCCGGAATCCGGCTTTTTACCTCTCTGCCGCAGGCGGCCCCGGAAAAACCAATGTCCTGAAATTTAAAGGGAAGGTCTGGAGGCCCCACCCGGAATCGAACCGGGGTGCACGGATTTGCAATCCGCTGCGTCACCACTCCGCCATAGGGCCGTTGTCAGAGGCGCGTGACTAGCAAGGCGAAGCGCCTGTGACAATCGCTGCCGGGCACTGTTTTGCGCGCTTCTGGCTGATTGCGCCGGGTGATGGGCGTGTTACATGGCGCGCATCCCCGGTTGAAACGGAAACGACTCGCATGGACTTCCAGACCGCACGAGAGATCATGGTCGACAGCCAGATCCGCCCGAACGATGTGACGGACCCGGCGATCGTGTCGGCTTTCCTGCGCACGCCGCGCGAAATGTTCGTGCCGAACGCGCGCAAGGGCGTGGCGTATTCAGAGATGGAGATCGAAACCTCGCCGGGCCGCGCATTGTGGACACCGCGTGATACCGCGAAGCTGATCAAACTGGCGGGGATCAAGGCTTCAGACATCGTGCTGGTGATCGGGGCTGGCGCAGGCTATGAAGCCGCCCTGATCAGCCATCTGGCCGATACGGTGATTGCCCTTGAAGAGTCGGAAGCTCTGGTGGATGCGATGGCGCAGCGCTTTGCCGCTATCGGGATCGACCGCGCCGCACCAGTGACCGGGTCTCTCGAAAAGGGCCTGCCCGAACAGGCGCCCTTCGACGTGATCTATGTTGCCGGCATGATCGAAACCCTTCCGGACGCCTGGGGCAGGCAACTGCGGGACGGCGGACGGCTTGTGGCCGTCGTTGCCGACTCGGGCGGACTGGGCCGAGGCCGGGTCTATACCAAGGCGGGCGATACCCTGTCGGCACGCGAGGCGTTCGATGCCTGCCCGCCCCGCTTTGCCGCCTTTGACCGGAAACCGACTTTTAGTTTCTGACGCCTATTCAGAGGTGCGACGTATGGCGCCTGTCAGGTGAACAGTGTTCACCTTGGCGGGAGGCGTGCATATGTTTCACGCTGCCAGCCAAGGAAACCCGTGATGTCCTCCCGCAAACTCTCTCTTCTTATCGGCGCGAGCCTTAGCGCCCTCATGGCTGCCCCGGCCGGGGCCGAGACTTTGCAGGAGGCGATTGCCTCGGCCTTCCAGACCAATCCAGCCCTGCAGATCGAACGCTACAGGACAGATATTGCGAGAGAAAACCTTGACCTGGCCCGGTCGGCCGGCCGGCCCCAGGTGAACTTGAGCGCCAGTGGCGGCTATGAATATGTCGATACCAACTCGCTCTTGAATTTCGGCACCGGCGACAGGCCGATTGCCAGCGCGCAGCTTCAGGCCTCACAGCCGATCTATACCGGCGGGCGGATCAGCGCTGGCATCCGGCGCGCCGAGGCCGGCATCGACGCTGCTGACAAATCCTTCGACGCCGCGACCCAGGACCTGATTCTCGATGTCGTGACCGCCTATGTGAATGTGCGGCGCGACCGCGAAGCGGTGGCCATCCGCCGGAACAATGTGGATGTCACAGGCGAGCAGGTGCGCGCGGCAGAGGACCGTTTCGAAGTGGGCGTAGTCACGCTGACTGATGTAGCGCAGGCCAAAGCCCGCCTGGAAGGTGCCCGCGCCGCGCTGGCAGGCGCCGAAGCGGCGCTGGTCGGCTCAGAAGCTTTCTACCAGTTCCTGACCGGCCTAATGCCTGGCGTACTGGAAGCACCTCCCCCGGTGCCCCCCCTGCCCGCAAGCCTGCAGGCCGCGACCGAGGAAGGCCTGGCCAACAACCCGTCGATCGAGGCGGCCCGCCAGCAGCTGCGGGCAGCCGGGGCCGGGGTAGATGCCGCGAAGGCCGAGGGCCGCCCGCAGGTCAGCCTCGTCGGCACGGCCGGCGTGCAGGAAACCTGGGGTGACAGCAGCCGCCGGGACACCAACGTCTCTGCCGTCGCGCAGGGCCGGATTCCGCTGTTCACCGGCGGGGCCGTGAAGGCGCAGGTGAATGCCGCGAAGTTGCAGCGCGAACAGGCCCGGCGTCAGGTGGATGCGCTGGAAACGCAGGTGCGGGCTCAGATCGCGCAGGCCTGGTTTGGTTATGAGGCTGCGCTGCGCGCCATCGAGGCTTCGAAACGGCAGGTTGAAGCGGCCGAGATCGCCTATGAAGGGGCCAAGGAAGAACTGGCCGTCGGCGTGCGCACCACACTCGACGTGCTGGACCAGGAACAGCAGCTGTTCGAGGCGCGGTTGTCCCTGGTGGCAGCCGAGCGTGACGCGTATGTGGCTGCCCACCAGCTGCTGCGGGCCACCGGCAGCCTCGGCACTGGCGGCTGAGCATCTGGCCATCGGCCGCCGCAAGCGTTAACTCTGTCAAAGGGTTGTTAACCGGATGAGCCTAGGCCTCATCGGTGACAGGGAAGCGATTCCACAGTGAGGGGCTAAGATGGCCAACGAAGCGCACAAAGAACCGACGATGGAAGAAATCCTTGCGTCGATCCGGAAAATCATTTCGGACGACGAGCCGGTGCCGGCCCGCCCGGCTACCCCGGCGCTGCGCGAAGTGCCGCCCCCGGCCGTGAATGATTTCGAGGATGTTGAGGACGCCATCGCCGGCGATGTCCTGGATGAAGACCAGTCGATGTTCGAGGCCGAGGCAGCCGCCCCTCCGGCACCCCAGCCCGCACCGCCCGCTGCAGAACCGCAGATTACCGGCCCCGCCTTCACTTTCGAGGAAATGCTGGGATCAGCCCGACAGGCCGCCGCAGAGTCTGTTCCTGTCGAATCGACCCCTGCCCCCCGGGTCAGCCCGGTGGCCCGTCCTGTTACCCCTGTTCCGGAGTCTCCCATGCCATCTTCCAGCGCCCGTTATGCCCAGACCGCCCTCACCGACGATCATACCGCCGATCTGGCTGCCGGCGCCCTGGGCAAGCTGATCTCTAGGATGGAAGTTTCCGGCGACAACACGATTGAGGGCCTGGTGCGCGAGATGCTGAAGCCGCTGATCAAGGAATGGCTCGATGCCAACCTCGCCGCCATCGTCGAGGAGAAGGTAGAGGCCGAAGTTCAGCGCATCGCCCGAATGGCGCGCTAGCCTCATCCCGAAACCTTGCTATAGGGAACGGCGCGCCTTTACCGGCGCGCCTTTTCTTTTGGCCTGAAGTGATTTCTGCCCGACATGCTCGACCAGCGTTTTGATCCGACCGAAGCCGAACCGCGCCTCTACAAGGCTTGGGAAGAGGCAGGCTGTTTCCGTCCCTCCGGCAATACCAGCGCCGCCGCCTATTCCATTGTTATCCCGCCACCGAACGTGACCGGCGTTCTGCATATGGGCCATGCACTGAACAACACGCTGCAGGATGTGCTGATCCGGTTCGAGCGGATGCGCGGCAAGAATGTGCTTTGGCAGCCCGGCACCGATCATGCCGGCATCGCCACCCAGATGGTGGTTGAACGTCAGCTGGCTCAGGAAGGCAACCAGGACCGCCGGTCGATGGGCCGCGAGGCCTTCCTGGAACGCGTCTGGGCGTGGAAGGAACAGTCCGGCGGCTCGATCAAGGGACAGCTGAAGCGGTTGGGCGCCTCGTGCGACTGGTCGGTCGAGCGTTTCACGATGGACGAGGGCCTGTCGAAGGCCGTCACCAAGGTGTTCGTTGATCTCTACAACAAAGGCCTGATCTACCGCGACAAGCGCTTGGTGAACTGGGACCCGCATTTCCAGACGGCGATCTCGGACCTTGAAGTCGAGCAGCGCGAAGTGGCGGGCCATTACTGGCACCTGCGCTATCCGCTGGCGGACGGGGTGACCTATGATCATCCGGTTACGGATGAAGAAGGTAACGTCACTTTTGAAAAGCGCAACTATATCGTGGTCGCGACCTCGCGGCCCGAAACGATGCTTGGCGATACCGGCGTAGCGGTGCATCCGGAGGATAAACGCTACAAGGACCTCGTCGGCAAGTCTGTGCTGTTGCCCATCGTCGGGCGGCGCGTGCCGATTGTGGCGGACGAATATGCGAACCCGGAGAAAGGCTCCGGCGCAGTGAAGATCACGCCGGCGCACGACTTCAACGACTTTGAAGTCGGCAGGCGCGCGGGGCATACGCCCCTGAACATCCTGAACGCGGTCGCGCAGATCGTGGACGGTGTGGAAGCGGAGGCTGCCGGCATCCCTAAAGACCTGCGCGGGCTCGACCGGTTCGTGGCCCGCCAGAAGATTATCGAGACCTTCGAAGCCGCCGGACTGCTCGACAGGGTCGAGAATGTGAAGATCGAGCAGCCGTTCGGCGACCGCTCGGGCGTGGTGATCGAGCCGTGGATGACGGATCAGTGGTATGTCGATGCCGCAACGCTGGCGAAGCCGGCGCGCAAGGCGGTAGAGGACGGCGAGACGCGCTTCATCCCCGAGAACTGGACGAAGACCTATTACAACTGGATGGACAATATCCAGCCCTGGTGCGTGAGCCGCCAGCTCTGGTGGGGGCATCGGATTCCGGCTTGGTTCGGAAAAGACGGGAGCATCTATGTCGCGCCGACCGAGGCTGAAGCGCGCAAGCTCGCACCGAAGGGCGAAGTGCTCCGTCAGGACGAGGACGTCCTCGACACCTGGTTCTCCTCCGCCCTGTGGCCCTTCTCGACTCAGGGTTGGCCGGAAGAGACCGAAGCGCTGAAGACCTTCTATCCAACTTCGACACTGGTGACGGCATTCGACATCATCTTCTTCTGGGTCGCCCGGATGATGATGATGGGCCTTGAGTTCACGGGCAAAGCTCCGTTCAGGGATGTTTACATCCATGCCCTTGTCCTGGACGAGAAGGGGCAGAAGATGTCCAAGTCGAAGGGCAATGCGATGGACCCGCTGGAGCTGATCGACGAGTTCGGCGCTGATGCGCTGCGCTTTGCGATGAGCCGGATGGCGGGACAGGGCCGCAATATTCGTCTTTCCAAGCAGGTGGTTGAAGGCAACCGCAACTTCGCGACCAAGCTGTGGAACGCGGCACGCTTTGCCGAGATGAACGAGTGCGGCGCACCGGGAGAGATTGATCCTGCTGCGGTTGAGCGCCCCGTGAACCAGTGGATTCTCAGCGAACTGGCGGACTGCATTGAGGCCGTAACGAAAGGCATCGAGGATTACCGTTTCAATGATGCGGCAGGCGCTCTCTACCGGTTCGTCTGGAACACGCTGTGCGACTGGTATGTCGAGCTGATCAAGCCACTTCTGAACGGCATAGACGATGCAGCAAAGACCGAGACACGAACTGTCTGCGGCCATGTGCTGGACGAAACGCTGAAACTGCTGCACCCGTTCATGCCCTTCGTGACCGAGGAGCTGTGGGAGCGCCGCGCGCCTGGCCGGGCGCATGAGAAGGGCTTCCTTATGCTGCAGCGCTGGCCGCAGGACAGCGGCTATGGGCATGCGGACGCACGGGCTGAGATCGGCTGGGTGATTGATCTGATTACGGAGGTTCGCTCACTGCGCAACGACCTCGGCGTTCCGGCCGGAGCCAAGGTGCCGCTGGCGTTGGTAAATGCAACGGATGTGGATGCCGAGCGCCTTGCGCGTAACGAAGATGTGCTGCGCCGCCTGGCGCGGCTCGACGAGTTGACGCTGGCGACGGAACTGCCGGCTGGGTCTGTGTCCACGCTGGCCGGATCGACGGTCGCGGCGCTCAAGATCGCGGACCTGATCGATGTGGGCGAAGCGCGCAAGCGACTCGATAAGGAACTGGCTGCACTCGACAAGGACATCACCTCGACCGAGAAGAAACTCAGCAATGCGGATTTCGTGGCACGCGCGCCGATCGAGATCGTCGAGGAGAACCGCGAGCGGGTGAAGGAGTGGACCCTGCGCCGTGACAAGCTGAAGTCGGCAAGGACTGCACTGGAAGGGATCGGCGCATGAGGCTGCTCAGCGCACTTCTTTCACTGCTCGCCCTGACCTTGCTGGCAGGATGCACAACGACATCTGCGGAGGCCCCTGTCATGGTAAAACCGGAATGGCGGCTGGTAATCCACGGCGGCGCGGGCGTGATCCTGCGCGAGAACATGACACAGGAGCGTGAGGCAGCTTTCGAGGCGGCGCTGCAACGCTCGATGGAGGCAGGCGCAGCGGTTCTGCGCGAAGGCGGCGCGGCGCTGGACGCGGTCGAGGCCGCCGTGCTGGTGATGGAAGACGACCCGCTGTTCAATGCCGGCTATGGCGCCGTGTTCACGGCCGACGGGCGGCATGAACTGGACGCCACCTTCATGGACGGGCGCGACCGGAATGCAGGCGCAGTCGCCGGTGTGACGCGGGTGAAGAACCCGATCCGTGCAGCGCGGGCGGTGATGGAAAAGTCCGAGCACGTGATGTTTGCGGGCGCGGGCGCCGATGCGTTTGCCGAGGCGCAGGGCCTCGAGATGGTGGACAACAGCTATTTTGATACCGATTGGCGGCGCGAAGCCCTGGAACGCGTGCTGCTGGAACGCGCCCGCACGGCAGCGGACCGGCACGGCACGGTTGGCGCCGTCGCCATTGACATGCACGGCAATCTGGCGGCTGCGACAACGACGGGTGGGATGACAGCAAAAGCCACAGGCCGGGTGGGCGACACTCCGCTGATCGGGGCGGCGACCTATGCGGAGAATGGCGTGTGCGCCGTCTCAGCCACCGGGCACGGCGAATATTTCATCCGTGTCGGCGTGGCGAAGACGATCTGCGACCGGGTGAAATTGCTGGGCGAGCCGATCGAGGCGGCAGGAAATGCAGCGCTGGCGGAAGTCGCCGCGCTAGGCGGCGATGGCGGCGTGATCCTGATCGATGCGGAGGGCAAGCCTGCCTTCGCCTTCAACTCGCCGGGCATGTATCGCGGCGTGATCGATGCGAAGGGATCCATGGTTGCGATCTACGGCGACAGCGCAGACTGATTGCCAAAAATCCGCCTTACACACTCCTCTGACCCGCCCTAAACTGCTAACGGGTGGAGGAGACTTTCCGATGAAACTGACCAAAAGGGAGGTTCTGGGGGCTATGGCAACCGTTCCGCTGGCGGCGTCCTGCGCGACGACGGGCACAGCCCGCGCGCCGGATACGATTGTTGTCGGCGCCGGAGTGTTCGGGGCGTGGACAGCCGAGATGCTGCGCCGGACCGGTCGCAAGGTGGAACTGGTCGATGCCTGGGGGCCCGCGCATGCCCGCGCCTCCTCCGGCGGGGAGTCGCGGCTCACGCGGGCGGGCTACGGCACCAGCCGGCGCTATTCCGAGATGGCAGCGGACTCGCTGGAGGAATGGAAACGCCTGTCGAAGGATCAGGACCTGCCGCTGTTCCACAATGCCGGCGTGCTTGTCTTCTTCGATCGGGAAAGCGAATACGCCACCGGCAGCTATGAGACGATGCGTGAGCTCAATCTGCGCACCGAACTGTATGAGCCTGAGGAACTTCGCAGGCGCTGGCCGCAGATCGACTGGACCGGGGTAAAGTTTGCGCTACTGGAGACGGATTTCGGCGCGCTGATGGCCCGGCGCAGCGTGGCCACGCTGGTGGAGCAGTTCGTCCGCAATGGAGGCACTTACCGGAAAGCAGCGATCCTGCCGCCGAAAGGAGGCGAAGCCCTGGTGTCGCTGGAAACCGCGGCGGGAGAAACGCTGCACGCCGGCGAGTTCGTTTTTGCCTGCGGGCCGTGGCTTGGCAAGCTGTTTCCCGATGTGATCGGCCAGCGCTTGTTTGTGACGAAGCAGGAAATCTTCTTTTTCCGCCCACCGGCGGGAGACGCACGGTTTGCCATGCCTGCCATGCCGGGATGGATCGACTTCTTTGGCGACACCGTAATGTATGGTTTCCCCGACCTTGAGAACCGCGGCTTCAAGGTGGCCAATGACAATCACGGCGCTTATGTAGACCCCGACACCAATGACCGCCTTGCCGATCCTGCTTCACTTGAGCAGGTGCGTGCCTATCTCGGAAAGAGGTTTCCGGCGCTGAAGGATGCGCCGCTATCCGAAACGCGGGTCTGCCAGTATGAGAACAGTTCGAATGGTGACTTGCTGATCGACCGGCATCCGCAATGGCCAAACACGCTGCTCGTCGGCATGGGCTCCGGCCACGGCTTCAAGCATGGGCCGGCAGTGGGCAAGGCGGCAACCCGGCTGCTCGAAAGCCCATCTTCACCTCCAGACCCCCTGTTCACGCTCACCACCAAGGCCCTGAAACAGGACCGGGCCGTTCACTAGGACGTATCTGACCTGCCGGAAGGGATGACAGCGCGCAGACAGCGCGCTAACCGTCCGGCTGCACAAATGTGAGTAGCCCGCATGACCAAGACCTGGGACAAATCCCGCCTGCCCTCCCGCCATGTCACCGAAGGCCCGGAACGCGCACCGCACCGCAGCTATTACTACGCGATGGGCCTGTCGACGAAGGACATCAGGAAGCCCTTTGTCGGGGTAGCATCGTGCTGGAACGAGGCGGCGCCGTGCAATACGGCCCTGATGCGCCAGGCACACGCCGCCAGCCGGGGCGTGAAGGAAGCGGATGGCACACCTCGGGAGTTCTGCACCATCACGGTCACGGATGGCATCGCGATGGGCCATGAGGGCATGCGTTCCTCACTGGCCAGCCGAGAAGCGATTGCGGACTCCGTGGAGCTGACGATGCGCGGGCATTCCTATGACGCTCTGGTCGGCGTGGCCGGCTGTGACAAGTCTTTGCCCGGCATGATGATGGCCATGCTGCGCCTCAATGTGCCGAGTGTGTTCATCTATGGCGGCTCGATACTGCCCGGCAGATTCGAGGGCAAGGACGTGACCGTTCTGGACGTGTTCGAGGCGGTCGGCGCGCATGCGGCAGGCTCAAACGACATGACGACAGCGAAGCTCGAAGCGCTGGAAAAGCTCGCCTGCCCCGGCGACGGCGCCTGCGGCGGACAGTTCACGGCGAACACGATGGCGTGCGTGTCGGAAGCCATAGGTCTGGCCCTGCCACTGTCTTCCGCCCTGCCTGCACCTTATCTGGAGCGTGACCAGTATTGTGTGGAGAGCGGCAGAGCCGTGATGAACCTGATCGAGAAGAATATCCGCCCGCGCGATATCTGTACACGGAAGGCTTTTGAGAACGCTGCGGTTGTCGTCGCTGCCTCTGGTGGGTCCACCAATGCAGCGCTTCACCTGCCTGCGATGGCGCATGAGTGCGGCGTGAAGTTCACCCTGAAAGAGGTTGCAGAGATTTTTGCAAGAACGCCCTATATCGCCAGCCTGAAACCCGGCGGCGATTATGTCGCCAAGGATTTCGGCGAAGCCGGCGGTGTCCCGATGCTGATGAAGACACTCTATGAGGCGGGCTACATCCACGGCGATTGCATGACTGTGACCGGCAAGACGGTGGCGGAGAACCTGAAGGATGTCGTGTGGAACCCGAACCAGAAAGTCATTCGCCCGGCGACCGATCCGATCACACCGACTGGCGGCGTGGTAGGTCTTTGGGGATCACTGGCACCGGATGGCGCCATTGTGAAGGTGGCCGGACTGAAGAGCCTGCAGTTCAGCGGCCCCGCGCGTGTATTCGATGGCGAACAGGCCTGTTTCGAGGCCGTACGTGACCGGAAATACAAGGAAGGCGATGTGCTGGTGATCCGCTATGAGGGACCAAAGGGTGGCCCCGGCATGCGCGAGATGTTGTCAACCACAGCGGCCATCTATGGCCAGGGCATGGGTGACAAGGTGGCGCTGATCACCGATGGCCGCTTTTCCGGAGCAACTCGCGGCTTCTGCGTGGGCCATGTCGGCCCGGAAGCGCAGGAAGGCGGCCCTATTGGGCTGATCCGTGATGGTGACATCATTCGTCTTGATGCCGAGAAAGGCACCATCGATGTTCAGCTTTCGCCAGAAGAGCTCGCCGAACGCAGGAAGAGCTGGAAACCACGCCCGACGATGTACACGTCCGGCGCGCTCCAGAAGTTTGCGAAACTGGTTGGCCCTGCACATGAAGGCGCCGTGACACATCCAGGTTTCGCCGGTGAGAGCCACGTCTACGCTGATATCTGACGGGGGCCTTCCGGGATCGGATTTCAGGCTCTAAGCTACCCCCGGCAATGACTCGGGGGGAGCGACATGGCGAATGGTGATCCGGCAGGCGCTGGCCCTCTGGGTGAACTTCCGCCCGAGTTCCGGGGCTTCGACCAGGTCTTTGAGCGCGAGATCCGCCCTGCCCTGCTGCAGCGTGAAGCAGAGCGTATCGAAGCGGCCAGAAAAGCCATCCAGACCCGCTGGATCGGCGGTGCGATCATTGTCGCGGGCATCATTGTGGGAATGGTCCTGCTGAAGATGGCCGTTGTCTCGATCATTGTCGCGATCATCGGCTTCGGCGTCATCGGCTGGGGCAACATGGGCATCATGAAGCTGCAGGGCGAAGCCAAGCAGCTGATCGTAGAGCCGATCGCGCGCGAGCTGCAACTTTCCTTCGAGCCTAAGCCCGGTGAGTGCGGCTCCATCTACAAGCACAAGGAGGTTGGCGTGGTGCCCGGCTGGGACCGGTCGAAGTATGAAGACCTGCTTACCGGCAAACGCGGTGAGGTCGACTTCGAACTGTTCGAGGCGCACCTTGAGGAGAAACGCACGACCACAGACTCGAAGGGCCGCACACAGACGACCTGGGTAACCGTGTTCCGCGGCCAATGCCTCCGGCTGGACTTTCACAAGACCTTCTATGGCCGCACCCTGATCACGCGGGATGCCGGCTTCTTCAACCGCTTCGGTGGCGGAAAGGGTATGCAGCGGGCTACACTTGAAGACCCGGTGTTCGAGAAGATCTTCGAGGTCTACACCACCGACCAGGTGGAGAGCCGCTACCTTCTCACGCCGGACTTCATGCAGAAGCTGGTCGACCTCGAGAAAACCTTCAAGGGTGGCAAACTGAAGGCCGCTTTTGAAGGTGGCGAGATGTTCATTACCGTTCAGGGCGGTAACTTGTTTGAGCCGGGATCGATGTTCAAGCCCCTCGACAGCGCGGATCGCGTGCGGGACCTGATCAACGATTTTGCGGCCGTGTTCGCCATTATCGATTCGGTAACATTCCAGCGCAGCCGGATGCCGCCACAGGCCTGAGGCTGTCCCTGCAGTCAGGAATCCCGCTGTTCACTCTGGCTTCATCACGCTCGCCGAATAATTGCCGCAGTCATCGGGAAAACACTGCTGCATGGTCCGTATCCTTATTTCCTCCATTCTTTTTGCCGGCATGCTTGCTGGTCCGGCCCTTGCTAACGGCAAGGCCGACCCCGCCTGTGTTGCCATGCAGGCCAGCCTGAAGCCGCGCCAGCAAGAGATCGACACGCTGGTGGCCCGGCGCGGCGCTTCAGCTGAAGCCGTGGAGATTACGGGACAGGCCTGGGAGGATGCGGAAGTTCACCGGCTGGTATCCGCGCCTCATGCCGCCACGGCCGACCGGGCAAAATCAGCTTATGAAGAGGCAAAGAAGCAGCTCGCCCGCGACGAACTGGTGCTGCAGTCTGCGCTCGCGCAGTTCAATACAGACGTCGCCGCCTTCAACGCCCGCTGTACCCGGTAAGAGTCAGGGTGTCACGATGGCAAACGGCTCGGCAGGTGCCGGGCCATCGAGGACGGACAAGAACTCGGCCGCGCTCAACGGATTGCCTTCCATCCTCAGTGCGCCAGCCTGAACCATCTCCGCCGCTTTCTGGCCACCGAAAATCATGCCGAGAAAAGCCGGCTTGCTCAGTGTCAGAATGACATCAGCGGGTTGGCCGGTTCCTGGCTCGTGCACAAGAACAGAGTGGCGGATCGAGACGGCACGGGTCTCTCCCAGATCCGGAAACACGAAGGAAAGCGACAAGGTTTTGCCGGCCGCTTTCTCCGGATCCACGCGAATCGCCAGCATGTCGAACACCTGCTCAACCGTGATGGCGGAAACGACATCCGGTGACATCGTGGTGGCCGAGGTGCCCGCAGGAGCAGCCAGCGCCTCAGCGGCGCCGGTCAAGTACATGTTGCGCCAGAGCGAGCCTTCAGCCTGAAAGCCCATCTGTTCGAAGGCGGCCGAAAGAACTTCTCGAGCCGCCGTGTTAGACTCATCGGCAAAAACAATGTGGCTCGCCACCTGAGCAGCCCAGCGATAGTCTCCCTCCGCATAGGCCTTTCGTGCCACATTCAGCGCCTTCTTCGCCCCGCCCATGGCGGCGACATAGCGCTTGGCCGCTTCTTCCGGCGGATGGGCGTTGAGGTTCGCGGGGTTGCCATCATACCAACCGAGATAGCGCTGGTAGACCGCTTTCGAGTTGTGGGACATCGTGCCGTAATAGCCGCGGTTATACCACTTCGATGCCAGTTCCGGCGGCAGCGCGATCACCTCGGCAATCTCTGGTGCCGTGTAACCCTTGTTCATCAGGCGCACAGTCTGGTCGTGCAGGTATTTGTAGGCATCGCGGTGCGACTGCATGAAGGCCAGCACCTCCTCCTGCCCCCAGCGCGGCCATCCATGGGACACGAACATCACATCCGTCCGTGTGCCGAACAGGTGCACGGCCTCTGTCATGTAGTCTGCCCAGGCCTTGGCATCGCGCACGAGGGCCCCGCGCGGCGGAAGTACATTGTGCATGGTGGGATTGGCGTTCTCGGCAAGGCAAAGTGCCCGCAGATGCGGCAGATAGAAGTTCATCTCTGCGGGGGCTTCTGTGCCCGGCGTCACCTGAAACACAAACTCGATACCGTCAATGACCAGAACTTCACCCGTCTCGACAATGGTTCGCGTCGGGGCAATCAAGCTTAGCGTACCGCTGGGCAGTCCGGTACCGATGCCCGCCCCGCCCTGCCCGGCTGGGCCGGGTGTCAGGCGCGTGCCAAACTGATAGTTGGCCCGCCGGCTCATCGCCGGTCCCGCAATCAGGTTTTCACTGACAGCGTGTTCCATGAACCCATCAGGTGCAATGATCTGCACTTTGCCGGCAGCGACATCCGCATCGCTGACGATACCTTTAACGCCGCCAAAATGATCGGCGTGACTGTGGCTGTAGATGACGGCATGTATTGGCTTGTCCCCGATGTGCGTGCGCACAAGCGACATGGCTGCAGCTGCCGTTTCAGTTGATGTCAGCGGATCAACGACGATATACCCGGTTTCGCCCGCAATGATGCTCATCACGGAAATGTCGAGACCGCGCACCTGCCAAAGGCCAGGGACGACTTCGAACAGGCCGTGATTGTTCAGCAGGCTGAGATGGCGCCACAGACTGGGGTTCATCGTGTCGGCCGCCTCGCCATCGGCGAAGTCATAGCCACTGGCATTGAACACGACCCGTCCGTCAGCCGCCCGGATGAGGGGATCGTCAAGCGTCGCAATGAAGCCACGCCCGGCAAGTTCAGATTCGCTGGTATCCTCCCAGGGTAAGGTGGCTGAGAAGGCAGCATTCGCAGCGCGGGTAGCCGCAGAGGCCGAGCCTTTCTCGAGGCTGGCAGGGGCCTGGCTGGATGTGCAGGAAACGCAGAGTGCGGCGGCGAGTGCCGCAGCCATCAGTCTCGACATGTCTTCCTCCCCGGAATGCAGGCTTTCTCTGCCTGCCTGTGGCGGCTAACCCTAGCGTTACTGCGACGCTGCGCAACTGGTGCCGCGGGGTGACGCGGCGCAGCCTCTGGACGCTGACGGCCCGGACGGCTTATTTCAGGCCATGATCACCGGACCGACTTCGCATTCCTATATCTCGCAGCGCCTGCGCCTGCACTATGTCGACTGGGGCAATGCAGATGCCCCGCCTCTGCTGCTGGTACATGGCGGGCGCGACCATTGCCGCAGCTGGGACTGGGTGGCGGAAGAACTGAGCAAGGACTGGCGCATCATCGCCCCGGACCTGCGCGGGCATGGTGACAGCAGCTGGTCGGCGGACGGAGACTATTCGATCCGTTCCTGCGTGTATGACATCGCCCAGCTCATCCATCAGCGGCAACTCGCCCCGGTCACGATCGTTTCCCATTCGTATGGCGGGAATATCTCCCTGCGGTATGCTGGCATCTATCCGGAAAACGTCCGCAAGATTGTCGCCATTGAAGGACTTGGACCTTCCCCGAAGATGCTGAAGGAGCGTATGAGCGCGCCTATCGGCAAGCGCATGCGTGACTGGATCGAGGCGAAGCGAGCCGCCGCAGGCCGGATAGCCAGGCGCTACGCCACGCTTGAGGAAGCCTACCAGCGGATGAAGGAAGAGAACGCCTATCTCAACGATGAGCAGGCCCGTCACCTGACAATCCACGGCATCAGCCAGAATGAGGACGGCACCTATTCCTGGAAGTTCGACAACCATTTCCGCGTCATGGTACCGTATGATCTGCCGCAGGAAGACGTCGAGGCGCTGTGGCGCGAGATCACCTGCCCGACGTTGCTGCTCTATGGCGCCAACAGCTGGGCCTCTAACCCGGAAAAAGACGGGCGCATCGCGCATTTTCGCAACGCGACCGTGAAGGTCTACGAGAATGCCGGCCACTGGCTGCACCATGACCAGTTCGAACGGTTCGTGGCCGACCTCAGAGCCTTCCTCTGAGATACGCCTCAGGCGGCGACAGGCTTCATCACCATCGTGCGCAGCTCGCGCCGAAGGATCTTGCCGATGGGCGATTTGGGCAGCTCATCAACGAAATGGATCTTCCGGGGGCGCTTGTAGCCCGTGAGATGCAGGCTGCAATGGGCGATCACATCCTGCGCCGTGAGCGACTGATCGCGGCGCACGACAAAGGCATGCAATTCTTCTTCTGAAGCGCCTGCGGGAATACCAGCGCTCGCAGCCTCCAGCACGCCTGGGCAGGCGTTCAGCACTTCGTCCACTTCGTTTGGGAAGACATTGAAGCCACCCACCAGAACCATATCCTTGGCCCGGTCGACGATCTTCAGATAACCATCCGTATCCAGAACACCGATATCGCCCGTGCGCATCCATCCGTTGAGGAAAGCGGCATGGGTTTCATCCGGCCGGAAGAGATAACCCGACATCAGCTGCGGACCTCTGGCAACGATTTCGCCGACCTGCCCTGCTTCAGCAAAACTGCCATCGTCTTTCAGAATAGCGATCTGCGTGCCTGGAAGAGGCAAGCCTGCAGAACCCGGGCGTTTGCGGCCATCCGGTGGATTGATGGCCAGCAAGGTGGTAGCCTCGGTCATGCCGTAGCCTTCGATGATCTCGGAGCCGGTCATCTCCTGCCAGCGCCTGCCGACAACGGGGTCGAGTGCAGCCGCACCGGATATAGTCAGCGTCAGCCCGGGCGGAGAGGTCTTGAACCAGGGTTCTTCCATCAGCTTCGCGAACAGGGTGTTAACACCGGGGAAAAGAGTCGGCCGGAACTTTTCGAAGGCTTTCTTCAGGTTCGACAGGGGTCTCGGGCTCGGCGCCAGAACAACATGCACGCCGTAGCGCAGCGCAATTACCGAGGCAAACAGGCCGAACACGTGATAGACAGGCAGCACCAGAAGCATTCTCTGGCCGTGCAAGCTTTTCAGCTGCGGCGCCAGGGCGACAAACTGGTCAATGTTGGTGATCAGTCCGGCCTCTGTCAGGCGCACGCCCTTGGATACGCCGGTTGTGCCTCCGGAATACTGATAGATCGTGTCTCGGCCGGCCGGCAGGCGATCCGTGTACTGCGCAACCTGCTGGGCAAACTGCTCGCCTGCACTGAGCGCCTCCTGCATCGTCACATGCACGATCTGAAGCGGCCGCGCCATGCGTTTGACCTTGCCGAGCAGAAAATCCAGCCCCGCGCGCTGGAGGGCCGGAAAGAAGTCGGTCAGCGACAGGGAAATCACATGGCGGACATCAGTTCCTTGCACGGCCTTTTCTATCGTATCGGCAAACAGCGTGGAGCCGATCAGCACACTCGCACGGCAATCGCGCAGCTGGCGGCGTGTCTCTGCCTCAGTATAGAGCGGGTTGACATTCGACAGCACGAGGCCGGCGCGCAGAATCCCCAGAAGACAGATCACATAGCTGATGCAGTTCGGAGATTGAACAGCCACTACTGCGCCGGGTGGCAGGTTCAGCACTTCCCGCAGGTAGCGCGCCAGGCTGGCCGAATGGCGCTCAACGTCTGCAAAGGAGAGCGAGGCGGACAGGCCATTCGGCAGAACCGTCGTCAGGAACGGCGCCTTGCCGTACATACCTGATGCTGTGCTGACAATCGCCTCGAGTCGTTGAGGGGTGTAGCCGACACTATCCTGCTCAAAGGCGACTGCCTCAGGATTGAACCATTTATGGTGAGCTGCGACTGGCCTTTGAAGGGAGTCGTAACGTTCGCGCGCAGACATGGGAACCCGTATGAGTTGGATACAAATACCCTTTTCTCACAGTTTGGTTGTTACCCGCTTCGCCGCACTCGGACGATTCAAGATCCTGCATCAATCACTCGTTAGGATTTCAGAATCGCTAGCCGCAGATGCGGCCGATTTCATCAAGGATGGAAACTTCCAGCATCGGCTTGCGGACAAAACCGGCAAAGCCCTCCTCACGGGCCTTTTGGTCAGACATACCGCATTCCCAGCCCGTAATCAGGATAGCCGGAGCCGCACATCCCCGCCGGCGGACCTCGGAGAGGAGCGCGATACCGTTAGACTCTTCGAGCTTGAGATCGATGACGAGGATATTGAACACACTTCTCTCAAGCGCGCTGAGCAGGTCTGCTGCGCCGTTGAACGTTTCCACGTCATAACCCCGGTTGCGCAGCAGCAGGCCCAGAGACTGCCGTACGGCCACACTGTCATCTACCACCGCCAGGCGGGTATCCATTCTGCGGGTCAAGGAAAGAGCCATGTTCCGGGCGCCACTCGAACAGAAAGGTTCAAGGTATGCCGAAAAAGGCTCCGAAGTCTCTAGGTAATAGCCCTGAGGATGCTCAGCGGCCGATGCCGGCGGCAAAGGCAATGCGCAGAACAGTGGACAGGCTGCTTGCCTGCATTTTTTCCATCAGGTTCGCCCGGTGGATTTCAACCGTACGCGGAGAGATATCCAGAGCCTCTGCAATCGCCTTGTTGGTTTGTCCGTCCACAAGACCCAGCAGGACATCCTTCTCGCGCGGTGTCAGGCGCTCGACCAGCCCACGCGCTTCATCTGCCAGCACATCCTGCTTGCGCCGCGCTTCCAGCCGTTCGAAGGCACGTGTCAGCGCATCGACAAGACTTTGCTTGGCATATGGCTTCTCGACGAAGTCGACGGCGCCGGCCTTCATGGCCCGCACGGCCACAGCCACGTCTCCATGTCCTGTCAGAACGATCACCGGCATGGCTATGCCACGCTGGTTCAGTTCTTCCTGCACCTCCAGGCCGTCCTTGACTGGCATCTGTACATCCAGAAGGATACAGCCGGGCTCGGCATCGCTGACCTGGGCAAGAAAAGTAACGCCGTCTGGATAGGTTTTTACCCTGAACCCGGAATGGCGCAGCATGAAGCTCGCCGAATGGCGGATGGCTTCATCATCATCGACGAGGTGAATGAGTCGTCCTTCAGTCATATCTGGGATTTACCTGTGTCTTGGCGCAGGGTGAACCGGAAACAGGTTCCCCCTTCTGGCGGCGTAATCGCGCGGATATCGCCACCATGGGCTTCTACTATGGTCTGACAGATCGATAGTCCAAGCCCCATGCCCTGCGACTTCGTGGTGGCAAAAGGCTTGAAAATCGCTTCCTTCATTTCAGGCGGCAGTCCGGGGCCGTTATCGCAGACCTCGATCGCCACAAAGCCTTCGCGCTCATCCTGCATTGTGCGCACACGGATGCGCGCATCATCCACACCGTCCATGGCGTCCATGGCATTGCGTATGAGATTGATGACCACCTGCTGGATCTGGATCGGATCAGCTTGCACGCGCTGGTCGGCATCCACCTGCTCGAGGTTGACCGGGATATCGGCATGATCCCGGGAGATTTTTGACAGTGCGATGGCATCCAGCAGAAGCGGCCGCAGAAGCACAGGCCTGGCATCAACCTCCCCCCGGGACACATAGCTGCGGAGCTTGCGGACGATTTCACCCGCGCGAACAGCCTGGCGGGCGGCTTCGGAGAGGGCCTCCCGAAGGATATCCTTCGTTTGTGGATCCGGCGATTCGAGCAGGTCACGGCTCGCTTCAAGATAGTTAGCCACGGCTGTCAGCGGTTGGTTCAATTCATGTGCGAGCGCGGAGGCCATTGTTCCGACAGCACTCAGACGGGAGAAGTGCACGAGCTCCGATTGCATCTCCTGCATCCGCAGTTCCGCCCGCTGCTGCTCCGTCAGATCACGGATGAACGCTGTGAAAAGGTAATGTCCGCCAATCCGCGCTTCTCCGATCTTCAGATCGATGGGGAACAACGTCCCATCAGATTTTGCCGCGATGACCACCCGGCCAATCCCGATGATCTGCCGTTTGCCGGTGCGCAGATAGCTGCCGATGTAAGTGTCATGGTTGGCGCGGTCCCGTCCTGCCATCAGTATGTTCACTGGCTTGCCGATCATCTCCGCCTGGGAATAGCCAAACAGCGTTTCAGCAGCCCGGCTGAAGGCCAGCATCAGGCCGGATTCATCCGTCACAATCATCGCATCCGGAACTGAATCTAGGATGGACTGGAAGTGCAGTTGCAGGGCCTGCACATCCAGCTGGCTGAGAGGCACCTGCGCGGGCTTCTGCGTGTCGTTCATCCTGCACCTTCCGGCTGTGTGCCTGAATGCCCTCAGCCGCGCCGGGCGGCAAGTCTGGCGGCAGGAAGGCGTCGGCACATCATGGCTAAAGTCACAAGTGCCAAGCCTGCCGTCATGGCATAGCAGCCCCAGCAGTGCAGCATGAGGGCAGGCATGTCCACCTCTCCCCCGGCCAGATTAGTGACAGCATCCGTGCCACACCGGAATGAAAGATAATCCTCCAGTGAGGGCCTGTGTCCAGCCATCTGCAGCTGGTGGTGAAACCGGGCCGCGCCAGTCACCAGCAGGGCGATACCTGCAAGAATGAGTCTCCACATGTCGATGCCGGACCTCCGTTGTCTCCGGCACCGGTTTGTCCGGCTGCGACAGGCAAGCCCATCCGTAGTTCCCCTTATACAGCCGCGCGCGCGCCTCCGGCAGGTATCGGCCGACTCGCCAATCTCAGTTGAATCGGGGGGCTCTCCATGAGCGCAAGTACTCAGAAACAGGCCGGAGCCGGGCCGGGTGCCAGTATTGGGACGGTCAGCGCCTTCACCGGCATTGTCGCCTTCGGTGTCCTGCTGATAGCGGCGAATGCTGCTGATCCGATGATGGCAGCCCATGCCTGGGTCTTCTTCTTCCTGGCTGTGGCAGGCCTGTTCGTTACCGGCCTCTGGGCGGGTGGCCTGAATGGCCGCAACCCATTCAACCCGGGTTTCTACGAGGACACGATCGTCAAGTTCGGCGTGGCGGCTTCGATGTTCTGGGGCATCGCGGGCTTCCTGGTGGGCCTCATCATCGCCCTGCAGCTGGCCTGGCCGGACCTGTTCTATTTCCCCGAACTCGGCTGGACGAATTTCGGGCGTATCCGGCCGCTGCACACCTCAGCGGTGATCTTCGCTTTCGGCGGCAACGTTCTGATCGCGACCAGTTTTTATGTGGTCCAGCGCACCTGCCGCACGCGGCTGGCGGGCGGGCTTTGGTCCTGGTTCGTGTTCTGGGGCTATAATCTGTTTATCATTATCGCCGGCACAGGCTATCTTCTCGGCGTTACTCAGTCCAAGGAATATGCCGAACCGGAATGGTACGCTGACCTGTGGCTGACTATTGTCTGGGTCGCCTACCTCCTCGTCTTCCTGGGCACGCTGTGGAAACGCAAGGAGCCGCATATCTATGTGGCGAACTGGTTCTACCTGTCGTTCATCGTCACGATCGCGATGCTGCATATCGTCAACAACCTGGCGATCCCTGTCAGCCTGACCGGCACAAAAAGCTATCAGCTTTTCTCGGGCGTGCAGGATGCACTGACACAGTGGTGGTATGGCCACAACGCCGTAGGCTTCTTCCTCACCACCGGCTTCCTCGCCATCATGTATTACTTCATCCCGAAGCAGGTGAACCGGCCGGTTTATTCCTACCGCCTGTCCATCGTTCACTTCTGGTCGCTGATCTTCATCTACATCTGGGCCGGCCCGCACCACCTGCACTATACCGCCCTGCCGCAATGGGCGCAGACCCTCGGCATGGTGTTCTCGGTGATGCTGTGGATGCCAAGCTGGGGCGGCATGATCAACGGTGTGATGACCCTTTCTGGGGCTTGGGACAAGCTGCGCACCGACCCGGTCGTACGGATGATGGTCGTCGCGCTCGCCTTCTATGGCATGTCGACCTTCGAAGGCCCGCTGATGAGCGTGCGCGCCGTCAACTCGCTGTCGCACTACACCGAATGGGGCATTGCACACGTCCACTCCGGATCGATGGGCTGGGTGGGTTTCATCAGCTTCGGCGCACTCTACTGCGTCACACCCTGGCTATGGAAACGCAAGGCGCTCTACTCGAAGGCGCTCGTCGAGTGGCACTTCTGGCTCGCGACGCTCGGCATCCTTTTCTACATCGTCGCGATGTATGTGGCCGGCATCACCGAAGGCTTCATGTGGCGCGCCTATAACGAGTTCGGTTTCCTCGAATACTCGTTCATCGAAACGGTGAAGGCCAAGCACATCATGTACATCGTGCGGGCTCTGGGTGGCTTGCTCTACCTCACCGGCGCCCTGCTGATGGCCTACAACCTGGTCAGAACAGCGATGGGTCATGGCGCCTCGCGCGAAGCCCGGCCTTCAACACCCACGGCCCTGCAGCCTGCTGAGTAAGGACACTGATCTTATGGCCATCATGGACAAACACCAGACGCTTGAGCGTCACTCCCTGATCCTCACCGTCGGCATTCTGATCGTTGTTGCCATCGGCGGTGTCGTGGAAATTGCTCCCTTGTTCTATCTCGAAAACACGATCGAGAAAGTGCAGGGGATGCGCCCCTACACGCCTCTCGAGCTGAAAGGGCGTAACATCTACATCCGCGAGGGCTGTTATACCTGCCACTCGCAAATGGTGCGCCCTCTTCGCGATGAGGTCGAACGCTACGGCCACTACTCCCTCGCTGCTGAGAGCATGTACGACCACCCCTTCCAATGGGGCTCAAAGCGCACTGGCCCGGACCTCGCCCGGGTCGGTGGCAAGTATTCGGACGAATGGCACCTCGATCACCTGATCGACCCGAAGTCTGTCGTTCCGGACTCGATCATGCCGCCCTATGCTTTCCTCGCAAGGAAGAAGCTGAGGTATGACGATATCGAAGACCATCTGAAAACGCTGAAGCTTGCCGGTGTTCCCTACACAGACGATATGATCACATTTGCCAAGGCCGATCTTGTTGCTCAGGCGAATCCGGGCGCGGATTTTGATGCCGAAGACGGCCTGATCGCTCGTTACGAGGAAGCAGCAGGCCGCAAAGGCACGGTGAAAGTCTCCAACTTCGACCGCGCTGGTGGCCCAGTGACCGAGATGGACGCCCTCATCGCCTACCTGCAGATGACAGGAACGCTGGTCGATTTCTCAACCTACGAAGCCGGCGATCTCAGCAACCGACGCTGAAGAGAGAGAGATATGTACGAAACACTTTCATCCTTCGCGCAGACCTGGGGCCTCGGATTTTTCGTCCTGATGTTCCTCACGGCAGTCACCTATGCGCTCTCGCCGTCGAACAGGGAAAAATTCCACGCTGCCGCCCGGCAGCCCCTCGAAGAACGGGACCCCTCAGATGTCTGATAAAGAAAAGGATATCGACGAAGCCTCTGGCGTCGAGACGACAGGCCACACCTGGGATGGCATCAAGGAACTGAATAATCCCTTACCCCGCTGGTGGCTGTTCGTCTTCTATGGCACCGTCGCCTGGGCCATCATCTACATGATCTTCATGCCCGCTATCCCGGCCCTTCCCGGCATGGGGATGAACAACACGCCCGGCCTTCGCGGCCACTCTGACCGTGCCCTCGTCGCGGAGGATATGGCCAGGCTTCATGCCGGCCGGGCTGCCGCAGCCAGCCAGCTGGCCACTGCTTCCCTTGAAGAAATCGAAAGCAACCTGTCCATCCAGCAGTTCGCCCTGGCAATGGGCGAGAGCGCCTTCGGTGACAACTGTGCCACATGCCATGGCGCGGGAGGGCGCGGAGCAAAGGGCTATCCCATGCTGGCAGATGATATCTGGCTCTGGGACGGCACACTTGGCGGCATTGAGACAACGATCCGTCACGGTATCCGCCATACTGAAGATCCGGATACGCGTCTGAGTGCCATGCCGGCCTTTGGCCGAGACGGCTTGCTGACGGGCCGCGAAATCGACGACCTTGTGCAGCATGTTCTTGCCATTTCCGGACGGGCCACGAACCGCGCGGCTGCCGCTCGAGGCGCGGCGCTTTTTGGCCAGCACTGCGCATCCTGCCATGGCGAAGGCGGCAAGGGAAACCGCCAGCTCGGTGCGCCCAACCTCACAGATAGCGAGTGGCTGTTCGGCGGCGAGCCACGCGACATCCGGCAGACCATCTATGATGCCCGCAACGCGCACATGCCGGCCTGGCAGGGACGCCTGGACGACACGACCATCAAGGCACTGGCTGTTTATGTCCACTCGCTGGGCGGGGGCGAAAAGTGACGAAAGTCACCCTCATCTCCTCCAGCGGCCCGGAGGTTCCGAGGAAGGAGCGTCCTCCTTCGCTGTATGAGAAGCGCCACCAGATCTACCCGAAACTCGCTCATGGCAAGTTCCGTATGGTCAAATGGGGCGTGATGGCCATCACCCTTGGTATCTATTACCTGATTCCCTGGCTGCGCTGGCCGCGGGGGGAAGGCATCCCCGACCAGGCCGTTCTGGCAGATTTCGAAGGCGAGAAGTTCTACTTCTTCTTCCTCGAAATCTGGCCACAGGAGATCTACTTTCTCGGCGGTCTGCTGATCCTGGCAGCACTTGGCCTGTTCCTGGTCACGTCCCTTCTGGGCCGTGTGTGGTGCGGATACACCTGCCCACAGACGGTCTGGACCGATCTGTATATCTGGGTCGAGCGTGCCTTCGAAGGCGACCGCGCTGCCCGCATGCGCCTGGACAAGGCGCCAATGAGCTTCAACAAAGCCTGGCGCAAGCTCGGCAAACACGCTGTCTGGCTGCTCATTGCCTTCGCTACCGGCGGCGCCTTCATCCTCTACTGGCATGACGCACCGACCATCGCGCGCACCTTTTTCACCGGCGAAGCTCCGCTCACGGCCTATTTCTTCGCGGGCATCCTTACCTTCACAACCTACATGCTGGCTGGCACCATGCGCGAGCAGGTCTGCACCTATCTCTGCCCATGGCCCCGTATTCAAGGTGCCTTGACCGACGAACACGCCCTGAACGTGACCTATCGCTATGATCGTGGTGAGCCGCGCGGCCCGCACCGTAAGGGGGAAAGCTGGGAGGGTCGCGGCGATTGCATAGACTGCAATCAATGCGTGCAGGTCTGCCCGATGGGCATTGACATCCGCGACGGCGCGCAGCTCGAATGCATCCACTGCGCCCTGTGCATTGATGCCTGCGATGACATGATGCGCAGGATCGGCCGCCCGACCGGCCTGATTGCCTACGACACCGACAAGGCCGTCGCAACCCGGGCCGCAGGCGAAAAGCCAGTCTACCACCTGCTCCGCACACGCACCGTCCTCTATGCGACTCTGATTGCGGTGATTGGTACGCTGATGCTCTGGGCTTACTTTGCAAAGTCGACCTATGAGTTTAATGTGCTGAAAGACCGTTCCCCGCCGTTCATCCGTCTGTCGGATGGCCGAGTGCGCAATGGCTACACCCTTAAGCTTGTGAACAAATCAGCCAAAGCGCAAACAGTGCGCTTGACTGTGGAGGGTCTGGAAGGCGCCGAGTTCGAGATTGTTGGGGTGGGCACGGCCAGTGGAGACTCCGCGCTGACTCTCGAGGCAGATCCGCACGGCGTCTATCGCTATCGCATGCTTGTCACATCGCCGGAAAATCAGACAGCACCGCGCACCTTGCTGAATGTCACACTGACAGACACGGATTCCGGCGAGCGCGCGGATGCTCGCGCTGCCTTCATCTACGGAGAACCATGATGGCCACCACACTGGCAGAACACACGTCTGGCAAAGGCCAGTTCAAGGCCTGGCATGCACTCCTCTGGTTCATTGGCTTTTTCGGCTTCATGTTCGTCGTGAACGGCATCTTCCTCTGGACGGCAATTCAAACCTTCCCGGGTGAGGAGGTAGAGAAATCCTATGCCGCAGGTCTTGATTACAATTCGACTCTCGCCCGCCGCAGCCTGCAGGCTACGAAGGGTTGGCAAGCCGAGATCGGACTTGAAGAGAAAGGTCTGCGCATCCGCCTTCTGACAAGAGACTTCACCCCCCTCTCCGCCAGCAGGATCAAGGTTGTCCTGCGCCATCCAGCCGACCGCAACCTCGATCAACAGATCGAACCCATGCAGGCAGGCACCGGGAATTACTTCATCAGCGCGACAGATATCCCTCCTGGTCTCTGGACCGTTCGCGTGTCTGCCGATGCTGATCCGGCGCAGGAGGGCGACGACTTCGAAGCCGAACGGGAACTCCTGATCCCATGACCTCAGGTGCTCCGCCCGTCGCAGGTTGCCCCAGCGGCCTCGTACCCGCCAGCGCCGGTACCGCTGTCAACCCAGCCGCCTTCGTCCGCCGCGCCGGAAATCGCAGCCGTCTCTCGCTCACGGTGCGCGGCGCGAAATGTGGTGGCTGCCTCTCGCGCATCGAAGGCGCAGTCAGCGCCCTCCACGGCGTCGAACAGGCGCGCATGAACCTTTCCAATGGCCGCCTCGATGTCGAATGGACAGGCAATCTTGATCCGCAAGCTGTATCCGGCGCCGTCAGCGCCCTCGGCTATGGTGTTGCCCCGTTGGACACCTCTGAAGGCGAAAGCGCTCACCGCAAGGAAGAGCGGGGACTCCTCCTCGCGATGGGTGTTGCCGGCTTCGCTACCGCCAACATCATGCTGCTCTCCGTCTCTGTCTGGGGGGGACAAGGCGAGATGGGCGAAGCCACCCGTCAGGGCCTGCACGCCATCTCTGGTCTGATCGCGCTGCCAGCGCTCCTCTTCTCTGGCCAACCCTTCTTCCGCTCCGCACTCGCCGTGCTGAAACGCGGGCGCACCAACATGGACGTGCCGATCTCCCTCGCGCTGATCCTGGCCTTCAGTGTCAGCGTCGCCGAAACGATCCGGGGTGGCGAGCATGCCTACTTCGACGCCGCCTGCATGCTGCTCTTCTTCCTGTTGATCGGCCGCTTCCTGGATGCCCGGGTCCGCCGCAGCGCTTATGCCGCCGCACGCGATCTTGCCGCACTTGCAGGCCGCACCGTCACCCGTCTGGACACAGACGGTATCCCGCAGCCCGTCCGCCCCGCCGATATCCGCCCCGGCGACCGCATCCTCCTCGCGCCCGGGGAACGCGCTGTCGTGGATATGAAGATTGAATCCGGTGCCTCCGAGATCGACGAAAGCCTCGTCACGGGTGAAAGCCTGCCGCGCTTCGCCAGTGCCGGCATGAAGCTCATGGCCGGCAGCGTGAACCTCACGCAGCCGATTACCGGCCGCGCCACCGCCACAGCCGGCGACTCCCTTCTCTCCGACATCGCCCGCATGCTGGAGGCGGGCGAACAGAAACGGTCGACCTATCGCCGCATCGCCGACAAGGCGGTATCCTTCTACGTTCCGATCGTCCACACGACCGCGCTGCTCACCTTCATCGGCTGGCTGCTGCTGGGCCTCAGCGCACGCGAAGCGATCCTGATTGCCGTCTCGACCCTGATCATCACCTGCCCCTGCGCGCTCGCGCTCGCCGCACCAGTGGTGCAGGTCGTCGCCGCAGGCCGCCTCTTCCGCTCCGGCGTGTATCTCAAATCCGGTGACGCCCTCGAACGCATCGCCGCCTGCGATCACATCATCTTCGACAAGACCGGCACACTCACCCTCGGCACCCCGCGCCTCGTGCCCGAAGGCTTCACCTCCGCGCAGCTTTCCGCCGCCGCTACACTCGCCCGCGCCAGCCACCACCCGCTCTCCCGCGCCCTCGCCCAGGAAGCGGGCCCCGGCCCGCTTGCCGCTGACATCAAGGAAACCGCCGGCCTCGGCCTTGAAGGTTATCTCGACGGTGTCCGCTGCCGCCTTGGCTCTGCCGAATGGACCTGCGCGCCCACCACCGATATAAGCGGTTCTTCTCTCTGGTTCGTGTGCGGATCAGATGCCCCCGTCCTCTTCCGCTTTGAAGATGATCTTCAGGCAGACGCCGCTGCAACCATCACGCGCCTCAGGCGTCTCGGGATAACTGCCGAGATTGTCTCCGGCGACCGACCCGCCGCGGTGTCTAGCGCGGCTGCCCGCCTCGGCCTCGTCAACTGGACTGCCGCCGCCTCCCCGCAAGACAAAGTCCGCCGCCTCGAAGCCCTTCAAGCAGAGGGCAGGCGCGTGCTGATGGTCGGCGACGGCCTCAACGACGCCGCCGCCCTTGCCCTCGCCCACGCCTCTGCTGCGCCTGGCGGCGCGCTCGACATCAGCCAGTCCGCCTCCGATGCCGTCTATGCCGGCGGCCTCGCCGCACTGCCCGGCCTTGTTCGCACCTCGCGCACGGCTAAAACCGTGATGCTTCAGAACTTTGCCTTCGCCGCTATCTACAATGTCATCGCTGTGCCTATCGCCATCCTCGGCCATGCAACGCCGCTTGTTGCGGCCATAGCGATGTCAGCCTCCTCCATCGTCGTCTGCCTCAATGCCCTTAGGCTCAACCTCAATCCGCAGCATACCTTATGAACGGGCTCGTCTTCCTTATCCCGATTGCCCTGTTGATGGGCTTCGCCGGTCTCGGCGCCTTCCTCTGGGCCGTCCGCTCCGGCCAGTTCGAAGACCCGGACGGCGCTGCCGCGCGTATTCTCATTTCTCCGGATGAGCCCCTGCCGCCAAAAAAGTCTGCGTCTTGATCAAGGGCCAGTGAAGCGAATCGTCCCGTCGCGCATACCCGCCAGAACAATCTCCGCCCCGCCGGACTTCATCATCCACTCCAACCGGTGATCCCTGTACTGACGTTTGAAAAGGCCCGCCTTCACGGCCTTATCGACCTGTTCCATACCACCGATCGAGGCAGCCGACTCCGCGCGTGTCTTCGCCACACTTTCCCGCGCATTGGCCCGGACCATCCAGTCGGCCAGCTTGCTGCCCGTAGCCGGCAGGAGGCCGAATCCCGCCGCGCCATTGAGATAGGGGATCACGCTCAGGTCGCCCCAGCCAAAGGCCGCGCCGTTAAACCAGTCCCGCCCGGCCAGATGCCTCTCCAGCATGGCGAAGAACGCTTTTGCCTGCACTGCCGCCTTCGCTTCAATCTCCGCTTTCAGCGCGCCTTCTGCCCGCCGGAAAAAATTGAGTTCGCCCAGTCCCCAGGTGATTGCCTCAAACTGCGTGTCCATGATGTCTTCGATCATCCGTACACGTGCCCGCTCAGCGGGTGTTGTTGGCAGCATCCGGGGCTGCGGCCAGACATCCTCGATGTATTCCAGAATGATGGTACTGTCGAATATTGCCGTCTCGCCATGCACCAGCGCCGGCACTTCACCGCGGGGATTGGCCGCACTGAATCCGCCGCCCGTTGTGCCTGTACCAATACCTTCTGGCAGCTTCGCTTCGAATGGCACGCCTTTCTCGCGTAGGGAGATCTTCACCTTCTGGGCATAAGGTGAAAGCGGATGCTCATACAGCAGCAGGTCGGCCATCTGTTTCTCCCTTGGCAACGCGCTATCGCCAGCTTTTATGCAGACTCCGGCATGCGCGTGCCGAAGGGCAAGGGCCTGATCAGTTGCCTGTCGCGAGGAGAGCCTTGGATGCCGCAACGGTAAGGGCCGACTGATCGGCGTCCAGCTTGGCCTGCCGCCCAGCCGACGGATAGGCTGCCTGCAGCAGTGTCAGCACATCGTGCAAGGCCGCAGCGGCTTCAGGGTCTGCAGCCTGTATGTCTGCGCTGTTCGCAGCGAACAGTTCTTCTGCCGTTCTGTAGAAGCCATAGCCATCGAGATACGGCTCATACTGACCTGAAGAGGCAGCCCCCCTATACATGTTCACGGCGCGCTCGGCCTGATCGGCAACAACTGCTGCCGCTATCGTGACTGCAGGCGTTCCATCCTGAGGCGCTTGAGCTCCGGCCGCCTTGAGCGTTGCCACAATATCAGCCGTACGCTGATTGATCTGCGCCACACTCTCTCCCGCGAACACACCTGCCGAAGCGGCACTGAACTTGTCGCTGAAATCCGCCACGCCGCGCGCTTCCAGAACCGGCTGCAGGTCGAACAGCACTTCCGAAACCGGGTGCGCGAACATTTCAGCCGCCGCATCCTTCTCACCTGCCACGTAGGCATCGCGCGCCGCCAGCACATGCGCCTCGGCCACCGCTAGCGCCGTCTGGTAAACAATGGCGTTCGTCGCGGCCTGGTCGATGGCAATGCCGCCCTCGCCTTCGCCCGCCGCTGCGGCGGCTACGTCCTCAGCGGCCTCAGCCGACGCGGCCGCATCGGTCACTGCCGCAGGTTCCGCCGCCTGCTCCGCCGCCGGGGCGCATCCCGCCAGCGCGCCTGCCACAACCGCGGCGCCCAGACCAAGTTGCGCCCAGCGCTTCATCCTGATTTCCATGACAAGAATCCTTCCAATCGGCTGCGCTCCGGTCTAATCCAATTCATCGTAATTGCAACTCATTCGCAGAAATTATCCCCATGCTGCTGACCCTTTCAGGTGTCCTTTCCGCAGACCAGCTGGCCGAAGCTCGCCGCCTCTCCGAAGGGCTCGGCTGGCGAGATGGCGCAGAGACGGCCGGCCCCACGGCCCGCGCCGTGAAACGCAACCTGCAAGCCGATCTCACCACCCGCTCCGGCGCAAAGTTGCGCGACTTACTCACCGCCGCTATCCGGTCCCACCCGGTCCTCACAGCCGCCGCCCAGCCGAAACGGTTCTCGCCCGTCCTCGTCAGCAAGACAGGACCCGGCGGCGGCTATGGCACACATATCGACAATCCGTGGATAGGTTCCGGCGAGACACGCGTGCGCACAGACCTGTCCTTCACTCTCTTCCTGTCTGAACCTGCCGATTATGAGGGAGGGGTGCTCGAGATCGAGACTGCCGGCTTCACCCAGTGCCTGAAACTTGCCGCCGGGGATCTCGTCCTCTATCCATCCTCCCGGCTGCACCGTTTGAGTGATGTCACGCGCGGCGAACGACTCGTCTGTGTCGGCTGGATCGAAAGCCTCGTGCCGGACGAATCCGCCCGCGAAATCCTGTTCGACCTGGAAAACCTGCGTGCCACCCTTGCCTTGCACTATGGTCCGCAATCACTGGAAATGCTGACGCTGCAGAAGACCATTGCCAACTTGCTGCGCCGGTTTTCAGGCTGAGATCATGAAAATGAGAGTGTCGGACCGGCAGCTCCGATGAACCGCACACGGATCAGGCAAAATGCAGCCGCCGGTATTTCCCCCGGAAATACAACAGCGGATCGCGGCGCGGCTCGAACTGCGCACGTTCAACACGGCCCACCAGGATCAGATGGTCGCCACCCTCATGCACGGCATCGCGCGCGCATTCAAAAGTCGCCAAGGAACTCGTCAGTACCGGCACCCCGTTCAGCCCGGGCGACCAGGGCGTTGCGCCGAACCTGTTCTCGTTGCGAGTGGCAAACCGTGCAGATGCCGGCTGCTGGCCGATGTGCAGCACGTTGACCGCGAAGTGCGGCGCCGTCGCAAGCACTTCCGCACTCGAGCCTGACTTCGCAATGCAGACCAGCAGCAGCGGCGGGTCGAGTGAAACGGAGGTGAAGGAATTAGCCGTCAGGCCTACTGGCTCGCCATCCTCGCCCACCGCCGTCACAACCGTCACACCTGTTGCGAAACAGCCGAGCGCATCCCGGAGTGTGCGCGCATCGGAGCCCTGACGGAATTGCGGCGCAGCACGCGGCACCTGCGCTTCGAGAAAATCAACCAGCATCGCGCTCAGCGTTTCGCTGACATCTCCGCCACTGTCTTCCGGCGCAAGGCAGACAACCGGCACGGCCAGCCTCTCGCCCGGCAGCCCCAAGGCATCCTTTCCGGCTCCATCCTGCCCATCACCGGGCAGCTTGACCAGCACCAGTCCTGTCACCAGCTGCGCGGCGTCTTCCGTCAGCGCCTGAAGCGCAATCCAGCCATCACTCGCGCCCGCTACCACGACCGGCCTTGAAGGCAGCTGGCCAAGAACAGCCCGCAGGTCTTCCACTTCCGCCGCCACGCCCGGCGCTGCGGCAGCGGCTGCACCGCGTTTCTCAAGCAGCAGCACTTGCCGCCCGGCGCCCACTAGCGATCCGGCCAGGTCATCCCATATGCCTGACGTGTCACCGCGCTCGGTCAGCAGCACCACGAGCGGGTCTTCGGCATGGCCCCGCACCTCCCCCGTTAGGGTGAGCCCGGCAAATCCTCTGAACTCGACCTTCTGCATCCACACCAAGTCCGCAATACCAGCAAAAATCCTAGGGGAACTCGCGCACAAGGCAAACCGCGACCTGCAATTCCCCCAAAATCAACGGGGCGGACCCATTCCAGGATCCGCCCCGTCCACACGCCTGTCTAGACGGTTTCTGGACCGGCTTACACCAGATCGAACCGGTCGGCGTTCATCACCTTCGTCCAGGCGGCAACGAAGTCCTTCACGAACTTCTCCTTGGCATCATCCTGGGCGTAGACTTCCGCATAGGCGCGCAGAATCGAGTTCGAACCGAACACAAGGTCTGCGCGCGTTGCGGTCCACTTGGCAGCGCCCGACTTGCGGTCGACGATGTCATAGGCGTTGGAACCCTTCGGCACCCACTTATACGACATGTCGGTCAGGTTGACGAAGAAGTCGTTGGTCAGCGCGCCCACCCTGTCGGTGAAGACGCCATGCTTCGTGCCGCCATGGTTGGTGCCCATCACACGCATGCCACCGACCAGTACGGTCATCTCCGGCCCCGTCAGGCCGAGGAGCTGGGCACGATCGAGCAGCAGCTCTTCCGGCTTCACGACATAGTCCTTCTTCAGCCAGTTGCGGAACCCATCAGCCAGCGGCTCGAGCACCGAGAACGAAGCGGCATCTGTCTGCTCCGCCGTCGCATCGCCTCGGCCCGGCGCGAAGGGTACGGACACGGCAACACCGGCAGCTTTCGCCGCCTGCTCGATGCCGACATTGCCGGCAAGCACGATGACGTCCGCCACACTCGCACCGGCTGCTTTCGCAATCGGCTCCAGCACGGCCAGCACCTTCTGCAGGCGGGCAGGCTCGTTGCCTTCCCAGTCTTTCTGGGGAGCCAGGCGGATGCGCGCACCGTTGGCACCGCCGCGCAGGTCTGAACCGCGGAAAGTGCGGGCGCTGTCCCATGCGGTGGCCACCATCTCGCCGACCGAGAGGCCGGAAGCGGCGATCTTCGCCTTCACGGCGGCCACGTCGTAGTCCTTCCTGCCGGCGGGAACCGGATCCTGCCAGATCAGGTCTTCCTTCGGCGCGTCGGGCCCGATGTAGCGGGTGCGCGGGCCGAGGTCGCGGTGGGTAAGCTTGAACCAGGCACGGGCGAAGGTGCGGGAGAAATACTCGGGGTCTGCCATGAATTTCTGGCAGATCGCGTTGTATTTCGGATCGACCTTCATCGCCATGTCGGCATCAGTCATGATCGGCATGCGGCGCACCGACGGATCGGAGGCGTCAACCGGCATGTCCTCTTCCTTGATGTTGACCGGCTGCCACTGGTTGGCACCAGCCGGCGACTTCTTCAGCTCCCACTCATAGCCGAACAGCAGCTTGAAATAGCCCATGTCCCACTTGGTCGGGTTGGTGGTCCAGGCGCCTTCGAGGCCCGATGTGATGGCATTCGCGGCCTTGCCGCCAAGGTTGGGATTCACCCAGCCGAAGCCCTGCGTCTCGATATCGGCGCCTTCCGGCGCCGGGCCCAGCTTGCTGGCATCGCCGTTGCCGTGCGCTTTACCAACCGTGTGACCGCCGCAGGTCAGCGCGGCAGTTTCCTCATCATCCATCGCCATGCGGGCGAAGGTTTCGCGCACCTGCGCAGCGGTTTTCAACGGGTCCGGCTTGCCGTTCACGCCTTCAGGGTTGACATAGATCAGGCCCATCTGCACGGCGGCGAGCGGATTCTCGAGGGTTTCCGGCTTGCTGACATCCCCATAGCGGCTGTCAGAAGGCGGCACCCATTCTTTCTCCGACCCCCAGTAAACATCCTTTTCTGGGTGCCAGATGTCCTCACGGCCGAAGGAGAAGCCATAGGTCTTCAGCCCCATCGACTCATAGGCAATGTTGCCGGCCAGCAGGATCAGGTCGGCCCAGGAAATCTTGTTGCCGTACTTCTTCTTGATCGGCCAGAGCAGGCGGCGGGCCTTGTCGAGGTTGCCATTATCCGGCCAGGAGTTCAGCGGGGCAAAGCGGATGTTGCCGCTGCCGCCGCCACCGCGGCCATCAGCCAGACGGTAGGACCCTGCCGAGTGCCAGGCGAGACGGATCATCAGGCCGCCGTAATGGCCGTAGTCAGCCGGCCACCAGTCCTGGCTGTCGGTCATCAGGGCATGCAGGTCCTTCTTCAGCGCTTCGAAGTCGAGCGTCTTGACCGCTTCGCGGTAGCTGAAGTCCTTGCCGAGCGGGTTCACCTTCGTGTCATGCTGGTGCAGGATGTCGAGGTTCAGCGTTTCCGGCCACCACGCGGTGTTGGATGCGCCCGCCGCAGTCAAACTGCCGTGCATGACGGGGCATTTGGCTTCGTTGCTCATGGAATCTCCGTTTTTCCAGGTTTTCTAGCTGTGTTGAGAATGGACTCGGGGCCACTGACCCCAAACTCGCGGATTGCCACCCATTGATCAAATTGATTTTGGTGCGCTTAGATATAGGCCGTCTCTTTGGCAAAATTGTTTCGGCCGGCAATGGGCTCCGCTGCGAGAGGACTGGCCGAAGGCAAGGAAGCTGTGAATAGTGAGTTGAAGGCCGGGACAGGGTCCCGGAAACCCTGTCAGTAATCCCGGGAGGCGCACGCACATGGCCATCGATTTCAACGCAAACTATACGATGACAATCAATGGCAAGGGCGTGACCACGCCTTCGCAGAT